>NZ_CP192600.1:2882561-3492592 GCF_050632395.1 Tabrizicola sp. BL-A-41-H6
ATTGGGGTTGGCGCGCACTTCGGCAAGCGAAACGCGGCTTTTTCCGACCCAGAGGATTGGCAGCGCCTCGCCATCCTCGTTCAGCACGGTGTCGCCTGCGGCGAGGGTTTCGACGGCACGGGGGCCAGACGGGGTTGCGATCATCGTGCCGGCGCAGAAGCAGGGACAGAACGGCGGCGGGTTGAAGGTCAGGCCGTCCAGCGGGATCGACCCGTTGCCGATGGCATTCATCTGGGCAAGGGTGCCCGTGCCGTCGGTGACGAAGAAATACTCGCGGACTTGCCCGTTTATCACCACGCTGATCAGTGCGACCTTCTTGCCAACCAGACTGGCAGGCACCTGGGAGTTGCCCGAGGGCATGGTGCCGGTGAATCTGAGGGTGAAGTTGTAGGTTACACCGTTGATGATGACCCGCGTGTCGGGATCGACCAACCCGCCGTTGGCATCAAGCAGCAGGTCGCCGGTGCCGCCGTTGTCGGTGAAAGTGATGGTAGTGGTCGGCGCCTGGTTCGTGCCGATCGGGTTCAGGATCGAGTTTTTGGCGGTGGTTGAGTCCTGCCGGGCAAAGAAGCTGAGTGTCGCCATGCTGGTGTCCTCGCCCGACTTGACAGGCAGTCGCCACCGCGCTGCCATGGATCACGATCGCTGCATACAACGGACCGGGTCGCCGCTTCCACCATAATCTTGAGGCGGATCAGAGCGGATCAATGTCGCCTTCGGCCCGCATCTCGTGGAAGCGGGCGACGAAATCAGCGAGGGCTTGCGCTGCGATGGCATTGCGCAAGCCCTGCATCAGGGTTTGGTAGTAGTGCAGGTTGTGCCAGGTCAGCAGCATGGAGCCGATGATCTCGTCGGCCTTGACCACGTGATGCAGGTAGGCGCGGGAATAGTTGGCGCAGGCCGGACAGGTGCAGCCCTCGTCCAAGGGGCGCGGGTCGTCGCGGTGGCGGGCGTTGCGCAGGTTGATCTGGCCGCGTGGCGTCCAGCCCTGCCCGGTGCGGCCTGAGCGGGACGGCAGCACGCAATCCATCATGTCGATGCCGCGTTCCACGGCGCCGACGATGTCGTCGGGCTTGCCGACCCCCATCAGGTAGCGGGGCTTGTCATCGGGCAGGAAGCCGGGGGCGTAGTCGAGGACGGAAAACATCGCCTCCTGACCCTCGCCCACCGCGAGGCCGCCGACGGCGTATCCGTCAAAGTCGATGGCGGTGAGTGCCTTGGCGGATTCTTCACGGAGGTCGCGGTTCACGCCGCCCTGCATGATGCCAAAGAGCGCGTGGCCGGGGCGGTCGCCGAACGCGTCGCGCGACCTTTGCGCCCAGCGCATCGACAGGCGCATGGACTGGGCCACCGCTTCGTCGGTGGCAGGAAGGGCCGGGCATTCGTCGAAGGCCATGACGATGTCGGAGCCGAGGAGTTTCTGGATTTCCATGCTGCGTTCCGGCGTCAGCATGTGTTTCGAGCCGTCGATGTGGGAGGAAAAGCGCACGCCCTCCTCGGTCAGTTTGCGCAAGGATGCCAGAGACATGACCTGAAACCCGCCCGAGTCGGTGAGGATCGGGCGGTGCCAGTTCATGAAGCGGTGAAGGCCGCCCAACGCCGCGATGCGTTCGGCGGTGGGACGCAGCATCAGGTGGTAGGTGTTGCCCAGAAGGATGTCGGCCCCGGTGGCGCGGACGCTTTCGGGCAGCATCGCCTTGACGGTTGCGGCGGTGCCCACGGGCATGAAGGCAGGGGTGCGAATCTCGCCCCGGGGGGTCTTGATCGTGCCGGTGCGGGCCGCGCCATCTGTGGCCGCCACGTTGAAAGTTATGCCTGTTGCCATGATATGCCCGCCTCTTTGCCTGTCCTTTGGGCGAAATTCGCGGAAAAGCCAAGTCCGGCGGGCGGGGTGATGCAATCCACTTGACGTAGGGGCGGTAATCTCTATTTGAGTGAATGAACGTTCATTCCGAGGCTGACATGTCTGTTATTGCCGCCCACGCCAACACCTACGAAGATCGCAGCCACGAGATTCTTGGCCTGGTGCGCCGGGCCTTTGCCGAGAAGGGCTTTGACGGCGCGTCGATGCAGGATCTTGCCCGCGCGGCAGGGATGAGCGTCGGCAATTTCTACCGCTATTTCCAGTCGAAAGCCGCAATCGTCGAGGCGATGTGCGGCCTTGACCTGCACGAGATGGAGCAGGATTTCATCGCCATCCGCACCTCGGGCGACCCGATGACCGCGATTCGGGCGAAGATGATGGAACATATCGGCGGCGAGTGTCAGGACGACGGCCAGCTATGGGCCGAGATCACCGCGGCGGCGATGCGCAAGCCCGAGGTCGGGCTGGCCTCGGCCAAGATGGAAGAGACGATCATAGCCAACCTGATCACCGTCTTTGCCGGCGTGACCGGGCGGACGGTCGAAGAGGCGGCGCAGCGCTACCGGGCGCAGGGGCAGCTTCTGGTGATGCTGGTGAAGGCTGCGACGATCCGCAGCAGCCAGTATGGCGGGGGTGACGCTGATCTGACGGCCCTGGTGGGGCGTATCATTGATCAGGTGCTGGGCGAAATTTCCGATGACAAGCAAGAAGGCTGAGGTCGCTATGCGCGCGTTTCACAAGTTCGGTCAGTTGGTGGCTCTGTCGGTGATGGTCATGACGGGGGCCGCGACCGCCCAAGAGGCCGAACAGGCGGCCGTGGTGGAAACGCTGCCGTCGATCACGGTGACGGAGGTCGCGTCGCGGATGCTGCGCGACCGGGTGATCGCGTCGGGGATGATCGGGCCGGTTGAAGAGGTGCAGGTCGCGCCCTTGATCGAAGGCCAGCCGGTGGAACAGTTGCTGGTAGATGTGGGCGATGTGGTGACCGAAGGACAGGTCATGGCGGTTCTGTCCAAGCAGACGCTGGAGTTGCAGCGCAGTCAGGCGGTGGCATCGCTGGCCGCGGCGAAGGCGACGATCGCGCAAGCCGAGGCGCAGTTGGTCGAGGCCGAGGCAAGTGCTGGCGAAGCGCAGCGGGTGGCGGAACGGACGGCGAAGTTGCGCGAACAGGGTTCGGCGTCGCAGGCGGCGGCGGATACCGCCAACGCCAACGCGGTGTCGGCAACCGCGCGGGTCAGTGTGGCGCGGCAGTCGCTGGAGGCTGCGCGGGCGCAGGTTGATCTGGGCGAAGCGCAGTTGGAGAATGTCGACCTGCAACTGGCCCGGACCGAGGTGAAAGCCCCGGTCGCGGGCAAGGTCGTGACGCGCAACGCGCAGGTGGGCGGGATTGCCACGGCGGCGGGTCAGGCGATGTTCGTGATCGTGCGCGACGGGGCATTGGAACTGCGCGCCGACGTGGCCGAGGCCGATATCCTGCGTCTCGCCGAGGGGCAGAAGGCGGAATTGCACACGGTCGGGGCCGTAGCGGGGCTTTCCGGCACCGTGCGGCTGGTGGAACCGACGATCAACGCCACAACCCGTCTGGGCCGTGCGCGGATCGCGGTGGACGAGCCGGAAAAGCTACGCTCGGGCATGTTCGCTGAGGCGGAGATTCTGGTGGCTGAGCGTGAGACGCTGTCGGTGCCGGTGACTGCGGTGGGCTCGGATGCGTCAGGCTCTACCGTGATGCGGGTGACGGACGGCGTGGTCGAGCGGGTGGTGGTCAAGACCGGCATCCGCGACGGGAGCTATGTCGAGGTTCTGGAAGGTCTGGCGGCGGGTGATCTGGTTGTGGCGAAGGCCGGCGCGTTTGTGCAATCGGGCGACCGGGTAAACCCAGTGCCTGATACGGCAAAAGTGAATTGAGGGGACGGCGATGAACTTTTCAGCGTGGTCGATCCGCAACCCCGTAGCGCCGCTCTTGGCGTTCTTCATGCTCATGGTGCTGGGCTGGCAGTCGTTCAACAGCCTGCCGATCACGCGCTTTCCCAACATCGACGTGCCATTGGTCGCGGTGACGGTGGCGCAGGCGGGTGCCGCGCCGGCCGAACTGGAAAGCCAGGTCACCAAGGAGATCGAGGACGCGGTGGCGGGGATCACCGGGGTCAAGAACGTGATCTCGACCGTGACCGACGGGGTATCGACCACGGCGGTCGAATTCCGCATGGACGTGTCGACCGACAAGGCCGTGCAGGAAGTGAAAGACGCCATCGACCGCATCCGGGGCGACCTGCCGGGCGGGATCGAGGCGCCGATCGTCAGCCGGATCGACATCGAAGGTCAGGCGATCATGAACTTTTCGGTCACCGCACCGAACATGACGCTGGAAGAACTGTCGTGGTTCGTGGACGACACGATCACCCGGTCGTTGCAGGGCCGTCCCGGCATTGGCCGGGTGGACCGTTACGGCGGGGCGGAACGGGAAATCCGCATCGAACTGGACCCGGTCAAGCTTAACAGCTTTGGCATCACCGCGCAGGCGGTGTCGTCGCAACTGAGCCAGACCAACGTCGACCTTGGATCGGGCCGGTCCGAGATCGGGTCGGGCGAACAGGCGATCCGGACGCTGGGCGACCAGTCGACGGTGGATCAGCTTGCGGCCACCACCATCGCCCTGCCCTCGGGCCGCTTCGTGCGGCTGACCGATCTGGGCGAGATCATCGACACTTACAAGGAAGTGCGATCATTCAGCCGCTATGACGGGGCCGAGGCGGTGACGTTCTCGGTGTTCCGGTCCAAGGGCGCTTCGGAAGTCAGCGTGGCAGAGACCACCAACGCGGCGCTGGACAGCGTGCGCGCGGCGCATCCCGACGTGAAGATCACGATGATCGACGACACGGTGTTCTACACCTACGGCAACTATGAAAGCGCGATCCACACGCTGCTGGAAGGCTCGATCCTGGCGGTGCTGGTGGTGCTGATGTTCCTGCGCAACTGGCGCGCGACGCTGATCACGGCAGTGGCGCTGCCGCTTTCGGCGGTGCCGACGTTCTACATCATGGACCTGCTGGGCTTTTCGCTGAACCTGGTCAGCTTCCTCGCGATCACGCTGGCGACGGGGATTTTGGTCGACGATGCGATCGTGGAGATCGAGAACATCGCGCGGCATATCCGGATGGGCAAGACGCCCTACCGTGCCGCGATCGAGGCGGCGGACGAGATCGGTCTGGCGGTGATCGCCACCACCTTTACCATCGTGGCGGTGTTCGTGCCGGTGTCGTTCATGCCGGGGATACCGGGGCAATACTTCCGGCAGTTCGGGTTGACGGTGGCGATTGCGGTGCTGTTTTCGCTGGCGGTGGCGCGATTGATCACGCCGATGATGGCCGCCTATCTGATGAGCCCCAAGGACGCCGAGGGCCATGAGGAAAAGGATGGCGCGTTCATGCGCGGCTACCTTCGTCTGGTCAGCGGCACGACGAAGGTACGGCGCTTGCCGAAGCTGGGCTGGCGGTTCCCGACCTATTACGTGACGATGGTGGTAGCCATCGTGGTGGTGATCTTTTCGATCAGTGCAATGCTGCGGGTGCCGGGCAGCCTGTTCCCGCCGGAAGACGTGAGCCGGGTGTCGATTTCGGTCGAACTGCCGCCGGGTTCCAGCATCGAGCAGACGCGGATCACCACCGACGCGATGCGAGAGGCGATCAAGGACGTCGACGGGGTGAAAAGCGTGCTGATCGTCGGGGGCGCCTCGCCTACCGGTGACATCGACGTGCGCCGGGCCAGCATCTCGGTCATCCTTGACCGGCTGGACAACGGCTTTGCGCGCAAGCTGTCGGACCTTGGGCAGGCCTTGCCGGGGATCGGAGCGATCTTGCCGGAAGCGCCGGCGGATGGCCGAGTACGGCCACAGAACGAGATCGAGGCCGAGATTTTCAAACGGCTTCAGGTGGTGCCGGACGTGCGCACCTTCAAGCTGAACGACCGCGGCGAGCGCGACATCAGTTTCTCGGTCCTGTCGTCGAACGAGGCCGACCTGAACCTTGCGGTGCAAAAGCTGGAGGCGGCGCTGTCGGGCGAGCCCTTGCTGGCAAACGTCGCGTCAGAAGGCGCCCTTCCCCGGCCGGAAATCCAGATCACGCCCCGGCTTGAAGAAGCGGCGCGGCTGGGGATCACGACGCAGCAGATTGCCGCTGTGGTGCGGGTGGCAACGATCGGTGATTTCGACGCGGCGCTGGCGAAGCTGTCGATCGACGACCGGCTGGTTCCGGTGCGGGTGCGATTGGCAGATGCGTGGCGCGAAGACTTGTCGCGGATCGCAGCGCTGCAGTTGACCACGGCGACCGGGGCGACGGTGCCGTTGTCCGCGGTGGCGGACATTTCCATCGCCGAAGGTCCGGCAGCGGTGGAACGGTTGAACCGCGAACGCATCGCCACCATCGGCGCGGGTCTGCCGGTAGGCGTGGCGCTGGACACGGCAACCGCACGGTTCAACGAGATTGTGGCCTCGGTGGAACTGCCGCCATCGGTGCGGGTCGCCCCCGCCGGGGATGCCGAGGTGCAGGGCGAACTGATCGGCAGTTTCGTCGACGCGATGGTGATGGGCCTGATGCTGGTGCTGGCGGTGCTGATCCTGCTGTTCCGGTCGGTGATCCAGCCGTTCACCATCCTGTTGTCGCTGCCCCTTGCCATCGGCGGTGTCGCGGCGGCGCTGATCCTGACCAACAACCCGGTGTCGATGCCGGTTCTGATCGGTATCCTGATGCTGATGGGGATTGTGACGAAGAACGCCATCCTGCTGATCGACTTCGTGATCGAGATGCGGGCGCGGGGCTTCAAGCGGGTCGAGGCGGTGATCGAGGCGGGCCACAAGCGGGCGCGGCCGATCGTAATGACCTCGATTGCGATGTCGGCGGGGATGCTGCCTTCGGCCCTTGGCGTCGGTGAGGGCGGGTCGTTCCGCGCGCCGATGGCGATTGCGGTGATCGGTGGCATCATCGTGTCGACGATCCTGAGCCTTGTGGTGGTGCCGTCGTTCTACCTGATCATGGATGATGTTTCGCGCCTGTTGGGCCGGGTGTTCAGCCGCATGATCGGCAAGAAGGAAGATGAGCCGGAAAGCCCCGAGGCTCATGTTCTGGCCGAGCGGATCGTGCGCGGGCAGGAAGAACTGGCGCTGATGCAGGGCCGGTTGGCGGCGCTGGAAGAGCGGGTCAGCGGTAAGCGGCAGACCGCGCTGCACGTGGCCGAGTAAGGGGCTGAGGACCGGGAAGGACTACTTCCCGGCGGGCCAAAGGCTAGCGGCCTGATCCGGGCTGTAGCGGCCAAGGCGCACGTCTTCGGCGACCAGAGCGGGGTCGCGGTCGGCGGGCGGGCCGTAGCCGCCACCGCCGGGGGTGCGGACGCGCACTCGGTCGCCCGGTTTCAGCGCGATGTCCTGCGCCTTTGACAGGTGTTCGGGAATCAGCGTTTCGCCTCCCCGGATCACCTCGACCCGGTTAACCGCGCCGTCCTGCCCGCCCAAGGCACCTTGCGGGCCGACCCGGCCGTGATCCATCACGAAGCTGGCGCGAGCCTCGCCGCGCAGCAGTTCGATCTCGTAATCAAGGCCGAAGCCCCCGCGATGCTGCCCTGCCCCGCCAGAGCCCTCGTGCAGCGCGTAGCGGCGGTATAGGACGGGATAGGTCTGTTCCATTATCTCGACCGGGGGGGCCTTGGAAATGCCGATGGTGGAGCAGCCGTTGGCAAGGCCATCGTGCAGGGCGTTGCCGCCGTAGCCACCGCCCGAGATCTGATACATCACGTAGTCGCGGCCACGTTCGGGATCATGTCCGCCAAGCCCGAAGTTGCCGGAGGTTCCGGCGGGCGCGGCGGTGACGTGGGCGGGCAAGGGTTGCACGAGGGCTGCGAACACCGCTTCGGCGATGCGCTGGCTGACTTCGGCGGCGCAGCCTGACACCGGGCGGGGGTAGTGCGCGTCGAGGAAAGTGCCGTCGATCCCGATGATCGTGAGGGGTTCGAACGCGCCCGCGCTGATCGGCACGTCCGGGAAGATGTGGCGCATGGCAAGGTAGACCGCTGAATAGGTCGTGGCGCGGACCGAGTTCATCGGCCCCATGCAGGGCGGTGAGGAGCCGGCGAAGTCGAAGGTCAGGGCGCCTTCGGCCTTGGTCACGGTCAGCGCGATGGTCAGGGGTTGGTTCACCACGCCGTCGCTGTCGATGAAGGCGGTGCTTTTGTAGGTGCCGTCGGGAATGAGGCCGATCATCGCGCGCATCTGTTTGGCGGCAAGGCGGCGCATTTCGGCGATGGCTTCGGTGACGGTCGCGTCGCCGTAGCGGTCCAGCAGCGTGGCGAGGCGGTCTGCGCCGACCAGAAGCGCCGAGGCCTGTGCCTTGACGTCGCCGATGCGCTGTTCGGAAACGCGGATGTTGGAGCAGATGATCTGGTAGATCTCGGTATCGAGATGCCCCTTCTTGAACAGCTTGACCGGCGGGATGCGCAGCCCTTCCTGTTCGGCGCTGATGGCACTGGCGGAGAACCCGCCGGGAACTGCGCCGCCGGTATCGGGCCAGTGGCCGGTGTTGGACAGCCAGCAGAAGATTTCGCCCCCCCGGTAGACCGGCATCGCGAAGCGCACGTCCATCAGGTGCGTGCCGCCAAGGTAGGGGTCGTTGACGATGTAGACGTCGCCGGGTTCCGGGGCGGCGGTGAGGCCCTTGGCGATGCGGTCAAGGATGGTGCGGGTGGAAAACTGCATGACGCCGACGAACACCGGCAGGCCACGTGAGCCCTGCGCGATCAGGCTGCCGTCGGTGGCCGAATAGATGCCGTCGGACCGGTCGTCGGCCTCGGCGATGACGGGGGAAAAGGCGGCGCGGGAGAAGGTTAGGTCCATCTCGTCGCAGACCTGCTGCAGGCCGGCCTGGATGACCGCAAGGGTGACGGGGTCGATCATTGCGGAACTTTCACGATCAGGTTGCCATCGGCGTCCGAGGTGACGGTGCAGCCGGGGTCGATGATGCTAGTGGTATCCATCTGTTCGATGATCGCGGGACCGGTGAGGTGCAGGTCCAGCGGCAGGTGGTCGCGCCAGTAGACCGGGGTGTCGTGCCAGCCGTCGAACCAGACGCGGCGGGTATCGGTGGGCGTGGCGGTGGGCTTGCGGCCCTTGGGGTCGATCAGGCTCGATAGGTCAAGTTCGGCGCGCTGGCCGACGACGGAGGTGTTGAGGTTGACGAGGTTGGCGCGGATCGTCGGAAGATCGACGCGGAAGCGGGCGTGGTAGGCGGCCTCGAACAGTGATTGCAGATCCTCGCGACTGGGGGTGGCGTTCGGGAGGGCGACGCGCAGCAGATGGGTCTGGCCGACGAACTGCATGTCGGCGGAGTATTCGGCGCGGGTGGCGGTGAGGGTGATCTTTTCGGCGGCGATCAGACGGCGGCCCTCGGCCTCTTGCCCAGCAAGAACGGCGTGGAGGTCGGCCATGTCGGCGGTATCGAGCGGGCGGTTCACTGTGCGGACGAAATCATGCCGCAGGTCGGCCACCACGCAGCCAAGGGCATTGGTGATGCCGGGGCGGGCGGGGATCAGGACATGGGGGATCGCCAGTTCGCGGGCGAGGGCTACCGCATGGAGCGGCCCTGCCCCGCCAAAGGCGAAAAGCGCGAAGTCGCGGGGGTCGGCACCGAGAGAGATCGACACCATGCGGATCGCGCCGGCCATGTGGGTGTTGGCAATGCGGATGACAGCCTCGGCGGCCTCTTCGGTGGTCAGGCCGAGGGGTGTGCCAATCTGGTCTTGCATGGCTTGCCGTGCGGCCTCGGCCGCCTGACCGAACCGGGCGGCGGGAAGGCGGCCGAGGATCAGGTTCGCGTCTGAGATGGTGACGCGGGTGCCGCCGCGACCGTAGCAGATCGGGCCGGGGGTGGAGCCCGCGCTTTCCGGGCCGACGCGAAGCATTCCGCCCGCGTCGATCCGCGCGATGGAACCACCGCCGGCGCCGACGGTGCGCACGTCGACCATCGGCACGTGGATCGGCATGGCATACTCCACCTCAATCTCGTTCGAGACGGGGGCGATGCCACCCCGGATCATGGCGACGTCGGTCGATGTGCCGCCCATGTCATAGGTCAGAAGGTTGGGCATTCCGGCGCGCCGTCCGGTGGCGACGGCGGCCATCACGCCCGAAGCGGGGCCGGACATGACGGTTTTGACCGCCTCCTTTGCCACGTCCTTGGCTGCGACCATGCCGCCGTTGCCGTTCATCACCAGAAGGTCGCGGGAATATCCTTTCAGGGCCAGTTGTTCGGCCAACCGAGCGACATAGCGTTCCAACAGCGGCTGCACCGAGGCGTTGACCGCCGCCGTCACGCCGCGTTCGTATTCGCGGCTTTCCGACAGAAGCGCGTGGCCCATCGTGATGTAGCGGTTGGGCCAGATCTCGGCGGCGACCTCAGCCGCGCGGCGTTCGTGGGCGGGGTTGGCGTACGCATGCAGGAAATGGATCACAAGGCTTTCGCAGCCTTGGTCGGCAAGGTGACGGACAGCGGCGCGAAGGGCATCTTCGTCTAGCGGCGTCAGGACGCGGCCCTTGGCGTCCATCCGTTCGGGGATTTCCAGCCGGAGGTCGCGGGGGATGACGGGCGTGAAGGTGCCGTGCATGCCATAGGCGTGCGGCCGAGTGCGGCGGCCAAGTTCGAGCACGTCGCGAAAGCCCATCGTGGTGATGAGGCCGGTCTTGGCAAGCGCGCGTTCAAGGACGGCGTTGGTGGTTGTAGTGGTGCCGTGAACGATGAGGTCGATATCCTTGAGGTCGGCGCCCGCAGCCTCGAATGCGGCCAGCACGCCGCCGGACTGGTTCGGCAGCGTTGTCGGCACCTTGGCGAGGCGCACGTCACCCGAGGCGGGGTCGAAGATCACGAGGTCGGTGAAGGTGCCGCCCACATCGACGCCTGCGACAAGTCCGGTCATTCACACACCCACGTAGGTTCGGAAGGCCGGCGCGTCGGGCGCCAGGCCCGCCACCGGCAAGGTTGCGTCGATCCGGCCTGCGACCATGAAGGCGACGCGGTCGGCCATTTTCAGCACGGCATCGACGCGTTGTTCAACAAGGATGATGGCGGTGCCTTCGGCGCGCAGGGTCAGCACAGCCTCTTGGATCAGGGTGATCATCGAGGGTTGCAGGCCTTCGGTTGGCTCGTCGAGGAGGAGGACTTTCGGTTCAAGGCAAAGCGCGCGGGCGATAGCAAGCATCTGCTGTTCGCCGCCAGAGAGGGTGGAGGAGGTTTGCACAAGGCGTTCGCGCAGGCGCGGGAACAGCGTCAGGATGCGGTCGAGGCGGTCGGGGTCGTGGCCTTTGACGAGGTCACCGACGGCGAGGTTTTCAGCCACGGTGAGAGGCCCGAAAAGGCGGCGGCCTTGCGGGACATAGGCGAGGCCGCGCCTTGGCACCTCGTGCGGTGGCAGGGACTGGAGCGGCGTGCCGTCCAGCGTGACGGTGCCTGAGGTCGCGGGGACAAGGCCCATCAGGCATTTCAGGAGCGTGGATTTGCCCACCCCGTTGCGGCCCATGATGCAGGTCACCTGCCCCGGTTCGGCGCGGAAGTCGACGCCGTGAAGCACGGTGACGGGGCCGTAGCCCGCAGTAAGGGACGCGACCTCAAGCGCCAAGGTAGGCCTCCTGCACATGAGGGTTGGCGCGGATTTCGGCTGGCGTGCCGGTGGCGAGGATCTGGCCAAAGTTGAGGACGGTGATGTGGGTCGCAAGGTCCATCACGAGGTCCATGTTGTGTTCGATCAGAAGCACGGTGGTGGCCGGGGCGAGGCTGCGCACAAGAGTCTTGAAGCCTTCGATTTCCGAGGCGGCAAGGCCTTGGGTGGGTTCATCGAGGATCAGGACGCGGGGATTGAGGGCAAGGCCCATCGCCAGTTCCAGAAGGCGCTGGTGGCCGTAGCTGAGGGTCTGCGCCTCTTGCCCCGCAAGAGCGTCGAGGCCGACACGGGCAAGCGCGGCGTGGGTTTTGGCGCCAAGGTCGCGGGCGCCGCGGGATTGCACGGCAAGCGCCACGTTGTCGAACACGGTCAGGCGCGGGAAGATCGAGGTGATCTGGAAGGTGTAGGCGATGCCCTTGCGGACCCGCGCGTGAGCGGGAAGCCGGGTGATGTCTTCGCCCACCAGCGTGATCGTGCCGGACTGCGGTAGACGGCGACCAGAGAGGAGGCTGACGAAGGTGGTCTTGCCCGCGCCGTTCGGGCCGATCAGCGCGTGAATCTCGCCCGCGTGCAGGGTGAAATCCACCCCGTCGACCGCGCGGAGGCCGCCAAAATGCAGCGTCAGGTCACGGGTTTCGATCAGGGGAGCCATTTGACCCACCTTTCCCGGATCGTGCCGAGGATGCCCTTCGGCGCGAAGAGGACGAGGGCGACAAGGGCCGCGCCGACGAGGAACAGGTAGGCGGAGGTGAGGCCCGACGTCGCCTCGATCAAGGTGAACATCAACGCGGCGCCAAGGAACGGGCCGATCACCGTCCCGGCCCCGCCCAGAAGGACATAGAGCATCGGCAGGATCGAATACTGGATGGTAGCAAAGCTGGCGCCGACGTAGCCGAAGAGGATGGCATAGGTTGCCCCCGACGCCCCGGCGTAGAGGCCGGAGATGGTAAGGGCGGCGAGCTTGATGGTGAAGGGGTTGTAGCCCAGCATCCGGCTGCGTTCCTCATTCTCGCGCATCGCGACCATCGTGCGGCCGAAGGGCGAGCGGACGAGGATCAGGCAGGCGAGCATGGCGGCGGCGAAAAGAAAAAGGGCGAAGGTGTAGCGGTAGCCGTCAAGCGCGAGGTCGAGGCCGGCGACGGTGCGGCCGGCGGTTTCGATAACAAAGCCTTCGTCGCCGCCGGTATAGGGCGCGAGGTAGAGGATCGTCAGGTAGCCGGCCTGGGCAAACATCAGCGTGACGATCATGAAACTGACGCCGGCGGTGCGCAGCGCCAGAAGGCCCACGGCGGCGGCGACCGCGCCCCCGGCAAGAAGGCCAGTGATCAGCGAAGGAAGGGCGGTCCATTCCAGCAGGTAGCTTGGCAGCCCCATGCCATACATGCCCGCGACAAAGAACAGCGCGTGGCCGAGGCTGAGAAGCCCGGTGTAACCAAAGGCGAGGTTGTAACCCATCGCGAACACCGCCAGCACCATGATGCGGGCGAGGTTGGTGCCGTAATAGGGCGGCAGCAGGAACTGCGCGACGTAGAGGGCGGCGAGCAATGCCAGATGCAGGGCCCAGACCTTTGCGGTTACGGTCATGCCTTCGCCCCGAACAGGCCTTGCGGGCGGAACACCAGCACCATCGCGACAAGGAGCGTGGCGATGATCTTCGCGAGGGTCGGTGAAAACATCATCGAGATCACCCCGTCGGAGAGGCCGATGAAGAGGGCGGCGATGACGGTGCCGCGCAGGGAGCCGAGGCCGCCGATGATGACGACGATGAAGGAAAGGAGCAGCGGATCGCCCCCCATCAGGTAATGGGCCTGCTGGATCGGGACGATCAGCACGCCCGCAAGGGCGGCAAGGCCCGCACCGAAAGCGAAGGTGCCCATGTAGACGCGGTCGACGTTGATACCGAAGCTCTGCGCCGTGGTCCGGTCCACCTGCGTGGCGCGCATAATGAGGCCGGCGCGGGTGCGGGTCATGATCGCCCACAGGCCAAGGAGGACGAGCACGGCGGCAAGGATCACGAAAAGCTTGTAGCCGGAATAGCCGAACCACGGCAGCTGGATGCGCCATTCGAAAGGTGCGCTCACCGGGTTTGCGTTCGGTCCGTAGATGCTGAGCGTGGCCTGCTGTATCATGTAAAGCAGGCCGATCGTGGCGACTATGGTCGCCTCGGGATCGTAGTTCAGGCGCTTCAGGATCAGGGCGTCGGCGGCCGCAGCGAGGGCTGCCACAAGGAGGGGCGCAATGACGAGGGCGGCGGCGAATGCCACGGCGGGCGGGCCGGGCATGAAGGACGCGACCGCCCAGGCGATGACAGCGCCGAGCATGTAGAATTCACCGTGGGCGACGTTCACCACGCGCATCACCCCGAAGACGAGGCTGAGACCGGATGCCGCCAGTGCAAGGACGGCTGCGGTGACCATGCCCTCCATCAGGGCCAGAAGCAGGAAAGGTCCGAAGGCCATGCGTCAGAAGGCTCCCGGGTGGGCGGAGCGCCGCACAGGCAAGAGTGCTTCCCTGCCCCCGGTGTGCGGAAGCGAGACGGGGATGATGGCAGGCACGCCTTTCCGCGGTGCCCCCCTCCCCTCTCCCCTCCCCACGAGGGGGAGGGGAAGCGATCTTGCCTGCGGTGTCATGCGCTGCGAACCGATCAGAATGAGGTCGCCGTGTAGTCGACCGCGTCTTCATAGGCGCCATCGGCCATTGAGGTCTGGTGCACGCGGATCAGCTTGCCGCCCTGCACTTGGCTGATGTTCTGGGTGCCGAACACCTGATGCGTTTTGCCGTTGAACATCTTGGCGCCTTGCGGGCGTTCAATACCGTAGGGCAAGTCGGACATCGCCTCCATCGCCTCGACCAGTTTCTGGCGGTCGGCGGGGCCGGTGTAGGCCGAGGCCTCCATCGCGGCTTTCAGGAAGAAGAGCGTCTCCCAGGTCGAAAACATGTGGCTGTAGGTCGACACGTCGGCGGCATCGCTGATGCTTGCGCCGTTGTCATCAACCCCCACAGCGGCGCGGTAGGCGGCCTCGTGTTCGCCCGCATCGGCCGGTTTGACGCGATTGTGCGCCTCCCAGAAGTAGCTGCCTTCGAGGAATTCGAGGCCGGGGGTGGCTGTGTCGACAGCTTCCAGGCTGTCGATGAAGCCGAACATCGCAGGCTTGGTGCCCGAGCCATAGAATTCGCCGAGTTCCTTGACGAAGGTCAGGACGGCGGGGCCGACCATGACGTGGTAAAGCACCTCGGTTTCGGCGGGGATCTGCGGGAAGTAGCGGGTGAAGGAGGTTTCGGTCGGCGGAATGGCGATCTGGGCGATCACCTCGCCGCCTTGGGCCTTCATCGCGGCGGTGAAGAAATCGCGGTGATCGTGGCCAAAGGCGAAATCCGGGAAGATCATCGTGATCTTCTTGCCGAGATTGGCCGAAACCCACGGCGCCATCGAGGCGATCTGGCTACGCACATCGGTGATGCCGGGTTGCAGCGTCCAGCGGTTCAACATGCCGGAGGCGACGTGGTACCCTTCGGAGCAGACAAGGTAAGGCACCTTGAGTTCGGCCGCGCGGGGGGCGGAGCCGATCACGACATGAGAGAAAAGCGTACCCATCACCACGTCGCAGCCAGCCTGCGTGGTCAGTTTCTCGACCACTTCGGAGCCACGCTTCGGGTCGGTCGCGTCATCTTCGAACACGATCTCGACAGGGCGCCCGTTGATGCCGCCACCGTCATTGATCAGTTTCAGCGCGGCTTGTGCGGTGCGTTCGTACCAGCGGCCGTAGGAGGCGCCGATGCCGGTGCGGTGCAATTGGAAGCCGACCTTGATCGGTGCGGCCTGCGCACCGACGAAGCCGGGCATGGCGGCAAGCGCAAGGCCTGCGGCGCCGCCCTTCAGAAGCGAGCGGCGGGTGGGGATGAAAAGCGAAGTCCTGTCGGTCATGTCTGTCTCTCTCCACTGTTGCGGGCCTCTCTGGCGGAGGCTGTTCGTTGGTCAAGGGTGGGCGGGATGCCCGAGGTTGTCCACTGGTTTCATCCGGTTCTGGCGGTGGACAAAAGCCAGAGACCAAGCACGGTATAGGCGACCATCAGGGCGGTCAGCGGCAGGTGGGCCAGAGGCCGCGCGCCCTGCCCCGCCAATTTCAGCGCAAGGACCACTGCCAGCAGGTGCGCGCCAAGGATGGCTACGAACTGCGCGGCGTAGATCAGCGGCATCACCGAGGGGTCGGTCAGGAACCCGAACGAGACGTAGAAGGGCGGCAAGCCCAGCCACGCCTCGCCCACGAAGAACGGATCGTTCAGCGCGGCAAGGGTGTATTGCCCGGCGGTCAGCAGCATCACAAGGTAATGCGCGGCGTGGTAGCCTGCGGCGATGGCAAGGAACGACAGCATCACCGGGCCGGTGGCAAAGCCCGCGCCACCAAGGCGGCGGCCAAGGGCGATGACGCCAAGGATCAGCGTCAGGGTCAGAACCCAGACGGCAAGCAGGCCAATGGTGTTTTGCACCATCACGCCGGAGCGGCCGGTCGGTTCCAGCGGGTTTTCCCCGATCAGCGCCTGCCACCAGAAGGTTTCCGCCAGCCCGTCGAAGGTGAGGGCGGCAAGCGCAAGGGTGACGAAGATGGTGGCCGAAGGGGTCAATGGCGGCGAGGCGAGCACCTGCGCGCCGGGCCAGCCCGCCATCAGCCTTGCGCGGTTGCCGTCAATGCGAAGCCAGAGGGGCGAGACCTTGGCAATCATCCCCAAAAGCACGGTCAGGAACTCTCCCTGTTCCAGCCAGTCCTCGCCTTCCAGAACGGCCAGGACGAAGATCACCCCCCAGTAGGCCAGCGCGGTAAGGGCCAGCACTGCGGGATCGTCGGGGGAAAGCGACACCATCTGGAACCAGACGAAGCCTGCGTAGCCGAGGATCGCGGGCAGATGGCCGCAGCGGGAAAGGCCTATGCTACCGGTGCGGCCGATCAGCGTGCGGGCAATGCGGACTGGGCCGGTCCACGGGTTTATCGGGCGCCAGAGGTTGCCCATCAGCATCGAGCCGAGGGGGATGGCGATCCAGACGCCGGTCCAGAACACCAGGGTCATCAGGTTGTGCATCGGGTCGCGGCTGCCGAAAAGGCCAATCAGGATCAGGCCGAGAAACCCCAGAAACCCGATGTAGGACGAAACGGCGCCCGGCACCAAGACCCGGCGTTCCAAGAGCGTGACCGGGGTCAGGCTTGGCAGGCGGTGCGAAAGCGCACCTAGGACCGCGGTCAGCCCGACGGTCAGTGCAGCACCGGTGATGTAATGGCCTGTCGGCAGGGTCAGGATCACCGAGGGCGGCAGGGCGCAGGCGAAGGCGGTTCCGGAGGTGAGCGCCACGCCGACGCCGGCACACCCAAGAATTCTGGAAAATTCCTGGCAAAACCCTTCAAAGAATTTTGGCGCCGGATGCGATGTCACCGCAAACCGTCCTCCCCCTTCACTTGTTCAATCTCAAGCCCGCCCATGCGGCTGTGCACGCGGCCTCCGCGTGCCATCGCAAGGGCAAAGAGCACTTCGTTGGCGCGCGGCCCGTCCTCGCAGGCGATGGTGATGACATCAAAGCGCGACCGGACATAGGCCGCATTCAGGTGGCCCAGCGGCACGTCGAGCGTGGTTCCCATGCCGCCGACCTTCATCGCCGAGGGCACGATGGCGCGGCATTCGCCCAGCCGGTCGCGCATGCCGTAGCCGCCCGAGACGTGCCAGATCGCGCCGTGTTCATGCTCGCCGTTTTCGCCGACGATGGCACCCTTGCCATAGGCGTCGATGCCTGCCCGACCGCCCAGCGCCGCGACAAGGCGGTCGGTAAGGGTCAGCGCTAGGGGTTTCAGTGCCTCCATCGCCGGTTGCAGGTTCGGCTCGTAGCGGCCCGCAAAAGGGTTGGCGCAGATCGCGTAGACCGCGCCTTTCAGGGCCGGTGGGGTGGCGACGGGGCCGCCTTCGTGAAAAATTTCCTCTACTTGCAGGACGATCTTGCGGATGGTGAAGTCAGACATAAGCGGGCTCCCGTGCGGGCAGGGAATGGGTGCCCGGAAGATGTGTACCAAGGAAATGCGGGCCGCTGACGCGACACGATGAATGCAGGAAAAGGGCCGCCGCATCGATCAGGCCACGGGCGCGAAAGGCTTCGGCGGCGGCAAGGCCCGCGGCAAGGGCGCGGGCGATGTCGGTGTCGGACAGGAGGCCTACTGCGGTGGTGACAAGCCTGTCCCCAAGGTCGGTGTCGGCCTGCAAGGTGTTCGCCGGGCGGCGCGTGACGGCGGGGTGCCCCGGCAGGTCGACTGCATTGGCGATCATCGTGGCGGCGCCATCCGCCATCGCGGCGGTGCGCGCCACCACGGTAACGGCATCGGCTATGCCGAAAGACCAGCTGCGCCCACCCCAGCCCGAGGTGGCGATGCCCCGCGCGGTATCTTGCCCGGAGAGGGTCAGGCTACCCTGCCCTTCGGCCATCGCGCAGGTCAGGCTTTGAAAGGGGCCGAGGTGAACCGCAATGTCGCCCCCGTTGTTGACATAGGCCTTCAGGATGCCGGGGCCGACCAGCGACGCCAGAATCTCTTCCGCAACCGCCCCCGCGACCGCAGCCATCGGGGTGATGAAGGTCGGGCGGAACGGGGCCACCGCGCGCGCCATGCGACAGGCAATGACCCCGGTCGGGGCCGCACCCACCGCACGCAACAGCGGCAGTTCAGCGACCAGTTCGGTCAGCACCGTGTCGAACCGGCGCGCGGCGCGGCAGTAGGCATCGGCAACCGCATCGGGCGCCCCCCAGGCCTCGATGATCAGGTCGATCGGCCCGTGCTGCAGATGCAGGCGGCCATCGCCAAGACGGCGGGCTTGGGCGGGGGCCATCATATTCCGTCGCTCCGCCAAGGTTCGAGGCGCGCGGCGGTGGGGTATTCGCCGCCGTTGGCCATGATGTCGTCAAGGCTGCGCACCACCTCGTCATGCCCGCCCATCGCAAGGTAATCTTCGCGCGGCAGGGTGAACTCCAACGGTGCTACCAGAGCAGGGGTGGGCACGTAGCCGAAGGCGCCTTTCGGCAGCCGGGTCACATCAACCATGAAGGTGATGCCGCCACCGGGCCAGATGTAGCATTCTGCCCCCCCGGAGGTGAGGCGGGTGATGCCGGACTGCACCGAGCGGGTCAGGCGGACCGGGTTCTTCGTCACTCCGGCGCGCAAGGACCCGCCCGCGCCGCCCATGAAGAGGACGGTGCAGAGCGACGGTTCGCAGTTTTCGTCGATCAGACCGACAGTGGCCTTCAGCCTGTCCGGCAGGGGCCGCGGCTGCGGGATCAGGGCGTCGTCAAGGGCGTAGTAGGCATATTCCTCGCCGGTGGTGGAGACCATCAGGAGGGTCAGTCCCGGGCGCGCGCCTTTTTTCGGGTTCCAGTCGCCGAGGATTTCCAGGGGATCGGTCAGCTTTGTCCCGCCCCAGCCAAGGCCGGGTTCAGACACCCGGAAATAGCGGCCGGGAGTGGAGCGGTGGCCCTTGATCTTGATGCCTGTCGGTTGCCAGCCAAGCACGCGGCCCGCCTGGTGTTCCGACACAACGCCGGTGATGTGGTCGTCGACCACCACCACCTCGTCCACCAGCCCGAGCCACTGGCTGGCGAACATGCCGATGGTTGCCGAGCCGCAGCCGACCCGCATCCGCCGCTCAGGCCTGCCGTCGACTATGGGCGGGTGGCCCGCCTGAACGGTGACAGTAGACCCGCCGTCGATGACCAGCGTCACCGCATCGCCGTTGCAAAGCGCCAGCATGGCCGCGCAGGTGACGCGGCCTTCGGCCTTGCTGCCGCCCGTCAGGTGATGGACGCCACCAAGCGACAGCATCTGGCTGCCGTATTCGGCGGTGGTGACATGGCCGACCGGTTCACCTTCCGCCCGCACGACGGCGCCCTCGGGGCCGAGGAAGCGGTCGGTGTCGATTTTCACCTTGAGGCCGCAGTAGGAAAAGATCGCCTCGGTGACGACGGTGACCATGTCGGCACCGTCGACGCGGGACGATACGATGAAGGGCGCGGGCTTGTAATCGGGGTAGGTGGTGCCCGAGCCGATGCCGGTGACGGTGGTGTCGGCGGGCATCGGCCCGGAGGGGATGGGATCGCCGTCCCAGTCGCGCAGGGCGAAGGGGACGATGCGGTGGCCGACATCGAGCGCGTGGGTCAGCATCACCACGGGATCGGTGCGCACGATGCGGCCACCGGCATTTGCGTAGCGGTCGCAGGCGCCGGTTTGCCCCGGCGCGATGTAGCACATCACCGGGCAGGCATCGCAGCGGATCTTTTCGGGCGCGTCGGTCATCTGGTGCCCCCGGCCTTGCCGTTGCAGCGGGGGTTTTCCACCCCCGCACCCCCGGAGGATATTTCGCGAAGGGGAAGCTGGAAGCGGGTCATGTGCGGGCCTCCATCGCGGCGCGGACGCGGTGCGGCAGGGCGGGGACGCGGGTGAGTTCTGCACCGGTAGCGTGGCGGATGGCGTTGAGGATGGCCGGAGCGGTGGGGATCAGGACGTGTTCGCCAAGGCCCTTGGCGCCGAACGGACCTTCGGGATCGGGCACTTCGATCAGGAGGCTTTCGATCGGGGGCACATCGCCGAAGGTGGGGATCAGGTAGTCGTGCAGGTTTTCGGTGCGACCGGCGATGTAATCCTCCATGAGCGCAAGGCCGATGCCCTGAGCGATGCCGCCTTCGATCTGGCCTTCGGCGAGGGTCGGGTTGATCGCGCGGCCCACGTCGTGCGCGGCGGTGATCTTCAAGAGACGCGTGGTGCCGAGGGACGGGTCAACCTCCAGTTCCACCATCTGCGCGCCGTAGCCGTAAAGTGCGTAGGGTTTGCCCTGGCCATCGGCGTCGAGGGGCGAGGTCGGGGGATCGTAGGTTTCTTCGGAGGAGAGGGCGTAGCCGTGGAGGTCGCGCGGAAGGGCTGCGAGGTCGACGTGGCGGAGGGTCGTGCCTTCGCGGACGGTGAGGGTTGCGCCGTCAAGCGCCAGGCTGGCGCCCTGCCCTGCGTTAGCGAGGCGGAGGATGGCGTGGCGCAGCGCCTCGGCCGCGGCTTTGGCGGCACGGCCGGTGACGAAGGTCTGGCGGCTTGCGGAGGTCTTGCCTGCGTCGGGTGTTAGGGCGGTGTCGGGGCCGATCAGGCGGAAGGCTGCGAGCGGCAGGCCCAGGGCTTCGGCGGCGATCTGGGGGATGACGGTGTTGGAACCTTGACCGATGTCGGTGGCGCCTTGGTGGAGCATGATGTGGCCCGTGTGGGAGAGGCCGATGCGGATGGTGGAGGGGTTCGGCAGGGCGGTATTGCCGCAGCCATACCAGCAGGAGGCGACGCCGACGCCGCGGTTGGGCTGGGCCTTGGCTTCGGCCAGCGCACGGTGCCAGTGGGGGCGCAGCGCCTCGAGGCAGGGGGCGATGCCGGTAGCGTGCAGGATCTGCCCGGTGGCCGAGGCATCGCCGTCGCAGAGCGCGTTCAGGATGCGAAATTCCAGCCGGTCGATCCTGGCCTTGTCGGCGAGGCGGTCGTAGAGGGTTTCCTGCCAGAGGGCGCCTTGCGGCACTCCAAAGCCACGGAACGCGCCGGAGACGGGGCCGTGGGTGTGGATCGCGCGGGCCTTCGCGGTAATGTGGGGCGTGCGGTAGGGGCCGGAGACGTGGACCGGGACGCGGTTCGCGACGGTGGGGCCCCAGCTGGAATAGGCGCCGGTGTTGAAGCGGCCTTCGAAGTCGACGGCGGTGATCCGGCCTGTCGCGTCGCAGCCGATGCGGCCGGTCATTTCGGCGGGGTGGCGCTTGGTGGTGGAGGCCATGCTTTCCTGACGACTGTAGGTCATGCGGCAGGGGCGGCCGGTTTTGAGGGCGACGAGGCCGAGGAGGGGTTGGAGCGAGATGTCCAGTTTCGAGCCGAAGCCGCCGCCAACGGCGGAGGGGATGATCCGGACGCGGGTCTGAGGAAGGCCGAGGATCGCGGCGGTATCTTCGCGGTCCATCCCCGGCGCTTGGGTGCAGGCGCGGATGGTGAGGATTTCGCCGTCCATCCAGGCGGAGCCAGCCTCGGGTTCGATGTAGGCGTGTTCGACGAAGGCGGTGGTCATCTGGCCTTCGACGATATGGGCCGAGGTGGCGAGGGCCGTTGCGGCGTCGCCCTTGCGGACGCGGCCCTCGACGAGGACGTTACCGGGGCGGTTGGCGTGGAGAGGGGCGCCGGTTTCGGCATCGGCGGGAGTGGTGAGGGCGGGAAGCGGAGTGAAGGTGACCGGGAAATCCGTCAGGTCCGGGTCAGTTCCGGGTTCAAACGCGACGACGGCCACGCATTCGCCGCGGAACCGGGCGGGAGAGGCGGCGATGGCGGGTTGATCCGCGAAGGGCGGAATCACTGAAAACGCGTTGCGTCCCGGAATGTCGGCGGCGGTGAATACGGCGGCGACACCCGGCCGAGCGCTGAACGCGCCAAGGTCGCCAATTATAAAGGCGGTATGGGCGTACGGCGAGCGGACCGCCTTGAGGACAAGCGCGCCCTCGGGCCATTCGTCGGCACCGAATCTGTCGCCCGCGACCTTGGCCGCCCCATCCAGCCGCTCAATGCGCTGGCCAATGGCGCCAGAGAGCGCGGTCGGGGCGCCCTGCCCTGCGTCGCAGACTGCCGTGATGATCTTGGCGTAGCCGGTGCAGCGGCAGAGGACGCCACCGAGGCCGGTTTCAACTTCGGTCCGGGTTGGTTTGGGGGTGCGAGACAGAAGGTCGGCGGCGGCCATCAGCATTCCGGGCGTGCAGATGCCGCATTGCGCCGCACCGTGACGCAGGAACGCGGCGCGGAGGCGGGTAAGCGTGGGGGTTTCGGCCTCGACCGTTTGCACCTCACGGCCCGACACTTGTGCGGCGGGCATCAGGCAGGCGCAGAATGACGCACCGTCGACCAGCACGGTGCAGGCCCCGCAATCGCCAGCATCGCAGCCGACTTTGGTGCCTTTGAGGCCGAGACGTTCGCGCAAGACCTCGCTTAGCCGTTCGGTGGGGGGCGCGTCGGTGGTGACGGGCTGGCCGTTCAGGGTGAAGGCGATCATCGGGTCACCTCGACCACGGCGCGGGTGACAAGTTCGGTGGCGGCAGTCAGGCGGTAGACGGCGGTGGCGCGGATGTCGTCGATGGGCGACAGCGCGGCGGCGACATCGGCGGGGCGGATGCGCCTGGCGGCTTCGTGCGGGGTGGCGCCGATCAGGGAAGCCTCGACCAGCGGAAGGCGCTGCGCGGTGCCCGAGCAGGAACCGACGGCAATGGCGGCGTTGGCCACCCTGCCCCCGTCCAGCACGATGCGCGCCGCGACCATGACGATGGAGATGACCAGATGGCTGCGCGCGCCAAGCTTGAGGAAGGTGGAACGTCCGGTAAGGCCGGAGGACGGGATATGAACCGCGACCAGAAGCTCGCCGGGGCGGAGGGCTGTATGGCGCGGACCGGTCAGGAAAGTGCTTAGCGGCAATCGGCGGGCGCCGGCGGGCGACAGAAGCTCTACCTCGGCGTCGGCGGCCAGCAGCGGCGGCACGCCATCGGCGGCGGGCGAAGCGTTGCAGAGGTTGCCGCCAAGGGTGCCGGCGTTCTGGATCTGGCGGCCGCCGACTTGCAGCGCCGCCTGTTGCAGGGCGCGAAGCGCGGGCGGCAGGTCAGCCTCGGCGATGGCGGTCCATGTGGTGGCGGCGCCGATACGCATTCCGCCACCGATGGCCGCGATGCCGCGCAGGTCGCTGATCCCTGTGAGATCGAGGATGCGGCCGGACAGCTGCGCACCCGCGGCGGGGTAAAGATCGGTGCCCCCAGCCAACACCCGCGCCGAACCGGACCGCAACGCGGCGACGGCTTCATCCAGGGTCTGCGGGCGGACGTGTGACTGCACGGGCGAACCTGAAAATCGTTTGTATGGCAACAAGTGTGCGGGCCGATCCTGCCGCCTGTCAACTGTCTTGCGTGGCTGGGTTTGGAAGGTTATCCCGAAAGGACGATGGACAGGCCGCACCGCTACAGTCTGGATGAACAGATCGGATATGTGCTGCGTCGTGTGACACAGCGGCATCTGTCGATCTTTTCCGAAGCGATCCCCGAAGTGACGACGACGCAGTTCGCCGTGCTGGCGCGATTGGCCGAAACCGGCCCCTTGTCGCAGAATCACCTTGGCCGATCGACGGCGATGGACGCGGCCACGATCAAGGGCGTGGTCGACCGGTTGGCAAAGCTGGGCCTTGTCGCCACCGCCGCCGACCCTGACGATCGCCGCCGCCTGACCGTCACGCTGACATCGGAAGGGGCGCAACTGTTCGAGGCGCGCAAGGCCACGGCGCTTGAGATTTCGCGCGATACCCTCGCACCGCTTGATGCCACCGAACGGTCGGTGCTGATGGCGCTGCTGACCCGGCTGGCCTGAGGCTCAGCCCGTGTGCCGTCCCCGGAACGCCGCGACTTCGGCAGGGTTGGGGGCGACGCCCGAGAAGGTCAGCACATAGGCGGGGATGCGGCCCATGCGGATCGCGAAACTTTCCTCGGACCCGACTGCGATATAGCCCACTTGGGTAAGGTAGAGCGTGCGCGCCCGGGTATCCGCCTCGGTTTCGCCATAGCCGAAGCGGCGGAAAAGCGCGGTAATCGCGGCAAGCCGGGTGCCATCGGCCTCCTCCATCGCGGCCTTGACGGTGGCGTCGGTCAGCGCCCATGTCCGCATCGCGAATTCAAGGCGGCTGTCAAACAACGCCGGATCGACCCAGCAGTCGATCAGGTTCAGCATCGCTTCCGAAATCGTAGCCGCCGGCGCTTCGCAGCGCGCGACAAGGTTGCCGGTGTTCTTTGCCCGCCAGCGTTCCACCAGTCCGGCCAGAAGTGCCTCGCGGTCCGGAAAGTGCCAATAAAACGAGGTGCGCGACAGGCCAAGGCGCTGCGCGAGCGGCATGACCTTCACCGCCTCGACCCCGGCCTCGACCAGCAGGTCATAGGCGGCGTCCAGCCACAGGTCAGGTGTTCCGCGCCAGCTTCGGTCGGTGCGATCAAGGGTCATGGCGCAAGCGTAAACGCCGCCGATGGTGCGACACAAGAGGCAGCGCTGCAAAAATCGACACATGTGTCGAGTTTGCGATTGACGGACGGCGGGGCGCGGCGGCAGATTGCTGTAAACGCCAGCCCTCGGAGCCATCATGTCGAACGATCCGCTGTTGCAGCCCTATCAGCTTAAGCATCTGACCCTGCGCAACCGGATCATGACCACCAGCCATGAACCGGCCTACCCCGAGGACGGGATGCCGAAGGATCGCTACCGGCTTTACCATCTGGAACGCGCCCGTGCCGGCGTGGCGCTGACCATGACGGCGGGGTCTGCCGCGGTGTCGAAGGACAGCCCGCCGGTGTTCAACAACATCCTAGCCTACAAGGACGAGGTAGTGCCGTGGATGAAGCGGCTGGCCGATGATTGCCACGAGGCGGGCGCGGCGGTGATGATCCAGCTGACCCACCTTGGCCGCCGCACGCGCTGGGACAAGGGCGACTGGCTGCCTACGGTGGCGGCAGGGCCATCGCGCGAACCCAGCCACCGCGCATTCCCGAAGGTGATCGAGGACTGGGACATTGCCCGGATCATCGAGGATTACGCCGACGCGACCGAACGGATGCAGGCGGCGGGTTTGGACGGGGTGGAGTTCGAATGCTACGGCCACCTGATGGACCAGTTCATGTCGCCCTTCACCAACGCCCTGCCCGCGCCTTATGGCGGCAGCCTTGAAAACCGCGCGCGATTCTCGCTGGAGGTGCTGGCCGCCTGCCGCAAGCGGGTGGGGCCGGATTTCCTGCTGGGCGTGCGCTATACGGCGGATGAGGATGATCCCGGCGGCATCGACGCGGACGAAGGCATCGCCATCGGCAAGATGTTCCGCGACAGCGGCAACGTCGATTTCCTGAACATCATCAAGGGTCGTATCCATACCGATCCGGCGATGACCGACGTGATCCCTATTCAAGGGATGCGGTCGGCCCCGCATCTGGATTTCGCCGGTCGGGTGCGGGCCGAGGTCGGTCTACCCACCTTCCATGCGGCCCGCATTCCTGACGTGGCGACGGCGCGCCATGCGGTCGCCTCTGGGCAGTTGGACATGGTCGGGATGACACGGGCGCATATCGCCGACCCCCATATCGTGCGCAAGATCATCGAGGGGCGCGAGGCGGATATTCGGCCATGCGTCGGGGCGACCTATTGCCTTGACCGGATCTATCAGGGCGGCATCGCGCTTTGCATCCATAACCCTTCGACCGGGCGCGAGGAGACGATGCCGCATGACATCGCCCCGGCAGCGGTCAAAAAGCGGGTCGTGGTGGTCGGCGCCGGTCCGGCCGGGCTCGAGGCCGCGCGGGTGGCGGCGGAGCGGGGGCACGCGGTGACGGTGTTCGAAGCGGCGGATCGGCCCGGTGGGCAGGTGCTGTTGACCGCGCAATCGAAGCGGCGGGCCGAGATGATCGGCATCATCGACTGGCGCATGGCGCAATGCGCGGCGCGGGGGGTGGAGTTCCGGTTCAACGCCTTCGCCGAGGCGGCGGATGTGACGGCGCTGAACCCCGATGTGGTGGTGATTGCGACCGGAGGGCTGCCGGAAAAGGATATTCTGGAGGCAGGCAATGACGTGACGGTATCGGCGTGGGATATCCTGTCGGGCGATGTGAAGCCGGGGACGAACGTATTGCTCTATGACGATGCGGGCGATCATACCGCACTTCAGGCGGCGCAGGTGCTGGCCGACAGCGGGGCGGTGGTGGAGGTTATGACGCCGGACCGGACCTTTGCGCCCGAGGTGATGGCGATGAACCTGGTGCCTTACATGCGCGGCTTGCAGGACAAGAAGGTGACCTTCACCGTGACCTATCGGCTGCGGGCGGCGGTGCGCGACGGCAACCTGATCAAGGCGGTCGTGGGCAGCGATTACATGAAGCTGGCGCAGGAGCGGCACTTCGATCAGGTGGTGGTGAACCACGGCACGCAACCGAACGCGGGGATCTACTTCGACCTGAAGCCGGTGTCGGGGAACCGGGGCGCGGTGGACTATGACGCGCTGATCGAGGGGCGGGCGCAGCCCGCGGTGCCGGGGTTCCAGTTGTTCCGGATCGGCGACGCGGTCGAGGCGCGGAATACCCATGCCGCGATCTATGATGCGCTGCGGCTGGTCAGGACGGTCTGAGGCTGGGGACTAGCGGGTCTTGCGGCAGTAAAGCTCCAGCCGATGGTGGACGATGTCGTAGCCCATCTCGGCGGCGATTTCGCGCTGCAACTGTTCGATCTTTTCGGAGCGGAACTCGGTGATCTGGCCGGTGTCGAGATCGACGATGTGGTCGTGGTGCGGGGCGTCGGTCACTTCGAAGCGGGCGCCGCCGTTTTCGAGGGAAAGGCGCTGGACCACGCCTTCGCGTTCGAGGACCGAGAGGGTGCGGTAGACCGTCGCGAGGGAGACGCTGTCGTCGAGGCTTTTGGCCCGGCGGTGAAGTTCGGCCGCGTCGGGGTGGTCGTCGGCCTCGGTCAGCACCTTGAGAAGCGCCTCGCGCTGGCGGGTCACGCGGACGCCGGTGTCGCGCAGGGCCTTGGTCATTGATCGGGCGGGGTCTTGGGTCATCGGACGATGGTAGCGCCGGGGGGGAGCGGGGTCAAACGCGGGGTGGTGTCCCACCGTGGGACACTTTTGTGCATCAGTGATTTCAAGGGGTTGCGAGGGCGGCTTCAGGGTTCGTTAAGGATTGGCGGGGTCGGCCCTTGGCTCGCCCCGGAGGGTTTCACACCCTCCGGACCTCCCGTGGGATATTTTTGCGAAGAGGAAGCCGGGAGAGAAGGGTCGAATGAAGGTGCGTCGTTGGCTGCGTGGCGGAGGGGAGCCCGGTCAGACGCGGAGGTTGTTTTGCACGGCGTGGCGCCCTTGCGCCCAGAGGAGGGCTTCTTCCAGACGGTCGTCGCCCCAGAACAACTCTCCGTTCACCACGAAGGACGGCGAGCCGAAGACGCCGTGCGAAAGCGCGACCTCGGTCTCCGCGTCATAGCGGGCGGCACATTCGGGGGTTTCGGCCAAGGCGATGGTGGCGTCGACGTCCTGCCCGAGAGGGCCGAGGATCTGCGCGAGGCTTTCGCGCGTGCCGAGGGGCTGGCCGTCAAGAAACCAGGCGCGGAAGCTGGCGACGGTGTAGGCCTCGCACCAGCCACCCTGCCCCGCGACGATGCCGACGCGGTTGGCGAGGAGCGTCGGATCGGTGGGCCAGATCGGGGCTTGCTTGAACGGCAGGCCGTGGTGCGCCGCGCGGCGGGCGACATCGCGCCACATGTAGGCGACCTTGAGCGTCTCGTTTCTGAGGGCGACGTTGTTGCGGGCCATCAGCGGGCGGACGTTGATCGGGCGCCAGTTGACATGGACACCGGCTTCGGCGGCAAGGCGGCCGATGCGCTGGACCGAGAGGTAGGCGTAGGCGCTGCCGAAGAAGTAGAAGAAATCGAGGGCGGGCATGGCGGTGCTCCGTGACGCGGGCGGACTGGCGAAGCATAGCGCGGGTGGGGCGTTCGGTCTTGTGGGTTTGTTGGGGGTCGTCAGGACAGAGGGCCGCGCCTGACCGCCGGGTGGGCGCAGCAAGGGCTGGTTTAGGCGGTTTATGGGTCAGCCCCTCCCACGGCTATCCTGCTGGTGACTGTGCAGGAGCGCCCGCCTGAGGGGAGAGATGAGCGATCAGAAATCGTCCAGTGGACGATTTCCGCGCAGAATGCCCTGCCCGTGGCTGGGCCGGGAAGCGGGCGCTGACCGGCGGGCTTCGCCCTTGGTTCCGGGTAAAAAAGCGGGCGGGGAGCAGATCCCCGCCCGTTCATTTGACACAAGCACTCGTTAATCCACTACCCATAGTCCTGCGAGGAGCGAGAAAGCTTCTCCGGCGCTGTGCCATTCACACGTAGGAAAGCCGGGGCGGTCGAGCGGCAACTCTTCCGCCCCAACCCAATCTCAGATCAGCTGCAGCCCGTCGTCCCGCCGCAGGAGTTGCACTTCAGGCAAGAGCCGTTGCGGACCATCGTGTAGTTGCCGCATTCGGAGCAGCTGTCGCCGGTGTAGCCTTGCAGCTTGGCCTTGGAGCGGGCGTCGGTGGTGCCGCTTGAGAGCGCGTAGGTCGAGGTGGTTTCCGAGAACCCGGCCACGAAGCTGCTGGCTGTCGGGGCCAGCATGTTCAGCGCCGCGACCTGATCGGTGCCAGTGGCGAGCATGGCATTCATGCCACCCTGGTGCACCACGAGTTCCTGCGGCACGCGCTTGCGGAGGTAGCCGGTGGACGAGATCTGCTTGAGGAATTCAAGCGATGAGTTCGTCTCGGCCACTTCGGCGATGTTGCGCTTGCCCTCTTCCTCTCCCCGTCCGAGATCGTCGAACGAAGCGCCTTTCGGGGCGACGTGGGCGAGGTCGGTGCGGTCGAGGTAGGAGACCGCCAGTTCGCGGAAGATGTAATCGAGGATCGAGGTCGCGTTCTTGATGCTGTCATTGCCCTGCACCATGCCCGCGGGTTCGAAGCGGGTGAAGGTGAAGGCCTCGACAAATTCCTCCAGCGGCACGCCGTATTGCAGGCCTACCGAGACGGCGATGGCGAAGTTGTTCATCATCGCACGGAAGCCGGCACCTTCCTTGTGCATGTCGATGAAAATCTCGCCCAGCGAGCCGTCCTGGTATTCGCCAGTGCGGAGATAGACCTTGTGGCCGCCGACGATGGCCTTCTGGGTGTAACCCTTGCGGCGTTCGGGAAGTTTCTCGCGGTTGGAGCGGACGATTTCCTTGATGATCACCTTTTCGATGATCTTTTCCGCGATCACGGTGGCCTTTTCCATCGTGGAGCCGTTGGTCAGGATTTCTTCGGCTTCCTCGTCATCCTCGACCAGCGCCGACGCCAGCGGCTGGCTGAGTTTGGAGCCGTCGCGGTAAAGCGCGTTGGCCTTGATGCCGAGCGAGTGGCTGAGTTCGTAGGCGGCAAGCGTTTCAAGGATGGTGGCCGAGTTCGGCATGTTGATGGTCTTCGAGATCGCGCCGGAGATGAACGACTGCGCGGCGGCCATCATGTAGATGTGGGATTCGACCGACAGGAAGCGCTTGCCGGTCTTGCCGCAGGGGTTGGCGCAATCGAAGACCGAGTAGTGCTCGGGCTTGAGGTGCGGGGCGTTCTCGAGGGTCATCGTGCCGCAGACATGGTCGTTGGCGGCGTCGATCTGGGCTTTGGTGAAGCCGAGGTGGCGCAGAAGGTCGAAGGTCGGGTCGTTCAGCTTTTCTTCGGGGATGCCGAGGGTGCCTTTGCAGAAGTCGGCGCCGAGGGTCCACTGGTTGAAGACGAACTTGATGTCGAAGGCGGAGGGGAGTGCGGCCTCGATCTTCTCGATCTCGCGCGCCCCAAAACCGTGGCCGATGAGCGAGGTGTGGTTGATGCCGGGGGCTTGGCCGAGCGAGGCGTGGCCGACGGCGTGGGCGACGATTTCGGCCGATTGGGCGGTGGTGTAGCCGAGCTTTTCAAGCGCGGCCGGGACCGACTGGTTGATGATCTTGAAGTAGCCGCCGCCAGCGAGTTTCTTGAACTTCACGAGGGCGAAGTCGGGCTCGATGCCGGTGGTGTCGCAATCCATCACGAGGCCGATGGTGCCGGTGGGGGCGATCACGGTGGTCTGGGCGTTGCGGAAGCCGTGCGCTTCACCGAGGCGCAAGGCCTCGTCCCAGGCGGATTTGGCGAGGGCGACGAGGGTCTGGTCCGGGCAGTTCGCGTGGTCGAGGGCGACAGCCGGGACGTTCAGGCCTTCGTAGACGCCGGTCGCGTGGGCGGCAGCGCGGTGGTTGCGGATGACGCGGAGCATGTGGTCACGGTTGCGGGCGTAGCCGGCGAAGGGGCCAAGTTCCTTGGCGATCTCAGCCGAGGTGGCGTAGGAGATGCCGGTCATCACGGCGGTCAGGGCGCCGCAAAGCGCGCGGCCTTCCTTGCTGTCATAGCCGAGGCCCATATTCATCAGGAGGCCGCCGATGTTGGCGTAGCCGAGGCCGAGGGTGCGGAAGTCGTAAGAAAGTTTGGCGATTTCCTGCGACGGGAACTGCGCCATCATCACCGAGATTTCCAGCGTGACGGTCCAGAGGCGCGAGGCGTGGACGTAAGCCTCCGCATCGAACTTGCCGTCGTGAAAGAAAGTGAGGAGGTTCATCGACGCCAGATTGCAGGCGGTGTCGTCGAGGAACATGTATTCCGAGCAGGGGTTGGAGCCGCGGATCGCGCCATCTTCGGGGCAGGTGTGCCAGGCGTTGACGGTGTCGTGGAATTGGATGCCGGGGTCGGCGCAGGCCCAGGCGGCGTGGCCGATCTGGTCCCACAGCTCACGTGCCGAGACGGTCTTGGCGACCTTGCCGTCGGTGCGGCGGATGAGTTCCCACGGCTTGTCTTCCTTGACGGCCTTGAGGAAGGCATCGGTGACGCGGACGGAGTTGTTGGAGTTCTGGCCGGAGACAGAGATGTAGGCCTCCGAGTCCCAGTCGGTGTCGTAGGTCGGGAACTCGATCGATGTGAAGCCTTGGCGGGCGTATTGCAGGATGCGGTTGGTGTAGGTGTCGGGGATCATCGACTTTTTCGCGGCCTTGATCGCGGCTTTCAGCGCGGGGTTGGCGGCGGGGTCGGTGGCACCTTCCATAGTGCCGTCGAAGGCTTTGATCGCAGCGAAGATGTCGTTGAGGCGGGCCTCGTGCATCTTGGAACCGGCGACGAGGGAGGCGACCTTCTGTTCCTCGATGACCTTCCAGTTGATGAAGTCTTCGACATCGGGGTGGTCCATGTCGATGATGACCATCTTGGCGGCGCGGCGGGTGGTGCCGCCGGACTTGATGGCGCCGGCAGCGCGGTCACCGATTTTCAGGAAGCCCATCAGGCCGGAGGATTTGCCGCCGCCCGACAACTTTTCCCCTTCGCCGCGAAGCGAGGAGAAGTTGGTGCCGGTGCCGGAACCGTATTTGAACAGACGCGCCTCACGCACCCAGAGGTCCATGATGCCGCCGTCGCCGACGAGGTCGTCCTTGACCGACTGGATGAAGCAGGCGTGCGGCTGCGGGTGTTCGTAGGCGGAGGTGGATTTGGTCAGCACGCCGGTCTTGTGGTCGACGTAATAGTGGCCCTGGGACGGGCCGTCGATGCCGTAGGCCCAATGCAGGCCGGTGTTGAACCACTGCGGGCTGTTCGGGGCGGCCATCTGGCGGGCCAGCATGAAGCGCATCTCGTCAAAATAGGCGCGGGCGTCGGATTCGGTGGTGAAGTAGCCACCCTTCCAGCCCCAGTAGGCCCACGCGCCGGCAAGGCGGTCGAAGACCTGCTTGGACGAGGTTTCGCCGACGTTACGCTGATCTGCGGGAAGTTCGGCAAGCGCGGCTTCGTCGGAGACCGAGCGCCAGAGGAATTCGGGCACGCCCTTTTCCTTGACGCGCTTCAGCCGTGCCGGGATGCCGGCCTTGCGGAAATACTTCTGGGCGAGCACGTCGGAGGCGACCTGGCTCCAGCCCTCGGGCACCTCGACGGCGTCGTTGCGGAACACAACGGTGCCATCCGGGTTGCGGATTTCGGAAACGGTGGTGTTAAACGCCATTGCGCCATAAGCGCCTGTCGCCTCGGTGGTGAACTTCCGCTCGATCTTCATGCCCCTGATCCCGTTTTTGCGGCGCGCTGGCCGATATTGATTGAAACGAGGAAAACCCGTCTTGCAGGCGCCACCCGGTTGATCCGGGGTTGGCGGTGACTGTCTGACTGCTTCAACCTCGCACGGCACTAGATATGGTGTTGACCCCGGCCGCGCTGTCAAACTGTCGTATTCGCAGGCGCCGTTCAACGGATTTATTTGCGATGCTTGCGGATTTTTAACCTTGACGCGGCGATGTCACAGTCACGCGAACGTCATCAAGTTCAGCGCATGGTTGTGGACAGCCGTGGGGACAATCTTCACCCGATCTCTGAGGAGAGCGGGATTTGTGAGGAAACGCGCCCGGTTGTGCAGACGGCTTGAGACAGGCTGGTGCCCTGCCCTGCCTGTGGACGACGGGCTGCGGAGCGATTCTGGCGGTTTGGCCCGAATTAGCCGCGCGCCGGGCGGTTGATGAGCACGATGCCGGCCGCCACCAGAACAGCCGCGCCGAGAATCGCCCAGGTGACGGTTTCGCCGAAAATCAGGGCACCGAGGGTGAGCGCGAAGATCGGCGTGAGGAAGGAAAACGAGGCCACGGTGGAGGCCGGGTAGACCGACATCAGCCAGAGCCATGACACGAAACCGCCCGCGACGACGATGGAGGCCTGGAACACCAGCCAGAAGAGGTGGATCGGTTGCAGATCGCGGATCAGAGGGCCAAAGAACGGCGCGGCGAGAAGGAGGAGCGGAGCGGAGACGAGGACCATCCAGAAAAGCTGCATCTCGGGCCCTTCGGCGCGCATCACGGGGCGGCGGGCGATGTAGGCGGTGCCGGCCCAGCAGAACGCGCCGGTCAGGGCAAAAAGATCGCCGGTGAGGGAGCCCTGCCCGGTGGTCGGGCCCGACAGGATCGCCCATGCAGCGCCCGCGAAGGCGAGAAGGAGGCCAGCGGCGCGGATCGGGGTGATCCGGTCGCCAAGGCCGAAATGCGCCATGAGCGCGAACCAGACCGGCATGGAATAGAAGATCACCGAGGTGCGGCCCACTGTGGTGAGGTCGAGCGCCACGAAGAGGCAGAGGAATTCGAGCGCGAAGACCGCGCCCATAAGAAGGCCGGTGGGCAGCGTGGCGCGCGTCAGGCGCGGCGGGCGCTTGCGCCAGACGAGCCAGGCCCAGACGAAGAAGATCGCGAGAAGGGAGCGCAGGCCGGCGAAGAACACCGGTTGCAGGCCCGCGTTCACCACCTTGACGATGATCTGGTTGAACGCGAGGAGGAGCATGACACCCACCACCATCGCGCCGCCGAACGCATCGAGCCTGTCCTTGCGGTTCATCGCCTGCCCCTTTGACTTCCGCGCCCTTGTGCCTGTGCGGGCGATGAAGGGCAAGCAGAGCGGCTTTCGTTTGGCGCGGCGGCGCGGTAGGAGGCGCGGATGATCGCATCCCACGCAAGCAGCCAGAATCTGCGCGGCATCCTCTTGATGGTCGCGTCGATGGCCTTGTTCGGGGTCGAGGACATGTTTTTGAAATGGGCCGCGGTGGGGCTGCCCGTCGGTCAGATCATTTTCGTGTCGGGCGCGTTCGGGCTGCCGGTGTTCGTGGCAATGGCCTGGGCGCAGGGGCAGCGCATTCTGGTGCGCGAGGCGCTGCAACCGGCGGTGATCGCGCGCAACATCGGCGAGATGATCGGGTCGGCGGGGTATGTTGCAGCCTTGGCCACGGTGCCGTTGTCGACGGTTTCGGCGGTGCTGCAAGCGATGCCTCTGGCGGTGACGATGGCGGCGGCGCTGTTCATGCACGAACAGGTGGGCTGGCGGCGCTGGACGGCGATTGCGGTGGGGTTTGCCGGGGTGCTTTTGGTGATCCGGCCGGGGATGGACGGGTTTCGCCCAGAGGCGCTTTTCGTGCTGGTCACGGTCGCTGGCCTGACGCTGCGTGATCTGGCCTCGCGGCGGATACCGGCGGTGGTGACGACGGCGCAGGTGTCGGCCTGGGGGCTGATGGCGGTGGCGGTCTTGGGGGCGGGGATGATGCTGGCCTCGGGTGAGGTGCGGGCGGTGACGGCGGGTCAGGGGCTGGTGCTGTTGGGCGCGGTGGCGTTCGGCACGGCGGGGTATTGGGCGATCACCGCGGCGACGCGTACGGGCGAGGTTTCGGTGGTGGCGCCGTTCCGCTATACGCGGCTGGTGTTCGCGATGGCCATAGGCGCGCTGGTCTTTGGCGAGTGGCCGGACGGGTGGACCTATGCCGGGGCGGCGCTGATCATCGGGTCGGGGCTTTACTCCTTTGCACGCGAACGGGCGCGGAAACGCGCTTCCCATAGGGGATGAGCCGGGGTAAAGGGGCGGCGAGAGCATCATCCGCCCCAAGGGAGCGCCGCCATGAGCACGATCATCGACATTCACGCCCGCGAAATTCTGGACAGCCGGGGCAACCCGACGGTCGAGGTGGACGTCTATCTGGAGGACGGCTCGATGGGCCGCGCCGCCGTTCCCTCGGGCGCATCGACGGGCGCGCATGAAGCCAACGAGCGGCGCGATGGCGATCCGGCGCGCTACAAGGGCAAGGGCGTGCTGGAGGCCGTGGCTGCGGTGAACGGCGAGATCGCCGAAGAAATCGTGGGCTTTGACGCGACCGAGCAGGTCGGCATCGACCGCACCATGATCGAGATGGACGGGACGCCGAACAAGTCGCGGTTGGGGGCAAATGCCATTCTGGGCGTGTCACTGGCGGTGGCGAAGGCGGCGGCGGAGTTCAGCGGCCAACCGCTTTATCGCTACGTTGGCGGCACGTCCGCGCGCATCCTGCCGGTGCCGATGATGAACATCATCAACGGCGGCGAACATGCCGACAACCCGATCGACATTCAGGAATTCATGATCATGCCGGTCGGGGCGCAGGACATCCGCGAGGCGGTGCGGATGGGATCTGAGGTGTTCCACACGCTGAAGAAGGAATTGCAGAACGCGGGCCACAACACCGGGATCGGTGACGAGGGCGGGTTCGCACCGAATCTGAGCTCTGCCCGCGATGCGCTTGATTTCATTCTGAAATCCATCGAGAAGGCAGGGTATACGCCGGGTGAGGATATCTTCCTGGCGCTGGATTGCGCGGCGACGGAATACTTCCGGGGCGGCAAGTACGAGATGAAGGGCGAAGGCAAGTCGCTGTCCATCGAGGAGAACGTGGCATTCCTTGCAGGGCTGGCCAAAGATTATCCGATCATCAGCATCGAAGACGGCTGTTCCGAGGATGACTGGGCGGGCTGGAAGCTGTTGACCGACACGCTGGGCGACAAGATCCAACTGGTGGGCGACGATCTGTTCGTGACCAACCCGCGCCGGTTGGCCGAAGGCATCAAGGCCGGTTGCGCCAATTCGATGCTGGTGAAAGTGAACCAGATCGGCACCCTGACCGAAACGCTGCAGGCGGTCGAGATGGCGCACCGGGCGCGCTATACCAATGTGATGAGCCACAGGTCGGGCGAGACCGAGGACGCGACGATCGCCGACCTTGCCGTTGCCACCAACTGCGGGCAGATCAAGACCGGGTCGCTGAGCCGGTCGGACCGGTTGGCGAAGTACAACCAGCTGATCCGGATCGAGGAACTGCTGGGCGAGACGGCGGAATATGCCGGACGGAGCATCCTGCGGGCGTGAGGCTTTCGCGACAGGTTACGAAGCGGGCGCCCATTGGGGCGCCCGTTTTCGTTTCAAAGCAGGCGGTCGGGGCGGAACGGGGCAAGGAGCGGGTCGGCACCCTGCCCTGCGATTTCGGCCGCAAGAAGCTCGGCCACCAGCGGCGCGAGGGTGACGCCGGAGTGCATCAGCGCAAGCCAGAGGTTCGGATGGCCGGGGATCGGGCCTGCCAGCGGCAGACCGTCGCCGGGAACCGGGCGGTGGGCCTGCGTTAGGCTTTCGATATGCAGCGGCGTTTGCGGGAATAGGACCTGCAGCCGGGCGAGGGTTTCGGCGGCGGCCTGCGCCGGATTGGGCAGGGTTTCGCTGGTGTCGGATTGGTGGCTGGCGCTTGCGGGTGCAAGGAGGTGGCCTTGCGGGTCTTGCCGGAGTTCCTGCGTCGGCGTGGCAAGGATGTGGCTGACAAGACGCGGCAGGGCTTGCGTTCGCAGCATCGCGCCGGGGCGGTTCAGCATCGGCAGGGTGAGGCCGAGGGGCGCGAGGAGCGCGGGCGTACCGGTCCCGGTGGCGAGCAGGGTATGGTCGGCGTGGAATGGGCCAGCCTCGGTCAACGCGCCGGTGATGCGGCCGCCTTTGGTCAAAAGCGCAGTGGCGCGGGTGCCGGTGAAAAGGCGCGCGCCGTGGCGGGAAGCCGTCGCCAGCAGGCGGTGCGTCAGGTGCGCGGCGTCGACCGCGCCTTCGGCGGAGAAGTGGAGCGCGTGGGCGGGTGGGGTGGCGAGGTTCGGTTCAAGGGCCGCAACCTCGGCGCGGGTAAGGATGCGGACGGGGTAGCCGAGGGCTGCGAGGGTTTCGGCTTTGGCATCAACGGTTTCGTCTTCCCACCAGAGGCAGCCGGTCCAGTGGTGGCCGGTGTCGGGCACCTCGGCCGCGAGGCGGTGGTGCGCGGCGATGGCGGCATGGCGCAGGTGGAAGTGCGCGGTGGAGCCATAAAAGCTGGCGTTGATCCAGCCGAAGCTGCGCCCGGAGGCTTCGGTTGCGGGAAGGCTTGCGTCGATGATGGTGACGGCGTGGCCACCGGCGGCAAGGCGGTGGGCAAGGCTGGCACCGAGGAGGCCCGCGCCGAGGATGAGGATGCTTGTCATGCGCCCGCATCCTGCCATTCTGTGAGGCCAAGTGAAAGGGCTACGGCATGACCGAGGCAGAGAGGATCATCGCACATCTGGCGTTGGCGCGGCACCCGGAGGGTGGCTGGTATCGGCAAACTTGGGCGGGGCCGGAGATTGCGGGCCGCGCGTCGGGAACGGCGATCCTGTTCCTGCTGGCGACGGGCGAGCGGAGCCATTGGCACCGGGTGGATGCGGATGAAATCTGGCTGTGGCACGCGGGCGCGCCCTTGGTGCTGGGGCTGGCCGAAACGGCGGCCGGGCCTGCGCAGGAGGTGGTGATGGGCGCTGCGGTGCTAGACGGTCAGGCGGTGCAGGCGGTGGTGCCAAAGGGCTGGTGGCAGGCGGCGCGGACCACGGGGGCGTGGTCGCTGGTCAGTTGCACGGTCAGCCCGGGGTTTCGGTTCGATGGGTTCGAACTGGCGCCCGAAGGGTTCGAGATAGGGTGATGGACCATCGGGACTTCGTGGCGGGGCTGGCGCCTGAGGTGCGGGCGGATTTGACGGCGGTTTCGGACGGCCCGGGCGTGAGGCATCTGGCGGGGCATCTGGGGGCGATTGCGCTGGTTGGGGGGCTGATCGCGGCGGGAGTGCCGGGGTGGTGGGCGCTGTTGCCGGTGCAGGGCGTGCTGGTGGTATTTCTTTTCACGCTGGAGCATGAGGCGACGCACAAGACGCCGTTCCGGACGCCGTGGCTGAACGAATGGGCGGGGCGGCTGGCGGGCTTTCTGCTGCTGCTGCCGTTCGAGTGGTTTCGCTACTTTCACCTGGCGCACCACCGCTGGACCAACATCGAGGGGCGCGACCCGGAACTGGCGGGAGGCAAGCCCGAGGGGTGGCGGGCATGGGTCTGGCATGTGTCGGGGCTGCCCTATTGGGGATCGGAGGCGCGGCTTTTGGCGGCGCTGGTGCGCGGGCGGGCCGAGGGGGACTATCTGCCGCAGGGGGCAAAGGGCCGGATCGTGGCCGAGGCGCGGTGGATGGCGGCGGGGTATGGCGCTGTTCTGGCGTCGTTTTTCTGGACGCCGGTGCCGCTGTGGGTGTGGATCGTGCCGGTGGTTCTGGGCCAGCCGGTGCTACGGCTTTATCTGCTTGCCGAGCATGGCGATTGCCCCAAGGTGGCGAACATGTTTCAGAACACGCGGACAGTGTTCACCACGGCGCTGGTCCGGTTTCTGGCGTGGAACATGCCGTATCATGTGGAGCACCACGTCTATCCGGCGGTGCCGTTTCATCGGCTGCCGGCGTTGCACCACCTGATGCGGCAGGAGTTGCGGGTGACGGCGGAGGGGTATGCGGCGTTCACGCGAGGCTATCTGCAACGGCGCTTGTAACGGAGGGCGGCTACGCTGCGCGCCTTGTGGGTCGTCGGCGCGGGCAGGCCCGTTTGGCTTGGGGCGATTGTGCGGGGCACAAGTTTCGGGTGGCCTAGGCCAAGCTGGGCGGGGTAGTCAGGGCCGCATGAGCGAGACCCCTGCCCCTTTGGCCCCCCAGATGAACCCGAAGAACGAAGACTCGATGAGTGGGTTCTTCTTTGCGTTGACAGCCTATCTGCTGTGGGGGTTCCTGCCGATCTACATGAAGGCGATGGCGCATATCGCGCCGGTTGAGGTCATTGCGCATCGAGTGGTGTGGTCGGTGCCGATTGCGCTGGCGGTGATTGCGGTCCTTGGGCGGACTGCGGAGTTGCGGGCGGCGCTGCGCAGCCCACGGATGCTGGCGATGGGCGCGCTGACGGCGGCGCTGATTTCGGTGAACTGGGGCATCTATGTCTGGGCCATCGGGTCGGGTCATGCCCTGGATGCGGCGCTGGGGTATTACATCAACCCCCTCTTCTCGATCTTTCTTGGCGCGGTCTTGCTGAGGGAACGGATCCGGCCTGCGCAGGGCGTGGCGATTGCATTGGCGGCGGTGGCGGTGGCGGTGCTGACATGGGACGCGGGGCGGTTGCCAGTGGTGGCGCTGGGGCTGACGCTGTCGTGGGGGTTCTATGCGTTCTTGAAGAAATGGCTTCCGATCGGGCCGAACCAGGGCTTCACGTTGGAAGTGTTGATCCTGTTGCCGCTGGCCTTGGCCTATATCGGCTGGCTGAGCGTGGCGGGGGGCGGGCATTTCATGACTGGCGTCGGCTGGGACACGGCGCTGTTGTTCGGCTGCGGGCTGGTCACGGCGGGGCCGCTGATGATTTATGCCAATGGCGCCAAGCGGTTGCGGCTGTCGACCATCGCGATCATGCAGTACATCGCGCCGACGATGATCTTCCTGACGGCGGTGTTTCTGTTCGACGAGCCGTTCAGCGCGGTCAAGATGGCGGCGTTTGCGCTGATCTGGGCGGCTCTGGTAATTTATACGCTGTCAATGCTGCAGGGCCGCCGGGAGGCGTGACCGAGGTTTGCGAGAGTGGCGGGCGCGAAACCTGGCCACCGCCGACGAAAGCGGGAACGCCGGTGGTGCCGGGGGCCGATGTCGGGAGTTTCGCAAGGACGCGCACGGCGAGGTAGGCGAAGGCCTGCGCCTCCAGCATGTCGCCGTTGAGACCGACGGATTCCACGGGCTCTACCGGGCAGGCGAAGCGAAGCGCAAGTTCGGCCATCAGGGTGGGGTTGTGGCGGCCACCGCCGGTGACGAGGAGGCGGGTGATGGGTGCCGGGAAGTGGCGCGCGCCTGCGGCCACGGCGGCGGCGGCGGCAGCGGTGAGGGTGGCTGCGGCATCGGCGTCCGAGAGGTTAGCGACGGCGGCCGAGAGGCTGGCAAAATCGTTGCGGTCCAGTGACTTTGGCGGGGTTTTTGAGAAATAGGATGAAGCGAGGAAGGCGGTGATGATAGCGTCGTCCGCAATGCCTTTGTTTGCGAGTGCGCCGGCTTCGTCTTGCGCCAGTCCGAGGCGGGTGTGCATGAGGTCGTTGATCGGAGCGTTGGCAGGGCCGGTGTCGAAGGCGAGAAGCGCGCCGGGGGTGTCGGGGCCTGGGGCGGTGGGATCGACCCAGGTGAGGTTGCCGACACCGCCGAGGTTGAGGAATGCGATTGGGGCGGTGGCCCCGATGTGGCGGGCGCAGGCGTAGTGGAAGAACGGGGCAAGGGGCGCGCCCTGCCCGCCCAAAGCGACGTCGGACGAGCGGAAATCCCAGACCGTGGTCACACCGAGGATTTCGGACAGAAGCGCACCATTGCCGCATTGGTGGGTGCCGCGACCGGCGGGATCATGTGCGAGGGTCTGGCCGTGAAAGCCCAGCACATCGGCCCCCTCAAACCGGGAGAGAAGTTCGGCATGGGCGGTCTCCACCACCTCGGCGGCGGCGGCAACGGCGGGGTCGCCGGGCCATTGGCCGAGGGCGGCGCGGATCGTGGAACGCTCGGCGTCAGTATACGGGCGGTAGGCGTGTGGGCCGAAGGCGAGGATCTGGTGGCCATCGGTCTGGAGCATCGCAGCATCAACCCCGTCAAGCGAGGTGCCGGACATTGCGCCCAAGGCCCAAAGCACGCCCTCTTTCCGCATCTTCCCTTGGCCCCCGTGCAAAGCTATACCCTGCCCACCTTAAAGCACGGGTGCCCCATGACCTACCATCCGAAATCCGAATTCCTGCGCGTGATGTTCGAGCGCGGCTATGTGGCCGATTGCACGGATTATCAGGCGCTGGACGAGGCTTTGGTCAAGGGCGTGCTGCCGGGATACATCGGGTTCGATGCCACCGCGACGTCGTTGCATGTGGGTAGCCTGATCCAGATCATGATGCTGCGCTGGCTGCAAATGACGGGTGGCAAACCGATCGTTCTGATGGGCGGCGGGACAACGAAGATCGGCGATCCGTCATTCCGCGCCGAGGAGCGGCCTTTGCTGACGGATGCGCAGATCGGGCAGAACATTGAGGGCATCAAGCGGGCGTTTTCGCCCTATGTGCGCTTTGGCGAGGCGGCCAGCGACGCGGTGATGGTGAACAACGCCGAATGGCTGGACGCGCTGAACTACATCGGATTTTTGCGCGATATCGGGCGGCATTTCAGCGTGAACCGGATGCTTTCGTTCGAGAGCGTGAAGTCGCGGCTGGACCGTGAGCAGTCGCTCAGCTTCCTTGAGTTCAACTACATGATCCTGCAAGCCTATGATTTCCTTGAGTTGAACCGCCGCTATGGCTGCTTGTTGCAGATGGGCGGGTCGGACCAGTGGGGCAACATCGTCAACGGTGTCGATCTGACGCGGCGGGTGATCGGTGGCGAGGTGTTCGGGCTGACCTCGCATCTGCTGACCACAAGCGACGGGCGCAAGATGGGCAAGACGGCGCAGGGCGCGGTCTGGCTGAACGGCAATCTGACCAGCCCCTACGAATTTTGGCAGTTCTGGCGCAATACGACGGATGCGGACGTGGGGCGGTTCCTGAAGCTGTATAGCGAATTGCCGCTGGACGAATGCAACCGGCTGGGCGCGCTTGGCGGGTCGGAGATCAATGCGGCCAAGATCGTGCTGGCGAATGCGGTGACGACGCTTTTGCACGGAGCGGAAGCGGCGGCAGCGGCAGAGGCCACGGCGCGCGAGGTGTTCGAAAAGGGCGGGATCGGGGACGATCTGCCGACCGTGCGGGTCACGCCGGCAGAGTTGGCCGATGGCGTTGGCATAGTGCAACTGTTCGTGCGGGCGGGGCTGGCGGGCAGCGGCAAGGACGCCAAGCGGCTGATTTCCGAAGGCGGGGCGCGGCTGAACGACGATTTGGTGACCGATGCCGCGATGCGGCTGGGGGCTGGAGATCTGGTCGAGCCGGTGAAGCTGACGGCGGGCAAGAAGCGGCACGCGCTGGTGGTCTTGGACTGAGCCTTTGAGCGGCGGCGGGGGAACCCTTCGCCGAGCCGGATCGTTTTCTGTTTCGTAACTGAAACGGAGGACCACGGATGCCGACACCGGATGAGCTGGAAGCGAAACTTTGGGCGGGTATACGCTCGGAGATGACGGTGATGCTGGGGACGGAAAGCGACCACGCCCCTGCCCGGCCAATGACCGCGATCGTCGATGGCGACGAAGATCGCGGGCCGTTGTGGTTTTTCACCAGCCAGGACAGCGAGTTGATGCGCGCGGGAGGCGGGCCTGCCACGGCGATGTATGTGGCCAAGGGACATGACCTGTTCGCGCGGATCGAAGGCGTCCTGCGCGAGGATACGGACCCGGCGATGATCGACCGACTGTGGAACCCCTTTGTCGCGGCCTGGTATGACGGCAAGGACGACCCGGACATCGCGCTGATGCGGATGGATCTGGACAGCGCGGAGATCTGGGAGAACGCCTCGTCGCTGATCGCGGGGATCAAGTCGCTGTTCGGGCGCAAGCCACAACAGGACTACAAGGACAAGGTGGCGCAAGTGCCGCTGGAGTGAAAAAGGGGGCCTTGCGGCCCCCTTTTGTTACGGCTGGACGGTAACTTTGGTCATCACGTCGGGGGTTGCGGGCGGTTCGCCGCGCTGGATGGCATCGACCACCTCCATCCCCGAAATGACCCGACCGACGACGGTGTATTGACCGTCAAGGAAATCGCCCGGAGCGAACATGATGAAGAACTGGCTGTTGGCCGAGTTCGGGTCTTGGCTGCGGGCCATGCCGACGATGCCGCGCTGGAACGAGATGTCCGAAAACTCGGCCGGGAGGTCGGGCTTGTCGGAGCCGCCCATGCCAGCCATCGAAAGATCGCCGCCCGCCTTGCCGTTCGCGACATCGCCGGTCTGCGCCATGAAGCCGTCGATGACCCGGTGGAACACCACGTTGTCATAGGCGCCTTCGGTGGCGAGCGCGGTGATTTGCGCCACGTGCTGCGGCGCTTTGTCAGCCAGCAGGTCGATGACGACGGTGCCGTTGGCGGTGCCTGCAACCTCGATCACGAGGTTTGGGCCGGGGCCGTCGGTCACTTCTTGTGCGGCGGCGGGAAGGCTGAGTGCGGCGAAGGCGGCCGCGAGGACAAGGTTACGCGACATCGGCGGCCACCCGGACAGTGATCATGCGGTCGGGGTTTGCTGGCGGTTCGCCGCGTGTGATCTTGTCAACATGTTCCATGCCCGAAATCACGCGGCCGTAGACGGTGTACTGGCCGTTCAGGAAGTGGTTGTTCGAGAAGTTGATGAAGAACTGGCTGTTGGCCGAGTTCGGATTCTGCGACCGGGCGGCGCCGATCGTGCCACGGTCATGCGGAAGCTTCGAAAACTCGGCCGGCAGATCGGGATGATCCGAGCCGCCCGTGCCAGCGCGGCGCAGGTTGAAGTTCTGTTCCATGTTGCCGTTTGCCACATCGCCGGTCTGGGCCATGAAGCCGTCGATGACGCGGTGGAAGCAGACGTTGTCATAGGCCTTGGCGCGGGCCAGTGCCTTCATGCGTTCGGTGTGCTTCGGGGCCACGTCGGCCAGAAGCTCGATCACCACTTCGCCGTCTTTCAGCGTGAGGATGATGGTGTTTTCGGGGTCTTTGATCTCGGCCATGCGGCACCTCCGGGTTTCATTGCGCGCGGACCGTAATGGCGGGTTCCGGCCAAGGGAAGGGCAAACCGTCGTGATCGGTTGACGGGGCCGTGATATGCGCGGCAAAAGCGAAGTGGATTTAGAGGAGTGATGCGATGCCCTGGAACACGCTGGATGACATGGACCTGAGCGGCAAGACCGTGCTGACCCGCGTGGACATCAACGTGCCGATGGAGGCGGGCGTGGTCAGCGACATGACCCGGATCGACAAGATCAAGCCGACGGTGGAGGCGATTATCGCCAAGGGCGGCAAGGTCGTGTTGCTGGCGCATTTCGACCGCCCGAAAGGCAAGGTCGTGCCGGAGATGAGCCTTGGGCATCTGGTGGGGGCGCTGTCGGCGTCGCTGGGGCGCAAGGTGATCTTTGCTGCGGATTGCGTGGGCGATGCGGCGGCGAAGGCGATTGCCGGGGCGGGCAAGGGCGAAATCGTGCTGCTGGAAAACACCCGCTTCAAGCCGGGCGAGGAGAAGAACGATCCGGCCTTGGCGGCAGAGATGGCGTCGTTGGGCGATGTTTACGTGAACGACGCGTTTTCGGCGGCGCACCGGGCGCATGCCTCGACTGAGGGGCTGGCGCGGTTGTTGCCGGCGGCAGCGGGACGGTTGATGGAGGCGGAGTTGAAGGCGCTGGAAGCGGCCTTGGGTACGCCAGAGCGGCCTGTGGTGGCAGTGGTGGGCGGGGCCAAGGTTTCGACGAAGATCGAGCTTCTGGCTAACCTTGTGACCAAGGTGGACCATCTGGTGATCGGTGGCGGGATGGCGAACACCTTCCTTGTGGCAGAGGGGATCGAGGTCGGCAAATCGCTGGCCGAACGCGAGATGGCCGAAACCGCGCGGGAAATCCACCGCAAGGCGCAGAAGGCGGGCTGTGCGATCCACCTGCCCGTCGACGTGGTGGTGGCGCGCGAGTTCAAGGCTGGCGCGGAAAGCCATGTGGTCGGCGTGCGCGATTGCCCGATGGACGCGATGATTTTGGATGCTGGCCCGAAGACGGTGGCATCGATCGAGGCGGTGTTTGCGGGGGCGAAGACGCTGATCTGGAACGGGCCGCTTGGTGCCTTCGAGATCACGCCGTTCGATGCGGCGACCAATGCGGCGGCCAAGGCGGCGGCGCGGCTGACGCGTGAGGGCAAGCTGATTTCCGTGGCGGGGGGCGGTGACACGGTGGCCGCGCTGAACCAGGCCGGGGCGGCGGAGGATTTCACCTTTATCTCCACCGCCGGGGGCGCGTTTTTGGAGTGGATGGAGGGCAAGGAATTGCCCGGAGTCGCTGCGCTGATGGGTTGAGGCGCCCCCCGCGCCGGGCTACTTCTTTGGGAACATCATTTTGGAGACGGACATGGCACAGGCTGAGATGACCGAACAGGTTCGCAACGGCAAAGGCTTCATCGCGGCACTGGACCAGTCGGGCGGATCGACGCCAAAGGCGTTGAAGCTGTATGGCGTGGACGAAAACCAGTATTCCGGCGAAGCGGCGATGTATGACATGATCCACGCGATGCGGCGGCGGATCATCAAGTCGCCCGCGTTCAGCGGCGACAAGGTGGTCGGCGCGATCCTGTTCGAGCAGACGATGGACCGCGATATCGACGGCGTGCCGACGGCGGAGTTTCTGTGGAAGCATCGCCATGTCGTGCCGTTCCTGAAGATCGACAAGGGGCTGGAAGCCGAGGCTGACGGGGTGCAGCTGATGAAGCCAATGCCGGGGCTGGACGCGCTTTTGGCGCGGGCGGTGAAGGCGGGGATCTTCGGCACCAAGGAGCGGTCGGTGGTGAATGCAGCCAACCGCAAGGGGATTGCTGCCATTGTCGCCCAGCAGTTCGACGTCGGTCGTCAGGTGGCGGCACATGGGCTGATGCCGATTCTTGAGCCGGAGGTCACGATCTCGATCGCCGACAAAGAAAAGGCCGAGGCGATGTTGCAGGAGGAGATCCTGCTGGCGCTGGATCACCTGCCCGAGGGGCAACAGGTGATGCTGAAGCTGTCGTTGCCGACGGTGGCGAATTTCTACAAGCCCTTGGTGACGCATCCGAAGGTTTTGAAGGTGGTGGCGCTGTCGGGCGGGCATTCGCGTGCCGCGGCGAACGAGATTCTGGCGCAGAACCACGGGATCATCGCAAGCTTCAGCCGCGCGCTGACCGAAGGGCTTTCGGCGCAGCAGTCGGACGCGGAGTTTGACGCGGCATTGGGGGATGCCATCGACAGCATCTACCGCGCCTCGATCACCTGAGGGCTGGCGGTCAACACATTGAGTCCTGTGCGTTTTCGGGATTCACAAAGGCCTGACGTTATGCGATGATTCGGCCATGCCCCCGATCAAGAGGGGCGCTGGGGCTACGGGCATGACGATTTCGCAGACGCGGGCGCAGACACGGCAGGGCGTGGGCGGGCTGATCTATTTCGCCCTCGCCTTCATGCTGGGGGCCTATTTTACCTTTGCCGCCGTTCAGGGCGATTATGGCCTGTTCCGCCGAGTGGAAATTACCGCCGAAGCGCAGGTGCTGACCGAAGAGCGCGACCGTCTGGCCGCCGATCTGGCGGAAATGACCAATCTTACCCGGCGCTTGTCGGATGCCTTTCTGGATCTTGACTTGTTGGACCAGCAGGCCCGCGACATTCTGGGCTATCTGCGCACCGACGAAATCGTCATCCGCTGAAATCCTGCGCCACGCGCTGCGCTGACCTTGCGTGGCAACCCCGCGCCCTGTGACTTGTTTCGCGCTGTGTTTTCCGTTACAGTGGCGATAGTTTAATATTGAACTATCTTGCCCGGGAGGATGCCGATGGCCAAGAAGCCAGCCGAAAGGCCGAACGTCTCGAAAGACGAGCTTTTGCAATATTACCGCGACATGCTGCTGATCCGCCGCTTCGAGGAGAAGGCCGGTCAGCTGTATGGCATGGGCCTGATCGGCGGGTTCTGCCACCTGTATATCGGACAGGAAGCGGTGGTCGTGGGCCTTGAGGCTGCGACCAAGGAAGGGGACAAGCGCGTCACCAGTTACCGCGACCACGGGCATATGCTGGCCTGCGGCATGGACCCCAAGGGCGTGATGGCCGAGTTGACCGGGCGTATTGGAGGCTACTCCAAGGGCAAGGGCGGCTCGATGCACATGTTCTCGAAGGAAAAGCATTTCTACGGCGGGCACGGGATTGTTGGCGCTCAGGTGCCGCTGGGCGCAGGTTTGGCCTTTGCGGACAAGTATCTGGGCAATGACAATGTGACCTTCACCTATTTCGGTGACGGAGCCGCGAACCAGGGCCAGGTCTACGAGACCTACAATATGGCCGAGCTTTGGGCGCTGCCGGTGATCTTCGTGATCGAAAACAACGGCTATGCGATGGGCACATCCGTCAAGCGGTCGACAAAGTCCACCACCTATTTCGGTCGCGGCATTGCTTACGGGATTCCGGGCGAGCAGGTCGACGGGATGGACGTGCTGGCGGTGAAAGCCGCGGGCGAGAAGGCCGTGGCGCACTGCCGGGCCGGGAACGGGCCGTATATCCTTGAGATGATGACCTATCGCTACCGCGGCCATTCGATGTCGGATCCGGCGAAATACCGGACGCGCGAAGAGGTGGAGAAGATGCGGTCGGAAAAGGACGCGATCGAACATGTGCGCGACCTGCTGCTGCAGGCGGGCCTTGCGTCGGACGAAGACCTGAAGGCCATCGACAAGGACATCAAGGCGATCGTCAACGAGAGCGCCGAGTTTGCCAAAGACAGCCCGGAGCCTCCGCTGGAGGAACTCTGGACCGATATCTACGCCTGAGGGGGACAACACATGGCAACCGAAGTATTGATGCCCGCGCTGTCGCCCACAATGGAAGAGGGCACGCTGGCGAAATGGATGGTCAAGGAGGGCGATGTGGTCAAATCCGGCCAGATCATCGCCGAGATCGAGACCGACAAGGCCACGATGGAATTCGAGGCGGTGGATGAAGGCACGGTGGGCAAGATTCTCGTCGCCGAAGGCACGGCAGGGGTGAAGGTGAACACGCCGATCATGGTGCTGGTCGAGGCGGGGGAAACCGTATCGGACGCGCCGAAGCCTGCGGCTGTGGCAGCGGTGGCGGTGCAGAAGCCTGTCGCGGCAGCGGCAGCGGCCCCTTCAGCGCCGGCGATGCCGAAGGCGGCTTCGGGCTGGCCACATTCCGACCTGCCGGAAGGGCCGACCAAAACCATGACGGTGCGCGAGGCGTTGCGCGAAGCGATGGCCGAGGAAATGCGCGCCGACCCGACCGTGTTCCTGATGGGCGAAGAGGTGGGCGAGTATCAGGGCGCCTACAAGATTTCCCAGGGGTTGCTGGACGAGTTCGGGGCGAAACGCGTGGTCGACACGCCGATCACCGAGATGGGCTTTGCCGGGATTGCCACGGGGGCGTCGTGGGGCGGGCTGAAGCCGATCGTGGAATTCATGACGTTCAACTTCGCCATGCAGGCGATGGACCATATCATCAACTCGGCGGCGAAGACGCTGTACATGTCGGGCGGCCAGATGGGCAGCCCAATGGTGTTCCGTGGCCCGAACGGCGCTGCGGCGCGCGTCGGCGCCCAACATAGCCAAGATTATGCGGCATGGTTTGCCGCGATTCCGGGCTTGCGGGTTTGCATGCCGTATTCGGCCGCTGATGCGAAAGGTTTGCTGAAAACCGCCATTCGTGACCCTAACCCGGTGGTGTTCCTTGAGAACGAGATCCTTTACGGGCGCAGCTTCGAGGTGCCGACCGATCCGGATTTCGCGGTGCCGTTCGGCAAGGCGTCGATTTTGCGCGACGGAAGCGATGTGACCATCGTGTCGTTCGGGATTGGCCTGACCTATTCGCTGCAGGCGGCGGAAGAGCTGGCGAAGGAAGGCATTTCGGCCGAGGTCATCAACCTGCGCACGCTGCGCCCGATCGACTATGACACGGTGCTGGCAAGCGTGATGAAGACCAACCGCTGCGTGACCGTGGAGGAAGGTTTCCCGGTCGGGGCCATCGGCAACCATATCGGCGCGGTCGTGATGCAGCGGGCGTTCGATTATCTGGATGCGCCGGTGATCAATTGCACCGGGAAAGACGTGCCGATGCCCTATGCGGCCAACCTTGAAAAGCTGGCGTTGACGACCACCGCCGAGGTGATCGCCGCTGTCAAATCCGTCTGCTACCGGTGAGGTGAAGCAATGGCTGTAGAAATCCTGATGCCCGCGCTGTCCCCCACGATGGAGGAAGGCACGCTGGCGAAATGGCTGGTCAAGGAGGGGGATGCGGTCAAATCCGGCCAGATCCTGGCCGAGATCGAGACCGACAAGGCGACGATGGAGTTCGAGGCGGTCGATGAGGGGATCGTCGGGAAGCTGCTGGTTGCCGAAGGCACGGCGGGGGTGAAGGTCAACACGCCCATCGCGGTTATGGTCGAGGAAGGGGAAAGCGTCAGCGCGGCCCCTGCCCCGGCGAAAACGGCTGCGCCGGTGGCTGCTATGGCTGTAGCGGCTGCACCGGTCGTGGCGGCGGCGCCTGCGCCTGCGGCCACTTCGGCCCCTGTGGCGGCTGGCGGCGCGCGGGTGTTCGCCTCGCCTCTGGCGCGGCGGATCGCGGCGGAAAAGGGGTTGGATCTGACCAAGGTCGCCGGGTCTGGCCCGCATGGTCGCATCGTGAAAGCGGATGTCGAAGACGCGAAGCCTGCGGCGGCTCCGGTCGCGGCGGCGGCCCCTGCAGCAGCGGCCCCTGCCCCGGCGAAACCGGCTGCTGCCGGGATGCCGACCGGAATGTCTGCGGAAACCGTGATGAAGATGTATGCCGACCGGCAGTTCGAGGAAATTCCTCTGGACGGGATGCGCCGGACGATTGCGGCGCGGCTGACCGAGGCAAAGCAGACCATCCCACATTTCTACCTGCGGCGCGAGGTACGGCTGGATGCGCTGATGGCGTTCCGCGAGACCTTGAACAAGCAGCTTGAAGCGCGGGGCGTGAAGCTGTCGGTCAACGACTTCATCATCAAGGCCTGTGCGGCGGCGTTGCAGGCTGTGCCGAACGCAAATGCGGTTTGGGCGGGTGACCGGATGCTGCGGCTGAAACCGTCTGATGTGGCGGTTGCGGTGGCGGTGGAGGGCGGGCTTTTCACGCCGGTCCTGCGCGATGCCGACAAGAAGTCGCTTTCGACGCTGTCGGCGGAAATGAAGGATCTGGCGGCGCGGGCGAAGTCGAAGAAGCTGGCGCCACATGAATATCAGGGCGGGTCGTTTGCGATTTCCAACCTTGGGATGATGGGGATCGAGAACTTCGACGCGGTGATCAACCCGCCGCATGGGTCGATCCTGGCGGTTGGCGCGGGCGTCAAGAAGCCCGTGGTTCTGGCGGATGGCACGATCGGCGTGGCGACGGTGATGTCGATGACCCTGTCGGTCGACCACCGGGTGATCGACGGCGCCTTGGGAGCCGAGTTCCTGAAGGCGGTGATCGAGGGCCTGGAAAACCCGATGGCGCTTCTGGCGTGACCAAAGGCAGCGGGGGGCATGCGCCGCCCCCCGCACCCCAAGCGGGATATTTGCCGAAGGGGAAGCGGGGCCTTGGTCCCGCTTGTTTGTTAGCGGGCATGCAATCGGGCGATCAGGGTGCGTGACCGGCTGAGGATGGTGAGAGCGGTGCCGGCCGCGATGATCCAGAGGGTGACGGCAAGCGTCCAGCCCGGTGTGTAGAATGCCGCGATGACGGTGCCGGTGGTAAGCCCCGCCATGCGCTGAGGTTTGGCCATCGGGCCGGAGAAATCGGCCGGGAAGCCCTCGGCGCGGCCAAGTTCGCGCAGGTAGGCGGTGGCGATGGCGAGGGCCGCGGCGAGAAGGCCCAGCGCGGGGTTGCCGGCGGCAATCCCCGCCCCGCCGAGGAGGAGGAGGTCGGAGATCCGGTCCGGCGCTTCGTTCCAGAACGGGCCATCCTTGGTGCCCTGCCCGCCTTCGACGGCAACCAGTCCGTCGATCAGGTTGCACACCAGCCGTGCCTGGCAGGCTGCGGCGGCAAGGATCAGCATCAGCCATTGCAGGAAGCCGGAACCAATGAGCGACAAAGCATAGCAGGCAGCGCCAAGTGCGGCGAAAGCGATGGAAAGCTGCGAGATCCGGTTGGGGGTGAGGCCACGCGCGACGGCCCTGACCGCAATCGCCTTTGCCCAAGCGGAGTTGCGCGAGGTCAGGGGGCGGCGGGATGGCGGTTCGGCGCGGTCTGTCATGTCACGGACCAGCCGTAGCGAGTGATGTGAAAGAAAATCGGTGCCGCGAAGATCACGCTGTCGAGCCGGTCGATGAACCCGCCATGCCCGGCAATCAGGTGACCCCAGTCCTTGACCCCCCGGTCACGCTTGATCGCCGACATGACGAGGCCGCCGAAAAAGCCCATCAGCGTCAGCAGAAGGCACATCCCCATCGCCTGCAGCATGGTAAAGGGCGTCATCCACCAAAGGAGCGTGCCGACGGCTGTGGCGGTAAGCGAGCCGCCGATAAACCCCTCCCACGTTTTGGAGGGCGACAGGGTGGGCGCAATCCGCGTGCGGCCGATCAGCTTGCCCCAGACGTATTGCATCACGTCTGAAAGCTGCACGATGAAGATCAGGTAGGCGATGAGAATGACGTTTCGGCCTTCGAAACCTGGGATCTGCAGCGAAAGGATCGCGGGGACATGGCTGACGCAGAAGACACAGATCATCATCGCCCATTGCGTTTCGGAAACGCGGACAAGGAAATCCTTGGGGTTGCCGCGCAAGGCCGACAGGACCGGCAGCAAGAGGAAGACGTAGACCGGGATGAACACGGAATAGAGCCCGTACCAGTCAGTCAGCACCAGGTAATACTGGAACGGCAGGACCAGAAAGAAGCAGGCGACCAGTGACCAGTGATCTTCGCGCGAGTGGGTGGTCAGGGTGAGAAATTCGCGCAGGGCCGCGAAGGAGCAGAGCGCGAAAAGCAGGATCACGCCGGTGCGCCCTGCGAGGAACGCAATTGCGAGCAGGATCACCATCACCCACCACGCATTGGTGCGCGCGATCAGGTTGTCGATCATCGGGTTGGGCGCATCGCCGAGCCGCAGCCGCAAAAGCGCACCGATGATCGAGGCGACCAGCAGGATCATCACGACGCCCGATAGCAGCCAGATCAGGTGAGGGCTGGTCATGATGCCGCGGTGCCCAATGCAAGAAGCGCCTCGGAGGCACGGGCGAGGAAGGCATCCTTTGTCTCGCCCTCACTGATCCGCAGGGGCGCGCCGAAGGTGAGGGTGCAGATCAGGGGAACCGGAATGACTTCTCCCTTCGGCATGACCTTGTTCAGGTTGGCGATCCAGACGGGCACAAGATCTACCGATGGTCGGCTGCGGGCAAGGTGGAACAATCCAGACTTGAACGGAAGCAGCCGTTCGTCCGAGACGTTGCGCTTGCCTTCTGGAAACAGGATCAACGACGCCCCCTGATCCAGCGCAGCAACCATCTGCTCAACCGGGTCGGTGGTGCGGGCCTCTGGGCGGCGGTCGATCAGGACGGCGTTGAAGACGTCGCGCCCGATGAACGCTCGCAAAGGGGAGGTAAGCCAATAATCCAGCGCGGCCACGGGACGCGTGTCGCGGCGCAGCGGGGCTGGCAGGACCGTCCAGATCAGGACGAAGTCGCCGTTGGAACTATGGTTGGCATAGTAGACGCGCAGTCCGCGTTCTGGGGCAATCCCCTGCCAGATGGCGCGGGGCGCGGTAATGAATCGGGCAAACAGCGAAATCGCCTCGCCGATCGCCTGCGCGGCCAAGGAGCGACCGCTGACGCTCACCGCAGCATCATTTCGTTTTCAGGATCTGATCCATGGTCAGCGCTGGCTGCGCACAGCCTGCCTTGCCGACGACCCGGGCCGGCACGCCCGCGACCGTTGTGTTGTGCGGCACATCCTCCAGCACCACTGAACCGGCGGCAATGCGCGAGCAGCGGCCGACGGTGATGTTGCCCAGCACCTTGGCACCCGCCCCGATCAGCACCCCGTCACCGATCTTCGGGTGCCGGTCGCCGTCTTCCTTGCCGGTGCCACCAAGAGTGACCGAGTGCAGCATCGAGACATTGTCCCCGACCACCGCCGTTTCGCCGATGACGATGGAATGCGCGTGGTCGATCATGATGCCCTTGCCGACGCGGGCAGCCGGGTGGATGTCGACGCCGAAAGCTTCGGACACGCGCATTTGCACGAAGTACGCAAGGTCGATCCGACCAGTGCGCCACAGCCAATGCCCGACACGGTAGGCCTGAATAGCCTGATATCCCTTGAAGAAGAGGATCGGCTGCAGGAAGCGGTGGCAAGCCGGATCGCGTTCGTAGACGGCCATCAGGTCAGACCGTGCCGCAGCGCCCAGATCGGCGTCGCTGGCATAGGCTTCATCAGCGATTTCACGCAGGATTTGCTCGCTCATCTCGCCCGAGGCGAGCTTCATCGAAAAGCGGTAAGCCAGCGCCCGCTCCATCGACGAATGGTGCAGGAGGCCCGAGTGGATCAGGCCACCAAGCAGGGGTTCAGCGCGGATCGCCTCGACGGCCTCTTCGCAGACGCGCTGCCAGACGGGATCAATGCTGGAAACGCGTGGTTTGATCTCGGCCATGCTGAAGCCTCCTGTTACAGACCTCTTTTACCATATAGCGAGGCGCTGGCGACCCTCAAAGTTGTGATGTCGGCAATCGCGCCCGGTAATGGGTTTGCAGGGCCTTCGCCGCAATACGCATCGCATCGAGAAAGTCCGGGTCGCTGGCAACGGGTTCAGCGCCTGGGTGCAGATGCAGAACGCGGGCCATCAGGCTGCCATCACCGAAGGTCGGGTGGCAGCAGCGGGTGGCCTCGAAATGCGCCTGCGCTTCGGTCGCTTCGCGGATCAATCGCGTCGCGAATGGCATGCGCCCGACTTTCGGCAGTGGCATCAACGCCCGGGCCAGCAACAGAACGTCGGCGGCAAGCGGTGTGCGCATCTCAAACCGAAACCGCTACGCTGCGAAACGGGCCGGGGCCAAAGCGGGTTGAAACCTGCGCCACCGCAACGTCGAACGGACCCGTTACCCCGTCCGCAGCCTGCATTGCCGGGGAATAGACAAACCCCGGTGCGGCGCTGGAGTATTCCGCCCGGATCGTCGATCCTTGCTGGATGCGCAGAAGATAGGCCTCCACGTCTTCGCCCAACGGCACCTCGGCGACTTGCCAGCTGTCACCCTCAATGCGTGTCCTGCGTTTCCAGCCAAGCGTGACGGTCCCCGCAACGGTCTTTTGCCGAAGATGCGATACCGGATAGGGCCGCAGCCCGATGCCGTCGAAAGCCTCGATCCTCAACGTCACGTTCGGATCGTCGAACCCCCGCGAGGCCCCGCCGATGCGGTAGTATCGGGCAAGCCCGCGCGCCGAAAGCGGCAGATCGATCTGGGTCAGCGCAAGATCCAGCAGGACGACCGTGCTGCCAACCGGCCATTCCACCGGCATGATGCCATCGGTGCCCTGTTGCCCGCGTAACCGCATGCTGACCTCATAAGTGTCTGGCGCCACGATCTGGGACGATGCGAACTGAAAGACCTCCCAGTTGCCCGAGCTTCCATCGCCAATCGCCATTGCGTTCGATCCGTTCAGGACCGAAAGCTGGCTGGCCGACGCAAGTGTGCCCCCCGAAAGCCGGATGCGCAGCGGCGCGCCGCGATCCCACAGCCCCGGCGATGCGGCCAGCAAGGGTGACTCGGTGACACCGGTAACGGCGGGCGCTGCCACGAGCCGGTTCAACTCGTATCCCGCGTCCTCGGCAGCCGACCAGACCGCAACCGAACCTGGCCAGGGCGAAGCCGCAACCGCGATATGCGGGGCGTGCGCAACCTCGTCACCGGTCAGCAAGGGCAGGTCCACAAAGTACGGCAACACGGGCACCGGGGGCACGAATGGGCGCAGACGATAGTCTTCCTCCGCGCTTTCGCCCGGCAGATAGATCCCCGGCTCGACGCGGACCGCATCAAGCACCTGCGCCTCGGCCTGTTCCACCCGGTCCACCCTGTAGCGCCGGCCACGATAGCCGACGACGTCGCCCGCCCCCACGGTCAGACGCGATTTCGGCAAGGCAAACCGCGCGCTGTCACGGGCAACACGGGCTTCGGCCAACCAACGGTCCACCGTCGCGCGGCCTTCCGCCTTGGTCAGTGCGACCGCGACATCGGTCTGCGATACGCCGCGGGCCTCCTCGTCGGGAAAACGACCTTCCACGCTGCGCACCTCGTAGCTGCCCTGCGCATCGACATACCCTAGCCGCACTTGACCGGCAGTCTCGGCCTCGGACCCGCGGGAGGTCTCGAACGTGCCTTCAAGGTCGCTGACCACGGCAAGTTCGTCCGGCGTGATCTCCGCGCTTATCCTGCCGGTCCGGTTGCGGAACTGCGCCATGCCGTCGCGTTCGACCATATCGAATCCAAGCGCCAGCATCAGCGGTTGAAGGGCCGCGCGCGCGGTCGAAACGTCGCTTTGCAGGTAGCCGCGCACTAGCCCGTAAAGGGCATCGACATCGACCGCGGTGATACCCGAAGCGGCGCAGATTTCCCGCACCACCGTTGCCAAGGGCTGGTTTGTCGCGCGCCCGTTCAGCCAATGTCCACGCGAATAGTTGCCGCCATCACTCCAGATTTCGGTCTGGCCGGGAAACTCAGGGAACGGTCGCGCGTCCCATGCCCAGACATGCGCGCGGTCCATGTCGACCATCGCCTCGCCGTAAAGCGGCGAGACCGGGTTGTTTGCGGGGTCGGTCCAGAACTCTGCCATCGCCAGCAGATACTGCATCTGGACAAGGTCATCCCGCCGCCCGCTTGAATACTTCGGCAACCCCGACTCCGAAGATTTCGCGTCAATGAAGCGGTTCGGCTGGTTGGTGCCCTTGTCAATCGCGGCACAGCCATATTCGGTGAACCGGAACGGCTTTGAGTGCGGCACCCACGCCGTCGGTTGCGCCGCGCGCACCCCACCCGGTCGGTCAAAATGTGCGTTCGACCACCAGGATTTCAGATCCTTGTAGCGAAACACCCACGGCTCGCCGTAAGCGCCGTCAGTGATCGGCAAACGGATTTGCGCCGCCTCGCCTTCAGGGCTTTCGTAGAACCAATCCCCACCCTCGCCCCCCGTGATATTCGCCTTGAGGTAGGCAAGGTTATAGATCGAGCGCCAAGCCGCATCCGCGTGGTCGTCACCGTCACGCCAATCAGATACCGGCATGTAGTTGTCGATCGCAACGAAGTCGATGTTGGGATCGGCCCACAGCGGATCAAGATGGAAATACACATCCGTCCCAGTGTGATAGCCGAAATACTCGGACCAGTCGGCGGCATAGCTGATCTTGACCGTGGGCCCAAGAATGGTGCGCACATCGGCGGCAAGCGCCCGAAGCGCCTGCACCGCCGGGAAGGAATCCGCCGCGCCCCGGATCTGGGTCAGCGACCGCATCTCCGAGCCGATGCAGAAGGCGTCAACCCCACCGGACACGGCGCAGAGTTTCGCATTGTGCAGGATGAACCGCCGATAGCTCCATTCATTCGGCCCGGAATAGCTGATCACATCCCCTTCCGCGCTGAAATGTGCGGGCTGCGCCGTGCCAAAAAACGCCGCCACCTCGGCCGCTGCGGCAGCGGTTCGGTCGGTCGTGCCCTCCTGCCCGGGGGCCACCGACAGCGTCACCCGCCCCCGCCAAGGCAGGGCTGGCTGGCCGACAGAGCCGCTCCACGGATCGGGCAGGCTGTTGCCGGCAAGCTGATCCATCAACATGAACGGATAGATCATCACCTCCTGGCCCTTTGCCTTGATCGCGCGGATCGCCTCGATCACCGAAGCATCCGCCGGGGTGCCGCCATAGACCGACCGCCCGTCGACCTTCGGCACCTCGGCCGCAGCCGACCGCGCAATCCCGCCCGCCCGCCACCGCATCCTGACGCCGTCACGGACCGTTTGCTCCACCTTGGGCCGGACCGTGCATGATCCGCAGCGAAGGTCGTCGCCGAACCAGGACACGATCACCGAAACCGATCCACACCCTGGCAATTCTTCTCCCAACTGCTCCAGACTGGTTGCAAAATCGGTCAACCCGGACGGGGAATGGACGTTGGCAGTCCGGTTCCGGCCGCGCCCTTCGACATAATGTACAGGCGTCGTCGCAAGGCCGTATTCCCCCGTCCCCGGAATAAGCGCAACCGCGCGAACCGCACCGTTCAATGTTGCCAGGGGCTCGATCGACGGTCCCTGCGCGGCGCGCATGACCTCGAAGTTGAACTGCGGCACGCGGTTGCCAAAAGCCGACAACTCCAGATCCTCGATCACCACATAGGCAAGTCCGCGATAGGCCGGCGCCTGCCCGGCCCCCTCGACCGCCTCGATCTTGGGGTCTGGCACTTGCGCCTCGCTGCCCATATAAACCCGCAGGTTCAGGTCGCGCGGCGAGATTTCGTTCCCGTCCGCCCAGATCCGCCCGACCCGCAGGATTTCGCCCTCGCAAAGCGCAATCGCAAGGCTGACGGAATAGCTGTATTCGTTCACCTTCTGCTTTGGCGCCCCCTTGCCGCTGCGCCGCCGCTGAACGGTTTCGCTGAACTGCGTGGCCCAGATCACCTGCCCCGGCAGCCGCATCCGGCCCCACAACTGGCCGATCGCAGCACCCTCGCCCGCACCGGTCAGCCGCAACCTGTCCAACCGACCGACATCAACCGGGTCCGAGCCCGCCCCAAGGATGCGCTGGTCAATCAAGCGTCCCAGCGTCGCCCCGACCGCCCGGCCGATCACCGCGCCAGACAGGCCGAGGATCGCGCCGCCAAAGCCGGACCCGATGGCCGCACCAGCCGCAGACAAGATAAGAGTGGCCATAGATCAGGCTCCTTTGGGAAAGGCGAAACGTGCCGCGATCCGCCGTTCCCAAGGCTGGGACAGCGGGCTTTCGATGACACCGTGGTCGGTGTAGGCATGGATGAAACGCGGCGCGGGCCCGGTTTGCGATTGTATACCCAGATGCTTGGCGATGCTGCCCGCCCGCATCCGAAACACCAGCACATCACCCGGCTCGGCCACATCATGCGGCTTGTGCAGCAGCAACCGCGCCGCTGCCTCCAGCAGCACCTCGCGGTGATCCGGTTCGGCCCAGTCGGCGGTATAGGCCGGTACAACCTCGGGTTCCGGCCCTTGCAACGCCCGCCAGACTCCGCGCAACAGGCCCAGACAGTCGGTGCCCGCCCCCTTGACGCTGGCTTGATGCAGATAGGGCGTGCCGATCCAGCTTCGCGCCTCGGCCACGATACGGTCAGCGCCCGTCATGCAGTCGGCCCGCCGCTCTGGCGCACCAAGCTGCCGCCGGTCTTTGCGCTGCCCGACACCGGATAGGACGTCAGCCAATCTTCACCCGGAATATGAGGAAACCCGCGGAAGTTCATGAAATTGGAAAACTTTGTTCGACAAGTATCCGACGCCTTGTTGCATCCCGCAATGATGCGAACACTGTCGCCCGTAGCGATTTCCGCCGGGATCGACTGCCACAGGTCGATCCGCCTGCCTGCACCCTCTTGCCGATCGGCCCGCACCACGCCGACAAGGCCCGCGGCAAGCCCGCTCAGCACCTCGAAGCGGCCATACTCGAACCACCGGTCATCAAACCCGGCAAAGCTGGCAAAGCGAAAACTGCGCCCGTCCTCGACCGTCTCGACGACGCGCTGTGCAAAATATCCGGGTTGGCCCGTGTCGAACCGGCAGCGACTGTCGCCCAGAACCGCCGAACAGCCGGACTGGTAGGCAAAGCCCTGCGGCCGGTTCAACGCATCGCTCAACCCCCGCAACTCGGCCCGGAAGCTTCCGCCCGCACGCACGATCTCGCCCAAGGCGCCACGAAACTGCTCAATCCGCTCGTCAGGATTGGCCCAGTTCACCAGCCAGGCCCGCACCTCGGCCCCGTCATAGCGCCCCGCCAGAAGGTCCGCTTCGGTCACCGACGCGTCGCTCAGCGCGCCGACAGCCTCGCTGTTGTCAACCGACAGTCCCGTGGTCTGCTGCAAGGCCCGCGCCGTCATCCCGGTATCGGCGCGGCAGACCACACCCTCGATCACCAAATCGCGGTCATGGTCGGTAAACCCAAGCACCGTTCCGTCCGGCCGCACCACCGTCCACGCCCGGCACACCGTCGTCGCCCCACTGCCCAGATGCGCATGAAGCGCCGCCGCGCTCACAGCCGGATCTCCACAACCGGCACCGTCGGCACATCACCCGCCTGAAACGACGCGACCGAGGTCTGAATGCCATCGGTGTCAAAACGCACCGGCACGTCGAACTCGAACCCCGCCGTGATCCGCGTCCCAGCCTCGGGGGCGACCACGAAGGTGATCTCACCCGTCTGGTAATTCACCGTGAACTCAAGGCTTTCGATCTTCTGGTCGTCCGAAACCGCCACCAGAACCGATCCGACCACCGGCTTCAGGATCGGCCGCACGTAGCTTTCCAGGCCCGACGCATAGGTCTTTTGCAGCCGGAACACCGTCGCCACCCCGTCGCCCGCACCGACCAGCTGATCCAGCGGCGACGTGCCGCGCGATGCCGGGCAGGATTTGTAGTCCGACCAGTCCTTCCAGCGAAACCCGTGCAACTGTCCGGCCCGCGCCTCGAAGAACGCGATCAGCGTCTCCACGTCATCCAAGGACCGCAGCCCCACGCCCGCGTCATAGCGGCGGCGCGAATGGGCCCACGGCGTGTTGCGCTCCTCGAACCCGTTGGCAAGTGTCACCACCTCCGTGCGCCGTTCAGGGCCACCGACCGACCCGAAGCTCAGGTTTGCGGGAAAGCGTATTTCGTGAAATGCCATGATCGTCCCTCACCGGTTCCGTTGTCCACGCGCCAGCGCCCGGCTGACCTGTGCGGCCACCTGGGATTGGCTGCGCTGAAAGCCCTGCACATCCGGCGTCGTGATGTTCATCACCACGCTCACCGCCCGCCCGCCGCCCGCCTGCACGCCCAATTTGCCGTCGGGCCCGCGCGCCAAGGGCATGATCGCCTCCGGTCCTGCCTCGCCCATCAGTCCGCGCCCGCCCCGCATCGGAAACATCGAGGGCTGCGACACTACCCCGCCCTTGGCGAACGGCATCACCTTGCCTTGGGTGAACGCCCCACCATTGGCGAACGGCATCATCGCCCCCATCGCCCCCGAAACGCCCTGCGCCAAAAGCCCGCCCAGCGCGCCCGTGACCGGTTTCATCGCGATCGAATAGACCGAGTCCACGATCGTATTCGCGACCGATTTCAGCGCGTCGTTCAGCTTCATCCCATCGAACACAAGGCCATTGAACGCCTTGCTGAGGCCCCCCGAAATTCCGTTCGACAGCGTGTTCACCTCGCGACCGGTGAAGATCATCGTCTCCCGCATCCGCGCCAACTCGCCGTCAAACGCCGCCACCATCGTGGCCGACGACCCCAGCTGCGCCTCCAGCGCCGTCAACTGGTCCTGCATCGCGTTGATATCCGCCATCGCCCTCACCCTTCCTCACATCGGGAAACGCCGCCGCCAGTTCGGCCAGCCGCGCGCGCGTCAGGGGCGGGCCCGCCTCGCCCGCCCCCAGCATGATCCGCAGTTCAACCGGGGTCAGCCGCCAGAAAACCGCCGGCTCCAGCCCAAGTCCGTGCAGCCCCGCGGTCATCAGCCCGCGCCAGTCGATCGTGTTGCCGCCAATGCCGCTCATCCCTCCCCCGGCACCGAAAACGCCCGCGCCAGCAACTCCGCCGCCGCGCGCGACGCCTCCACCGGCCCGCCGCCGATCTCCACGGTCCGCAGATCCGCCGCCGTGCCCTGCCAACCCCCGCCCCGCAGCCCCGCCACGATCAGCGCCAGCACGTCGCGCGTCGAAAACCGCCCGCCCTCGAACCGCTCCACCAGGTCGATCAGCGTCCCGGTCTCCAGCGCCGCCTCCAGCTCCGCCAGCGCCCCCAGCGTCAGCTTGGCGGCGTGGCGCTGGCCATCCAGCCAGATCGCCACCTCACCCGTCCAAGGGTTCGCCATCAAAGCGCCGTGAACGTCAGCGGCCCCGCCGAGGCCATCGACATCTCATAGGTCGCCTCGTCGTTGTGGCTGCCCGCATATTCGATGGCGGTCAGCTGGAACAACCCCTCGATCACGCCGAAACTTGGGATAACCACCTGAAATCGCGGAATTTCCCCGTCAAAGAAGATCTGCCGCGCGCGCTCGTCGGTATTCGCATCCCGAAACACGCCCGAGCCCGAGATCGCCGCCGACTTCACGCCCGCCCCGGCCAACAGCTCGCGCCACCCGCCCTGGCTCTCAAGGCTCGTCACATCCACCGTCTCGGTGTTGAAACTGATCCGCGTCGCCCGCAATCCGGCGATGGTGACAAACTGCCCATCCCCCGTTTGGTCGATCTTGATCAGCAGATCCTTGCCGCTTTGCACAGCCATGTCCGTTCTCCGTCAAAGATGAATGAAAGCCGCGCGCTACAGTTGAACGCGCGCCCGGAAGGTCAGGTCGATCCGCCGCGTCTCGCCCTCGGAAATCCGCCGCGCACTGGCACGCACGAAGTAAAGGCTCACCAACTGCCCGCGCGTCAGCACCAAGGGCACGCCGATCAGCGCATCCGAAATCGCCGCCGCCACCGTCTTCAGCGCCAGAAACCCGGTTGCGTCGCTGATCACGCTGATCACCAGCTGATGTTCCGCCCCCGCACCCGATTTGTCGGACTGGTCCCGCGCCTCCTCCGGCCCGATCAGGACGAACGTCCCGGTCACCCCCGGCGGTACGGCGTCAAAGATCGCCACGCCCGCCAGTGCGGGAAACACCGTCAACGCCTGATAGACCGCTGCCTGCAGCGCGGCCGCTCCACCGTAACTCATGTCGGCACCTCCTCGCGTGCAAAGCAGGTCAGGTAGCGCCCGTCCGGGTCACGCTCCGTCACCGCCAATATCGTGAACACACGCGCCCCCTCGCGGAACCGCTGCTCCGGCTTTGGCCGCGACACCGCACCGTAAGGCGCACCCCTGACCACGATCCGGTAGGGCACCGAGGCAAGGATCAATTCTTCCCCCGGCACATCCCGCCCCGATCCCGGCAGCACCGCAGCCCAGAGCGTGCCCAGCGCGGCCCAGCTTTCGCTATAACCGCCCGCACCGTCGCTGACGCGGACCGCGCCTTCCAGCACCAGCGCCCGGTTCAGATCGGGCGCCTTCATGCCCAACCCGCTCATGCCCGCCCCCCGCCCAGGATCCGCACCGTCCGCCAGCGTTCGATCAGCGTCACCACGCCGAACGGCAACCCCGCAGCCTGGGTGTTGTCGTCATGGCGATGCTCGTAGAACTCCGCCGCCAGCAGCAGCACCGCCTGGCGCAGATCGGCCGGCACCTCGGCCCATGTCGTGCCAAAACCCGCATCGAACACCACCTTCACCAGCCCCGAGGCCGGAATCGTCGGCAGCGCCGTCCCCTTCCCCGCCAGCCGTGGCCGGTGCAGATCCGGGATCAACCGATACGCCGCCGCCGGCACCAGCGTTTCCGCCGCCGCCACGTCCACCAGCGTCACGCTCACGATACCGCCGACCGGGGCCACCGGCAGCGCCTGCTCATCGCCATCGCGCCAGCAATCCAGCACCCAGCGGAACCGCCGCTGATACAGCATCTTCCCGATCCGCGCCTCGATCGCGGCCAGCGCCGCGCGCAGGTAACTTTCCAACAGCGCATCCTGGATGCTCCCGTCGGAAAATCCCGAGCCGAGGCGCAGATGGTCCTTCAAGTCCTGAACCGGCAGCGCCGCCCCCGGCACCGTGGTTTCTTCGGTCAACATCATGTCATGCACTCCCGGCCGTCAGACTGTGGAAAAGCCGGACGCGCGCACCACGGCGCGCGTCCAATTCCCCGGTCCCGCTTGCGGGGGACCGGGACGCCGTCAGGACACCGCGATCTTCAGAAGCTTGATCGCCGCATAGTCGGTGATGTCGCCGCCCACCCGCTTGTTGGCGTAGAACAGGACGTTCGGCTTGGCCGAGAACGGGTCGCGCAGGATGCGAAGATCCGGGCGTTCCGCGATGGTATAGGCGCTGCGGAAATCCCCGAAAGCAATCGGATGGGCGTTTGCCGCCACGTCCGGCATGTCTTCGCAGATCAGCACCGGATAGCCCATCAGACGCGCCGGCTCGTTCGCCGCAAGACCATCCGACCACATGAAGCGGCCATCGGCGTCCTTCATCTTGCGCACCGCGCCCACGGTCTTCGAATTCATCACGAAGGTCGCATTGGCGCGGTAGTCGGCGCCCAGCGCATAGACCAGGTTCACGATGCAATCGACCGCGTTGGTCGTGGCAAAATCCGCCGCAGCGCCGGTCGGGATGTAGCCAAGGCTGCCCCAGGTCCAGGACGCGTTCGCCACCTTCGCCGGAAGCAGAATGCCCTTCGGCTTGTCCACCCCATCGCCGTTGATGAAGGCCGCAGCTTCCGCACGGATGAAGCGGGTCGCGATCTTTTCGGCCAGCCAGCCTTCCACGTCGAACGCGCTGTCGTCCAACAGCCGCTGACTGGCCTTCGGCATCGCCGCCAGTTCGTGCAGCTTGATCGAGATGCGCTCGATCACCGGGGTTGCGGTCTCGGTGGTCGACGCGGTCTCCGTCGCCCAACCCGAACCCACTTCCGAACGGTCGACGATCACATCGAACGAGGTCGCCTCGACCTGGGCCACATTGGCGATCGACCGCAGGCTCGACGTCGCGAACAGCATCGACCGGATGCGGTCCGCCGTCTGCGGATCGACCAGATAGCCACCGTCTGCCGCCACGGCGGTGCTCATCGCCTTGCCTTCCAGCACAAGCCCGCGCAGGCCATCGTCATCGCCCGAGCGCAGATAGGCGTCGAACGCCTTCTGGTGCGGCGCGCCTGCATCGGTGTGCGCCGACAGTGCCGGGCGCCCGTAAGTCATGGTCTTTGCGTTCAACATGGTCAGTCGCTCTTCCTGTTGTTTCAACGTCGATTTCACTTCGTCCTGAAAGCCCTTGAATTCCTTCAAGAACCCGGACACAGCTGCCTTCACTTCCGCAGCCGGCGATTGGGCCTCGGGCAAGCCTGCCCCGGCCCGAGCCTCTGTCTCGGTCATCGTGTCGTTCCCTTCGGTTGCACTCAGAAGCAAAGCATCAGTGGGCCGCCGCCCCGTCCCCTGACTGGGAGGGGTTGGTGTCGGGGGATGCTTCAAGAAAACCCCGGCCTAGTTTCCGGAAAGGCTCCGCCGCGCGGCCTCGAACGCCGCCGCAACCTCGCGCCAGTCCTCGCTGAACGTGTCGGCCTTGGCCGAAACCCGCGCTTCGGGAAGCATCGGAAACGTCACCAGCGACACCTCCCAAAGCTCCAGTTCCGACAGTTGCCGCACGCCCTTGCCGTCCCGTTCCGCCTTCACCGTGCGGTAGCCGATCGACAGCCCGTCGATCGCCCCCGCCGCCAGCAGCGCCACCGCCTCGCGGCCCTTGGCCACCTCCGTCAGGATGCGCCCCTTGACCCAAAGCCCGGTGGCATCCTCGCGCACCTCGTCCCACACCCCGATCGGCTGGGCCGGGTCATGCTGCCACAGCATCTTGACCCGGCCCCCGCCGGCAGCGAGGCGCTTCAGCGAGGCCGCATAGGCCCCCTTGCGCACCACATCGCCGCCCTGATCCTTCACCCCGAACAGCGACGCATAGCCCGCCACCACATGCCCGTCGGTCACCACCAGCCCCGCTTCCGGGCGCAGGTACTTCCGCTCCGGCGCGCCCCACTCGCTTGTCATCGCCTCACCTCGTTGCCGCATTGATCACCGCCTCCGCCATTTGCGACAAAAGAAACGCCGCCACCCCGTAAACCCCCAGCCAGATACGCTTTTCCAGCCGCTCAAGGCTCGCGTCGATCAGCCCCAGCCGGAAGTCCAGCGCCGCCCAGCGCTCCTCGGCCACCCGCTCGTTGGCCTCAATCCGCGCCGCCGCCGCATCGAAACTGTCGTAGACGAACCGTGACCCACCCTCGGTCTTGCGCCCCGGCGCCGTCATTCGCCCTCCGCGATCTTCGGCAGCCCAAGGATCATCCGCTTCTCGGCCTCGGTCAGGAAGTCGGCCGCACCGACCCGCGCCCATTGCTGGTCGCGCTCCACCGCCAGCGCCGGGATCTGGTCCAGATCCGCGCGCAGTTCCACCAACTCCCCCGTGAACCCCGACAGCCAGTGTGACAGCGACCCCATCACCCGGCCCACCAACGGCAACACCGTCAGCCGGTAGAACGCCCGGTTCGCCTCCTGGTAGTTGGCATAGGTCGCATCCCCCGGTATCCCCATCAGCATCGGCGGAACGCCAAAGGCGATCGCGATCTCCCGCGCCGCCGCCTCCTTGGTCTTCTGGAACTCCATGTCCGAAGGGCTGAACCCCATCGGCTTCCAGTCGAGCCCGCCCTCCAAGAGCATCGGCCGCCCGGCATTGCGCGCGCCCTGATGGTGGCTCTCCATCTCGCTCACCAGCCGGTCATACTGGTCCGAACTCAGGGCCGACTGCCCGTCAGCCCCCTTGTAGATGATCGCCCCCGACGGCCGCGCCGCATTGTCGAGCAGCGATTTGGACCAGGCGCTCGCCGAGTTATGCACATCCACCGCCACCGCCGCCGCCTGCATCGGGGAGAACCCATAGTGGTCATCCTGCGGATGGAAACTGCGGATATGGCAGATCGGGCTCACTGCACCCGTCACGTCGAACCGGTGCGACCGCCCGCTGACCGTGTAATCATAGGCCACCGGCCAGCCATCCGCCCCCGGCACCAGGCTCATCCGGTCGGCGCGCAGCACGTGCAGCTCGCCCGGCAAGGCTCCCGCCCCCGGCACCGCCTCGACATAGGCGTTCCCGGCCAACAGCAGATAGCCGTACACCGCCTCCAGAAACTCCGCCCGCCCCTGCCCCCCGTTCGGCCGACCCAGCAGCCCCAGCACCGGATGCGCCTCGAACCGACGCTCCGCATCCTGACACACCAGGGGCAAGGCAGCCGCCGCTTCGGCAATCAGCCGCACCGCGCGAAACCCGATCGGGTTGCCCTGAAACCCGGTCCGCGCCAGCGTCACCGCATCGCGCGGGCTCCATGCCACCCGCCCCGACGAGCCCCACGCCACCACCCGCCCGGTGGCCGAGGCCTTCTGCTCCGGCACCGCAACCACCGGTTTTCTCAAGAAATCAAACACCATCGCCGCCGCTCCCTCATCCTCGGGCAAAGCCCCGCCGTGCCCCGGCCCGCAACAGGCTGGAACTCACACCCCGAAGGGCCTTCATCTGTCCGAAAATATCCCCGCCGGAGGCTCCGCCCCTTACAGCGAGCGCACCATCGGTCGCCCGACCTGCCCTGCCGGATCGACCATCAACTCGGTCAGCGCCCACACGAGCGCATCCAGCCGGTCAGGTGAGCCGGCACCCTTCCAGCCTGTTACCGTCATCTGGCACATCTGAGCTTCCAGCTTGGCCAGCCCCCGCACATGCGTCACCCTTCCCTGCTCGTACAAGGCCGCCACCGGCTCGGCGCGCAGCATCTTCGACCGCGTGGCATGCACCGCGCGATAGGGAACCAGGGGGTCGATCATCCGCACCACCCGCTCCACCAGATCGCCGCCCTGGTTCACTTCCGCCACCAGCCGGTCCGCCTTGTGCCGGTCCATCGCCGCCAGCGCCGCCCGCGCCCAGCCCTCCGGCGTAGCGCCCCGGACGCTCGCATCCTCCAAGACCACCGCCCGCCACTGCCGTGGATCGCCCCGCGTATCGGCACCAACCACGATGATCCCGCACTCGTCGCTCTGCTTCGACGACGTCACCGGCGGATCGACCGCCACCACGACGCGCGTCACCTCCGGCAGCGTATCGACCCGCAGCCCGTCCAGAAGCGGCATCGACCACAGGCTGCCCTCGGTCTCCTCGATCAGCAGCCCGTCCAACTCCTGCCGCCCAAGGCTCGTGCCGCCAAACCGCGCCTGCACTTCGGTCAGGAAGGATTCCGCCAGATAGGCCCGGTTCGCCTCGGTCGGCGCATGGGTGATCACGGTCGAGGGGTTCTTCAGGATCGCCTTCAACACCCCCACATTGCGCGGCGTCGTCGTCACCACCTGCCGCGGCGTCTTCCCAAGGCGCAGCGCGAACTGCAACTGGTCCCAGGTCTCGCCGCCCTTCCTCCACTTGCCCAATTCGTCCGCCCAGGCCGCATCGAACTGCGGCCCGCGCAAGCTTTCCGGGTCATGCGCCGAAAACACCTGCGCCACCGCCCCGTTCGGCCATTCCAGCAGCTTGCGGCTCGCGTGCCACTCCGGCCGCCGGTCAGGCGGCGAGCAGGCCAGAATGCCGCTTTCGCCCAATATCATCACCTCGCGCACCTGATCGACCGTCTCGCCCACCAGCGCCACCCGCCGCGACCGGCCCGGATCGTTCGGCCCCGAGCCCTCGACCTCCGCGCGCACCCATTCCGCACCGGCCCGGGTCTTTCCCGCCCCGCGCCCGCCCATGATCACCCAGGTTTTCCACGCGCCGCGCGGCGGGATCTGATGCGGCAGCGCCCAGAACTCGAACAGCCACGGCAAGGACAGCAGTGCGTTCTCGTCCAGCGCGCCAAGGAATTCAGTCACGTCCTCCGGCGTCGCGGAGGCAAGCCAGGCGGCGCCCGATTTCAGCCCGCGCTGCGTCAAAGTCGAGGGCACCCCCGGCTCCGACATGCCCGGCAATCTGCTTGCGGAGTTTGTCAACTTTGGTCCTTTCTTCCAGCACTTGCAGCGCCGTAGTGCGCAGGTCGCGCACCGCTGTCTGCGCAGCTTTCACTTCACTCATCTGCCCGGTGCGGATCGCCTGGATCGTGCGATACAACTCCTCCGCCGCCATCCGGTACAAATCATCCGCCACTGCCAGCACATCGTCCGGCACCGCGTCTCCGTCGGAGAGCCTGATTGTCATCTGCCTTCGCCACCCCTCATGCAGCCCCGCACGAGCGAAACATGAAAAAAGCGGCCAACCGGTTGCCCCGGGGCCGCTCTCACATTTCTATCAGCATGCCGTGATCTCTACCTTGGACCGCGCGGCAAGTCAAGCAAAAAATCCAATGAATGCAATGGCTTGGAGAACTCACCGTTTACCGCTTGTTAACCACGCCGCCCCAGCAGAACGGACCGTCCTGCACAATCCGGGTCGTTCAGCACAAAGGCCACGACGTCGATGCCCGCCGCCGCCAAAACGCTCCGATACCCCTCTGGCGCGAGGCTCGCATGATAGACAGCCTCGCCGCCAACCGCACCCAACGGCTCACCCGCCTCGGGTCCTACCGTCAGCAGCAGCGCGCCGCCCGGTGCCAGATGCCGGGCCAGCCGCGGGATCAGCGCCACCTGCTCCGGCGGCGTCAGGTGAAAGAAGCTGTCCCACCCGATGATCGCGGCAAACTCTTCGCCCAGTTCAAGGCTGCGCATATCGGCCACAGTCCACCGCTCGTCCGGCAGTCTGTATCTGGCCAAGGAAATCATTGGCGCGGCAAAATCCACGCCCCAGACCCGCCGCCCCTGCGCCACCAGATACGATGCAATCGGCTCGCCCGCACCACAGCCCAAGTCAAGCACGCGGCTAGCCGGCGCGGTCATTGCCAGCGCCCGATCCAGCCACCGCCGCTCGTGCAGCCCGCGTGACCGCGTGGCATCCCAATGCGCTGCCTGCCGCTCATAGACGCCCCGCAAACCCGCTGCGACATCGCGAGCGTCGCGCATCACTCGCCCTGCACGCCGCCCTCGTCTGCGGCCCCCTGCGCCGCCTCGATCGCGCGCCAGCGGGCGACGTTCTCGTTATGCTCGGCCAGCGTCTCGGCAAAGGCATGTCCGCCCGTGCCATCGGCCACAAAGAACAGATAGCCCGTCGCATCCGGGTTCAACGCCGCCTCGATCGACAACCGCCCGGGGTTCGCAATCGGCGTCGGCGGCAGCCCGTCGATCACATAGGTATTCCACGGCGTCTCGCGGCGCAGCTCGCTCTGCCGCAGCCCCCGCCCCAGCACGCCCTCGCCCTTGGTGACCCCGTAGATCACCGTCGGGTCGGTCTGCAACCGCATCCCCTGCTCCAGCCGGTTGACGAACACGCTTGCCACCTGCCTGCGCTCTTCAGGGATCGAGGTTTCCTTCTCCACGATCGACGCCATGATCAACGCCTCCTCAGGCGTCTCATAAGGCAGCCCCTGCGCCCGGCCCTCCCACGCCGCCGCCAGCGTCGCCGCCTGCGCCTCGCTCATCGCCGCGATCAGCGCCGCCCGGTCCGACCCCTTCGCAACCTCATAACTCCCCGGCGCAAGCGAGCCTTCCGGCGGAACCGCTTCAATCGTGCCCGCCAGAAAATCCGCCCGCTTCAGCCCCTCGACCACCTGCCAGCTCGTCACCCCTTCCGCCACCGTCACCCGGTAACGCAGATCGGGGTCCTCGCTCGCCTGCACATAGGGCTCAGGCACTGTGCCCGCCGCCGGATCGAACTTCACCACCTCGACGAAACTGTTGGTCGCCAGATCCAGCTCGCTCAAAACCACGTCAAACGCAGCAACACCGATGCGGAAGTTGACATCCCGCCCACAGGTCGACGCGCCCCCCGCCGTGATCGCGTCCAGCACCTCGGCCATCGACGCCCCGGCAGGCACCATGTACGACCCGAACTTCAGGTCATCCGCCTTGTCCGAATAGTCCGCCCCGATCCGGAAGATCCGCGCATCCGTGACCGCGCCGCGATCTTCCAGCGTGCGGCTCACCGCGCTCAGGCTGGCCCCCCGCTCCACCTGCAGGCAGATCGGCACGTCCAATGGCCCAACCTTGGAAAATTCGTTGCGCCCCCAGGCCACCAGCGCCGCCGCCGCGATCAGGATCACGATGAACAGCGTCAGCGCGTTCGAGGCGACCGACCGCCACATCAGCCCGCCACCTTGCCCAGAACGAGGCTCGCATTGGTGCCGCCAAACCCGAACGAGTTCGACAGCGCCACGTCGATCTTCCGCCGCACCGCAGCATTCGCCGCAAGGTTCAGCTTCGGCGTCACCGCCGGATTATCAAGGTTTATCGTCGGCGGCGCCACGCCATCCCTGATCGCAAGGATGCAGAAGATCGCCTCCACCGCCCCTGCAGCGCCCAGCAAATGCCCGATCGACGATTTCGTCGAACTCATCACCGCCCCCGCCGCCGCATCGCCCAGCAGTCGCTCGACCGCCCCCAACTCGATGGTATCCGCCATCGTCGAGGTGCCATGCGCATTGATGTAATCCACATCGCCAGCCGCCAGCCCCGCCCGCTTCAACGCAGCCTCCATGCTGCGATAGCCCCCGTCCCCGTCCTCGCTCGGCGCGGTGATGTGGTAGGCGTCGCCCGACATGCCGTAGCCCAGCACCTCGGCATAGATCTTCGCCCCGCGCGCCTTCGCGTGCTCGTATTCCTCCAGCACAACGACCCCCGCCCCCTCGCCCATCACGAACCCGTCGCGGTCCGCGTCATAGGGCCGGCTGGCCTTCGTCGGATCATCCGCCCGCTTGGTCGACAAGGCCTTGCAGGCGTTGAACCCGGCAATCCCGATTTCCGAAATCGGGCTCTCCGCGCCCCCTGCCACCATCACGTCGGCATCGCCCCACTGGATCAGCCGCGCCGCATCGCCAATGGCATGCGCACCCGTCGAACAGGCCGTCACAACCGCATGGTTCGGGCCCTTGAAACCAAACCGGATCGAGACTTGCCCCGAGACCAGGTTGATCAGCGCCCCGGGAATGAAGAACGGGCTCACCCGTTTCGGTCCCTTTTCCTTGATCAGCACCGCCGTTTCGGCAATCGAGGTCAGCCCGCCGATCCCGGACCCGATCATCACCCCGGTGCGCAGCTTTTCTGCTTCCGAAATATCGTCCCAGCCCGCATCGCGTACCGCCTGAACCGCCGCCGCCATGCCGTAAAGGATGAAATCGTCAACCTTGCGCTGGTCCTTCGGCTCCATCCAGTCATCCGGATTGAACGTGCCGCCTGTGCCATCGCCCCGCGGGATCTCGCAGGCATACTGCGTCACCACATTCGACGCGTCGAATTTGGTGATCGGTCCCGCGCCCGATTGCCCGGCAATCAATCGCTCCCAGGTCGCCTCGACACCGCACGCCAGCGGCGTCACCATTCCCAGACCTGTGACCACGACACGACGCATCCGAAAACCCCCATCCTTAGGCTGAAATCGGTGATACACGCCCCGCCTTTGGCGTGCAACCAAACCCGGCCCGTACCGGCGGCGCGATGCGTGCCAGCGCTCTGCCTTCCTCTTTGCGAAAACATCCCACGGGAGGTTCGGAGGGTGTGAAACCCTCCGATCCCGCCCTGCCCGCCGCACGCCCCCTCAAACCTGTCGCGCCCTCAGCCCTGCCGCGCCAGCACGCCCAGCACCGCCGCCAACAGTTGCGCCGCAAGCCCGGCGCCCAACCCGTCCACATCACGCGACGGCATGAACTCCACCATGTCCACCCCCGCGATCCGCGCCTTCTCCGACACCCCGGCAATCAGCTCCAGCACCTGCCAGTAGCTCAGCCCCCCCGCCGTCCGCCCGATCACCGCCGGCATCACGCTGGGGTCCAGCGCATCGACATCAAGGCAGATGATCACCTCGGCCCCCGCCGGGATCAGGTCCACCGCCCGCCCGACACCAGACCGCGCCACCTCACCCGCGGGCACGAAACTCACGCCCCAGTCCAGCGCGTCCTGCACATCGGATACCCGCGCAGACCCGGTGCCTCGGCTTCCCACCTGTACGATCCGCTCGATATGCCCCATCTCGCTGGCTCGACGCATCGTCGACGACAGGCCCAGCCGCTCGCCCCCCACCTCGTCGCGCCAGTCAATATGCGCGTCGATCTGCAGGATGGTGAAGGTCTTGCCCCGCGCACCATAGGCTTCCAGCATTGGAATCGGCAGCGAATCGTCGCCACCGATCAGCACCGGCACCGCGCCCCGATCCAGGATCAGGCTGACCGCACCGAAGATGCGCGCCCGGTTGCCCACCGGATCGGCCTCGTCCTGCGGCAGGTCGCCCGCATCCACAGCCGTCACCCGCCCCGGAAACACCGGCCCGCCAAGGTCAAAGTTCATGTGCCCAAGGTTTGCCGCATAGGCCGCCCCCGCCGCCCGGATCGCCCGCGGCCCGCCCGCGCAGTAAAACCCCACGCTCGGGTAAGGCGTGCACCCATCCGCCCCGATCAGCACGGCCCCCGCCTGCACCCGGCTCAGGTCCCGGCAGCGCGGCAGGCCAAGGAAAGTCTCGCCGTCGCCGCCCCCGAACATCGCTCCCAGACTTGCCATTGCCGCCTCCTTGCATTCGCGCCCACTTTGCCCGCGCCGCCCGCAAGGTGGCAAGGCAAGCGATGCAGAGCCCCCCCGCGCGGCGGCCATTCTCCGCCACCCGCGCAATATCCCCCGCTCGGTGCCCACCGTTCCCCGTCGACCTAAACCCTTCTTCTTTGAACAAATATCCCACGGGAGGGTGCGGGACAGTGCGAAACCCTCCCGCATCCACAACCGTCAAAAGGCGCGGCGCCTCCCCGTGCCAAGGCACGAAATGCAAAAGGCGCCCCGCAAGGGACGCCTTTCACTACCCGATAAGGGCGTATGAACTCAGGCAGCTTCCGAGATGAACTTCACCGCGTCGCCAAAGGTCTGGATGGTCTCGGCGGCGTCATCCGGAATCTCGATCCCGAACTCTTCCTCGAACGCCATCACCAGCTCGACCGTATCAAGGCTGTCAGCGCCCAGATCGTCGATGAACGAGGCCGTTTCCGTGACCTTGTCCTCTTCGACGCCCAGATGCTCGACGACGATCTTCTTAACGCGGTCCGCGATGTCGCTCATGTCCGTTCCTCTTTGTGGTGCGGGCAACGCCCGCCTTGTCTCAAGATGCCCGTCTCAGGGCGATTTCCTGCGCGCCTATAGCAAGGGCCGCGCCGCATGGCAAACTGTTTCCAGACACGGTCCGGAAACGCGCCATCACACCATGTCCATCCCACCGTTCACATGCAAGGTGGCCCCGGTGACATAGGCCGCTTCCGGCGACGAAAGATACAGCACCGCCGCCGCAATCTCTTCCGGCCGGCCCATCCGCCCCGCCGGAACCACGCCCAGGATCGCCGCCTTCTGCGCCTCGTTCAGCTTGTCGGTCATCGCCGTCTCGATGAACCCAGGCGCCACCGCATTCACCGTGATCCCCCGGCTTGCCACCTCGGCGGCCAGCGACTTCGACAGGCCGACCATCCCGGCCTTCGACGCGGCATAGTTCACCTGCCCGGCATTGCCCGTGGTCCCCACCACCGAGGATATGTTGACGATCCGCCCCCACCGCGCCTTCATCATCCCCCGGATCGCCGCCCGGCACAGCCGGAACGTGGCCGTCAGGTTCACGTCGATGACAGCGGCCCAGTCCTCGTCCGACATCCGCATCGCCAGCCCGTCGCGGGTGATCCCGGCATTGTTGACCAAGATATCCACCGCCCCCATCGCCTCGCCCGCGCGCTTCACCAGCCCCTCAACTTCGGCGGGCACCGAAAGGTTGCACGGCAAAACATGCGCCAGCCCGCCCAATTCCGCCGCCAGCGCCTCCAAAGGCTCGACCCGCGTGCCCGACAGCGCGACCGTCGCCCCCGCCCCATGCAGCACCCGCGCGATCTCCGCGCCGATCCCGCCCGAAGCGCCAGTCACCAGCGCGCATTTCCCCGTCAGATCGAACATCGCCACACCTTCCCGTTTCATCTGTCCGCAAATATCCCGCAGGGGGTCCGGGGGGCGCGAAGCCCCCCGGCGCCTGCCCCGCGCAGTACCCTCAGCCCTTCGCCGCGATCACGTCCTCGGGCGTGCCCACAGCCCGCGTCACCGCCCCGTCCGCCGTGCGCTTGATCATCCCCGACAGGGCCTTGCCCGCGCCGATCTCCCAGAACTCGGTCACGCCGGCCCGCTCCATCCACAGGACGCTTTCCCGCCAGCGCACCGATCCCGTGACTTGCGCGATCAGAAGATCATGAATCCGGTCCGGCTCCGTCACCGCCTCGGCCCGCACGTTGACCACGATCGGCACCTTTGGCGCGTTGATCACCGCCGCGGCCAGCGCCTCGGCCATCACATGCGCGGCCGGCTGCATCAGCGCGCAATGGAACGGCGCGCTCACCGGCAGCAGCATCGCACGCTTGGCCCCCTTGGCCTTGGCGATCTCCAGCGCGCGTTCGACCGCCGCCTTGTGACCCGAAACCACCACCTGTGCGGGATCGTTGTCGTTCGCCGCCTGACAGACCTCGCCCTGCGCCGCCTCCGCCGCCACCGCGACCGCCGCCTCGAAATCAAGGCCCAGCAGCACCGCCATGGCCCCCACCCCGACCGGCACCGCCTCCTGCATCGCTTGGCCCCGGATGCGCAACAGCCGCGCGGTATCCGACAGGCTCAAACTCCCCGCCGCGCACAGCGCCGAATATTCGCCCAGCGAATGACCGGCCACAAAGGCCACATGCTCCAGCCCGATCCCCTCGCTCTCCAGCGCCCTCAGCGCCGCGATCGAGGTCGCCATCAGCGCCGGCTGCGCATTCTTCGTCAGGGTCAACTCCGCAATGTCGCCCTCCCAGATCAGCCGCGACAGGGTCTCCCCCAAGGCCGCGTCGACCTCGTCGAACACCGCTTTCGCCGCCGGATAGGCCTCGGCCAGCGCCCGGCCCATCCCGATCGTCTGCGCCCCCTGACCTGGAAATACGAATGCGCGGCTCATGCCATTCTCCCCTGTTTTCTCCGGGATAGCCCGACACGCCACGCTTCGCAATCTCGCGTGTCACCGATGCCGTCACTCTGCCACCCTTCCCCTTGCATCGCGCGGCCCACTCTGTATAAGGCCCCATCCTTGCAGGCAGTCCCTTTATCCGGCGCTGCCCCTCGTGGACTGGCCGCCTGCAAGGCAAAGCCCGTCCTATGAAGCGCGCCCGAAACGGAACGGAGACCGCATGCCGCTTTACGAGCATGTTTTCATTTCGCGTCAGGACCTGTCCAACGCGCAAGCCGAAGGCCTTATCGAACACTTCTCGACCGTCCTCGCGGACAACGGCGGCAAAGTCGTTGAAAACGAGTACTGGGGCGTCAAGACGATGGCCTACAAGATCAACAAGAACCGCAAGGGCCACTATGCCCTCCTGAAATCGGACGCGCCCGCCGCTGCCGTGCAGGAGATGGAGCGCCTGATGCGTCTGCACGACGACGTCATGCGCGTCCTGACCATCAAGGTCGACAAGCACAACGAAGGCCCGTCGGTCCAGATGCAGAAGCGTGACGAGCGTGAGCGTGATGGCGACCGTGGTGATCGTGGCGGCTTCGGCGGCGAACGCCGTGAACGCCCGTCGTTCGGCGACCGTCCCGATCGTGGCGGCGACCGTGGCGAACGCCCGTCCTTCGGTGGCGAGCGTCCGTCGTTCGGCGCACCGCGTCGTTGATCTGAGAGAGGACACACAACATGGCGAACAAACCGTTTTTCCGCCGCCGCAAGGTTTGCCCCTTCTCGGGCGACAACGCACCGGCAATCGACTACAAGGACACGCGTCTGCTGCAGCGCTACATCTCCGAGCGCGGCAAGATCGTTCCGTCCCGCATCACCGCCGTCTCGGCAAAGAAGCAGCGCGAACTGGCTCAGGCCATCAAGCGCGCGCGCTTCCTCGCCCTGCTGCCCTACGCCGTGAAATAAGGAGCACATGACATGCAAGTGATCCTTCTGGAACGCGTGGCCAAGCTTGGCCAGATGGGCGAAGTCGTCAACGTCAAGGACGGCTACGCGCGCAACTTCCTCCTGCCGCAAGGCAAGGCTCTCCGCGCCAACGACGGCAACATCAAGTCGTTCGAAGCCAAGAAAGCCCAGCTTGAAGCAACGAACCTCGAGACCCGCAAAGAAGCGGCCGCCGTTGGCGAAAAGCTCGACGGTCAGATGTTCGTCGTGATCCGCTCGGCTTCCGACGCGGGCGCGCTTTACGGCTCCGTCACCACCCGTGACGCGGCCGAGGCTGCAACCGAAGCCGGCTTCACCGTGAACCGTGGCCAGATCGTGCTCGACCGCCCGATCAAGGACCTCGGCATCCACACCGTGTCGGCCGTTCTGCACCCGGAAGTCGTGGTGAAGATCAAGCTGAACGTCGCCCGCTCGGTTGAAGAAGCCGAACTGCAGGCGTCGGGCAAGTCGATCCAGGAACTCGCCGCCGAGGCCGAAGCTGCTGCGGAGTTCGAGATTGCGGAACTCTTCGACGAAATGGGTGCCGCCCAGGACGGCGAAGACCTCACCCGCGACTGATCGCAGGCCAGGACATCTACCTAAGCCGCGCGGGGCAACTCGCGCGGTTTTTTCTTTGGTCAAGCGCCGCGCGCGGCGACCGCCTTGCGCGACAAGGCCAGCGCATCGGCAAACGCCTCGCGCACCGGATCGGCACCGCCGGGCAAACGGCTGACCACCGCGTCCGCCCAATCAAGATAGGCCATCTGCCGTTCCACCGGCCAATGCAACGGCGGCGCAGCCCCGACCGCCCGGATGTTCGACAGCTTGTCGCAGATTTTGATCAGCGCCGCCGCATCCGTCTTGTGCGGCGCGTTTCGGACCTGCAACTCCTTGCGCTCGGCCTTGGGCAGGCTTTTGTCGTCGGTCATTTCCACCACCAGCGCCGCGACCTCATCTCCGAAGCGCTCTGCGATCTCTGCTGGCAACACTCCACAGTCCTCAACCGTGTCGTGCAACCATGTAGCCATCACCTGCGCCTCGCTACCGCCGAACCGGGCAACCAGAGTGGCCACCTCGACGACATGGTTGATGTAAGGCTCGCGGCCCGCGCCCTTCCGGGTTTGCCCACTATGGGCGGCCTCGGCAAACTGCCGAGCCAATTCGACTTTGGACATGCGTCCTCCAAGCGGCCAACACCGTCGCAGAGCACAAGACATGCATCTTGCGGCTTCGGTCGACCATTGATTTCAGGGAAATTGAAGGCAGTACCTTCGAACCCGATGATCGAACGAAGCACGACCCTTGTCAAATGGAAATGGGCCGTCTTTGGCACGCCTTTACGGAACCGCCGGCTGCCATACACCTGCCATACGTGTGCCAGACGCTTTGCAGACCGGGTTTTCCGCCCCCGATACGGTCATCGGCAAAAGAAAAGGGCCGCACCTTCCGGCGCGGCCCCAACACCAGATGTGGTGGCGGATCAGATTTCGTCCAGCGCCTCGATGGCCTTCTGGAGGTCTTCCTTCGAAACGGTCTTCTCGTTCACCTTCGCCAGACCAACGATGTGGTCGACAACCTTGTCCTCGAACAACGGCGCGCGCAGTTGCTGCTGCATCTGCGGGTTCTTCTGCACGAATTCGAAGAACTGGCGTTCCTGCCCCGGATACTGGCGCGCGGCGGCCAGAACGGCCTGCGTCATCTCGGCGTCGGTCACGGTCACTTCGGCCTTGCGGCCGATCTCGGCCAGCAGCAGGCCCAGACGCACCCGGCGCTCGGCCAGCGACTTGTGCTCGTCCGTGGTCTCGATGGCACCGTGGTTGTGGCCGTGATCGTCGGGATGCTCTTCGTGGTAAAGCTGGTGGGCGATCTGCCCAGCCTCGGCGTCCACCAGGTTTGCCGGCAGGTCGAACTTCACCATGCCGTCCAGCTGGTCCAGCAGCGCGCGCTTCATAACCGACCGGGCAGCGCCCTTGTATTCCGCCTCAAGCCGCTCGGCGATCTGTGCCTTGAGTGCGGCCAGATCCTCGGCGCCGTATTTCTTGGCCAACTCGTCGTTCACTTCGGCGGGCTTCGGTTCCTTGACGGCTTTCACCGTGCAGGCAAAGACCGCAGCCTTGCCGGCCAGATGCTTGGCACCGTAAGCCTCCGGGAACGTCACGTTCACCGAAACCTCGTCGCCGACCTTGGCACCCACAAGCTGCGCTTCAAAGCCCGGAATGAACGAGTTCGATCCCAGCACCAGCGGATAATCCTCGCCCGAACCGCCCTCGAACAGCTCACCATCAACCGAACCCTTGAAGTCGATCACGACCTGATCGCCGTCCTTGGCCTTGGCGCCCTTCTTGCGGTCGTCAAACGACTGCGCGGTTGACGCCAGGTTCGCCAGCGCCTCGTCGACCGACTTTTCGTCAGCCTTCACTACCAGACGGTCCAGCTTGATTTTGCCCGCGTCGATTTCCGGGATCGGCGGCAGCGCGTCATAGGTCATCTCGACCACGACATCCTGCCCCTCTTTCCACGCATCGCCGCCCACCATCTTGACGTCAGGCTGCATCGCCGGACGGTCGCCGGTCGCGTCGAAATGGCCCTTCATCGCGCCATCGATCGCGTCCTGCATCGCATCACCCATCAGGCGCGTGCCGAACTGCTTTTTCAGGATCGCCAGCGGCACCTTGCCCTTGCGGAACCCCTTGATCTCGACGTCAGGCTGCGCTTCGAGAAGCTTTTCATGAACCTTGGCGTCCAGTTCGGCAGCCGTCACCGTGATGGTGTAGCCGCGCTTAAGGCCGTCTTTCAGGGTCTCGGTGACCAGCATTCGGGGATATCCTTCCTCAACCTTCAGGGCGCTTTCGCGCAATAGACATACGACGCCAAGCCGGAACCTGGCGCAACTTTGCGGGCCTTCTAGCAAAGCTTTCACGGCGACGTAAGGGGTAATTCAGTCGCTCGCAAGCCGGGTGCGAAACTCAGTCGCAATAGCCCGGAAATCGCGTTTCGATGGTGCGGGTGGAGGGACTTGAACCCCCACGCCTTGCGGCGCCAGAACCTAAATCTGGTGCGTCTGCCAATTTCGCCACACCCGCATCCTCCCAGCACGCCCGCGATCACCGCCAGCCGCACTCGGCAGCGCCGTCTTTAGCAAGAACCGAAGCCGGGGGCGAGGGGTCAATTGCATGGATCAGCTCTGTCCTCGCCCGCCTGACCCCGCCTCAATCCTCATCCTTGCCGATCTGCGCCAGCACCGCGCCCCGCCCGCGCAACCGCAGCAGGAACGGCACTACCAACGCCGCCACAGCAACCGCCAACAGCCCCGCCGCCACCGGTGTGCTCACCAGCGTCGTCCAATCCCCCTGCGAGATCGACAAGGCCCGGCGCAACTGCTGTTCTGCCATCGGCCCCAGGATCAATCCCACCACGACAGGCGCAATCGGATACCCGTAAAGCCTCATCAGGTACCCCATCACCCCGAAGATCAGCAGCATCGACAGCTCCACTGGCGACGGGTTCACCCCGATCGTGCCAAGCGTCGCAAACAGCAGGATGCCCGCATAAAGCCACGGCCGCGGGATCATCAAAAGCTTCACCCACAGCCGGATCAGCGGCAGGTTCAGAACCAGAAGCATCACGTTGGCGATCAGCAGGCTGGCGATCAGCCCCCACACCAGTTGCGGCGAGGTGGCGAACAAAAGCGGCCCCGGCTGCAACCCGAACTGCTGGAACCCCGCCAGCATGATCGCCGCGGTGGCCGTTGTCGGCAGACCCAGTGTCAACAGCGGCACCAGCGTCCCTGCGGCAGCCGCGTTGTTGGCAGCCTCCGGCCCCGCCACGCCTTCGATGGCACCGTGGCCAAACTGTTCCGGGTGCTTGGTGAACCGCTTTTCCGCCCCATAGGACAGGAAACTTGCGATATCCGCGCCCCCTGCCGGCATTGCGCCAATCGGAAACCCGATCGCCGTGCCGCGCAGCCAAGGCTTCCAAGACCGCCGCCAATCCTCGCGTGTCATGGCGACCGATCCCTTGATCGCATGGATCTTGTCCTGATTGGCTGCCCCCTGCGCCGCCACGAACAACGCCTCGCCCACCGCGAACATCGCCACGGCAAGCGTCGTCACCTCGATCCCGTCTAGAAGCTGCGGCACCCCGAACGACAACCGCGCCTGCCCGGTCAGCCCGTCAATCCCCACCAGCGCCAGTGCCAGCCCCACGAACAGCGAGGTCAACCCCTTCAGCGTGCTGTCGCCGAACGCCGCCGACACCGTGACAAAGGCCAGCACCATCAGCGCAAAGTATTCTCGTGGCCCGAACACGAAGGCCAGCTTCACGATCTGCGGTGCCAGAAACGCCAGCGCCAGCGTCGCCAGCAGCCCCGCAACGAACGACCCGATCGCCGCCGTTGCCAAGGCCGGCCCGCCGCGCCCCGCACGGGCCATCTTGTTGCCCTCAAGCGCCGTCACGATCGAGGCACTTTCCCCCGGCGTGTTCAAAAGAATCGAGGTCGTCGAACCGCCATACATCCCGCCATAATAGATGCCCGCGAACATGATCAGCGACCCGGCCGGATCAAGCCCGTAGGTCACCGGCAGCAACAGCGCCACCGTCAACGCCGGCCCGATGCCGGGCAGCACGCCAACCGCCGTGCCCAGCGTCACGCCAACCAGCGCGTAAAACAGGATCATCGGCTCCATCGCCGTCGCAAGACCCTGAAGCAGGAAATCGAAGGTGGTCATCTCAGCCTCCGAAGATCAGGGTTTCCGGCACTCCGGCAGGCAGGTTCAGCTGCAAAAGCTGGTCGAAAACGCCATAGACGATCAGGGCAAAGATGATGCCGATCGGCAGCGTCACCACCACCCTCGTCTTGCCGAACGCGGCCGCCGTAGATGCGAACAACAGCCCAGAGGCAATCGAAAACCCCAGCGGTTTCAACAGGATCAACTGCAACGCCAACCCGCCCACGATCAGCAGTATCGGCACCGGCTGCTGGCGCGGCAGCGGGGGTTCGGCATTGCGCAGTCCCTTGACCACATGCCCAGCCGCCAGCAGCACCAGCCCCGCGCCGACGAACACCGGCAAATCGCCCGACCCGATGCCGGCATAGCCGCCCTTGTCGGGAATGGCGCGGCCTTGCCAGATCAACAGCCCGCCCAGCGCCGCCAGAACCGCCGCGATGATGAACGCCGCCCCATCGGGGCGACGTCCGGTTGCGTTCAGGATCTTGGTCATTTGACCAGACCGATATCCTTCAGGATCGTCGTCGTCGCGTCGATCTCCTTGGCCAGTTGCGCGTCGAAATCGGCACCCGACAGGTAGGTGTTGGCCCATCCCTTCGCGTCCAGCGTCGCCTTCCATCCGGCCGAGTTGACCAGCTTGTCGATGTCGGCCGTGACCGCCGCCTTCTGCTCGTCCGACAGGCCCGGTGCAGCCGCGACCATGCGCCAGTTCTGCACGTTCACGTCATAGCCAGATTCCATCAGCGTCGGCGCATCGGTTCCCGGCCACTTCTCGGCGGTCGATACCGCCAGCATCCGCATCGTGCCAGCCTCGACCTGCGGCAGGAACTCGCCCACGCCGGAAATGCCCGCCGTCACCTGATTCCCCAGAATGGCCGCCAGCGCCTCGCCACCGCCGGAAAAGGCGACATAGTTGATCTTGGTCGGATCAATGCCTGCCGCCTTGGCCAGCAGGCCCACCGTGATGTGGTCGACGCCACCCGCCGAACCGCCAGCCCACGAGACAGCCCCCGGATCTGCCTTCATCATCTCGACCAGTTCGTTGATGGTCTGGATCGGGCTCGATGCAGCCACCGCGATCCCCACCGCTTCGCCGGTCAGGCGCGCGATCGGCGTCACATCGGCCAGCGAAACCGGCGACTCGTTGGTCAGGATCGCGCCCACCATCACGTAGCCGCCAACGATCAGCTGGTTCGGATCGCCCGCAGCGCTTGACACGAACTGCGCCAGACCAACCGTGCCGCCCGCACCCGGCACGTTCTGCACCTGGACCGACCCCGAGATGCCCTCGGCCTGCATGACCTCCTGCATCGCCCGCGCGGTGCTGTCCCAGCCGCCACCGGGGGCAGCGGGGGCAATGATCGTATAGTCGGCCGCAACGGCCGGCAGCGCCATCGCCGTGGCAAAAACTGCGCTCAAAAGCGTGTGTTTCATCTAGGTTCTCCTCCCAGGGCACGGCAACCCGTGCCGGTTTACGACAGGCGGCACCTCCTCGTGCCGTCCCTGGGGAAAAGTTCACCACACTAACCTGTCAACAACCTGACAGGCCTAAGGTCGCCCAATCGCCTCGCGCCACAGCCGCACCAACCGCTGCCGCTTGGCCTGATCCAGATAGACCAGCACACCGGGGCTGACCGGAACCGGGCGCAACTGATCGCCCAGCGCCGCCTGCATCGCAGCACCGCTGTTGTCGCCCGAAACCTCCAGGCTGACCGACGGCAGGCGCAGCTTTTCCGACAGCAGCGTCTGGCCCTCCGCGCTCATCAGAAAAGCCAGGAACGCCGTGCCGTTCTCGGGCGTCGCAGCCGCCCTCGGCACCAGCGCCACGCGCGAAATGACGACCGTGTAATCGCGCAGCAGCACCATCCCCAACTCGGGCGCCAGCCTGCCCTGCTCGGCCGCATACGACCCAAGGATGTTGTAGCCGATCAGCAGCCGCCCGTCCGCCACCCGGTCGATGATGTCCTGACTGGTCGGAAAGGTCTGCAACCCCGCATCCGCCATCCGGCCCAGCACCGACCAGATGTCGGGAAAATGCTCGGCGTCGCGCGCAAGGAACAGATACCCCACCGCCGACTGCTCGATGTCATAGGTGCCGATCTTGCCCTCTGGCGCACTCTCCAGCCATTCGACAAGGTCCAGCCGCGACTGTGGCGGCCCGTCCGGAAAGGCCGGCTTGTGATAGACCAGCACAGCCGGCTCGAACGTCATCGCAAAGGCGGTGTCCTGCCACTTCGCCCACGCGGGCCAATCTTGCGCGCCCGGCACCACGACGGGCTGCGCATAACCGTCATTGGCCAGCTTCAGTTGCAGGTCCATCGCGGCGGAAAACACGAAATCCGCCGTCTCGGTGCCAGCATCCGTCTCGGCGATCACCCGCGCGGCAATCTCGCCGCCCAGCAGGTCTTCATAGCGCACCGCCACCTCCGGGCGCTGCGCCTGGAACGCCTCGATCAAGGGCGCCGCCAACCGGCTGTCCAGCGTGGAATAGATCACCAGCCGCTGCGCCTCGTTTCCCGGTGCGGCAAACTCCACCACCTCGGCACCGGCCGGTCCCGCCAAACCCGCGCACAGAAGGATCGACCGTAGCAGCATCCCCCAACTTTGCCTCAGGAGAACACCGTTCACAACGCCCTGCATTGCCCCTAACCTGCCCGTCGGGGGGAGGGACCGATGCGGATACTGCTGGTAGAAGACGATCTTCCCCTGGCCGAGGCGCTGGTGTCGCTCCTCGTGTCGTCAGGCTACGCGGTCGACTGCGTGCATGATGGCGAAGGTGCACGGACCCTCGCCGCCGCCGAACAGTTCGACCTCGTGATCCTTGATCTGAACCTGCCGCACCTCGATGGGCTGGCAGTCCTGCGCGCCATGCGCACCACTGGAAATCAGGCAGCCGTGATGATCCTTACCGCCCGCGGCGCGGCGGAAGACCGGGTGCGCGGCCTTGATCTTGGTGCCGACGACTACATGGCCAAACCCTTCGACATCCGCGAATTCGAAGCCCGCGTCCGCTCGCTCCTGCGCCGTCAGGCGGGCTTGCGTTCCGCCACCGTGTCACTGGGTCCGGTCACGCTCGACCTGACCACCCGCCAGTTTTCCGCCTTCGGGCAAGACCTTGACCTGCCGCCCCGCGAACGCGCGCTTCTGGAACTCCTCCTCACCCGCGCCGGCCGCGTCGTCGGCAAGGAGGCGATCGTCCAGTCGCTCACCTCGCTCGAAGACATGCTCTCCGACAACGCGATCGAACAGTACATCTCCCGCCTACGCCGCCGTCTGGCCCCCTTCGGGCTGTCGCTGCGCACCGTGCGCGGCATCGGCTACCTTCTTGAAAAGCCGTCCGACCCGGCATGAAACCCTATTCGCTCCGCCGTCGCCTGCTTCTGTGGCTCCTCCTCGCCACCGCCCTCCTTGGCCTCGTGGCACTGCTCGATACCTGGCGCGAGGCGCTGCGCACCGCTCAAAGCGTGTCCGACCGCGTGCTCGTCGGCTCCGCCCTCGCCATCGCCGAACGGGTGACCGTCGACCAGTTCGGCGGGCTCGAGGTCGACATCCCCTTCTCTTCGCTCGAAATGCTGACCTCCACCGCGCAGGACAAGGTGTTCTACCGCGTGGATGGCCCGGTCGGCAGCTTCCTGACCGGCTACCCCGATCTCGCCGTGACCGCAGACACGCCGGGCGGCATCGCCTTCACCGATGGCACCTACCGCTCCGTCGATATCCGCAGCGCCACCCTGACGCGCGAAGTGTCGACCGGCGCCCGCTCCATCCCCTTCAGCGTCACGGTCGCCGAATCCACCCGCGCCCGCGCCGCCCTCGCCCGCGCTATCCTCGTCCGCTCCGCCCTGCGGCTCGGCCTGCTGATCCTTGGCGTGGCAGTCATCGTCTGGGTCGCCGTCACCGTCGCCCTGCGCCCGCTTGAACGGCTGGGCGAGGCCATCGCAGAACGCTCGCCCGGCGATCTGCGCCCCGTCACCGCTGACACCCCCGAAGAGGTCGAGGCGCTGGTCAACGCCATCAACTCCTTCATGGCCCGCCTTGGCACCGCGCTGGACGGGCTGCGCAACTTTACCGGCAACGCCAGCCACCAGTTGCGCACTCCGCTTGCCGTGGTGCGCACCCAGCTTGCGCTGCTTGACCGCAGCGCCGCCCCCGGCCCGGTGACCGACGCGAGCGCCAAGGCCCGCACTGCCCTCGAACGGGCCGAGCGGGTTCTAGCGCAACTTCTGGTCCTGGCCCGAGTCGATGCCAGCAGCGGCGCCGCCGTCCTTGCCCCCGTCGATGTGGTGGCCGTCGCCAAGGGCGTCACCGCCGAACTGGTCCCGGCCGCCCTACAAAACGACATCGACCTTGGCTTTGAGGGTGCTGGAACCGCGCTCGCCACCGCCGACAAGGTGCTGCTTGCCGAACTTTTGAACAACCTCTTGACCAACGCGATCACCTATGCCGGGCACGGCGCCATCGTCACCGTGCGCGTCACCAACACCCCCGTCACGGTGGAAGTGGAAGACAACGGCCCCGGCCTGACCGCCGCCCAGATGGATCAGGCGCGGCAAACCCGGCACGGCATCGCCCGACCGCTGCCGTCGCTGCACAAGGGCGCCGCAACCGGTATGGGGCTGGGCCTCGCCATCGCTGCGGAAATTTCGGCACTGTTCGGTGCCACGATCAGCTTTGACCAGGCCCGCAGCGGATCGGGCCTTCTGGTGCGGATCACCTTTCCAACCTGATCCCCGCGCCAATCCGCGGGCGATCACACAGGCCGATGACGCCGCCCATCGGTCGTCCCCAGCAGGGCCTTGATTTCTGGAATTGTTGGATCGGTATCAATCCCGTCCAGCGCGTCGGCCACCGCAGCCAACAGATCAGCTTCCGTGTATGGCTTCAGCAACCATCCGGCCGGTTGCGCCGGGCTTGCCCGCATCACGTTCGCGTCGTCCCGGCTGCCGGTGGTAAACACCGCCGGGATGCCAAGCTCTGCCCGCAACGCCAGCGCAAGGTCGATGCCATCCCGGGCCGAGGCGATCCGCACGTCCAGTACCGCAAGGTCCGGCTGCTCCTTGCGCGCCAGCGCGATGCCGGATTCAAACGTGCTTGCCATGCCAACGATGGTATGCCCCGCATCAACAAGGGCATCGTTTGCCACCAGTGCGATAAGGAATTCGTCCTCCACGATCAGAATGCGCGCCATGATTGATCCTGCAATGCTCCCATGTGGGAACTCGCGTTCCCGCTGTTGGTTCCATTCACGTTGCGGCACCGGGCAACGCGCCGCGCAGTCACTCCCCCTCCTCGCCGAAGATACCGGCCAGCGGCACGTCAATGCACCACCGCAACCCTTCACGGCGAAACTCCAGCGCTGCCTCCCCGCCCAACTCGTGCGCAAGCCCCCGCTCGATCAACCGCGACCCGAAGCCCTTCTGCGTTGGCAGCGCCACCGGTGGTCCGTCCCGCTCCTCCCACGACAGATGCAACCTGTCGTCCGCGACGCCCCAGCTGATCACGACCCGCCCCGCCTCGTTCGACAGCGCCCCGTATTTGACCGCATTGGTCGCCAGTTCGTGAAACGCCATCGCCAGTGACAGTGCCGCCCTCGGGCGCATCCTCACACTCGGCCCCGCCAGCACAAAGCGTTCCGACCGCGACCCGTCGATCGCAAAGGGCCGCAAGGCCTCGCGCAGAACATCGGTCAGGTCGGCGCTGCCCCAGGCCTGCCGCGTCAACAGGTCATGCGACCGCGACAGGGCCATCACCCGCGTCTCGATCGCCTCGCGCACCCGCACCGGCACATCCTCGCCGCGCAGCGCCTGCGACACGATGGATTGCACGGTCGCCAGCGTGTTCTTCACCCGGTGGTTCAACTCGCCGATCAACATCTGCAACCGCTCTGCGTTTTCCTTTTCGACGCGGATGTCGCGCGCCTCGATGATCGTGCCGATGGACTGTGCCTCGGCGTTGCGGATCGGACTTGCGTTATAGGCCACCGGGTAGAAATGCCCGTCCTTGTGGACAAAGGTTTCTTCGCCCGCAGTTTGCCGGTTGTCGGGATAGGCCCGGTCGATGGCGCAGTCTTCCAGCGCAAACCGGCTTCCGTCCGGGCGCGAATGGTGAATCACATCGTGCAATGGGCGGCCGGTGGTCTCCTCGAACGTGTAACCCGTCAGCGCCTCGGCAGCGGCGTTCATGTAGACGCAGTGCTGCCGACCGTCCATCATGAAGACTGCCATCCGCGTGTTGTCCAGAACTGCATTCAGCCGCCGTTCGCTGCGCGCCAACTCGTCCAGCGCGGCGCGCCGCGCGGTATCGTCGCGCAGCGTCAGCACGCCGCCCATGAACCGGCCGTCGTCGGTATAGACCGGTCGCGCGCTGCCGATGGCCACCACATCCTTTCCGTCAGGCCGCCGGATCAGCCAATGCTCGTCGATCACGGTTTCCTTACGCCCGACCGCCCGCGCCAAGGGCAGCGCACCGGCCGGGTAAGGCTCGCCCTCCAGCGTGAACAGGTTATACACCGTCGAGAATTCGTCCGGCGAAATGTCGACCGCGTTCACCCCGTGAATCCGTGCCGCCGCCTCGTTGACAAAGGTGATCCGCCCGGTGTCGTCGGTCACGATCACACCCTCGGTCAGCTGGCCCAGAATGGCCGTCCGCTCCGCCGCCAGCGCCTGCATCCGACGCGACGCCTGCAGCAGCGCCGCCTCGTCGCGCTTGCGCCGGGTGACATCCACGACAAACCCGAAAAAGCCGTCCACCCTGCCGCTTGCAGTGATGTTCGGGATGTATTCCGCCTCGACATGACGCTGAGAGCCGTCCCTGTAGGGTATAACCGCGTCAAACCGCACAAGTTCGCCCGCAGCCACCCGGTCCACCATCGGCCCCACCGTCTTCAGCGCCGCATCGCCCAGAACCTCACCGACATGCTTCCCAACGATTTCGGCCCGTGGCAGCCCGAACCACTCCTCATAGGCACGGTTGACGAACCGGTAATGCCCGTCACTCCCGACATGGGAAATCAACGCAGGCGCCGCATCGGCCACCAGTTGCAGCCGCCGCTCGTTTTCGGCCGCAACCGCCTCGGCGCGCTTCAACCCCGTCACGTCAAAGACCGCGCCGCTGAACACCCGGTTCGCATCCACCGTGCCACGCGCCAGACACCACCGCGTCGACCCGTCCGGCAGCACCACACGGTATTCGTCCTCGTAGCGCGTTTCCCCCGCCTGCAGTGCCGCCATCTTGGCCATCACCGCATCGCGGTCATCGGGATGCACCCGTTCCAGATAATCGGCCTCGCTGCTGTCGACGCCGGCATCAAGCCCGAACAGCATCGCTATCCCGGCGTCAGAGCGGATCTTGCCGCCTGGCATCTGCCAGATGAAGGTGCCGGCCCCCGCCGTGGTCAGCAGGCTTTGCAGCCGGGTATGCGCGATCTGCAGCGCCTCGGTCCGCTCCAGCACCCGCTCTTCCAGATGCGCCTTGGCTGCCATCAGGTCCAGCCGCGACCGCCGCTCCCGCCCGGTGGTGCGCAACCCAAGCGCCGTCAGAACGCCAAACGCCGCCAGCGCCACCACCGCGATCAGCCCCGTCACCAGCGCCCTAAGCCGCCACGGCGCCAGAACCATGTCCAACGGGCGCGACACGCTGATCCGCACCGGATACTTGCCAAGGTCGCGCACGACCTGCAACTGCCGCCCCGCTTCGGCAGCCATCGCGTCCACCGTGGCCCGGCCGGGCTCGGTCTGCGGCCATTCGGCCAGCCGCACGCCATCCAGCCGCGACAGGACCATCCGCGCACCCTCGCCCGGCCCTGCTTGCGCATAAAGGTCCGAGAAATACGCGCTGGGCACCCCTGCCGCCACGACACCCAAGAACGTGTTGTCCTCGCCATATATGCCGCGGCTCAGGGTAAAGCGCTGCTCGCCGCTGCGCTCCTCGGTTGACAGAGGGCCAATGTAAAGCCCGGCCATCCCGTTCCGATGCGCCTGGAAATACTCGCGGTCCGCGTAAGACCCGGTCGATTTCGGCGGGTGGCCCCAGCTTTCCACCAGCGTCGTGCCCGCCTCGTCCAGCACCCAGATCGAGGTGATCTGGTCACTGTCGCCGCGCAGCCGCGCGATCTGGCGAAACAGCGCCTCAAGCGCTGCCGGATCGTCGCGATCCACGTCCTCGGCCATGGCGACGCCGCCCAGCAACACCGCTTCACCCGCCTCGAAGGCACGTCCGGCGTGCTGCTCCAGCAACAGCGCGGTCGATTGCAACTGCCGCTCGGCAAGGTCGATCGTCGCGTTGCGGTCGCGGTAGATCCCGACACCCCAGGCCGACACCGTCGCCACTGAAAACAAAGCCAGCGCTGACCACCAGAATTTCCGCTGCATCAGCGCGACCGACTGCCCGCCGCGTCACACGATCGCGCCGCCGTAGTTCCGGCCCCACACCGGCCATCTTCCCGCATCCGCAACCCCCTCGCTTCGCGGCCGTCCCATGCCATTCGCCCCTGGCATGTCGGCTGGCCGTACCCGACCCAAGGTCGAACGCAGATCGCTGCGTTTGGTTCCCGCCGCCTGTCATCCAGCCTTGATCCCGCCGTCGTCGCAGCGTCACAAAAACCGGCTATCCCGACGGCGTCACCCGATACCCGCAACACCCCGCCCCGCCGATTGCCCCGATCCCGGAGCGCCCCCAAAAACCGCGAGGCACTGATGCTGACCGACACGCTGTCCTTCGACCAGGCACCGATCTCGCCCGATGTGACATTCACCTACGCCCACCCCGGCCAATCGCTGTTTCGCCGCGCGATGATCCGCACGCTGGAACTGGCCAGCGGCCAGCCGCACCTCCGCCGCCTCTACCTTGACTGGGCGCTTTGCGACAAACGCCCCGGCGAGGCGGTGTTCGCCGCGGCCCTTCGCAAACTGGCCATCACGCCCCAGATCACCTCGAGAACGCCGCTTGACCGGCTGCCGTCGCAAGGTGGCCTCCTCATCGTCGCGAACCATCCGTTCGGCGTGGTCGACGGACTCTGCCTCGGCCACCTCGGCCTTCATCTTCGCGGCAACGTCCGCATCCTGACCAACAGCCTGCTTTGCCGGGTGCCCGAGGTGGACCCCTACCTGCTGCCCGTCGATTTCTCCGGCACGGCGCAAGCGCGGCGCTTGACCGCCGAAACCCGGCGCCAGGCATCGGCGCTTCTGGCCGCCGGCAAGGTCGTGGCGATCTTCCCCGCAGGGGGCGTTGCCACGGCCAACAAGCCGCTTGGTGGTCGCGCGGTCGATGCAGCGTGGCATCCCTTCGTCGGGCGGCTGGCCACCATTCCCGGCGTCACCACCCTGCCCGTGCACTTTGCCGGGCAGAACTCGCGGCTGTTCCAGATTGCCAGCCACACATCCTATGCCTTGCGGGTAGCGCTGATCTTCCACGAAACCCGGCGCCGCATCGCGCAGCCTGCACACATGACCGTCGGCTCTCCGATTGCAGCACTCGCCCTGCGCCACCTGGACCGCGACAGCGTTGCCGCCACCCTCCGCCGCCATTGTATGGCGCTGGCCAGCCCGACACTTCCCGATCCCGACGAAACCTACATCTGGCCACGCCACATCCGCGCCTGACGTCACAGAAGTTTCACGCCGCTTTGGGCGCAGTGTCACACGCCGACTCTAGACACAGCCTCACTGACAGACAGAGGTGACTGATGCTCGAAGTCAAAGGCGTGACACGGATGTTTGGCGCAAAGGCTGCTGTCGACCGGGTCAGCTTCACCGTCGACCGCCCCGCCTTTGTCGGCATCATCGGTCGCTCCGGCGCGGGCAAATCCACCTTCCTGCGCCTGATGAACCGCCTGATCGACGCCACCACGGGCGAGATCCTCGTCAACGGCCAGAACGTCCTCGCCTTGCGCAACGGCGACGCCCGCGCCTGGCAAAGCCAATGCGCGATGATCTTCCAGCAGTTCAACCTCGTGCCTCGGATGGACGTGGCCTCCAACGTCCTGCACGGCATCCTGAACCGCCGCTCCACACTGCAGACGATGTTCAACCTCTGGCCCCGCGCCGACATTCTCAGGGCGCTCGACATTCTCGACCGCCTCGGCATTGCCGAACAGGCCCCGAAACGCGCAGAGGCGCTGTCGGGCGGCCAGCAGCAGCGCGTCGCCATCGCGCGGGCGCTGATGCAAGACCCTAAGATCATCCTTGCAGACGAACCCATTGCCTCGCTCGACCCGATGAACGCGCAAGTTGTGATGGACACCCTGCGCCGCATCAACCTCGAAGACGGGCGCATGGTCATCGCCAACCTCCACACCCTCGACACCGCGCGCCGCTACTGCGACCGGGTCATCGGGATGCGCGACGGCCGCATCGTGTTCGACGGCACGCCCGACCAGCTTTCCACCGGCGTCGCCCGCGACATCTACGGCGCCGACGACACGTTCAACGAGGCCGCAACGTCGACCTCCATCCCCACCGACACCGCAGTCGACCGGTCCTACGCCGACCTGATGCTGTCGTGACAAACCTACCACCAACCCACGGAGAACCCATGAAAAAGCTGCTCACTGCCACCGCGCTGACCGCGGTCCTCGCCACCGGCGCCACCGCGCAGGACATCACCGAATTCAACATCGGCATCCTCGGCGGCGAAAACGCGCAGGACCGCCTGACCTCGAACGAATGCTTCCGCGCCAAGGTCGAAGCCGCCCTCGGCGTCCCGGTCAAGGTGTTCACCCCCGCCGATTATGACGGCGTCATCCAGGGCCTTCTCGGCGGCACCATCGACTACGCCTGGCTCGGCGCCTCCGCCTATGCCAAGACACAGTTGACCGACCCCGAAGCCGTCGAAGTCAAACTGACCAAGCAGAACGCCGACGGTTCGACCGGCTACTACTCGATCGGCTTCACCCGCAAGGACACCGGCATCACCTCGCTCGACGATGCCAAGGGCAAGGTCTTCGCCTTCGCCGACCCGAACTCCACCTCCGGCTACCTCGTCCCCGGCGCCGAACTCTCGGCCAAATACGGCCCCCTCGACGCGTACTTCTCCGAAGTGAAGATGTCGGGCGGCCATGAACAGACCATCGTCGGCGTCGCCAACGGCGATTTCGACGCTGGCGTGTCGTGGGCCGACGGCCTGGGCAACTGGGAAGACGGCTACAACTCCGGCGCGTTCCGCAAGGCAGCCGACGCCGGCCTCGTCGACATGTCGAACCTCGTGGAAATCTGGCGCTCCACCCTGATCCCCGAAGGCCCGATGGTCGTCCGCAAGGCCCTGCCGCAGGACGTCAAGGACAAGGTCACCGCCCTCACCGCCGACCTGTGGGAATCCGACCCGGAGTGCGCCTACAACCTCGCCGGTGGTGAAGCCAAGGATTTCGTGCCCGTCGAACCGGCCGCCTACGACGGCATTCTCGCCGCCCGCAAGATGCAGGAAGGCATGTAACCTTTTTCATGACGACCGGCCGGGTCTTGCAAAAGACCCGGCCTTTTCTTTGGGGGAACCATGGTCGACATCGCCTTCGGGCCAACGCCGGGCACGCGCCCCGACACCACCAACGCCCGCGAAGCCTATCTCGAGATGGTCCGCCGCAAGCGCATGTATGGCGGCATCCTGCTCGTGATCTTCGTGGCCCTGATGGCCTCGGGATGGATGCTGGCCGACACCCGTAACGCTGGTGGCTTCTGGAGCGGCCTGCCCCAAACCCTGGACTTCCCGTCCGAGGTGCTGACCGAAGCCTGGACCGACCGCGCCCACCTGCCCGCGATGATCTGGGACCACGTCCCCGCCCTGATTGAAACCCTGAACATCGCCGCAGTCTCCACCCTGCTCGGCGCGCTTGCCGCCATGGCGCTTGCCCTTCTGGCCACCCGCGGCCTTGCCCGCTGGCCCCGCGCGATCCCGCTTTTCCGCCGCACGATGGATGCCCTGCGCGCCATTCCCGAAATCGTCATCGCGCTGGTGCTGATCTACATCCTCGGCGGTGGCCCGGTCCCCGCCGTCATCGCCATCGCGCTCCACACCGGCGGCGCCCTCGGCAAGCTCTTCTCCGAAGTCGCCGAAAACGCCGACCTCAAGCCCGTCGAAGGCCTCGCCTCGGTCGGCGCCACATGGTCGCAGCGCATGTGGCTCGGCGTCCTCCCGCAGGTCGCCCCGAACTGGCTCAGCTACGCCCTCCTGCGGTTCGAGATCAACGTCCGCGCCTCCGCCATCCTCGGCTTCGTCGGCGAGGGCGGCATCGGCCACGACCTGAAACTGGCGATGCAATGGGGTCAGGGGCGATACGACGAGGTGGTGGCGATCTTCCTCCTCCTCTTCGCCACCATCGTCCTCGTCGACCGCATCTCCGACCACTACCGCCACCGACTGGTGCAGGGAGCCTGAGCCATGACCGCCACCCTGTCCCCGTCGCTGGCCGATGCCATCACCAACCGCTTCGCCGCGCGCCGCCGCATGGCGTTCGCCGTTCCCGCCGCGATCCTCGCCTACCTCCTTTACGCCGCGATCAGCTTTGATCTTGCCGGCCTCGCCCAGCGCGCCCGCCTCGACAACGCGGCGATCCTTCTGTCCGACTTCTGGTCACACAAGACCCACGTGACCCGCGACAACCGCTCCGGCGACGTGACCGTCGCGATCGAAGGCGAGGCCAAGGGCACCTACCCCCCCGGCATGCTGCCCGACTGGGTCACCATCACCGGACCCGTCACCAGGATCGACCTCGGCACCGGCTACAGCGTCACCTACGACGACGCCGGCGCACGCATGGTCGTCCCCGGCTACGGCACGATCGACATCCACCCCGAAGGCGGCAAACCCGTCCTGACCGCGCCCGAACCGATCCCCGACTGGATCTCGGTGTCGGAAAACAAGATCAGCGTCACCACCGATGCCGGCCGCTTCAACTATTCCCGCTCAAAGGTCGAAACCTTCAAATACGAACCGGGGTGGGAGCTTTGGTTCTTCACCCTCGACAGCCCGTTCTACGGCAAAAGCTGGGGCCAGCTTGCAGCCCTCGCCACCACCGGCGACCGGATCGACCCCGCGCGTTCCAACCTCGGCTACATGGCCGCCGAATTCTGGACCAACAAGATGTGGCGCCACGGCGACGTTGCATGGGCCATTTTTGAAACGATCCTGATGGCTTTCCTCGGCACCATGACGGCCGCGCTGGTGGCCCTGCCGCTCGGCTTTCTGGCCGCGCGCAACTTCATGCCCCTCGGACCCCTGCGTTTTGCCGCGCGCCGCGTGTTTGATTTCATCCGCGGCGTGGACGGGTTGATCTGGACCATCATCCTCAGCCGCGCCTTCGGACCCGGCCCGATGACAGGTGCCATCGCCATCGCCATCACCGATGCCGGAACCTTCGGCAAGACCTTCTCGGAAGCCCTCGAAAACATAGATGAAAAGCAGGTAGAGGGGGTGCGCTCCACTGGGGCCAACTCTGTGCTGCGCGCGCGGTTTGGGGTCATCCCGCAGATCACCCCTATACTGCTCAGTCAGGTGCTTTACTACCTCGAATCCAACACCCGCAGCGCTACCGTGATCGGTGCCATCGTCGGCGGCGGCATTGGCCTGCTTCTGACGCAGGCGATCATCACCCAGAAGGATTGGGAAGAGGTCGCCTATTACATGGTCCTTATCGTGCTCATGGTTATGGCGATGGACACCCTCTCCGGCTGGCTTCGCCGCAAATTGATAAAGGGTCCCTGACGATGCCTGCGCGCCCCGGCATGCGCCCCGAAAAGCGCCTCGGCGCGCGGATCGTCCGCGCCTCCGCCGGCGGCACACATCCGCGCCCAGCAAACCCCGCCACCCCTCCGCCAGAAAGTTAAGAAATGCTGAACGCCGCCACGCAACCCATTGAAATGCCTCAAGTCGGCACCCCGTCCCACGGTGGGACACGCCTCTCGCCCGACGGGCCGACGATTCATCCCACGGCGCAGGTGATCGCCTCCCGCCTCGCCCCCTGGACCGAGGTCGGCGAAGGCTCCCGCGTCCTCAACTCCACCTTCGAAGCCTATGCCTACTGCGACCGCTTCTCCGACATTGCCAACACCACCGTGGGCCGCTTTTCAAACATCGCGGCGATGACCCGGATCGGCCCGACCGACCACCCCTTCACGCACGCAGCCCAGCACCATTTTCTCTACCGCTCGACAAACTACTGGCCCGACACGCCCGACGATGCCGATTTCCTCGCCGCACGCGCCGCCCGCCACACCACCCTCGGCCCCGATTGCTGGATCGGCCACGGCGCGATCATCAAACCCGAGGTCACCATCGGTACCGGCGCCATCGTCGCCTCCGGCGCGGTCGTGACCAAGGATGTCGCCCCCTTCATGATCGTCGCGGGCTGCCCCGCCACGACCCTCCGCGCCCGCTTTTCACAGCCGATCATCGACCGCCTGCTGGCCCTCGCCTGGTGGGATTGGGATCACGCGCGCCTGCGTCGGGCCCTTCTCGATTTTCGCACCCTGAAGGCCGAAGCCTTTCTCGATGCCTACGGCGGCTAGTCAGGGCTGACGGTTAGCGTCACCCGCTCGCCCGCAAACCACGTCGTGCCGTGCTCCACCGGCACACCCGCCGCATCGACATTGACCGCGACCGACTGCAGCACCGCCGACCCTTCGGCCGCCTGCAAAGCCAGCGCCAGCACCGCCGGCGCGGACTGCGCGGTCAGCCGCGTTTCGGCGCGGGTATAGTCCGCCAACCCGCACGCCTGCAACGCCTCGGTGATGGACCCGTGCTCGCGGATTGCGGCGGGCAGGTCGGGGAACCGCGCCGCCGGAAACACCGACCGGAACGACGCCAGTGGGTGGCCATCCGCCAGCGACACACCCTCGACGACATGCACCTGCGACCCTGCCGCCAGCCTTAACCCCACCGCTTCGGCAGCCGTCGCCGGACGCGTGTCGACACTTCTGATCTGTCGTGACGGCGTGCGCCCCTCGGCGGCGATGATCTGGTGAAAGCGTACCCGCCGGCCCAGCGGATAGACCGTCGGACGCGCAGCTACGAAAACACCCGCCCCCCGCCGCGAATGCACAATCCCCTGACCCGCAAGGTCCGCCAGCGCACGCCGCACGGTATGGCGGTTGACGCCGAACCGCTGCGCCAGAACGGCCTCGGTTTGCAAGCGCGACCCGGGGGGATAAGCCCCTCCCGCTATCTCATCGCGCAGTGTGCCGGCGATCTCGGACCAGATTGCCAAGGTGGGTTCCTGTCACCAAAAATTCACAACTCTTCGATTGCCGCTCCGGGCTGCGGCCAGTAGTATTTGTCTAGTTGTATAGGTCCACAAGCGTGGCCGCAAGTTGTCGAGAATCAAATGACCCTGCCCCCGACGAAAGACCGCCAGACCTGGATGTCGGTGTTGGCCAAAGCCGCGCCCGGACGTCTGGCGCAACTGTTGCCCGCCCTGCCCGAGCACCGCTTCCTGCGCTCGCCCGAGGTTGGTGCCGTCATGGTCCGGGGCCGTATCGGCGGCACGGGCGAGGCGTTCAACCTTGGCGAAATGACGGTCACGCGCGCCTCGGTCCAACTTTCCGCAGGCTCGGTCGGTCACGCCTGGGTGCAGGGCCGCGACAAGGCACACGCAACGCGCGCGGCCATTGTCGATGCACTGATGCAAACCGACGCCGCCCCCGAAATCGGGAAGGCCATCGTCGACGTCCTTGCCACCGAGGCCACTGAAGCCACGGCAGCCCGCGCAGCCCGCGCCGCCACAACCAAGGTCGATTTCTTCACCCTCGTCCGCGGAGAAGACAAATGACGGTCGCCAGCCTCACAGGCGGGTTTTCCGCTACCCCCCAGCAGTCTGCGCAAGCCTTCCGCGCGATCCTTGAGGCGTTGGCGCGGCCCGGCACCATTCATCCGGTCGCCGGCGCGTCGCCGCCATCGCCGCTTTCAGTCGCGGCTGGGGTGGCACTTTTGACGCTGGCCGATGCCACCACGCCGCTGCACCTTGCCGGTGCCGCAGACTGCGCCGAAGTCTGCGACTGGATCGCGTTTCACATCGGCGCGCCCCTTGTTGCGGCAGGGGATGCCGATTTTGCCCTTGGCACTTGGGAGGCGCTGCAGCCAATCACCCGCTATCGCATCGGCACGCCGGATTATCCCGACCGTTCGGCCACGCTGATCGTCGAGGTGGACCGCCTTACCACCCACGGCGCCTGCCTGACCGGACCGGGGATCGAGACGGTGTCATGGCTCAGCCTGCCTGAAACCGCGGCTTTCCGCGCGAACCGGGCGCTGTTTCCACTGGGCTTCGATTGCCTGTTTACCTGCGGCGCCCGGCTTGCCGGACTGCCCCGATCAACCCGAGTGGAGGCGATCTGATGTATGTTGCGGTCAAGGGTGGCGAACGCGCCATCGACAACGCCCACGCCTGGCTGGCCGAAGAACGCAGGGGCGACCGGGACGTGCCCGAACTGACCGTCGCCCAGATCCGCGAACAGATGCGTTTGGCGGTGAACCGGGTAATGGCGGAAGGCTCGCTTTACGACCCCGATCTTGCGGCGCTGGCGATCAAGCAGGCGCGCGGCGACCTTATCGAGGCGGTGTTCTTGATCCGCGCCTACCGCACCACCTTGCCCCGCCTTGGCGCCTCGAACCCGGTCGATACGGCGACAATGACCCTCGACCGCAGGATTTCGGCGACCTTCAAGGATCTTCCCGGCGGGCAGGTGCTAGGCCCGACTTTCGACTACACCCACCGTCTGCTGGATTTCGCGCTGATGGCTGAAGGCGAAGCTCACTTCGCCCCTCCACCCGAGAAAGTGGACGCACCGCAAACCGCCCCGCAGCCGGTTCCGCATGTGGCCAGCTTTCTGAACCGCGACGGCCTGATCGAAGAGGCGACCGCCACCGATTCCGCCCCCACCGACCTGACGCGCACCCCGCTTGAACTTCCCGCCTCGCGCGCTTTGCGTCTGCAGGCGCTGACGCGCGGCGACGAAGGCTTCGTCCTGTCGATGGCCTATTCCACCCAGCGCGGCTACGGCCGCACCCACGCCTTCGTGGGCGAACTGCGTATCGGTCGCGTCGCGGTCGAGGTCGACATCCCCGAACTTGGCTTTGCCGTAGAAATCGGCGAGGTCGAGGTGACCGAATGCGAAACCGTCAACCAGTTCAAAGGCTCGAAAACCGAACCTCCGCAGTTCACCCGCGGCTACGGGCTGGTGTTCGGCCAGACCGAACGCAAGGCTATTGCGATGAGCCTCGTGGACCGCAGCCTGCGTTGGAACGAACTTGGTGAAGACTATACCGGCGCCCCCGCGCAGGACGAGGAATTCGTGCTTTACCACTGCGACAACATTCAGGCGACCGGGTTTCTGGAACACATCAAGCTGCCGCACTACGTCGATTTTCAGGCCGAACTTGAGCTTGTCCGGCGCCTGCGGCTTGAGGCGCAGATGATGCAAGAGGCTGCGGAATGAGCCTAGTCTCCACCCCCGTCACCATCCGCATCAACCGCGTTCTGCGCATCCCACCGGTCGCGCGGATCGTCCCGCGACCGTCCCGGCGTGCCGTCGATCTCCACCCAGACGTAGCCACCGCCTTCGTCTCTGCGCAGCGATTTCCGGCGCTGGTCCTTGAGGCGTTCGCGCCGGATCACATACCCGGCCACGACAAGAAAGATCGCCAGCGGGATCAGCACAATCAGCCATTCGTCTGCCGTCACACCGCATTCCTTTCGTCGGGGGCTTCCCATGACTGATTACAACTTCGCCTACCTCGACGAACAGACCAAGCGCATGATCCGTCGCGCGATCTTGAAGGGGATCGCCGTGCCGGGCTATCAGGTTCCCTTCGCCAGCCGCGAGATGCCCATGCCCTACGGCTGGGGCACCGGTGGCGTGCAGGTGACAGCGGCCTGCCTTGTGCCCGACGACCGCCTGAAGGTCATCGACCAGGGCGCGGACGACACCACAAACGCCGTCAGCATCCGCAAATTCTTCCAGCGCACCGCCGGTGTCGCCGTCACCGAATCCACCACCGAGGCGACGATCATCCAGACCCGCCACCGGATCCCCGAAACGGCGCTGACGGATGGCCAGATCCTCGTCTACCAGGTCCCGATCCCCGAACCCCTGCGGTTTCTCGAACCGCGCGAAACCGAGACCCGCAAGATGCACGAGCTGGAGGAATACGGCCTGATGCACGTCAAGCTTTATGAAGACATCGCCCGCCACGGCCAGATTGCTACCTCCTACGCCTACCCGGTCAAGGTCGAGGGGCGCTATGTGATGGACCCCTCACCGATCCCGAAGTTCGACAACCCGAAACTGTCGGGCAACCGCGCGATACAACTGTTCGGCGCAGGCCGCGAACAGCGCATCTACGCCGTGCCCCCCTTCACCGAAGTCGTCAGCCTGGATTTCGACGACCACCCGTTCCACGCCTCCAAGGCTCCGCACGATTGCGACCTCTGCGGCGCGAAGGCCAGCTATCTGGACGAGGTGATCACCGACGATCAGGGCGGCCGGATGTTCGTCTGTTCCGACACCGATTTCTGCAGCGCCCGCCGTACAGCCGGCCACAAGGGCCCTCTCGCGGCCGATCCCGCACATTTCCCCACAAGGAAGGAGGGGCAAGGCAGGCCCCGGCAAGAGGGCGCGGCATGACCCTGATGCAAACATTGTCCGTCACTGACGCGCCACTTCTGCGGGTCGAAGGACTGACCAAACGCTACGGCACCCGCATCGGCTGCATCGACGTCAGCTTCGATCTTTACCCGGGCGAGGTGCTTGGCATCGTCGGCGAAAGCGGCTCGGGCAAATCCACGCTTCTGTCCTGCCTTGCCGGGCACCTGAAGCCCGATCTTGGCCGGGTAGACTACGACGGGCGCGACACCCTGACGATGGCCGAAACCGCGCGCCGCCGCCTGTCGCGCACCGATTGGGCCTATGTCCACCAGAACCCGCGCGACGGCTTGCGGATGGGCGTTTCCGCCGGGGGCAACGTCGGCGAACGGCTGATGGCGGTCGGCGCCCGCCACTACGGCGACATCCGCGACAAGGCCACCGATTGGCTGGGGCGGGTGGAAATTGCGGCCGACCGGATCGACGACCGCCCCTCCGCCTTTTCGGGTGGGATGCAGCAACGCCTGCAGATCGCCCGCAACCTGGTCACCGGGCCGCGCCTTGTGTTCATGGACGAACCGACCGGCGGGCTTGACGTCAGCGTGCAGGCACGCCTGCTCGACCTGCTGCGCGGCCTTGTCCGCGACCTTGGTCTCAGCGTCATTATCGTCACCCACGACCTTGCCGTCGTCCGCCTTCTGGCGCACCGTCTGATGGTGATGAAGGGCGGCCGGGTTGTGGAACAGGGCCTGACCGATCAGGTTCTGGATGATCCGCAGCACGCCTATACCCAGCTTCTCGTCTCGTCAGTTCTGCAGGTGTAAGCCGATGATCCGTATCCAAGATCTGTCCAAATCCTTCACCCTGCACAATCAGGGCGCGGCGGTGATCCCGGTCATGTCCGGCGCCGCGCTGACCGTGAACCCCGGCGAATGTGTCGGGCTGATCGGCCAGTCCGGTGCCGGGAAATCCACGCTGATGCGCATGGTCTACGGCAATTACCTTGCCGCCGGCGGCAGCCTGATTGTCGGCACGCTTGACGTGGCCACGGCGGCCCCGCGCCAGATCATCGCGCTGCGCCGCGAAACACTAGGCTATGTCAGCCAGTTCCTGCGCGTCGTGCCACGGGTGCCGACGCTGGACGTGGTTGCCGAACCACTTCTTGCGCTTGGCACGCCTGCCGAACAGGCCCGACACCACGCGGCCACCCTGCTGGCCCGCCTGAACATTCCCGAACGCCTCTGGTCCCTGTCGCCCACCACATTCTCGGGCGGCGAACAGCAGCGCGTCAACATCGCGCGTGGCTTTGCCCACGCCTACCCGGCACTCCTCCTGGATGAACCGACTGCGAGCCTTGATGCCGCCAACCGCGAGATTGTGCTGGAGATGATCCTTGAGGCCAAAGCCCGCGGTGCGGCCATACTCGGCATCTTCCACGACGAAGCCGCCCGCGCCCAAGTGTGTGACCGGCTTGTCGACGTTACCGGCTTTACCCCAAGGGCCGCAGCATGATCTTTGCCGTCGTCGGCCCCTCGGGTGCGGGCAAGGACACACTGCTTTCTGGCGCGCTGGCGGCCCGCCCCGACCTGCGCCTCGTCCGCCGCGTCATCACCCGGCCTACCAAAGCCGGGGGCGAAGATTTCGAGGGCGTGACCGAAGCCGAGTTTCAAACGCGCCTCGCCCAAGGCGCTTTTGCCCTGACGTGGGATGCGCACGGCCTGCGCTACGCCATCCCGCACGACCAGATCAACGGTCCGCAGGACGTGGTTTTCAACGGCAGCCGCGCCGCCCTGCCTGAAGCCGTCCGCGTCTTTCCCGACCTGCGCGTGATCGTCGTCACCGCCCCCGATGCGGTCCTTGCCGCCCGACTTGCCGCCCGTGGCCGCGAAACCGTCTCCGACATCGCCACCCGCCTGTCGCGCGCTGCCTTTACCCTGCCAGATGGGATAGCGGCGACCACAGTAGTCAACGACAGCACGGCCGCCGAAGGCATCTCGCGCCTGCTTGCTGCTCTTCAGCCGGTCAGGGCATGACGATGCAGCAGGTGAAACTCCCCGCTTGCATCTTCGCCGAACAGGCACAGATCCTCGATCACGAAGGGGCGCGGCAGCACCGGCGCGAACCATGCATCCAGTACCGCCCTCACCGCACCGGCCTCGGTGTCCGGCAGGCGGTCGGTCAGCGTCAGGTGAAATCGGAACTCGTCCATCACATGCGGATAACCCCAATGGTCCAGCAAGACCCGCTGCCGCGCCGGCAGCCGGTCTGGCCGGCGGCGGGCAATCTCGGCTTCGGTCAACGGTGCGCGCAACTCATTGGTGCCCTCGACCACTGCCGCTCCCAATTCCAGCAGCGCCGCCTCGCAGCCAAGCGGCGTCAGCGCCAGAAACCCGTGCAGGTTTTCAACCGCCAACCCCTCGCAAACCACCGGGGCGAGTTTGGCCGCCAGCCCGGCCACAACCTCGTTGATTGCCACGCCGTCCACACCCTCGGAGGGTCGGAACGGGGCGCGGATCGTGCCGTGAAAACCATACCGTCGCGGCTCGCCCGTGATCTCGGCAGCCGGTCGCGGCAACCCCGGCAGATCGACGCCCCCCGCCAGCCATTTCCCGGCCCGGTCGGCAAAGCCACCGGCCCGCGGTGCATAATAGACAGCGTATCGCTTCATGTTATCCATGCCAGCCCGTTAGCGCGGCCATGTCACACCGGTGTGACGGGCGCATGTCATTTCCACCCCGAACCCGCGCGCCGCGCAAGACAGGACCGCCCCGATGACCGATGAAACCATCCTCGCCAACGCAACGCTCGTCCTGCCGGGCGAAACCCTGCGCGGCCAGATCCGCATGGTAGACGGCAAGATCACCGACATCGCCCCCGGTTCCGCCATCCCCGCCGGCGCGATCGACTGCGATGGCGATCTGGTGATGCCCGGACTGGTCGAACTCCATACCGACAACCTCGAACGCCACATCGAACCCCGCCCTAAGGTCAACTGGCCCCACGCTGCCGCCATCATCGCGCATGACGCCGAACTCGCATCCGTCGGCATCACCACGGTGTTCGATGCCCTGCGCGTCGGGTCGGTCGTGTCGAACGCCAAGGCCAACTACGGCGAATATGCCCGCGCGCTTGCCGACGAAATCCTTGGCCTGCGCGACGAAGGCGCCCTCAAGATCAGCCACTACCTGCATCTGCGTGCCGAGATCTGCTCTGAAACCCTGATCGACGAGCTTGACAAGTTCGGCCCCGCCGACCGCATCGGCATCGTCAGCCTGATGGACCACACCCCCGGCGACCGGCAGTTCCGCGACCTGAAGCAGTTGCAGAAATACGTCATCGGCAAGCACGGCATCAGCCCCGCCGATTTCGAGGTGCACGTCGCCACGCAAAAGGCATTGAAGGCCGCCAACGGTGCCGCGCACGAAGCCGCCGCCGTTGCCGCCGCCCGCCGCTACGGCGCGGTGCTGGCCAGCCATGATGACACCGACCCCGGCCACGTCGCCCGCTCGGCCGAACACGGCGCGCACTTCGCCGAGTTTCCGACCACCGAAGACGCCGCCCGCGCCTGCGCAGCACACCGGATCAAAGTGATGATGGGCGCACCGAACCTGATCCGGGGCGGCAGCCATTCCGGCAACGTCGCCGCCAAGACCCTTGCCGAGGCCGATCTTCTCGACATCGTCTCGTCCGATTACGTGCCGTCCTCGCTGCTTTCCGCAGCGCTGATGCTTGGCGATCTTTGGGGCGACACGGCGCGCGGCATTGCCACGGTAACCGCAGCCCCCGCCGCTGCAGCCGGCCTTGCCGATCGCGGCCACCTTGCGCCAGATGCGCGGGCCGATGTGATCCGCGTCACCCGCATCGGCACGGCCGGGGCGGTGCGCGGCGTCTGGGTGCAGGGCCGCCGGGTATCGTGACCCGGTCCTGCAGGGCACGAAGCTTCGCTGTCAACCTCTCCCCGCCCTGCCGCCCCGCCCGATCATCACCCGAAACGCCATCGGCGCCAGCACGATCACGAACAAGATCCGCACCACATGGTGCAACGCCACGAACGCTACGTCCGCATGAATGGCAAGCGCAATAAGCCCCATCTCTGTCAGCCCCCCCGGCGCCATCGCCAGGAGCGCCTGATCGATCCGGCTGCCCGCAACGGCATGCATCGCCAGCCCGCCCACAAAGGCCAGACCCAGCGTCAGCACCGTGGCCCCGATGCTCAGCAGCGTCGCCGGAATCAGCGTTCGCGCGCTGATCCCCAGAAACCGACAGCCCAGAACGGTGCCAAGGATCACCTGCGCCGTATTTACCAGCAACGTCGGCGGCACGCTTGCCGTGATCCCCGTCAGGTGCAGCACCGCCGACACCAGAAGCGGGCCAAGAAACGCCGGTGCGGGAAATCGCAACCAGCCCCCCAGCGCGCTGCCCACCACCGCCGACGCCAGCATCACCGCCGCGTCCAGCCACGACAGCGCCGCTTGGGTCATGGGCGCCGAGGCCCCCACATCATGCCCCTGAACGATGCGAAACCAGAAGGCGATCACCGAAATGGTCACCACGATACGCAGGCTGTGGGCCAGAATGATCGGCGCGGGCTTGGCACCGTTCGCCTCGCCGATCTCGATCATCTCGGTCAACCCACCAGGCATCCCGGCGAAATAGGCGGTCACCCAATCGAACTTGCCGACGAACCGATAGAACGGCACCACCACCAGTGCGACGGCCACGACATAGACCATCAGTATCGCCACCGTCGCACCCCAGGCACTGGCCTGTTGCAGCACATCCGGCGTGAACCGTGATCCCAGAAGAACGCCGATCACCGCAACCACCGCCGGCCTGATCCGCGCCGGTGCTATCACCGGCGCATTGGCCACCGACGCGGTCATCGTCGCAAACAGCGCCCCCAGCATCCACGGCAGCGGCAAACCCAGCAGAAAAAAGCCAAACCCTCCGGCCGCCCCGAGGATCAGGGCCAGAGCGATACGGGGTAGGCTGTCCATTCAGGGCTGTCCGAAACTGCGGGCCAGCGCCACCCAAACTCACCGTCGAGTCTGGGGGCGCCGATCCCACGATAGTTTTCAATCAGCGCGGCAATGTCCAGACCTGCAGTGCCGGAATGACGGTGCTGCCACTGGGCCTCAGCGGAACCGCGTCGGGCATTGCCCAAAGCAGCGGCGGAACGATTTCGTGAAACTCCCGCGCGAGTTGAAGCCCGTCGCAATCGCCACATCAAGGACCGACATGCCGGTTTCCGCCAGAAGATCCCGCGCCTGTTCCAGTCGCAGGCCAAGGTAGAAGCTTTTCGGCGTTTGTCCTGTGACTGCCTTGAAGGTGCGCTCCAGATGCCGGGTCGTCTTGCCGAAGACGCGGGCCAATGCTTCCTGCTCCAGCGGCGTCGCGATGTTGACCTGCATCGCGGCAATCACCCGCGCGATATCGGGATTGCGCACGCGCATCGGGGCGGTAAAAACCGATTTCTGGGTCGTCACCGCCTCGCGGCGGCGGGAATGGAGACACATTTCGGCAACCGCATCGGCCAGCTTTGGCCCGTGATCCTCGGCGATCAGGGCCAGCATCATGTCCACCCCGGCTTCGCCCCCGGCACAGGAAAAATGCCGCCGCCCCATGACGTAGATCTGCTGCAGCGGCTCCATGTCGAACAATTCGCGGAACGCCGCCTGATTTTCCCAATGCACGGTGGTGGCATCGCCGTCCAGCAGCCCCGCGCGCGCCAGCGTATAGGCCCCGGTGCAAACCGCCCCCAGCACGCCGCCTCGCCGCGCATGATCCCGCAACCACGCCAGCGCCTTGCGGTCTGCGGCCTGCGTCGCATCGGTGCCAGAGCACACTATCACAGTCGTATCCCGGCCGACCGGAACCAGCCCCTGATCCGCCTCGATCCTTATCCCGGCAGAGCTTTCGGCCGGCAGCCCGTCCAGACTGACGACGCGCCAGTGGTAAAGTGGGCGCTGGGTCAACTGGTTCGCGATCCGCAGCGGATCGACCGCCGAACTGAACGCAAGCAGCGTGAACCGCGGCAAGGTCAGGAACGCAAACTCCCGTGTCCGCACCGGGCCTGTCAGCGCGACATGCGCCACGCCGCGCGGAATGATCGCGCTGGTGGCGGCAAAGCTGTCGCGAGCGGGCTGATGGGTCATGGCCGTATAACCTGAAGGCGCGCCAGAACCCTTCGCACCATCGCGCGCACCCGGCGCAATGGCAGTCCGTCGATCTGCCGCTGGCTCATTCCGCCGGCGCTGATGAAGATGTGGCTCATCCGTTCCGCCTCCGTTTCTCGGGCTGTCGCTCAGGCTTCGGCAACAATGTGGCCATCCTTCGGCTCCCACCAGGCAAACAGATCCTGACCGATACCAAGCGGCAGATCAGCCAATTCGTCATGCCCCTTCTGGACCCGGATTTCCTGCCCTTGCGGCGTCTCCAGATAGACCGTTGCGGTTGCGCCGACGAATTCTTCGCCCACCACCCGAACCGGCACCACGTTCACCGATCGTAGAGGCGGGGTCACGCTCAGGTGTGTCTTGGTGTCCAGCACTGTCACCGTGGCCGTCGTGCCATGTGCAGGCATCGCCCCGTCGCCCCCCAGTTTCAGCGCACCAGCGGGCGTCTCAATTTCCAGCCCGCCCGCCGTTCCGTTTCGCACCTTTCCGCTGAAAAGGTTCGACGACCCCAGAAAATCCGCGACAAAGCGCGTGCGTGGCGAGCGGTAGATTTCCTGCGGCGTGCCGATCTGCTCGATCACGCCACGGCTCATGATCACCACGCGGTCGGCCATGGAGAACGCCTCGGACTGGCTGTGCGTCACATAGACGAAGGTGATGCCCGTCTCGCGCTGAAGCGTTTTCAGCACCGACTGCATCCGCACCTTCAGCGCCGCATCCAGTGCCGACAGGGGCTCGTCCAACAGCAGAATCTCGGGCTCCACCACCAGCGACCGGGCCAGCGCCACGCGCTGCCGCTGGCCCCCCGAAAGCTGGGCTATGTTGCGGTCGGCAAACTCGGTGATCTGCATCCGGTCCAGCCACTGTTCAGCCCGACGCCGCCGTTCGGCCTTACCGATACCCCGCATCTTCAGCGCAAATTCCACATTCTCCCTCACGTTCAGGAACGGGAAAAGCGCCAGACTCTGCCACACCATCGGCGTGTCGCGGCTCCAGGTCGGCAGGTCGTTGATCGGCTTGCCAGACAGCCGGATGACGCCCTCGCTGGGTGCCTCCAACCCCGCAAGCATCCGCAGCGTCGTGGTCTTGCCGCAGCCCGACGACCCCATGATCGCCAGGAACTCGCCCTTGCGGATCTCGAAATCCATCTTCTGCACGGCCACGAAAGAGCCGAACCGCTTCACCACACCTTCGAACGAAACCAGCGTGTCGCGTTGCATGCTTTACTCCTTGTCATCCGCAAGCGCGCGGTCGTTGGCACCCTTGCCCGACAGCAACAGCTGCGCCAGGATAACAAGGGTCATGGATAGGACGAAGACGAAGGTGCCGATCGCGTTGATCCGCGGGCTGACCTGCCCTTGCAGGAAGCCAAGCACCTTGACCGGCAGGGTTTCGTTCAGGCCCGACACGAACCAGGCCACGGCGAACTCGTCGAAAGATACGGCCATCGTGATGAACAATGCGCCAAAGATCGCTGGCTTGGTGAACGGCACGATCACATGCCGCATCGTTTTCCATTCAGACGCGCCAAGATTCCACGCCGCAGGCTCCAGCGCCGGATCCATCTGGCTGAGCCGCAGCCGGATGATCGCCATAGCAAAGGGTGCGCAGACCACCACGTGGGCGATGATGACTGACAGCGCGTTGCCCGACAGGTTGATCCGGCTCAGATAGGCCAGCATCGCAAGGCCCAGGATGATCACCGGAATCGTCGGCGGCAACAGCGCCAGCGCGAGATACACCTGCTTGCCCATGAACTTGTAGCGGTAGTCGGTATAGGCCGCCCCGAACCCCAAAAGGGTCGAGATCAAGCCCACGATCACACCGACGACAAGCGTGTTCTGCAACCCTTGCCAGACCAGCGGGTCCGACGCGACAGCCTCATACCACTCCAACGAAAAGCTGCCGAGCGGGATTGAGGGAAAGCGGTCCGAATTGAACGAAAACACGAAGCTTGCCGCGATTGGCGCAAAGACGAACAGGTAGGCGAGAAGGATATAACCCCTGAGCGCCCAATCGACGCCCCGGTTGCGGTTGATGCTTTCGGCTCCGGACCCGCTCATTTCGACTTCCCCTTGTAGGCGAACTGCACCGCGGCAAAGGCTACCACCATCAAGGTACCGATCATCGTCAGCGCGATCACCGCGGCACGCGGCCACTGTTGGCCGGACTTGGTGGTGTCGGTGATCAGGATGGACAGCGTCGTCGGATCGCCGCCGCCAAGGTAGATCGGGCTGACGAAATCACCGAATGACAGGATGAAGGCGAACAGCGCGGCGATCACCAGCCCGACACGCGCCGACGGGATCACCACTTCGAACACAGTACGCATCCTCCCGCAGCGCATGTTGTGCGCCGCCTCGATCAGGTTGCGGTCGATGAACACCAGGCTGAACAGCTGCAACAGCACGACTAGGGGAAAGCTGAGCGTCAGGTAGCCGATCATCGTGGCGCCGACCGTGTTCAGCAGGGGATATGGGCCAAGCCCGATCCACCCCAGAATGACGTTGATGATGCCGTTGTCCGACAGGAAGACGTGCCATGAATAGACCCGCACCAGATAGCTGGTGAAAAACGGGATCACCATCAGGAACACCGCCCAGCGGCGCGCGGTATCCGACAATTTGAATGCTATGGCGTAAGCGCAGGGAAACGCCAGAACCGAGGTCAGCGCCGCCGCAGCCGCCGCCAGCGCAAAGGTCGCGCCATAAGCCTGCCAGAACACCGCGCGACCATACATCGTGGTCCAGTTCACCGTGTCGAAATCCGGCGACATCACAAAGTTCTTCACCGTCCAAAAGCTGAGCGCGACAAGGAACAGCAGCGGAAAGACAAAGAACAGCAACTGCCAGATCAGCAGCGGCAACGAGAATGTCAGGCCATAAAGGGAAACCGGGCGTCGCATGGGCGGCTGCAGTCCTTATCGGGGAAGTCAGGCCTTCTTTGGCAACAAAGGCAGGCTTGGTATCGTGCCGGCCCGCCAGCAAATCAAGGGCGGGCCAGTAACGGCCCGCCCTGTGCGCCTCAGGCGCCCTTGTATTCCGACCAGAAGTCGTTCCAGGTTTCCAGATCCTGCTGGATCGGCCACTGGCGGTACTGGATACGGCCGGCGCGGATCATGTCCATCGCGTTGCCCACATCCTTGGTCATGCCCTGACGCTTGGCCTCGTCGGGGTTTTCCGCCTGCAGCACTTCCCAACCCTTCTGGTTCGGGATCAGTGCCGGATAGGCTGCCATCTGGGCCGATTTCGCCTGACCCTTGGCCGAGGTGATGTACTGGATCCACTTCTTCGCGAGATCAGCCTTGGCAGAACCCTTGCCGATCGAGAAACACTCCGACCACTGCAGCCCGCCCTCTTCGGGAATGACCGATTTCACCTTGGCGCCGTTCTTTTCCAGAACCCCGGTGATCCAGTCGCCGATGCCACAGAACGCCAGCATCTGCCCGTCGTTCAGCGACGAGAAGGTGCCGCCGTAATCGAAGAACCCGCCGACTTGCGGGCGCAGCGACATGGTCTTTTCCTGCACCGCAGCCCAAGCCGCCTCGTCTATGTCATAAGGCGAGGCGTTGCCAGTCAGCAGGCTCATTTGCCCAAGGTTCGGCAGGTGCCAGTCGAAATGGCCGACCTTGCCGGTCAGGCGCGGGTCCCAGAACGCGTTGTAGGTGGACGCTTCCTTTTCGGTCAGCGCATCGGTGTTGTAGGCCACACCCAGAAAACCAAAGCGCGTGACCAGAGAGAACAGCTTGCCGTCCGCCCAGTTTCCGGGGAATTGCTGAAACTCGGGGAAGTAGTCGCCGATGGCGTAATCGTTCGGGTCCAGTTCTTCGACATAGCCAGCCGCGTTCAGCGCCTGCACATATTCGGCGTCCGACAGGATGATGTCAAAGGTGCCGGGCGGCGATTGCGAAATCAGGCCCAGCATGTTGTCGCCGCCAGTATAGTACTTCGGCACGAACTTGACGTTGTTCTCGGCTTCGAACTCAGCAACCATGTCCGGCTCGGCATGGCCATACCAGGCCAGCATGGTCAATTCGGTCGGCGCTGCAAAGGCGCGGCGCGACAACATCGGGGTCGCAAGAACCGCTGCCCCCGTGGCAAGCAGCGAGCGGCGCGTCAGGCCGTACGATGTGATCTCGGTCTTCATGTCCCTGTTACCCGTCCTGTTGTGGATGTGTTCTATTGACGCAACGTTAGGAGAAAGGGAGGGACAGACAAAATCCGTTATTGAAATGGATTGATAAGCACCCGTTATGGTGCCTGCGTTTTGATCAGTTTTGCAACATGCGCACGCCAGAACCCACGCCCTCAAGACTGGCGACCAGATCGCTGACCAGTTGCAGGCCCGCCGCTGACAACCGCGGATGCTTGTAGAAAAGCCCGATCCGCAGCGGCTCCAGCTTGGGAAATCCTTCCGCCTCGCCCAACTCGCGCATCCCCGGCAACAGCGTCGCCTGCGTCAGCGCCGTCACGCACATGCCGTTCAGAACGGCGTTCTGCAGCCCCGAAATGCCTGGCCCGGTATAGACGATCCGCCAGCGCCGTTCGCTGGCATCCAGCGCGTCGATCATCCGCGAGCGGTAATCACACCCCTCCAGATGCGCGCCCAGGGGCACCGGCCTGTCGGGCGCCACGTCCATCTTGGCCGAGGCCGCCCAGATCGGTTGCTCGACCCAGGCCCTCGACAGATAAGGCATCCGGACCGCCGGCATCGTCGCCACGATGATATCAAGACTGTCGGATCGCAGTTGCTGGTGCAATTCGCGGCTAAGGTCGCAGTGGATCTCCAGATCAACGTCGGCGTGCCGTTCGTGAAACCCAGTCAGGGTGTTTTGCAGGAAAGCCACCGCGTAATCCGTCGGCAGACCGATCCGCAGCACCCCGTTCACGTCCGACCGGTGGAAATACCGCACCGCCTCGTCGTTGATCCGCACCATCTCGCGCGCATAGGACAGCAACGCCTCACCCGCAGCGGTCGGCAGGATCGCTCGCCCCTCCTGCACCAGCAACGGCGACCGCACGATCTCTTCCAGTCGCCGTATCTGCAGGGAAATCGCTGGCTGGCTGCGGCCGAGAACGACCCCGGCCTTGGAGTGGCCGCCCAGTTCTACGACCGCGATGAAGGTGCGCAACAGGTCGGTCGGCAGGTTGGTGATCAGCGCCATGCATTTGCCTTGGCAATGGAAGGATTGCGACAATCTATTTTCCTTATGCATCCACCGCAACTTACATTTCAGGCCAGCTCCTCGAATTGCAGGCCTCGCCAGATGAAACACGCCACCGCCTTCGCCTCGGAACTGACATGGCCCGATTACGACGCCGCCGTCAGCAAGGGAAAAACCCCGATCCTCATTCCCATCGGGTCGATGGAACAGCACGGCCACCACATGCCGCTGCATGTCGACGTGCTTCTGCCCACCGAATTCGCCCGCCGCGTCGCGTCCGAGATCGGCGGCCTCGTCGCACCGCCCTTCACCTACGGCTACAAGTCGCACCAGAAATCGGGCGGCGGCAACCACATGCCGGGCACCACCAGCCTTGACGGCGCAACCCTCGTTGCGGCGCTCAAGGACGTGGTCAAGGAATTTGCCCGCCACGGCGTCCGCCGGATCTGCCTCGTGAACGGCCACTTCGAAAACTCGTGGTTCATCGTCGAAGCGATCGACCTCGCGCTTCGCGAACTGCGCTGGGACGGGATCACCGACCTCAAGGTTGTCGTGCTGTCCTACTGGGATTTCGTGCACAAAGAGGCCATCGCCAAGCTTTATCCCGACGGTTTCCCCGGCTGGGATGTGGAGCACGGCGGGGTACTGGAAACCTCGCTGATGCTTGCCCTGCACCCCGAGCTCGTTCACCTCGACCGCGCCGTCCACCACCCGCCGGCAACCTTCCCGCCCTATGACGTCTACCCGGTAAAGCGCGATTGGACCCCCTGCTCCGGCACCCTGTCCTCGCCCAAGGAGGCGTCGGTCGAAAAGGGCCACATCCTCCTTGAGGTCTGCACCCAAGGCATCATCGACGCCTTGCGCGCCGAATTCTGACCCCCGTCTTGCTCCCCTGAACCTGGCCCCCTTTCCGGGGGCCTTTTTCTTGGCGACACACATGGAAAAGGCCCTGAACCTCAGGGCATTTGTCACAGTCCAGCGCCGTCAGTTGCGGATGATGTTGTGCTCCGGCCCGAACGGAAAACCGGTGATGTTCTCTGCCCCGTCCTCGGTCACGATCAGGATGTCATGCTCGCGGTAGCCCCCTGCCCCCGGCACGCCTTCGGGCACCATCACCATCGGTTCCATCGACACCACCATACCGGGCTTCAACTCCGTTTCGATATCCTCACGCAGTTCCACCCCGGCTTCACGCCCATAGTAGTGCGACAGCACGCCGAACGAATGACCATACCCGAACGACCGGTACTTCAGCAGATTCCACCCGCGATACATCTCGTTCAATTCAAGCGCGATCTCGTTGCACTTGGCACCGGGCCTGATCAACTCCAGCCCGCGGCGGTGAACCGCGACGTTCTTTTCCCATATCTCAAGGCTCATATCGTCGACGTGGTCACAAAAGAGCGTCCGTTCCAGCGCCGTGTAATAGCCGAAGATCATCGGAAAGGTATTCAGCGACAGGATTTCGCCCGACTTGATCTTCTTGTTCGTCACCGGGTTGTGCGCCCCGTCCGTGTTTATGCCCGACTGGAACCAGGTCCAGGTGTCCATCAACTCGACGAACGGAAATGCAATGGCGATCTCGCGGATCATCGCGTTGGTGCCGGCGATGGCGACCTCGTGCTCCGGCACGCCCGCCTTGACCGCACCGGCCACTGCCCAGCCGCCCACGTCGCAAATCCGTGCCCCGGTGCGGATCAGCGCGTGTTCCTCGGCGGACTTGATCGACCGCATCCACATCGACGGCTGCGCGATATCGACGAAGTCCACGCCCGGCAGCGCCGATTCAAGCGCCTTGCGGTAGTCAAGGCTGACGTGATCGAATTCGATCCCCAGACGCTTCACACCGGGCGTCAACTGCCGGATCGCCCGATAAAAGTTATCACGCCGCCAGTCGGTGTAGGTGATGTTGTTGCCAAAACTGCGCCGCCACGGTTGCCCGCCGTCGATCCCCGCCGAAACCGTGGTCGCCGCGTCCGGCGTGATCACCATCCCGTATTTCCGCCCGAAAGAGCAGTAACGCCAACCCGAATAGTAGGTGATGCAATGATACGAGGTGAACAGCGCCGCATCGACATCGTTCTTCGCCATCCAGCGGCGCAACTCGTCCTGCCGCCGCTGCATCTCGGTATCCGAAAACGGCGAATAGTCCTTGCCGCCGTTGTGCCATTCCATGACATGAAGCATGTCGTCGGTCATCGCGCTGGTCCTTGTTGCGGTAGAACTTTCTGCGACGACTGTAGGTATCCGGCTGGCCGGCCAGAAATTTGTTCTGAAAATCGGTGGATTAGGATCGCTGTTGGGCCCCGAAGCACCCAACACTTGCCAGAGCCCAGAAACACCAAGCCTTCACTTGGTGTTATTGATCAAACCTGCGAGGGCGACGCGGGTCTTCACAGGGATTCCACAAGGTCGGCGCGACTCGGCGTCAACGTAGACATGGACGAAGAACCCCTCGGCGGCGGCAAGCTCGCTATCGTCGGGAAACAGGCCGATCTCGTAGCGAACTGACGACGTTCCGATGCTGGCCACCCGCAAGCCCGCGGTGATGACCTGCGGAAACGACATTTCCTGCAAGTAGCGGCAGCCGGTTTCCACCACGAGGCCAATTTCGGGGCTTGTCTTGATGTTCAGAAGGCCGTTGCTGATCAGCCATTTGTTTACCGTGGTGTCGAACAGCAGATAGTGGACCACGTTGTTCATATGGCCGTAGGTGTCGTTGTCGCCCCAGCGCGTCGAATGCTGGCAGAAATGCACATAGTTGGCGCGGGTTCCCGGCGGGCGGCGCATCTCACCAGGCCTCGGTGTAGATGGCCAGCGCGTCGGCCTCGGTCACCGGGCGTGGGTTGTTCACCAAAAGCCGCTGCTGCTTCATCGCGTCGGCGGCCATCCGTGGCAGGGCGTCGGCCGGGATGTTCAGATCGCGCAGGCGCCGCGGCATCTGCAAACGACCGATCAGCGCTTCCAGCGCCGCGACAAAGGCTAAGGCGCGGGCCTCGTCCGGAACTTCGGCCAGATGCGGGAAGGCATCAGCGGCGATTTCTGCATAGGTCGCGGCAGCAAGGGGCAGGTTGAAGCGCAGGACTGAGGTCAGAACCAACGCGTTGGACAGACCATGCGGAATGTGGAACAGACCGCCCAGCGGATAGGCCAGCGCATGCACCGCAGCGACCGGCGAATTGGCAAAGGCCTGCCCCGCCAGCATCGCGCCCAGCAGCATCGCCTCGCGCGCGGGACCATTGGTGCCATCCATCACGGCCGTCTCGATGTTTGCCCCCAAAAGCCGCAGCGCCTCGCGCGCAAGCAGGCGCGACAAGGGGTTGTTGTTTGCATTTGCCGACGCATACGCCTCGATCGCGTGAACCATCGCATCCACACCGGTAGCTGCGGTGATCGAGGCGGGAAGGCTGAGGGTCAGTTCGGCATCCAGAAGTGCGATGTCCGGCAGCAGGATCGCCGATGAAATTCCACGCTTCTCCGCGCCGCCGACCGTCAGGATCGCGACGGGCGTCACTTCGGACCCGGTCCCTGCCGTCGTGGGCACCAGGACCAGAGGCAAGCGCGGCCCACGCGCGTTGCCGATCCCCCAAGCCTCGTCCAGTGTCTGATCCGTGCCCAGCAGAAGTGAGGCCACCTTGGCCACATCAAGCGACGACCCGCCGCCAAAACCGATCACGCCCGTTACACCCGCGCCACGGCCCGCATCGACGGTAGCGATGACGGTCGCCACGGACGGGTCCGCCTCTATCTGGTCAAAGACCGTGACCTCATGCCCCGCGGCAGCCAGTGCGCCGACCGCCGGGTCAGCCAGCCCCGCCCGACGCAGGCCGGGGTCCGTCACCACCAGCACCTTTGGACCCAAAAGCACGCCCGCATGTCGTGCGATTTCCTTTGCCGCGCCGAACCGGAACAGGATGCAATGGGTCGTGTTGAAGACGAAGGGCGTCATGTCAGCCTCGAAATTGCGGGGGGCGAGTGTTCCCTCGCCCGCCCCGGTGGCCAGTCACTCCGGGCAAAAGTCGCCCCTCGCGCGCTCGGTGTCTCGGGTCGCCCTTCGCCCCCCAGGACCTCAGTTGATTTCCTGTGGCTCACGCCCGCGGGCCAGCTGCGACAGGGCGACGGCAACCACAAGCGCGCCGCCATAGAACAGGTTCTGCACATAGGTCTGGATGCCAAGAATGGTCAGGCCCGTGATGCCGACCACAAGAAAATACACCGCGAACAGCGACCCCCACGGGTTAAAGCGGCCCGGCACGATGCTGGTCGCGCCGAGGAACGCGGCAGCGAAAGCTGGCAGCAGGAACGTGTTTCCCGACAATGGGTCAGCCGCGCCGATCGTGCCGACATAAAGCACCCCCGCCGCCGAACTGAGCACACCCGAGGCAATCAGAGCGCCGAACCTGATGTGCGTGACCCGAATTCCCGACAGCCTCGCAACCTCACGCCCGCGTCCCACAAACAGCAGGCGGCGGCCAAGCGTCGTGTAATCCAGCACGTACCAGATCGCGAAACACAGCCCCAACGCATAATAGAAGGCAAGCGGGATGCCGAAGATACGCGTGACGATCACCCACTGCACCAGTTCCGGCGACATGCCCGAAATGGTCATCGACCCGCTGATCCACAGGACAATTCCATTGATGAAGGTGCCTGTCCCCAGGGTCACGATCAGGGAAGGTATGCGGAAGTAAAGGATGATGCTGGCATTCACTATTCCGGTCACGGCCCCGACACCCAGGGCAATCGGGATCACAACACCCAGCGGCCAGCCGGCCTTGGCGTTCAGCAACGCCATCACCATTGCCGATAGCGTCAGGTTCGCCGCGATCGACAGGTCGAAATCACCCGAGGTCAGCGGAATGATCAGCGCCATCGTCAGCACCACAAGCACCGACTGCGAGCCGAGCATGGTCGAGATGTTCGCCCATGACAGGAACGCTTCTGGGCGCAGGGCACCAAAGATCGCAACCAGCACAACGATTCCGACAATCAGGGCCACCCGTTCAAAGAGGCCAAGCAGACTAAGCCGCATTCCGGACCCGGAACTATCGCTCATGGCGCCAGAAGAGTTTTTCATGCCGGTATCCCCTGCAACGTCTTGTTTGGATGGAGGCTCGCGCTCAGCAGGCACCGCTCTGTGATGGCGTCCTTGCTAATGTCGCTGCCCTTGAGTTCTGCGATCACCGCCCCCTTCGAGAAGACAAGCACACGGTCGCAAAGCTGCGCCAACTGCTCGGCATCGCTGCTGGCACAAAGGATCGCGGTCCCCTTTGCCTTTGCCGCGTCCAGCGCCTCGTAGATTTTCTGGCGGGCACCGACATCGACACCTTGGGTGGGCTCGTCCAGCATCAGAAGGCTGGGATGGTTCTGCAACCACTTCGCCATCAACACCTTCTGCTGGTTTCCGCCCGAGAAGTTGCGCAGCGCAAGGTCAGGTCGGTTGGGACGAACCTCGTAGGCGTCGAACTGCTCGGCTGACCAAGACCTGATGCGGGACCAGTCGAGGCCGAAAGCGGTTCGCAAACGGTTCAGAATTGGCAGGGTTAGGTTATCGGCAGCCGACAATTCACCCACACCAGCCCGCGCCAAACGGTCAGCTGGCAGCAATGCCAGCCCCTTGGCTATGGCGTCATGCGGGGTCATGGCCCCTGCCGGGGTACTGACACCCGCGATTTCCACAGTGCCGGCTTCTGCCTTCGCGGCACCAAAGACGAGATAGGGAACTTCGTCGAAGCCCGAGCCGATAAGGCCGGTCAAGCCGACCACCTCCCCCTCGTGCAGGGCAATATCGACGTCCCTGAGGATACTTCCGCGCAACCCGCTCAGCCGTGCGGCGATCGGCTTGTCCGAAAGGTCCCGGTGGCGGGTCTGGTAGAGGTCGACCTTGCGGCCAATGATCAGTTCCACAAAGTCGGAATGGCTTGCATTGGCGCTGTTCAAGGTGCCCGAAACCTGCCCGTCCCGCAAAACGGTGACACGGTCGGTGATCTCCACCACCTCGTCGATGTCGTGCGAGACGAAAATCACGCTCGCCCCCTTCGCCGTAATCGAGCGGACCAGAGAAAACAGTTGCTCTACGCCGTCGCGCGGCAGAAACGGCGTCGGCTCATCAAGCACCAGAATGCCGGCACCCTGTCCGTCGGCCCCGGCTGCGTTGAGGCTGCAGAACGCGCGAACGATCGCAACCATCGCACGTTCAACCTGACGCAAGTCCGACAGCGGTCGGCGCGGATCGATATCCAGACCGAACCGGGCAAAATCCTCCCGCGCGCGCCGCGTTTCCGCCCCCCAGTCGATGAACGCAGAATTCTTTGTGGCGAACTCCTCCAGGCGCAGGTTCTCCAGCACCGACAGCGTCGGAATAAGCCCCAGATTCTGATGCACGAACGCAATGCGGCGGCGGCTGGGGTCCGTGGTGTCGATGGGCAGGTCTACTTGCCGGCCATAGACGTGCAGCGTTGCCCCTGGCTCCGGCACGTGAAACCCCGAAAGCACCTTGATCAGGGTCGATTTGCCCGAACCGTTCTGTCCCAACAGACCGTGAACCTCGCCCACCGCGACATCTAGCGACACGGTGTCAAGCGCGAGGGCACCGCCAAACCTTTTCGAAAGGCTGCGGATAGACAGCGCCGGGGTTTCCCCCGGCGCCTGATCTGCAGTCTTGTTCACTCAAGACCCCAGAGCTTGTTGTAGCCGGCAATGTAGCTGTCGCCGTAACCCTTGTCGAACTCCGCCGGGGTGCCGGCGCTGGCCGCGTTGTCCTTGTCGAAGATGTAGAACGGCACATAAAGTTCGTTCTTGGTCTCCATTCCGCACAGCTTGCGCATCGACCCGTCGAGGATCGAGCGGGCAACCCAGCCGATGCTTTCGCCCACGTCCATCTCGACATTGCCCTTCTGGATCTCGTCAATCACGAAGGGCGTGCCGTTGAAGGTCGCGATCTTCACGTCGGCGGCTTTGCCTGTGATGGTCAGGGCGGGCAGCACGAACTGGCTCATGCTGTCATAGATCGGGATGATGTAGTTAATCGTCGGGTCCGCGATCACCGCCGATTGCACGCTGGGCTGGATCTTCGTCGACCATTCCGGAACCGGAGCGTTCACGTACGTGTACTTGCAGCCCTCGCCGCAGGCATCCAGAACATCGGTGATGCCCTTCACGAAGGCCGGGGTCGGCACGATCTCGTCCGAACCGACGATCAGCGCATTCACCTTGCCGTCGGTCTGGGCGATGGTCCAGTTGGCAAGAATGCCACCCACCTCGTGATAAGCAACCCGCATCGCCAGATCGACCGATGCGTCCGGCTCTTGCGTGGTGTCGTCGAGGTGCGCGGTCTGAACCGACACGCCAGCCGCCTTTGCTGCGGCGATCTGCGGCCCAAGCAGCACGGGGTTCACACCGCCAAGCAGCACCACCGCGTCAAAGCCGTTGTTGGTGGCATGATCCATGCCCTGCGCCCACTGGGTCGGAACGGCCTGGTTTTCCCACTCGACCACTTCAAAGCCCATCGGTTCGGCAACCTGGGCCATCGACTGGACGATGTTCTTGTTGAACGGGTTGGCCGAAGACACCGGCATCACCATGATCTTCTTGCCTGCCATACAGCCCTTGGCATCGAACGGCTCTCCCGGCGCCACGAACTCGGGGGCGATGCGGTACTTGTCGATCATTGCCTTGGCGGCCGCCACGTCGGGCTGGGCCTGGGCAATGCCGGCAAGCAGGGTGGCACCCAGAAGGGATGCCGTGCCGGTGCAAAAGAGTCTCAGACTGTTTCTTGTCATTTTCGTACTCCCTGATGTTGTGGTTGCTTGTCGAAATCCAGCACGGGCGCGTGGCGCAGGTGCCAATCAGTCTGCGCCTGCCACCATGCGCCAATGCGAAAGAGCCTCGTTTCCTGCCACCACGGCGCCTCGAAAAGGGCGCCGATGGGCAGGCCGGACGCGGTGAACCCGCACGGCAGCGATAGCCCCGGCGTGCCGGCCAGTCCTCCGCCGTAAGTAAAGCGGGTGGCATGTCGCGTCGCATCCTCAAGATGCGCGCCGTCCTCGATCCTGGCCGCCGGGCCGGGGGTCGTGGGCATCAACAGAACGTCCACGCGGGTGAAAAGCCCTGCCAGCATCTGCCGCCACCGCTCGCGAAAGCGCAGCGACTGGGCATAGTTCACCCCTGTCACATCGCGCCCCTTGATCATGCGCTCATAGACCTGATCCGAGATGTCGCCCCGGCGCTGGTCCAGCGCGCGTTCATGCAGGGCGCAGGCATCCGACAGGATGATCCGCGTTGCGTGCGCATGGGCGGTCTCGGCCCCCGGCAGCGCGACCGGAACAATGGCAGCACCAGACTTGCGAAGCGCCGCGACTACGCGGGCCAGCGCGGCTGCAACTTCGGTGTCAATGGCGTCGAAGTAGAAGGTCTCGGGCACACCGACCCTCAGGCCCGCCACATCGTTCGATCCGTCCCAAGCCTCGACCGGGCGGTCGACGCTGTGTGGGTCAGCCGGGTCATGGCCTGCGATCACCTGGTAGACCGCGGCGACATCCTGCACCCGGCGCGCAATCGGGCCGACCGTATCGAAGGTCTCGCTGACCGGCAGAACTCCCTTGTTCGACACCCGTCCGTGTGTCGGGCGCAGCCCCGTCACCCCGCAGAATGCTGACGGCATCCGCACAGAGCCACCCGTATCCGTGCCAAGGCTGGCCGTTCCGAAATCCAGCGCCACACTTGCCGCCGACCCGCCGCTTGAACCGCCTGGCACATGGTCCGGGTTCCACGGGTTGCGACATTGGCCTCCGATTGCGTCGGTGGTGCGCAACCCGAAGGCCAGTTCCATCATCGAGGCTTTGCCAAGCAGGATCGCCCCCGCACGACGCAACCGGCCAACGACCGTTGCATCCTCGGTCGGCACATGGTCGGCAAACAGACGCGACCCGCAGGCCGTGCGCAGGCCTGCGGTGTCGATGTTGTCCTTCACCGTCAGGGTCATCCCGGCAAGCGGACCATCCGCTGCCACGGCGGCCATGCGGCGCGCGCCCTCCGGGTCAGGCGTAACCATCGCCCGAAACCGCAGGTTCAGACGCGCGATGCGATCAAGGTCAGCCTCCACCAACGCGGAAGCCGCGATGGTGGCACCATCCGGCAGTGGCGAAATGGTGCGCAATCCGCTCATCAGACGGCAAACCCGGCGTGGTGTTCATGCCACCATTTCGCAAGGTCTATGCGGCGGCACATCCACGCCCCCTTGTCCTGCGCATACTTGATGAACTCTTCCAACGCCTGCGCCCGGCTGGCCTGGCCGATCAGTCGCGGATGCAAGCCGATCGACATCATCTTCGGATGCGTGGCGCCCTCCTCCCACAGAAGGTCGAAACCGCGCTTCAGGTTGTCCAGAAAGTCGGCGGGCGAGCCATAGCTGGGCAAAAGGCCGAACTTCCCGTCATTGTAGGTGAAGGAATAGGGAAGAACGAGGTGATCCTTGCCATGCACCTTGGTGTAGTACGGCAGGTCGTCGTTGTAGGCGTCGGAGTCGTAGAAGAACCCCCCCTCCTCAACCACCAGTTCGCGGGTGTTCACCGACGGCCCATACCGGCAATACCAACCTTCGGGCCGCGAACCTGTCGTCTGCGTGATCGACTCGATGGCCCAGCGCATATGCTCGGCCTCCTGCTCGCGGGTCAGGTTGAAGACCTCTTCCCAACGCCAGCCGTGGCAGCACACGTCAAGGCCCGCCTCGCGGATCCAGTGGCCAACCTCGCGGTTCTGCTCTAGCGCCACGGCGCAGGCAAAGAACGTCGCAGGCACTTTGTTGCGGCTGAAAAGACGCTCCAACCGCCAGATCCCGGCGCGCGAGCCGTATTCGAACACCGACTCCGTCGCCAGATCCCGCTTGGCCGGGTCCATCGTGTAGATGACCTCGCCCAAGCCGTCGTTCCGCCCGTCCCCGGCCGGATGCGACATTTCCGACCCTTCCTCGTAGTTGACGATGATGTTCACCGCCACGCGGGCATCGCCGGGCCACTTCGCCCTTGGAATGTTGCGACCATAGCCAACAAGATCGCGTTCCGGACCGGGCACTTTCTTCATTTCAAACGGTGTGTAGGCCATGTCTTTCCCCTCACGTTTCCTGGCTGGAACGCGCGGCTTTGACGCGGCCCAGATAGGCCAGCACGTCATCCACCGGCATCACGTCGCCGTAGCTGCGGTTCATGTCGAAAAGGTTCACCTTGTGCGCCAGCGGCAGGCGGTCGTAGACGGCCTCCTCGGGGATCACGGTGAAGAAGTTGTATTGCTCGCTGTCCACGACCGTGGCGCGCACGCAGTTCGAGGTGGAGCCGCCGACGATGATGCAGGTATCCACCCGCCGGTCGATCAAAAGCGAGATCAGCGGCGTGCCGAAGAAGGCGCTCTTCTTCTTCTTGTCCAGCACGATCTCCGTGGGCAGCGGCTTCAGGTCGTCGGTGATTTCGGCTCCGTGCGTGCCCGCAAAATACAGGTTCTCGCCGCGACCGACCCCGGCGCCGATCTTGCGGTGGAACATGCCGACATCATCGTTCACCGGGTCCACGACGAAGCGCGTGTAGATCACGGGAATGCCTGCCGCGCGGGCGGCGTCCAGCAGCCGTTTCATCTGGTCGGTCGCGGCAAAGGCCACCTCGCCGCAGGCCAACGGATACTTCTCGGCGTTGTCGTTCGCGCCGCGAATTCCGCTCATGTAATACTGGCAGTCGATCAGGATCAGTGCCGGACGCTCGCCCACGCCCGCCTTCTGCGCCCACTTTCCACGCGCCATCACGGCGCGGTCGGCGTCGGTCAGCATGTCGTTCCAGTCGGACATCAGATCACCCCCTTCGCACGCAGGGCACCCACCTCAGCCGCGGTTCTCCCCAGAAGACCGCTCAGGATCGCGTCGGTGTGTTGGCCAAGGCTTGGACCAAGCGTGTCGATCCGGCCGGGCGTTTCGGTCAGCCGCGGCACCACATTCGGCAGCGACAGGTCACCAACCACCGGATGGTGCATCTTCGCGATGTTGCCGCGGGCGGCGTATTGCGGATCCTCGAAAATCTCGGCGATCGACAGAAGCGGGCCACAAGGCACCTGCCCCGCGTCGCAAAGCCTGAGGATTTCGTCGCGGTCATGCGCCTCCGTCCAGTCCGAGACCCACTGGTCCACCTCCGCACGGGCAGCCTCACGCTGCAGGATCGTGCCCCACTTGCCGGTTCCGGCAAGTTCCGGCTGGCCCACCACAGCGGCGAAGCGGGCAAATATCTTGTCGTTGGTGCAGGCAATGGCGATCCAGCGGCCATCCTTGGTCGGGTAATGGCTGTGCGGCACGACGTTGACGGTGCCCGGCCCCATGCGTTCGCGCACGTAACCCTTGAACGCATAGGCCGGCGCAAGCTCGTCCAGCAGGCGGAAGATCGACTCGTAAAGGCCGATGTCGACCACCTGCCCGATGCCCGACGTCTCGGCCGTACGCAGCGCCATCAGCGCCCCCATCGCACCGAACATGCCCGAAAGGTAATCCGGCAAGGTGGCGCTTCCCGGTGTCACCGGCGGCCTGTCGGGATAGCCCGCAAGATAGGAGATGCCACCAAACGCATTCGCGATCCGGCCAAAACCGGGCCGCCCGGCATAGGGGCCGCTCTGGCCATAGGCCGAAATGCGCACCATCACCAGCTTCGGGTTCACCTCGCGCAGGACATCCCAGCCAAGCCCCCAACCCTCCATCGTGCCGGGTTGGAAGTTCTCCACCAGCACATCCGATTTCGCCACCAGGTCCTTCAGGATCTGCGCGCCTTCGGGGGTGCGAAGGTCCAGCGTCAGGGACTGCTTGTTGCGCGATTCAGACAGCCACGGAAGACTGTCGCCGATCTCGGTCATGGTGCCGAACTTGCGCAAGGGGCAGCCGACCTTTGGCAATTCCACCTTGATGACCTCGGCCCCGAATTCGCCAAGAAAGGTGGCGCAGCACGGGCCCGCGATGAACGTGGCGCAGTCCAGCACGCGGACGCCCTTCATCGGCAGCGGAACCTCTTTGTCCGTTGAAGTCATTGCACATTACCTTGTTTTGCGACCCGGCCTTCGACCGCCGCAATGGATGCAGCAAGAGCGAGGATGCGACGTGCCTTGTAGACGATCGGATAGTCGATGAAGACGCCGCCCACGTCGATTGCGGCGCCACCGGCAGCTTCGGCCTTCTCGAAGGCTTCGATAACCTGTCTGGCGTAGTCCAACTCTTCCGGCGGGGGGCTGAACACGCGGTTGACCACGGGCACCTGCGCCGGGTGGATGCAGACCTTGCCAGTATGCCCAAGCTCGGCTCCGACACGGCAATCGGCCTCAAGGGCGTCCAGGTCACGCACGAAAAGGCAGGGACCGTCGATCGGGCCGGGCAGTCCCGCGGCGCGGGCGTCATAGACCAGCTTGCCCCGACCATATGCGAGCGCGTCGGACAACGACCCGCGGATCGTCGGCCTTGCAAGGTCGGTGCCAAGATCGCCGCTGCCAAGCACGATGCGCATGTCGCGATCGGCGAACCTGGCGACGCGGTCCGACACCGTCAGACCCCGCGCCGTCTCGACCAGGACCAGCAGAAGTATGGACCCCGGCGCCAGCCCCTCCCGCTCTTCGGACAGCCGGATCAGCCGATCCGCAATCTCGACGTCGCGCGGGTCTTCGACCTTGGGCAGAACCAGCGCGTCAAGGTCCGCGCACACCGCCGCCGCGATATCCCCTTCGGTCAGGCCGGTGCCAAGCGGGTTCACCCGGATGCAGCGAAGCGGCCCCCTTAGTCCAGGCAAAGCGGCGCGCGCAATGGCCCTGGCCGCGATCTTCTGCGAATCCGCGACCGCATCCTCAAGGTCCAGCACCACCGCATCGGCGCCGGACTCGACCAACCGACGAACCTTGCGAGCCTCGTTTGCGGGCGCGAAAAGCAGGCTACGGATGACGGGATCCGGAACTTCGCCAGCCATCAGGACGCCCACGGATCAAGGATCATGCGGCCAAAGAAGTTGCGGCTTTCCATGACACGATGCGCCTCACCCGCCTCGGCCAGCGGAAACTGGCGGTGGATGACCGGCTTCAGCTTGCCTTCCGCCACAAGCCCAAGGACCGTCTGCACGATCGCCTTGGTGGACCGCCCGCACCCATGCATCGAGATGTGCTTGCGAAAGAACTCGATCATGTCGATTTCGACCTTTTCGCCCGCGTGCGCGCCCACCGTCACCAGACGTCCGCCCTGCGCAAGCGCGCCGATGCTGTCGATCAGACGCTCGCCGCCGACCATGTCCAAGACGACGTCGACGCCGATCCCGTCGGTCAGATCATGCACCGCCTTCGGAATGTCGGTCGTCGAATAGTTGAGCACTTCGTCCGCACCAAGATCGCGGGCTGCCGCGAATTTGGCATCCGACCCGGTCGTCGCAATCACCCGCGCTCCGGCCAATTTCGCGATCTGGATACCGGCCGAGCCGACGCCGCTACCAGCCGCGTTGATCATGACCGTCTCGCCCACCTGCAGCCGCCCCTCTTCGATCAGCGCCTCCCAGGCCGTCGCAAAAGCCGTCTGCGCCGCGACAGCCTCGGCAAAGCCAAGGCCGTCCGGCAGGTGGATGACGTTATGGGCAGGGATCTTGGTGAACTGGGCATAGGTGCCCCAGGACGTCACGCCCAGCACGCCACCGTTCAGGCAGATGTTCTCTTTCCCGCGGATGCAGTTGCGGCAGGTCCCGCAGGTCAAAAGAAAGTGGGGCGACACGCGGTCGCCAACCTTGAACCCGATGACACCGGGGCCAACTGCCTCGACCACGCCGGCGGAATCCACCCCCATGACATGCGGAAAGGTCTGGCCCACCCCGAACAGGCCACGGCGCACATCGGTATCGCAGTGGTTCACTCCGATGGCGTGATTTCGGATCAGAATTTCGCCGGGGCCCGGCTCCGGCGCCGTCGTCGTCTCAAGCTTCAGCGTTTCAATTCCGCCGTATTCCCGCAGCAGGATCGCCTGCATTTCCATGTGTGTACAATCCTTGCCAACTGGCCGGTGAGGGGCGTCAATTCATGTCCGTACTTACCACAGGTTACGGATCCCTATCGATTCCCGTCAAGAACTTTGTGCGCACTTTCGCCGACGAAAATGCGCACTTTCAGAAAGTACGAACTTGATCCGTCCACGGCTTATCGGTAGCGTCAGTTTCTATCTCGATTAAAAGCGCTGCAAAGGACGGTGTAACTGATGGATGCATTGGCGGAGACCAGCGAAGAGTCGCGAACAACTCCGCTTCACGCCCGCATCGCCAAGATTCTGCTCGAGAGTATCGGCGCAGGCAAATACCCTGTCGGTTCATTGCTCCCCACCGAAAACGATCTCGCCATAGAACTGGGCGTCAGCCGCCAGACAGTCCGCCGCGCCATCGAAGCGCTGAAGCAGCGCGGACTCGTCTCCTCGCAGCGCGGCGTGGGAACCCGGATCGAAAATGACCGGGTCACCCGGCGGTTCAGCTACTCCACCCAGTCGGTGAATGACCTCTTCAACCTTGCCGCCGGAACGAGGCTCCAGCTCGTTTCGCGCACCGGCTTCATCGCGGAAGGCGCCTTCGCCCGCACGCTGGGCGTGCCGGTGGGAAGCCGCTGGGTCCATCTTGGCTGCGTGCGGTATGCGCTCGATGAAGAACGGCCCTTCTGCTGGACCGATGTCTACATCGACGCCCGCTTTCAGGACATCGTGCCGACGCAAACCAGCATCGTAGGGCCGCTCTTTCCACTGATCGAGGAACGCACCGGCACCTCCATCAGCCAGATTCAGCAACAGATCCGCGCCGTTGCCCTGACACAGGCCACCTCTGAACGGATCGAAGCCGTACCCGGTTCGCTCGCACTCGAGATTGCCCGCCGCTACGTCTTTGGAACCGAGGTCTGCGAGGTGTCGATCAATACCCTACCCGCAGACAGGTTCTCGTATTCCGTTGACATTAGCATCCAGTAGCGCGCCCGAAAAAGCGGCCTGTGGCGTAGGACCTGCCCTGTCCTGATCCAGGAAATCTCAACCATGAAAAGCCCCGATCACCAGCATCTCAAGACCATCGAACAGCGCCTTTTGTGGCTTTCACACTGGATGATCCACAGCGCAAACCATATCAGGCCCAAGGTCGACGGCATCAAGGTCGGTGGGCATCAAGCCTCCTCGGCTTCGGTCGTCTCGATCCTGACCGCGCTCTATTTTCACACCCTGCGCCCGGAAGATCGGGTAGCCGTCAAACCTCACGCATCGCCAGTTTTCCATGCCGCGCAATATCTGATGGGAAACCTGCCGCGCGAGAAGATGGAGGCGTTTCGCGGATTTGACGGCGTGCAAAGCTATCCCAGCCGGACCAAGGACGTGGACGACGTCGACTTTTCGACAGGGTCCGTAGGCCTTGGCGCCGCAATAACCACATTCGCGTCGCTCATCCAAGACTACGTCAATGCCAAGAACTGGGGGCGCGACCTTCCCCTGGGGCGCATGATAGCTCTGGTTGGCGACGCTGAACTTGACGAGGGCAATGTATATGAGGCGCTTCAGGAAGGCTGGAAGAACGACCTCAGGAACTGCTGGTGGATCATAGATTACAACCGTCAGTCGCTTGATGGCATAGTGCGAGAGGGGCTTTTCGCCCGGATCGAGAAAATCTTCGATGCCTTCGGCTGGGATGTGGTTCGCGTCAAATACGGCGCACTGCAACGTGCCGCCTTTGCCGAGGACGGTGGCGAGGCGCTGCGAGACTGGATCGACCGCTGTCCGAACCAGCAGTATTCCGCGCTGACGTTCATGGGTGGTGCGGTCTGGCGCAAGCGGTTGATGGACGACCTTGGCGATCAGGGTCCGGTGGCCGCACTGATAGACCGCCGGTCGGATACCGAACTTGCCGCCTTGATGGAGAATCTCGGCGGCAACTGTGTGTCGACCGTGGCGGAGGTTTTTGACGCAATAGATCACGACCGCCCGACCTGCTTTCTTGCTTACACAATCAAAGGTTGGGGCACCCCCATCGCCGGCCACAAGGACAACCACGGCGGCCTGATGAACCCGACGCAGTTCGCCGCCTGGCAGGCCCACATGGGCGTCCCTTCTGGGCAGGAATGGGACCCCTTCGCAACCGTGCCCGACCCCGCAGCACTTCGCGCCTTCCTCGCTCAGGTTCCCTTCTTCGCCGCAGGTCCGCGCCGCTTTCGTGATGCAAGGATCGCAGTCCCGCAAATCGCAATGGAGACAGATCGGGAAATCTCGACACAAGCCGCCTTCGGCAAGATCCTTGACGAACTGTCCAAGGGCGACAGCTTGCTGGCCAAACGCATTGTCACCACATCGCCCGATGTGACTGGAACCACCAGCCTCGGGCCTTGGGTCAACCGCCGCAAGCTTTTCGCGCGCAAGCCGCTTGCAGACGCCTTCATCGAGCATCGCATCCCTTCAACCGCGAAATGGGAATTCACCCCGGACGGTCAGCACATCGAGCTTGGGATCGCCGAAATGAACCTCTTTCTTCTGCTTGGTGCAGCGGGGCTGTCGCATAGTCTGTTCGCAAGGCGGCTTTTCCCGATAGGAACCGTATACGATCCTTTCATCTCCCGCGGTCTCGATGCACTCAACTACGCATGCTACCAGGATGCGCGCTTCATCATCGTCGGCACTCCGTCGGGCGTGACTTTGGCCCCCGAAGGCGGCGCGCACCAATCTATCGGGACGCCGCTGATCGGCATGGCGCAAGACCGACTCGCCGCCTTCGAGCCGGCCTTTGCCGATGAATTGGCTGTAATCATGGAATGGGCCTTCGATTACCTTCAGCGAGATGGAGACGCCACCCCGGACGAAAGAACCTGGCTGCGAGACCAGACGGGCGGATCCGTCTACCTCCGCCTGACCACCAACCCGCTTGAACAACCCGGAAAGCGGGCAAATGACGACTTCCGCCAAGGCACGATCGACGGCGCGTATTGGTTGCGGCGACCGGGGCCAAACTGCGAACTGGTGATCGCCTATCAAGGCGCCATCGCCCCCGAAGCGATAGCCGCTGCAGGCATCATCGGAGAATATCGTCGCGACGTTGGCGTCCTGGCTGTGACATCAGCCGACAGACTGAACGCCGGATGGACAGCGGCACAGCGTTCACGCGCGCGAGGCAATGGTCAGGCGACCTGCCATGTCGAAGCCATGTTAGGTCAAATTCCGCGCGAAAGTGTGCTTTTGACGGTGTGTGACGGGCATCCGGCGGCTTTGTCGTGGCTGGGAAGCGTTGCAGGTCACCGAGTCATTTCTCATGGTGTCGAACACTTCGGCCAGACCGGGACGATCGGTGATCTTTACCGCCATTACGGGCTGGACAGGAATTCGCTTGCACGTTCGATCTTGGGTCCGTCATGACGTGCGCCGCCGAACACACGGGCACGATTTGCCCTGAACGTACAGGTTCGACAAAGCCGTGTGATTAAGGCCGACCAGGCGGAGCAAGCCGGCACATGTCTCGCCCCAACGCCTTGTCGATCTGAACCGACTTGCCTCTGCCGTGACCGCGCTGGGCCTTGGCATCCCGCGAAGCTACCGGAAGATCGTCTCCACTAAAGCCAAGTCGTACTGAAGGGCCCCTTGCGCTTGCGGATTTTACTGCCATGCTTTCCCGTGCGGGTGGAGTTTAGCACATTGGCAGTCGAGCACTTCACCATCGAGGGCGATCTGGCGGCTGACAGCTTTTTGCCTTGGGTGGTCCGACACATGCACCGCCTGGGGCTTTATGGAATTCCCGTGCGGCGCGCCGACGGGCGGGTGGAAATCACCCTTAGCGGACCGGCAGAGCTGATCGATGCCATGGAAATGGGCGTGTCGCTTGGTCCGATCGATGTGTGGGTCGAAGCGATCGGACGGCGGCGCCTGGAGAACGGCGAAGCATCCTGACCCTGCCTCCTTCACAAATTGGTTACTTATTGTGCGGTCCGGTCTAACAATCAGGCGAGAGGCCCGATTCTTTTTTGGGATAGCCGATGCCAACCCGGTCTGCAGGACAGCCACCTTACGTCGACTTAGCGTGACCTGAAGGCCGTTTACCGGAACCGAATGAATGACTGCTGCCTGGACTCCTGTCGCGCTGGCGCGTGACCTTCCCCGGCTGGGGGTAATGCCTGTCTGTGTCGACAGCATTGACGTGGCTTTGTGGCGCAGTGCATCGGGGCGACTTGCGGCATGGGCCGACCGTTGCCCGCACCGTGGAATGCGCCTGTCACATGGTTTTGTGCGGGGCGAGGCGCTTTCATGCATCTACCATGGTTGGAGCTATGGTGCCGATGGCCATTGCCTGCGGATTCCGGCCCATCCTGATCTTGCCCCCCCCGAAGCGATCCGCGTTCCGGTCTTTCACGCCACGGAAAGCAGCGGGGTGATCTGGGTAGCGCCGGAAGTACCGGACGGAATGCCCGCTACCGTCGAAGGAACGGCCCTGCGGTCCCTGACGGTCGAGGCAGCGGTGGACTGGGGCGCTGCCGGCTTTTCGCTGTCCGGCCAGATCGCGCGTGGCCAGCTGTCGGGCGTTGGTGTGACGATCCTCATGCAACCTCTGCCTAACGGCCGCTTTGTGCTTCATGCGCTGGCAGAGGCCACGGCATCCCCCTCCGCCATGACACAAGTGTCGCGCGGACTTGAGGACATGCGGCGGCAGGCAGAGGGTGCTTTGGCATGACCGATCCCGTCCGCGACGAATGGTATCCGGTGGCCTTGGTCAGCCAGCTGCACCGCGAGGCCCGCGACACGCTGCTTCTGGGCGAACCCATCCGCGTGACGTTGCAGGACGGCAAACCGCTGGTAACGGCCTCAGGCAGGGTCCTCCCGTCACAAGCCCGCTATGGCCATGTCTGGACCAGCCTTGGCACCCCCGCGCACCCTCTGTTCGACATTCCCGAGGCGGATCAGCCCGGACGGCGCCTTGTCGATGTCGGTCTTGTCCGCGTCAAATGCTCACCCCTGCGCGCGGTCGAGAACTTTCTGGACATCGCGCATTTTCCCTTTGTGCACACCGATATCCTTGGTGCCGAACCCCATACGGAAGTCGGACGCTACGACGTGGCCATCCGCGACGAGGTGGACGAGGTCTGGGCGACCAAGGTTCAGTTTTATCAGCCGCAAGCCGCCAAATCGGCCGCGGGCGGTATCACCACCGAATACATGTACCGCGTGCCTGCGCCCACGGTTTCGGTGCTGTACAAGACCTGCCCGCCGCGTCCGGGGGAATGGGACGTGATCACCCTCTTCGTGCAGCCCTTGACGGAAACGCTGTGCGAAGTCTGGCCGTGGATGGCGCTGTTTGATGATGCCACGCCGCTGACCGACCTGATCCATTTCCAGCAGACGATCTTCCTGCAGGATCGGTCTATCCTTGAAAATCAACTGCCCAACCTTTTGCCGCTGGACCCGGGGCTTGAGATCCCGACGCGGGCCGACCTGACCTCTGTCGCCTACCGGCGATGGTTGAAACGGCGCGGCTATACCTACGGCGCACAATTGGTGGCGGCATGATCCTTTTCGACTACGTGCTAAGCCCGGATTGCTACAAGGTTCGGCTATTGGCCTCTCTGGTTCAGGCGCGGCTTGACCTCCGGGCAGTCGATTTTCACCCCGGCGGGGAACATCGCAGCGCGGCCTTCCTGCAGATCAATCCAGCGGGCACCATACCGGTGCTGCAGGATGGCGATCTGATCCTGACCGAATCCGCTGCGATCCTGACCTATGTCGCGGCGTGCCACGGGCCGGACTGGCTGGGCGATGATACTCCGGTCATGCGTGGGCGCGTGGCGCAGTGGCTGGCATTCGGGCATCGGCTGTCGGCCAGTATCGGCAAGGCGCGGACCCATGACATGCTGCAAAAGCCCGCCGATATCGACGCCTGCCGCAAGGCCGGCGTCGCCGCCCTGCGCGAGCTTGAGGCGGCATTGATCGAGGCGCGGTTGCGCGGCGATGCGTTTCTGGCCGGGAATCGGCCCACGCTGGCCGACATCGCCTGTTTCCCACATGCCATGCTGGCACCGGATGGAGGCATCTCGACCGACCCCTACCCCACGATTCGGCTGTGGACACGGTCACTGCGCGCTTTGCCACGCTTCATTGAAATGCCGGGGATTCACCGCTTGCACGAGCTTAAGCCCGAACCCACGGGCACCAGCGCATGACGGCCCATCTTTTCAAAGGCTGCGCTGCCGTCATCTGCGATCCGCAGACGGTGCTGCGCGACGTGGATCTGTTGGTCGAAGGGCCGAAGATTGCGGCGATCGGCAAGGCACTAAGCGCCCCGGCGGGCGCCGATGTCATCGATGCGCGAGGCTGGTTCCTGTATCCGGGCCTTGTGAACACCCATCACCACTTCTTTCAGACCTTCGTGCGCAACCGCGCCGATCTTGACTGGACGAAGCTGTCAGTCATCGAATGGCTGGATCTGATCTATCCGATCTTCGCACGACTGACCGAAGACTGCTTCTACCAATCGTCGCTGACCGCGATGGCGGAACTGGCCAAGCACGGCTGCACGACGGCCTTCGACCACCAGTACAACTTTCCGCGCCACGCCGGAAAACGCATTATCGACCGCCAGTTCGAAGCAGCGGCCAAGATCGGATTGCGCTTTCATGCCGGGCGCGGCGGCAATACCCTGCCGAAGTCCGAAGGCTCTACCATCCCGGACGAGATGCTGGAATCGACGGATGAATTCATCTCCGATTGCGCTCGGCTGATCGACACCTTCCACGACCCTGCCCCGTTCAGCATGGCACAGGTGGTGGTGGCCCCCTGCCAGCCGGTGAACTGCTACCGAGAAACGTTCGTTGAATCCGCCGCCCTTGCCCGCGACAAGGGCGTGTTCCTGCACACCCATGTCGGCGAAGGCGAAAGCCCGGTAATCGCGGCCCGCCACGGGATGCGGACAGTGGATTATCTGGAACAGATCGGCTTTGCCGGGCCAGACACCTTCTATGCCCATTGCTGGGAACTGACCGATGCCGAACTGCGCCAGATGGCGGCCTCGGGCACCGGGGTGTCACATTGCCCCGAGCCCGTCTATCTGGTTGGCGCCGAAGTGACCGATGTTCCCGCGATGGCGGCGCTTGGCCTTCGGCTGGGTCTGGGGTGCGACGGGTCGGCGTCGAACGATAACTCGAACCTGATGCACTGCATCCATTCGGCCTACATGCTGCAATGCCTTGTGGCATCAAAGCGCGCCAATCCCGTACCGGAACCGCGTGATTTTCTGGGCTATGCCACGACAGGGGGCGCTGCCCTGCTAGGACGCAGCGATATCAGCCGTCTGGCCCCCGGCATGGCTGCGGACCTGTTCGCCATCGATACGCGCCGGATGGATTACGTCGGCACCCGTCACGATCCTGCCAGCCTGATCGCCAAGGTCGGGATCGGCATGCCCACCGACCTGACCATGGTCAACGGCCGTATCATCTGGGCCAAGGGGGAATTCCCCGGCTTGGACGAAGCCGAAATGGCCGCCGAGGCCGAGGCCGTGCTGGCCAAGATAGACGCCTAAAAACATCCAACAGGAGAGAAACCCATGATCGCAAGACGCACCTTCCTTCAGACCACGGCCTTCGCCGCCATCGCTGCGGCGATTTCTGCACGCGGGGCCAGTGCCGCCGACCCCTTGGGGATCGCTTTGATCCTGCCCTCGCCGCTTGGCGACGTGGGCTGGTCGCACACGCTGGCGGCGGGGCTGGACCCGATCAAGGCAGCCTATGGCGATGCTGTCACCTTCACCATTCTGGAAAACATCACCGAAGGCCCCGACGCCGACCGTATCATGACCAAGGCCGTGGCCGACGGGAACAAGGTGCTGATCGCCGGGTCCTTCGGCTATCAGAACGGCGCGATGCAGATCGCCAAGCGTGACCCGTCCGTCACGGTGCTTCATGCGTCGGGCTTCATGGTCGCCCCGAACTTCTCGCCCTTCGCGGCGAAGTATTTCCAGGGCACCTACCTTCTGGGCATGGCCGCTGCGGCCCTGTCGAAAACCGGCAAGCTCGGCTCGGTTTCGGCCTTCGCCATTCCCGAACTGATCACCTCGATCAACGCCTTCACGCTGGGTGCTCAGGCCGTCAACCCGGACATCGAAGTGTCGGTGGTCTGGGTCAACACCTGGTTCGACCCCGCCAAGGAACAGGAAGCCGCCAAGGCGCTTATGGCACAGGGCTGCGATGTGATCTTCTCGAACGCGCAGGACACCCCGTCGGTCATCGCCGCCTGCGAAGAAGCGGGCGTCTATGCCTTCAACCTGAACTCTTCGATGAAGAAGTACGCGCCGACCAAGTACCTTGGCTGTGTGGCCACGGATTGGTCGCCCTTCTTCAAGGCGTCGGTCGATGCCCATCTGGCGGGCAACTTCGTTGGTGCCAATGCCTTCCTCGGCGTGGCCGACAAGGTCGTCGCCGTGGTGGATTGGAGTGCCGACATCCCCGCCGATGTGATGACCAAGATCACCGAAGCCGAAGCCAAGATTGCCGACGGCAGCTTCAACCCCTTCACCGGGCCGATCACCAAGGCCGACGGCAGCGAAGGTGTCGCGGCGGGCGTTTCCCTCGCCGATGCCGATATCATTGCCATGGATTGGCACGTCAAAGGCGTTGCCACCCCCTTGCCCCAATAACGCCCATGCCCGCGCCGCTGCTGTCCCTTCGCAAGATGACCAAGACCTACGGCCAGACCGTGGCAAATTCCGCCATTGATCTGGACGTGGACGCAGGGTCCATTCACGCGATCCTGGGCGAAAACGGCGCGGGCAAATCGACCTTGATGAAGCTGATCTACGGTGTCGAACGCCCCGACGAAGGCGAGGTGCTCTGGAACGGAGCACGCGTCCACCTTTCCTCCCCGGCCGAGGCGCGACGGCTGGGCATCGGCATGGTGTTTCAGCATTTTTCCCTGTTCGAAACCCTGACCGTGGTGGAAAACATCTCGCTCATCGTGCCGGGGTCAAAGGCGGACCTCGCTGCCCGTATCCGTGCCTTGGGGCAGACCTTCGGGCTGTTGGTCGATCCCTTTGCACATGTCCACGCACTATCGGTTGGCGAAAGGCAAAGGGTGGAAATCATCCGCTGCCTCTTGACCGAACCGCGCCTGCTGATCCTTGACGAACCGACCAGCGTTCTGCCGCCCCAAGCCGTGGGACTGCTGTTCGAGACCCTGCGCCGTTTGCGCGATGGCGGGGTGTCGATCCTGTTCATCTCTCACAAGCTGGATGAAATTCGGGCACTTTGTGACCGCGCCACGATCCTGCGCGGCGGGCGCGTCACCGGGGATGTCGACCCGCGAGAACATGACTCCCACGACCTTGCCCGCATGATGATCGGGCGCGACATGCCCGCGCCACTTCATCTGGCCCCGATGCCTGCGGGCGAGTTGCGGCTGGAACTTGCGGCCCTGGACCACGAATCCGACGATCCCTTCGGCATCGGTCTGGCAGGTGTATCGCTGCGCCTCCATGCGGGCGAGATCTTGGGAATCGCGGGCATCTCGGGCAATGGACAGTCTGAACTGTCGCGCCTGATCTCCGGTGAAATCGTCCTGCCCGCCTCAAGGCGCGATGAAATTCGCATGATGGACAAGCCGGTCGGCCACCTTGGCCCCGCCGCGCGTCGGGCTTTGGGCTTTGCCTTTGTCCCCGAAGAACGCCTTGGTCGCGGCGCCGTGCCGGAAATGAGCCTTGCCGACAACAGCCTTCTTACGGCCCACCCTCTGGGCCTTCTGAAACGCGGGCTCATCGACCGTCAGGCCGAAGCGAAGTTCACCGCCACATGCATCGCGGATTTCGATGTCCGCACCTCGGGCCCCGAGGCCGAGGCAGGATCGCTTTCTGGCGGAAACCTGCAGAAATTCATCATGGGGCGCGAGATTTCGCTGCACCCGCAGCTGCTGTTTGTCGCGCAGCCAACCTGGGGGGTGGATATCGGCGCGGCGACGGCGATCCGGCACCGACTGGTCAAGATGCGAAATGCAGGCGTCGCGGTTCTGGTGATTTCGGAGGAGTTGGAAGAATTGTTCGAAATCTGCGACCGAATCCAGGTGCTCTACAAGGGGTCGCTGTCCCCCAGCCTCGACCCGCGCGGCACAGGACCGGAAGAGATTGGCCGCTGGATGATTGGCGCTGCTGCGGTGGCGCCTTGATCCGCCTTGTCCGGCGTGACCGTGCCTCGCGGCGCATGGCCGTGGCAGCGCCGCTTCTGGCGCTGCTTGCGGCCATCCTGTCGAACCTGATCCTGTTCGTGGCGATGGGCAAGGACCCGGCCGCCGTCTTCTATGCCCTGCTGCTGGAACCCTTCATGACATGGTCGGGCTTTTCCGAGGTTCTGCTGAAGACCGGACCGCTTTTGCTGATCGCCCAGGGGTTGGCCATCGGCTTCCGAGCCAAGGTGTTCAACATCGGGGCCGAAGGGCAGTTCATTTTGGGTGCGATCTTCGCCTCGGCCATACCCGTCTATTTTCCGCAGGCCACGGGCGGCTGGATCTGGCCTGCCATGCTGTTCATGGGGGCCATCGGTGGCGCGCTTTGGGCGATTGTTCCGGCGTTCTGGCGCGTAAGGCTGAACGCGAACGAGATTCTGGTCACCCTGATGATGAGCCTGATTGCAGTGCAGTTGTTGAACTACCTGCTGCTTGGTCCGTGGAAGGACCCCGCAGGGTTCAATTTCCCGCAATCTGTCATGTTCCAATATGACGCGATGATCCCGATCCTGCTGCCCGGCACGCGGGTCAACGTCTCGCTTTTGCTCGCCTTCGTGGCGGCCATGTTGGCTTGGGTCTACATGCAACGCAGCTTTGGCGGCTATCAATTTCTCGTCGGCGGGCTTGCCCCCAAGGCCGCAACCTATGCCGGCTTTTCGCAATCGCGCGCGATCTGGCTTTCGCTGTTGATCGGCGGCTTTGCAGCCGGGCTTGCGGGTGCTGCCGAAGTGGCAGGCCCGATCGGGCAGCTGCAACGCTCGATCTCAACGGGATACGGCTATGCCGCGATCATCGTTGCCTATCTGGGAGGGCTGCATCCCGTTGGCATCGTAGCCTCGTCCCTGCTCATGGCAGCGCTCTACATCGGAGGCGACAACGCGATGGTGTCAGCAGACTTGCCCGTCGCGGCGGTCAGGGTGTTTCAGGGCAGTTTGCTGGTCTGCTATCTGGCGGCCATCACCTTCGTCCGGTTCCGCCTCGTCCGCACAAGAGGAGCACCAACATGAGCGGGATTGAATTCATCCTTGCCGGAATGCTGGCGGCAGCCACCCCATTTCTACTGGCCGCTCTGGGCGAGTTGGTGGTGGAACGGGCGGGTGTTCTGAACCTTGGGCTTGAAGGGATGATGGCCTTTGGCGCGGCGATCGGCTTTATCGTGGTCTACGAGGGTGGCGGCCATCTCGCGGCCTTTGCGGCAGCGGGCTTTGCAGGGGCTGGGCTCTCACTGATCTTTGCGGGCCTTGCGCTCGGCTTGCGCGCCAACCAGGTCGCTGTCGGTCTGGCAGTCGGCATCCTTGGCCAAGGCCTGTCGTCGCTGGTGGGCAATTCCTACGAAAGCCTGACCATCACCGGCCTGCCAAAACTCGCTTTTCCCGGCCTGTCAGATCTGCCGGTGGCGGGGGGCATGTTCGTGCAGGACATTGTCGTCTGGCTGTCGTTGCTTGCTACCGCTGCGATCTGGGCGATGTTCCGCTTTTCGCGCCTTGGGCTGATCTTGCGGGCCATCGGCGAAAACCCTGCCGCTGCGCGCGCCATCGGCTACAGGGTCACCGCCTTGCGGCTTTGGGCGGTACTGTTCGGCGGGGCCATGGCGGGCTTTGCCGGCGCCTATGCCGCAACGGTCTACACCCCGCTGTGGGCCGATGGAATGATTGCCGGACGCGGATGGATCGCCTTGGCGCTGGTGGTGTTCGGCACATGGTTGACCGGCAGGATTTTCTTCGGAGCCTGTTTGTTCGGCGCGGTGTCGTTGGCCAGCCTTGTCGCGCAGACAGAAGGCTGGGCGGTCCCGTCACAACTTTTGTCGAGCTTGCCCTATATCGTCGCCATCGTGGTCCTGGGCATCATCACATCGAACAAGAGACTGCTCAAAATCAACGGTGTGGCCTCACTGGGCGAACCCTTCGGCCCATGACAAGACAGCTTTCGGCTGTGTTTCGGATGCCGAAAGCAGTCAACAGGACGCTGATGAATCGCCCGGTCGCCAAAGAGAGAACCAAGCTTGCACCAAGGGGGGGCGGCTCATGCGTGTAAGGAAAAGAAGCCACCCACCTCGTCGAGGCGGCTCCTGATGGTTACCCCTTGAGTGCCGGCCCCCATCGTCCGCTGTCCGCAATCGCCCGCGCCATCACCGGCAACCGTTGGTCCGGCCCTCTGTCCACAGTCAGAAGCCTGAAGGCTGGATTCTGGCCAAGGACCGTTTCGACGATGGCGGTATGTTTGACGGAACGCTGTTGCGCCCAAGCCTGCTGCCGCTCCCCACAGCGATGGCCACCGACCGGACTGACCCGAACGTAGTCTACGACCGCGCGCGCCTTGGGTAATCTAGAGGTGGCTAACCTTAATGCAGGAATGGAAGGGGGGTGGCCGCACCTCTGGGGCTTTCCGCTTAAGGGCCGACGTCCCCCGTTTTCAGCCCTAAATCGTAACAAAAAGGTTTTTGCCGTGCAGGACCGCTTCCGCCGGCTACCGGTCATCATCGCCCGCCGCACGTACTCCCCAGCCTAAAGGCGCTCCCAGCAAGACCCGAGATACTTCAATCCGTCTCGCAGAACCGCAGGCTACTAGGTTTCTTCTTCCTTCATCCAGTTCACAAGCCAAGCAGACAGTTTTGCCACCCCGTGAAGGGTGATATGTGATCCGTCATAAAACAAAGGATTCTTTCCTTCGAAAACTTTGCAGCTGCCACCATCGCAAAATATCTCACTCGGGTCTAGGAATCGCCCCCCGACAACTCTCTCAATAGATTCATTGACCTCAACCTTTTCCTGTCTTTGCGAAACAGCGAGATCGAACACTTCTTCAAAATTCACTTCATGCAGCTTCCCCTCCGAAAAATCCAAATTCTTCGCGCCAAACACATAAAATCTGCTACCGAATCTTTCAGTAAGTCGCTCCCAGCTTTCCTTAAAAAAATCAGCCTCGAACTTGCGCCAAGAGGAAGCTAGAAATACATAGTCAGCGCGGTCAATTAGCTGCAATACCCGCGCATCGTATTTGTCGCTATCGGTGCAGGCAATTGCGGGCTCAACGGTAGGCTCGCGCTCAAACACAGAACGATCCAGATACAGATTTCCACATCCAGCAGATATGTTCACCGAAGAGAAATTATAGGCGCTGTCAAACGCAAAAATGAGTGAGTTCAATAAATCTCCACTGTTGCTATCACCAATGACAAGAATGTTCTGTTTTTCATTGGTTGGAAACTCATGCATACGCAGAGCAGACATATTTTCCCAAGTAGCGTTATCTCTTTGCATTTCGGCAAATAGATCAACAGTACGCGGATCGAACTTCAGGAAAATATTTCCTTGATGCAAATACGCAAACAAGCCAAATGCGACAAACACACTACCAACAGCACCGCTAGCAGCAAACACACCGACCCGCGTCGCAAGTATCGGGTTTCCTCGCCTCCTAAACGGCTGCTCCACATAGCGCCAGGTTGCCCAAGACAGCGGTAGCACAGCCAAAGCAAGCACAGCCATCAGAACCAGGCTCGGTTCAGTTAAACTACGAAGACGCGCAAACGCAAAAAGGGGCTGATGCCACAAATACGCACTATAAGAAATCAATCCAACGCCAACAAACACGCGCAAGCTCAGTAGTCGCGCAACCCAAGTACCTTCAACTGCAAATAATATAATCAAAGCAGTGCCCACCACAGGCACAAGCGTGTAGACACTCGGAAAAGGTGTGCTCTCGCTATAAGCAAATATCGCGAAGACAATCAGCGCTAAGCCCACTGCACTCATCACGTTACTTGCCTGGCGCGCCTTACCGACAGTCAAAAATGCACAAATCGACCCTGCCAACAACTCCCAGGCACGGGTAGGAGCGAGATAGAAATTTGCACTGGCTTGATTTCTCCAACCCCATTCCGCTAGCAACAAACTCAGCACGGCTATAGCAACGACGCTCCAAAACACACGCTGTCGGCCAAACCGCCACACCGCCAGCAAGAACACTGGAAACAGCAGATAATACTGCTCCTCGACCGCTAAACTCCACGTATGCAGCAAGGGTTTCAGCTCCGCAGCTGGCGCAAAGTATCCATCCTCGCGCCAAAATAAAATATTCGATGCGAAGAACACCACTGCAACCAGACTTTGCCCAAAGGCCTTAAGCTGTGTTGGCAACATCCACATATATGCCAATGGTACGCACGCCAGCATGACAATAAAGAGTGCCGGCAAAATTCTCCGCGCCCTACGTTCGTAAAAGCGCGATATCGAAAAATCGCCCCTCTCTAACTCTGCAATTAATATGCCGGTGATCAAGTATCCGCTAATCACAAAGAATATATCGACGCCGACAAAGCCTCCAGAAAACACGCTAAATCCAGCATGAAAAAGAATGACTGGCAAGACAGCTACGGCACGTAGTCCGTCAATTTCTCGTCTTTACCGCATTCCGCCTCTAGCGCTCAATCCTATGCTTGCATAGCCCAAACCGTTGCATCCTGCCAAGCCTCTTATTCTCTCCGCTTCGCTTCACCTGAGGGCGCGGGTTCAATTGGAAAATTTTGGAGTATGCGCTGGGTCAGGAACCATTGATCGACTTGAGGCTGCCAGTGCAGCGTGAGTCAAGCTCCCGTATTGAAGGAGGCGATGAAGAGCCTCCTCTTATGGCTGTGCTCATCCGGCTGCACGCAACGTGAAGATTGTTGGTGATCCTCTCGCATCAATGGGATCCTCATAGTTTGTCGGATTCGTAGTCAACCTTCCCGCTCTTAATTGGTCATTCTGTGTTGGATGTTGGGCGAAGGTTGGGGAGGCGCGACGTCACATCCGTGATGGATGAACGCACGGCGGGCAACTCAGAAGCGAGGGGAGACTCTTGGGCGAAGTCAGCTCTATGAATATTGATACTTCAGAGACTTATATGCTGAAAATGGCTGTGGTGTCAGACCAATGCGAACCAGTCTCTGTTTGCCCAAACCCGCCCGGCGTCAGGCCGCGCAGAGATCGCGCCACTCGGCGAGAGCGGCGGCGCGGCTGGCCTTGAAATTGGCCCGGCTTGTGAGGGCGCGCTCTCAGTTGAAGTGGTTGTGGACTGAGGAATGGACCGCGAGGCCCTTCTGGGGCGATCGCATCCGGCGAAAGCGGAGCATGGCGCGTTGCCTTCGTCGGAATGGCTGATGCGAGTTCTCCACCCGATTGCTGAGCCAGCGGCCGTTCTCACGATCGCCCTTTATCACCATGTCCTTCACGGCGGCGCCGTAGGAGCCCAGCTTGCCTGTCAACAAGGAATGTGGGTGACCATGTCGCCTTATTGTTTTCGTGGTCGACCGCACGCCAAAGGTAATGCGTGACGGCCGTTGATCTTCACGAAGACCTCGTCCAGATTGCAGCGCCAATGCGGAAGAGCGCGCATCCGGTCAACCCGTCTGCGCCGGATCGCGGAGGCAAACATCGGGCGGAACCGGTTCCACCAGCACCGACGGTCTCATGGCTGACCTCGATGCCGCGCTCATGCAGCAAGTCCTCGACGCTCCTGAGCGAGAGCGGGCAGCGGACGTAAAGCATCACCGCCAGGCGGATGATTTCCGGGTTCATCTTGAAGCAGCGGAAGGGGCGATGTCCGGTCATGGCCAAAGCCTAGCCGACCACCATGCTGGCCTCAAGCCCGGCTTGGGTCTGGGCCAGCAAAGCACGCCATCCGGCCACCCTGCTCCGCTCAAGGAAGTCTCACTGAAGGTGCCGCTTCGGATGCTTTCATCATGCCCCCCCTGAACAGATCCCCAGTCAGGCCGGATCGGGAGAAAAAATCTGAGGATACATGAAGCGCATCGCCTGATCATCGAGCTCCGCCTTGAAGGAGTAGCGATCCTTCAGTGCAATCGCACGTGCGGCTGCGGGGCGGGCGTCCAACTCCGCCATTAGGCGGGCGATGTTGGGATACGACGCCATCGCATCTTCGCCACCCAACATGAGAGGAATCCGCGACGCCCATCCCCAAACCGACATATCCACGATCGTGTAGTCGTCACCCAGCATGTAGCGTCCCCGCGCCAAGCGGTCGTCGACGACGGCCCAGTGGCGACGGGCCTCGAAGTCATAGCGCTTGCGCGAGTAGGCGTTCTCGCCGGGGGCAACATTGCGAAAGTGCACGGCTTGCCCAGAATAAGGGCCGACGCCTGATGCCACGAACATCAGCCACGACAACAGCGCGCCGCGAGTCATTGAGTCTTTGTTTGCAGGCAGGAACTTGCCTGTCTTTTCTGCAAGATACAGCAAGATGGCATTGCTGTCGAAGACCACTGCGTCGCCATCGATGATTGCGGGAACCTTGGCGTTGGGGTTGATTGCCACATAGCCGGGCTCGTGCTGATGCCCGCGCCGCGTGTCTACAGGGCAGGCCTCATATGGCAGGCCGGCCTCTTCAAGGAACAGTGCAACCTTCAGGGGATTGGGCGACGCATTATAGAAGAATCTTATCATTTGCAGGCCATCTTTCCGGGTTCGCATCTGGGCCGACTAGAGACCGCCAATGCAGGTGTATTTGGTTTCCAGATAGTCATCGATGCCCTGCCAGCTACCTTCCTTGCCCAGTCCGGATTCCTTGAGCCCGCCGAACGGAGCCTCGGGCGATACGATCAGAACCTCGTTGATGCCGATCAACCCGTATTCTAGCCGGTCTTGCAACCGGAACATCCGCGACAGGCTTTGCGTATAGGCATAGGCGGCCAGGCCGTAATCGGTGGCGTTGGCGGCGGCGATCGCTTCATCCTCGGTGTCGAACCTGTAGACCGGGGCCACGGGGCCGAAGATCTCTTCGGTCGTGAAGCGCATGTCCGGTCCGGCATTGGTCAGGATGGTCGGCTGATAAAACAGCCCGCCCCGGCTATGCCGTGCGCCCCCGGTGACCAGCGACGCGCCCTTTGCCAAGGCGTCGGCGACGAACTCCTCCATCTTTGTCAGCGCGGCGCTGTCGATCATCGGACCCTGCTCGGCCCCCGGTTCGTTTCCGGGCGCGACATTCAGCGCCGCGACTCGTTCTGCAAAGCGAGCCATGAACCGATCGTGAATGCCCGACTGCACATAAAGCCGGTTGGTGCAGATGCAGGTCTGACCCGCATTGCGGAACTTTGCGATGATCGCACCGTTTACCGCAGCATCCAGATCGGCGTCGTCGAACACGATGAAGGGTGCGTTGCCGCCCAACTCCATTGACATCCTCTTTACCGTGCCTGCCGCCGCCCGCAGCAGTTCCTTGCCGATTTCGGTGGATCCGGTGAACGTGATCTTGCGCACCTTCTTGTTGGCGGTGATCTCGGCCCCGATCTCTCGGGCAGAGCCGGTGACGACGTTGACGACGCCTTTGGGAAACCCGGCCAGTTCGGCCAGATACCCCCAGACCAACCCCGACAAGGGCGTGGCACTGGCCGGTTTGACCACCACGGTGCAGCCTGCGGCGAGCGCCGGACCTAGCTTGCGCGCAAGCATCGAGGAGGGGAAATTCCATGGCGTGATCGCGGCGACGACGCCGACGGGGTGGCGGGTCGTAATCATCTTGCGCCCCGCGACGGGAGACGGGATGACAGCACCATCCGCGCGGCGCGCTTCTTCGGCGAACCACAGCACGTAGGCGGCAGACGATCCGACTTCGGCACGCGCCTCGACCAGGGGTTTGCCTTGCTCGGCGGTCAGCAGCGCCGCCAGACCTTCCTGATTGTCCAGTATCAGCTGGTGCAGCCGCCGCATCAACGCCACACGCTGGCCCAAAGGCATCGCCGCCCAGGCCGGAAACGCATCGGACGCAGCATCGATCGCGCGCCGCGTCTCGACCGTGCCGCTGAGCGGGACCCGGGCGATGACGGAGCCCGTGGCAGGGTCGGTCACGTCGAGCGTCCGACCGCTGTCGGCAGCGATCCAGTCGCCATTCACCAGATTGGCTTCACGGATCAAGGGGGCGAAATCAGTCATGGGGCGTCTCCGATGGAAGGGGAACAAGGGGGTGCGGTCAGGGTGGGGCGGCTCTGCCATGCCCAGGCGGCGACATCGGCATGGGTGGCGAACCAGACAGCTCCACGCGATTTCGCATGGGCGACAAGTTGATCCAGGATCCATATTCGCGACCGGTAACCGATGACGAAAGGATGCATCACAAGCTGGAACAGCCCGCCCTCGTCGAACGCGGCATCGAATTCGCGGCGAAAGATGTCGAACACTGCTTCGGGCGGGGTGAAGGGGCGCGTCGCGGGATCGCGGTTGAACAGGAAATACACTGCGTCATCGCGCATCCACTCGACCGGGACTTCGACCACCCCGGTCGGGGTGCCATTGGTGACAATCTCATAGCATTCATCGTCCGCCATCAGGCTGCTGTCATAGGAAAAACCAAGTTCTACAACCAGATCAATGGTATGGGCGCCAAGATCCCAGTTGGCCGACCGGTGGCCGACCGGTCGTTGCCCGGTCATCCGTTCCAACGCATCGCGCGAGCGCAGCATCAAATCGCGTTCTGTCGCCCGGTCAAGGCGGGAATTGTTCTCGTGAATCCAGCCATGGACGCCGATCTCATGCCCCATTGCGACGATGGGGCGCAGCGCTTCGGGGTCGATCAGCCCGGCCACGGCGGGAGTGAAAAAGGTGGCCGGCACGCCGTGGCGGCCCAACACCTCCAGCACGCGCGGCACGCCGCGCCGACGCCCGTATTCGCCCCAGGCAAGCCGCCCGATCGCCGCACGGCCCTGTCCCAGCTCAAACGTCTCATGGTCGCAATCGAACGACAGCGCCACGGCGCAGCGCGCGCCACCCGGCCAGGCGGACGGGCGTAGCGGCTGGCCTGCGCGCACTCGGTTGACCTGCGCGCGCCATTCGCTTTCCGCCGTCAGCCAGGGCTGGTCGGTGTTCATACTCCCGAACCCAGCACCTCGTGCACGGCATCACGGATAGCTTGAACGACAGTGTCAACCTCGGCTGGCGTGATGCACAGCGGCGGGGCGAACCCAATGATGTCGCCTTCGGGCATCGCGCGGGCAATGACGCCCCTCCGCATCATCGCCGCCGAGATTTTCAGGCTGACGCTCATCGGAGGATCGAACCAAGTGCGGGCAGCCGGGTCTGCCATGAATTCGACCGCCGCCATCAAGCCTTCGCCCCGCACCTCGGCCACATTGGGGTGGTCCGCCAGGGCCGCCTTCAGGCTGGCGTTCAGATAGGGGCCGGTGCTGGCCGCGTTGCCGACCAGCCCCAGATCATCGACCAGTTGCAGCGTCGCCACCCCGGCGGCACAACTGACCGGATGGGCGGAATAGGTCCAGCCATGCGCCAGCGCGCCGAAATCATCCGATCCCTTCATCAGCACATCGAATACCCGCTGCGAGATGATCGAACCCGACAGCGGCGCATAGGCGCTGGTCAGACCCTTGGCGATGGTCATGAAATCGGGTTTCAGTCCGTAATGGATGGAGCCGAACATGCTGCCGGTGCGGCCGAACCCGGTCACCACCTCGTCCGCGATCAGCAGGATGTCGTAACGGTCTAGCACCGCCTGCACCTTTTCCCAATAGCCGGGCGGCGGCGGCACGATGCCGCCGGTGCCCATGATCGGCTCGCCGATGAAGGCCGCGATGGTTTCAGGGCCTTCGGCCTCGATCAGGGCGACAAGGCGGGCGATCAGATGGTCGGTGAACTGTTCGGGAGTCTGCGAGGCATCTTCGCGGCGCAGGTAATGCGGCGTGTCGGTGTGCAAGAACCCCGGCAAGGGCAGGTGAAACCGCGCATGATAGGCCTTGAGCCCTGTAAGCGAGCCCGACACCAGCCCTGACCCATGATAGGCGCGCCAGCGGCTGATGATCTTGCGCTTTTCCGGCTTGCCGCGCAGAATGTTGTAATGCCACGCAAGTTTGACGTTGGTTTCATTGGCATCCGACCCCGAAAGCCCAAAATACACCCGCGCCATGTGGTCGGGCGCGCGGTCCATGATCATCTTGGCCAGCCGGATCGCAGGTTCGTTTCCATGCCCGGCAAAGGCATGAAAGAACGCCAGCTTGTGGGCCTGTTCCGACATTGCATCGGCGATTTCGCGCCGCCCGTATCCGGCGTTCACGCAGTAGAGCGCGCCGAAGGCATCCAGAAACCGGTTGCCGTCGCGGTCTTCAACATAGACCCCGGAGCCCCCTGTGATGATGCGGCCCGGCACATCGCCGCGCGCATGGTTGGCGGTGTGGGTGGTGGGGTGCAGCAGGCAGTCCCTGTCCCACGCCGCAAGCTCGTCATTGATCGAAGGAAGATCCAGCGTCATACCGTACTCTCCAGCCGTGTGTTGGCGATAAACTCGGGAACGCTCGCCTGATTGGGCAGCGTCAGGATGAAGGCGACGATCCCGGCGACGGTTTCCGGCGTCAGCCTGTCCGCCTTGGGCGTGACACCCGGCAAGCCGGAAATCAGGTCGGTGTCGATGGCCCCGGGGCAGATCGCGGTGGCGCGCACGCCGTCATCCCACCCGGCAAAGCGCACGGCAGTGGTCATGGCCAGCAGCGCGTGTTTGGTCATGGTGTAGCCGACCGACACCCCGGCGCGATAGCGCTTGGCATCGGTCGAGGCGATGTTGACCACCCTGCCCTGTCCCGTCTTGCGCAGGTGCGGCAGCGCGGCCCGGATCAACCGGAACGGCGCTTTCACGTTGACCGCCCACAGGTCATCCAGCTCATCCTCGCTACCCTGATCGAAATCGACCATACGCAGGATGCCGGCGTTGTTCACCAGCGCGTCCAGCTTGCCAAAGCGCGCGACGGTGGCATCCACCCAAGAGGCCGCCGTGGCGGGGTCGGTGGCATCGAACGGACAGATCAGCAGCCGGTCGGCCGCGGTTGCAGCATGGCGTGCCGACCCCTTGGCAGGATCGCGCATCCCAAGGGACAGCGACCAGCCATCGGCCAGCAACCGATCCGTAATCGCCGCCCCAAGGCCGCGACCCGCACCAGAGACCATCGCGACCTTTGCCGACATCAAAACAGCCCCTGATACACGCCGCCATCGTTGACGATGTTCTGCCCGGTCATGAAACCCGATTGCGCGGCGCAGAGGAAAGCAACCAGATCACCACATTCCGATGGGTCGGCAAACCTCCCTGCAGGGCAGGATTTCAGTCGGTCTGCAACGATCGCCTCATACGTCGTGTTGCCGCGCTTGGCGTGCCCATGCAGGTTGGTGTGCAGCGCATCGGTGTCAAAAAGGCCGGGGCAGACGGTGTTGATCGTCACATTGTGCGGCATCAGTTCGCGCACCATCCCAGCCACCGCCCCCGACAGCGCCAGACGTGCGGCATGGCTGTGCGCAAAGCCGACTTGGGGAAACTTGATGAAACTGACCGACATGTTGACGATGCGGCCAAACCGGCGGGCCTGCATGCCGGGTGCCACGGCCTGAATCATCTCGACCGATGACAGGAAATGCGTCTCCAACCATTTGCGCCAGTCATCGGCCGTGATCTGGGCATAGGGCGTGGGCACCTGACGCACACCGGGGTTGTTGACCAGGATGTCCGCCTCGCTCCCAGCCGCAGCAAGGATTGCGGCACGGCCCTCGACGGTGTTGAAATCGGCGGCAACGGCGGTGACCGGCACGCCGAATTCAGCACGCAGGGCGGCAGCAGACGCCTCCAGTGCATCCGGCGACCGGGCGTTCAGAGTCAGCGCCACGCCGGCGCGTGCCAGCGACCGCGCGCAGGCAAGGCCAAGGCCACGGCTGGCAGCGGTTACAATCGCCTTGCGGCCGTTCAGTCCCAGATCCATCGGATCCTCCCATCAAGTTCCATACGCCCGGTTTCCGACGCCTGATCGCGCCTCAAGCAACCATCGCACGCGGGGCAAGTATGCGGTCAAGGCCCGCCTCCAGCCCAGCCAGTGCGACCCCGTCAAGCGGCCGCAGCGGCGCACGGGGAAAGCCTCCACCCGGCAGGCCCATAAAGTTCATCGCAGCCTTGGTCGCCGGATAAAGCGTCCGGCCCTCCGACGTGAAGAGGTTGGTCAGCGCGATGCCGGTGCTTTGCAACGCCCAGGATTCGTCCATCCGCCCCGCGCGGGTAGCGTGCCACAGATCCAGACACCCCGGCGCCCAGACGTTTGGGAAACAGTCGATCAGCCCATCCGCCCCGGCCAGAACCGCAGCGACTCCGAACACCGACGACGGCCCGCAGAACACCCGCAGCCGGTCTTTCACCAGATTCAGCGTCGTGTGAAAATTCGTCCAGTTCCCGCTGCTTTCCTTGACGCCGACGACCTTGTCGAGCGCCGCAAGCTGGTTGACGATGTGCGGCGTCAGCGCGTTCCCGGCATTGCCGGGGATGTTGTACAGCAGGATCGGCAGCGGGCTTTCCGCATTCACAGTCTCGAAGTGGCCGATGATCTCGGCCTCGGTCAGGTGGGCGAAATAGGGCGGCATAACCAGAACCCCGTCGGCCCCTGCCTCGGCTGCGCCATGGATCTGTTCGATCACTTCTTCGGGCCTGATCGCCCCGGTCCCAATGATCGCGGGGCCCCGCCCTTCGTTCGCCGCCACCGTCAGCCGCGCTAGGTGCTGCCGCTCTACAGTGGTCAGCGACCAGAATTCACCCGTGCAGCCGACCGACACCATTCCGGTCGCGCCCAGTTTGAACAGCCGGTCGATATTCGCGGCAAATGCCGCCTCGTCGATGGACTTGTCGGCCCGGAATGGGGTGGTGATGGCGGGCATCGGCCCCGACCAGTTAACTGAGTTACGGTCCAAATCTTTCTCCTGTCAGTCTCGTGCAAGGGTGCTGTGTACAAGCTTCGGCAGGTGCGCCACCGTGAGGGCCGACGCATGTGCTGGTATGGGGTGATTCAGGCGCGGGCCGACAGGGCCGGGGCCGAACACATGGGTTTCACGGCCGTCGAGGCCCACCCGGATGTTTTCGCCGACGCGCCAGATCTGGTCCGCCGGAGCGCGGCCGGTAACGCGGATGCCCTCGCCCAGGCGGACAGCGACGATGTTCTCGTGCCCGGTCTGTTCGACCAGCTGCACGATGCCGGACAGCGGACCGGTGCCAAGCGTCACATGTTCGGGGCGCACCCCGATGCAGGCCGGCCCCGCCGTCGCCTCGGCCACAAGCGGTTCCAGCGTCAGCGAGATGCCCGGTGCCAAGAAGGTCCAGTCCCCGCCCTGCCGCCCGATCGTGCCGTCGATCAGGTTCATCGAAGGTGTGCCGATGAAGCCCGCAACAAACCGGTTCGCAGGCGACCGATAGACGGTCTGAGGCGGCGCGAACTGCTGCAACCGGCCATCGAGCATGATGGCGATGCGATCAGACATCGTCATCGCTTCCAACTGGTCGTGCGTCACATAGACCATCGTGCGGCCCAGCCGTGCGTGCAGTTCGACCAGTTCCGCCCGCATGTAGCCGCGCAGCTTGGCATCCAGGTTTGACAGCGGTTCATCCAGCAAGAACACCTTGGGGTCGCGCACCAGCGCCCGGCCCAGCGCCACACGCTGCTGCTGGCCCCCGGACAACTGCTTGGGCTTGCGCTGCAACAGCGGCGTCAGTTGCAGCATCTCGGCCACGCGGGCCACCAGGTCGCCACGCTCGGCCTTGGGCGTGCCGCGCTTTTTCAGCGGATAGGCGATGTTCTCTTCGACCGTCATGTGCGGGTAAAGCGCGTAGGATTGGAACACCATCGCGATGTCGCGCTTGCCGGGCGGCACATCGTTCACGACTTGGTCGCCAATCAGAATCTGTCCGCTGGTCGGAAATTCCAGCCCCGCCAGCATGCGCAGCGTCGTGGTCTTGCCACAGCCCGACGGCCCAAGAAGCGACACGAACTCGCCCTGCTCGATTGCCAGATCCAGCCCCTGAACCGCATTGAACACCCCGAAGCTCTTGCACACATTCGCGAAAACGACATCAGCCATGCATCATCCCTTTACCCCGCCGGCACCGAAGCCGCGGGTCAGATAGCTTTGCAGAAAGGCGAAAACGACGATCAAGGGCAGGCTCATCATCACCGAGGCCGCCATCAGCAGCGACCATTCGATGTTGAAAGACGAGATCAGCATGTTCATCACGCCAGTGGTCAGCGGGCGCGCATCATCGGAATTCACCAGGATCAGCGCGTAGAGGTATTCATTCCAGGACAAAATGAAGGTGAACAAAGCCGTGGATATGATGCCCGGAAGCAGTTGCGGCAGGATGACGTCGACAAACGCACCCATTCGCGACGCACCATCCACCAGCGCCGCCGATTCCAGATCCTGTGGAATGCCTGCCATGAATGAGCGCAACAGCCAAAGCGCATAGGGCAGCGCGAAGGTGGTGTAGGCTATCACCAGGCTCAGGATCGTGTTGGACAGCCCCAGGCTGACCAGCATCAGATAGAGCGGGATGATCAGCACCACCGAAGGCAGCAGATAGGTGAACAGCACCAGAAAGGCGAGGCTTTCCCGACCGCGGTATTTGAAGCGCACAAGGCTGTAGGCACCAAGCGTGGCCACCGTGATCACCACGACAGTCGTCGACAGCGACAGGATCACCGAGTTCTTGAAGTAGGTGAGGAAGTTTGTCTGCGACAACAGCCGCCAGTAATGCTCGAAAGTCGCGGCTTCCGGCAGCATCGTGGGCGGGCGGCGGAACAGCTCGGCACTTGGCTTGATCGAGGTGACCACCATCCAGAACAGCGGAAATGCCACGATCAGAACCATGCACCACGCCATGAGGTTGAAAAGGATGCGGCGGATCATTCCTGCACCTCGCGCGTCCGGCGGATGTAGATGATCATGAACACCAGCATGATGGCCATCATGACCACGGCATAGGCGGCGGCCATGCCCATCTGGTTCATCGCAAAAGCCTCCTTGTAGACAAGCAGCGGGAGGGTCTGCGTCGAGGCCGTGGGCCCGCCGCCTGTCATCAGGAAGATCAGGTCGAATTCCTTGAAGTCCCAGATGGCGCGCAACATGATGATCACGACAAGCACGTCGCGCAGTTGCGGAAGGGTCACATCAAGGAACCGCGCAAACGGACCGGCCCCGTCGATCCGCGCGGCCTCATACAGGTGTTCGGGGATGGTTTGCAGGCGTGCAAGCACGGCAATCACGACGAACGGAAAGTATTTCCAGGCACCGACCAGAATCACGCTGATCATCGCGTTCGGCATCGTGCCCAGATAGTCGATCGGCATGTCGATCAGACCTGCGCTCATCATCAGGTGGTTGAGGATGCCGTAAAGGTCGTTGAACAGCCACTTCCAGACCAGCACAGCCACGACGGTCGAGATGAAGTAGGGAAACAGGATCAGGCTGCGGGCCAGACTGCGGAACCAGATGTTCTGGTGCAGCACCAGCGCCATTCCGACACCGAAGATGATCTGCAAGGACAGCGTCCCCGCAGTCCAGATCAGGTTGTTGGCCAGGGCGGACCAGAATTCACCCTTTGCCAGCAGCGCGCCGTAATTGTCGAGCCCCACCCAGCTGCCTTCCAGCGTCGGGGTGAAGATGTTGAACAGGCTCAGGTAAATGGCGGAAATCAGGGGATAGACGATCACGGCGCAGAAAACCAGAACGGTCGGCGCAATCAACAGCAGACCCAGACGGGAATACTGCCGTTCAAGAACTGTCTGGTCGATGCGTGCCATTTCGCTTTTCCGAAGTTGCAGCGACGGGGCTTCCACCCCGTCGCACGGGCTAGTATCAGCCCTTCATGATCGCTTCGATCGCGGCGGTGGTTTCGCCCAGAACGGTATCGACGTTCTCGCCGTTCAAGACCACGCGCTGCACCAGATCGGCAATCACGTTCGATCCCACGACCTCGCCACCCTTGTCGTTCGACTTGTGCGCCGAAGATTCGTATCCAAGGTTGAAGCCGCCCGCCGCCGCAGAGGCCATCAGATCAACCTCGGGGCCGTATTTGCGGATGATGTCGTTGTCCTGATAGATCGGATTGGCGCTGATCGATTGCAGCACCGGCAGAACGTGACCGGGGGCCGCATGCAACTGCTTGATGTAGCCTTCGGGGTCGAACAGGAAGGCGGCGAACAACTTTGCCGCGTCCTTGGCTTTGGATTGCGCCGGAATGAACACGCTGGGGAAGTCGTTGAAGGTCCAAGGCGCCACATCGGTGGAGATGCGCGGATAGGTCACGCAAGTGATGTGATCGGCGATGCCGGGGTTCTGATCGCGCACGTTGGCCAGAACACGGCCGGTGTAAAGACCGGTCGCGGTTGCACCGCTCACGAAGGCCGTCAGGCTTTCGCCCCAGCTGTAGTTGGTTGCGCCGGGCGGGCAAAGCTCGCGCATTGCCTTGTACATTTCCAGCGCGTTGCGGGTGCCTTCATTGTCGATTGCAACCTGAAGATCAGGGGTGAAGACCTGACCGCCCGCCTGATGGATGAAGCCGATGAAAACGAGGGATGTCATGGAGTTCTGCCCGTACGGAAGCGGCGCGCCATAGATACCCTCCTTTTGCATCGCAGTGCAGGCGGCGCGCAACTCGTCCCAGGTTTCGGGGTTCTTGTCGATGCCTGCCGCGGCCATCAGATCCTTGCGCAGCCACAGCATGTTGGCGGCCGAGTTGCCGATGCCAGTGCCCACGTATTTGCCGTCGGCTGCCTTGAACACCTCGTTGGCGCCAGGATAAAAATCATCGGCGCCAATGGCCGTGATGACATCGTCAAACGGCTCGATCAGGCCATTTGCATAGTAGCTTTGCACGGCAAACGAAGGCAGGTGCGTAACGATATCAGGCACCTCTCCGCTGGAAAACGCGGCGGCAAGTTGCGGCGCGTAACCTTCGTCGGAAGTGGTTTCAAACACGACCTTGATGCCAGGGTGCAGTGCCTCGAAAGCAGCGATCTGGAACTGGTAAGCCTCGACCTGGGCCGGGGCGCCTTGTGGGGACCACCAGCGAAGGGTGACATCCTGCGCGAAGGCGCGGCGCGGAAGCGCGGTCAGCAGCGTTGACGCCACAAGGCCTGTCAGGGCCGTGCGGCGGTTGATTCCGAAGGTTCCGGTAGGCTTCATTGTCATTCTTCCTTCTCCCTGATATTCGTTCTGTTCACATAGCGCACTCTTGTGCGATAGAATACCGAGGGAGACTTCATGGCAAGAGTTGATTTCGTCAGCAATTCGCGGAACCAGAAATGGCTTGTGTTTTTCATGATATCGGGCAAGAGGCCCAAAGCTCAGGTGGCCTAACTTGGAGGAGCAGGCGGTGGACAAGCTGACCAAAAGAGAAGCCGCGATAAACCCGCCGATTCAGAAGACGGCACAGCGAACCGGTCTGATGACGGCATCTCCCGACTGGGTCAACGATGATGAAAGCGGCATAAACCCGCGCGATTACGTCAGTTCCCTGGCGCGTGGGCTTGAGGTGCTGCGTGCGTTCAACCGGACGCGCCGCAAGATGACGCTGTCCGAGGTCGCCGCAGAAACCAACAACACCCGCGCCGGCGCACGCCGGATCCTGCTGACCCTGGTACACGAAGGCTATGCGGTTGCGGACGGCAAACTGTTCGATCTGACACCACAGGTGCTGGAACTTGGCTATTCGGTGTTGTCGTCCAAAGGTGCTTGGGACATCGCGCGCCCCTTCATCGACCACCTGTCCGAAGAAATCCGCGAATCCTGTTCGGCGGCGGTGCTGGACAAGTTCGATGTGGTCTACGTCAGCGGTGCCCAGTATCATCGGGTGATCAGCGTCGGAATAACCGTAGGCGCGCGCTTTCCGGCCCACTGCACGGCAACCGGGCGCGTTCTGCTGGCGGCCCAGCCCAATGATATGTGGCCGGACCTGTTGCAAAGCATCCCGCTTACCCGGCTGACCGACCGCACCGTCACCGACCGCACCGAGTTTCGCAAGATACTGGAGGATGTGCGCAAGAAGGGTTGGTCGTTGGTCGACCAGGAGCTGGAAATAGGGCTGATGTCGATTGCCGTGCCACTGCGCAATTCGGCGGGCGGGATGGTGGGGGCAATCAACGTGGGCGTGCCCACAGTTCGGATGACGGCAGCCCAACTGCAAAGCGAGATCCTGCCCCGCCTGCTTCAAACGGCTGCCAGCATCTCCGAGGCGCTCAAGCGCTGAAGCGCACTGGGTCATACGGCACGATGTCGGTGGCCTGTGGCAGCCCCAGCGCCAATTGCGCAGCAGTCCGCCCACACAAGGGGCCCAGCGTGTAGCCCGCGTCGCCCGGCACGGCAAGGATCAGGTCTGGTGCCCGCGGAACCCGGCCAAGGATGGTCTTGCCATCGACGGTCGTGTTCATTCCTGCCCAGGTCCGCACCACGCGAAGCCCTGCAATCGCTGGCACAAGGCGCGCCGCAAGCGCGACATTGCCCAGCATCGACACAGCCAGAACCCCCGGCACCGCAGCCTCGCCCCGGTCCTGAGCAGGCCAGCCGCCCCCGATGACAATCTGCCCGGATTCGAACTGTTTCAGCGTGATCGAACGTTCCGCGTGCTGGATCAGGTGGTTGATCTGCCCTGCCCCGGCCTCGGTGATGTTCATGTGCAAGGGCTCTGCCCGGCTGGGAAGGTGCAACCCGAACCGACCAAGGAGGCTGCCGGTTCCCCAGGCAGTCGCCAGGATGATCTGCCGCGCCGAATGGGATGCGCCCCCGGCAACCGTCGCGCGACATGGGGTGTCGTGGTCAAGGGCGACGATACGGTCCGTCACGAACTGCACACCGAGCGCGACAGCGTGGGCCCGCAGACGTGCATTGGCGACAAGCGGGTTCAGCTTGCCCTCATCGCGGCACAACTCGGCCCCCACGATCTGCGGGCCAAGCCACGGCGCGATTCGGTCCAGCGCCGTCCGATCCAGGATTTCGACATCAAGGCCCCGCGCAGCCTCTCGCGCCGCCTTGTGTTCCAGAAAGCGCAGTTGGTCCTCCCCCTCCGCCAGCATCAGCCCACCCTTGCGGACAAGCTCGAACGGGCCGTGCAGCGCATCCAGACGCTCCCATTCGCGGACCGACTGAAGGTAGAGCGGCAGCGATGCTTCGACGTTGGGGGCCTGTTCGGGGTAAAGCCGGATGAACCGGCTTTGCAGTTGCACATGCAGGCTTCCAGCGTTTGCGTTCGAGCCCGCGTTCAGACCGGCGTCCACCACGATTGCTTGCGCGCCAGCCTCGGCCGCGGTGATGGCGGCGCAAAGTCCGGTTATGCCGCCACCGACGATCAAGAGATCAGGGCTGGCCATCCAGCGCCTCCTGCGCGGCAAGGATGGTGGCGATGCTGACTGGCTTGATCGGCACGCGCGGCGCGAAATGGCTATGGTCGTTGATCGGCTGGCCGGTCGTCTCGGCCACCAGGCGCGCGGCGGCGGCCCCGCAATAGCGGCCCTGACAGCGCCCCATGCCCACCCGCGTCAACCGTTTGAGCGTCCCGACATGGTCGGGGCCGTCCTTCAGCCCCGCCCTCACCTCGCCAAGCGTGATCTCTTCGCAGCGGCACAGGATGGTGTCATCCGGCGTGTTGGCAAGCGTGCGGGGCGCGGGCCGGTGCAACGACCAGAGCCGGGACTGAAACCGCCGATGCCGCGCCAGTTCGGAGTGAAGCCCGCCGATATCGCCAATCGGTCGATGCCCGGCAAGGGCCGCCGCGGCACGGCCCGCAATCTGCCCCTCGACAGCCGCAGCGGGCGCGCCGCCCATGCCTGCACAATCGCCCACCGCAAAGACGCCGGGAACGGTTGTTTCAAGCACGGAACTGCGGGTGCAGCGCAAGTGGCCGAACACGGGATCAAGCTGCATCCGGGCACCGAGCAGGCGCAGCGCCTCGTTCTGCGGCTCGAAGCCGTCGTTCATGCACAGCGCATCGACCACGACCTCGCTTTCGTGGCCGCGTTCGTCGCGGAACGTCGCGCGCAGGGCGTCGCCTTCGGGGTCCACCTTGACAAGCTCCAACCTGTTTTGCACCGGCACGCCGCGCCTGCGCAGCGCGGCAAGGAAGCGCGCGCCCTTGAGCGCGAGTTTCGGGTCCGCAACCACCAGCGCAAGCGCCGCGCCGGGGCGCGTGGTCAGGGCGGGCGCGGCCTCGGCCACAAGGGCGACGGTGGCACCGCCTTCGGCAAGTTCCAGCGCAACCTGCAAGTTCAGCGGTCCCGACCCGCAGACTGCGACCCGCTTGCCGGGCAGCGTGCGGTAGCTGCGCCACAACGTCTGTGCCGCGCCGGTTGTCATCACACCCGGCAGCGTCCAGCCGGGCACCATGTGCGGGCGTTCATAGGCGCCGGTCGCCACGATGACGCTGCGCGGTCGCGCGATGAGCGCACCTCCCTGATGTTCAGCCAGAAACAAGGGACCATCGAAGGCACCCCAGATTTCGACACCGCCGAGGACCTCGGCCCCCGACGCCCGCGCCTGTGAGATGAGTGCCGCACCCTCGGTCTGCTGGGCATCAAGCATCGGGGCGCCGCCCGACGGCTGCTTGAAATACTGCCCACCAGGCACCTTGCGCTCGTCCACCAAGACCACGCTGGCCCCGGCTTCGGCCGCCGCGATGGCCGCGTTCAGACCGCCCGCGCCGCCGCCGATCACAAGCACATCCGGTGCTATCTGCCGGGCGGCAGGCTTGGCCGGTGTTGCAGGCACGACTGCCAGCCGGGCAAGCGCCACCTGCGTCAGAACGGTTGCGCCCTCGGTTGCCAGGGTCACGCAGGCACGCTGATTAGGCGCGCCGTCAACAGTCACCAGACAATCCTGACAAACCCCCATGCCGCAAAACATGCCCCGGCTTGCGCCCTTGGCTGTCTGCCGAAATACCCTCTGGCCAGCCTCTGTCAGCGCGGCGGCAACCGATTGGCCGGGACGCGCCGTCAGCGAGCGTCCGTCAAACGAAAAGCGGATTGCTTCAGCTGTCATCCGCGTCCCTCGCCAGTTCATCACGCAGCGCGACCAGCCGCGCCACCGCCTGCGCACGCCACGCGGCACGCGCGGGCAAATCCTCCACCGCAATCACGCGGCGTCGTTCCGCATCTATCCGTGCAACCAGATCATCGGGCCACAGACAGCCGGTTTCGCCGCGTGCCTCGCCCATCGCCCGATAGGCCGGTCCCATCCGGGCGGCGTGGGCACGAATGCCACCGGGGGTGTTCAGTTCAGCCGTCTCGAACGGTCCCGACAGCGCCCAGCGCGGACCAAGCCCCAGCCTCATGACCGCATCCACCGCCGCCGCATCGACAACGCCTTCGCCAACCAGCCGATATGCCTCGCGCAGAACCGCACCTTGCAGACGGTTTAGCACAAAGCCGTCGATTTCATGGTTCAACACGACGGGGGTGAAACCGGCCGTCTCGAACAGGGCGGATGCCCGGGTCTGCGTCGCTACAAGCGTGGCCGGTGCTGGAACAATCTCGATCATGCGCAAGACCGCGGGCGGGTTGACCGGATGCGCCACAAGACAGCGCGCCTGATCTGCTGCGTCAGGCAGGATCCGCGACATGACGATCGCCGAGGACGCGGTGGCCAGAACCGCATCGGCGGGCGCATCAGACAGAAGACGGGCAAAGATTGCCTGCTTGACGGCAAGGTCTTCCGGCCCCGCCTCGATCACCAAAGCGGCAGACCGAACTTGCGCTGTCGCGTCGGGCAGAACATCGATCTGCCCCGCCCCGCCTCGCCGCAAGCCGGCAAGGGCAATCGCATCGACCTGCGTCGCAATCCCGGTCGACGCCGCGTCGCGCCGGGCGGCGTCAGGGTCCGCCAACGTCACGTCAAAGCCGGCATCCGCAAAACTCGCCGCAAACGACAGCCCGATAGACCCGGCGCCCAGGATCACGACATTCAAGCCCGGCAACATCGCGCCATCAACCTTTTCCTTGATTTCGTTCACATGGCGCACAATTGTGCGCTTATTGACTGGATAGCCGCAAAGAGGACACCACGCAACATGACACTTGGAACAGACCTAAGTGGTCGCACGGCGGTTGTCACGGGCGGGATCTCGGGCCTGGGGCGCGCCATTGCTGAGCGGCTGGCGCTGGCCGGGGCGACCATCACCGTGGTGGACACAGTCGATGCCCTTGCCCGTTCCGTCTTGCCGGAGGGCTGGACATCCTTTGCGGCGGATCTTGGCTCTTTGGACAGCATGTCGCACCTGCGCAGCTTGGCGGACAGTCTGGGCAGCGTGGATATCGTCATCGCCAATGCCGGGCTTGTGCCGCCTTGGCGCGGGGTCGCCGCGCTGGACGCTGCGGAATGGCAGCGCGTGATGGCGGTCAACGTCTGGGGTGTCGCCGCCACGCTGGGCGCTTTTGCCGGGGCATTGGCCCGAACCGGGCGCGGCAGTGCCGTGGTCATGGCCTCGATCAACGGTTATCGCGCACATCCGTCCCAGATGCTGTACACCGCGTCAAAACACGCGGTCATCGGGGTCATGCGCTCGGCCGCGCTGGAATTGGGCGCAGCGGGTACCCGTGTCAACGCCCTTGCGCCCGGCCCCATCGCGACCGAAGCACTGGTTGCACGGATCGCCACGCGCCACGCGGCAGGCGGCCCCGAGGTGGAGGCCGCCCTTGCAGGCATGGCCGCCGACACCGCATTGAAGCGGATGGTCACACCGGCACAGGTCGCCGCGACAGCGCATTGGCTGTCATCGGACGCCTCAGCCGGAATCACCGGCATCGTGGTCCCGGTTGAGGCGGGTTTGCCTTAACCCAGCGGCTTCCAGCCATGCTGGGCAAGAATGGCGTGGCTGGCGCGGATGTCCTCGTCCGGGTTTGCTCCGGGCGCCAGCGCGTCGGTGATGATCTCCAGCACCGTGGCGCCGCTATATCCGATGTCTGCCAGCGCTTGCGCCGCCGGGGCGGGCTGGACGATGCCGGTTCCCAGCCGTTCATGTTTGAAATCGCCATAGCCCGAGTCCGAGATGTGGACGTTCTTCACAAGGCCACCCAGCATGCGGATGGCAGCCGCCGGATCTTCCTTGATGAATGCCGAATTGCACACGTCGAAATTGACGCCAATCGACGGGTCGATGAGCGCGGCGGTATCCTTCATGTCCTTTGCCGTCGGCAGGAAGGTGAAGGGCACGTTTTCCAGCAGCAATTCGACCCCAGTCCCCTTGGCATGGGCTACAAGCTGTTTCATGCCCTCAACGAACCACTCCAGCATCCAGGCGACAGGAGGGTTGATCAGGCTGTTCACCGGCCCAGGAATCGCCACGACATATGGGCACTTCCACTCCGCCGCCATATCGATCGCCTCGCGGTAGCGATCGAGAGTGTAGTCGCGCATCAGCCGGTCAACACCGTTGGGGTTGTTGTCGAGCAGGGGATAGCAAAACGAGGTGATCGCACCGCCTTCGCCGTCCAGCCAGCTTGCATATTCGCGCCGTTGCGCCGTTGAGAGTTCGCGAGGCCAGCAATGCGGCGGAAAAATCATCATTTCAAAGCGATCGTAGCCAAGACTGCGCAGATGCTTCAGTGCATCCAACCCGTCGTGCGAGTAAAGGAAGGGAAATGTGCTTGCCGCGACAGTCAGTCGACTCATTCCGGTGGTCCTTTTTGCTTGTCAGAGTGTGGCCAATATGGTCCATATGCGCACAAAAGTTACTATAACGCACGACTTTGCATCTTCAACCCGCAATTTCCCCATCCTCAGGAATCGCCATGGCAAGTGCTCTGTTTTCACCACTGACCTTGCGGGGGGTGACCTTTACCAACCGTATTACCGTGGCACCGATGTGTCAGTACTCTGCAATCGACGGTGTACCTGGCAACTGGCATCTTGTTCATCTGGGACAGTTTGCACAGTCCGGCCCGGGGTTGATCATCGTCGAGGCGACGGGGGTGGAACCGCAAGGACGCATTACGCCCGGCTGCACAGGGCTTTATTCCGATGCGTGCGAGGCGGGATTTGCCCGTGTTATCGCGTTCGCGCGGTCCGTAGGAAGCAGCGCGCTTGGCCTGCAACTGGGGCATGCCGGAAGAAAGGGCAGCACACTCGCGCCTTGGAAAGGTGGCGGCATGGTGACAGATGCCGCGCAGGCTTGGCAGACTGAAGCCCCGTCTGCGGTGCCCTATCTTCCGGGCTGGGCCGCCCCGAGCGCGCTAGATTCCGCCGGTATGGCGCGCATAACGGCAGCTTTCGTGCAGGCGACCAAGCGTGCCGCGCGCCTTGGGTTCGATCTGGTCGAGTTGCATGCGGCGCATGGCTATCTGCTGCATCAGTTCCTGTCGCCGATCACGAACCATCGGACCGACGCTTACGGCGGTTCGCTGGAAAATCGCATGCGCTTTCCCCTGGAGGTTTTCGCCGCAATCCGTGCCGCCTTTCCAGCCGACAAGCCGGTGACAATCCGGATTTCCGCCACCGACTGGATAGAGGGGGGATGGGATCTGCCCCAATCCATCGTTTTCTGCCGAGCCTTGCGCGCAGTGGGCTGCGACATGATCCATGTGTCCAGTGGTGGGCTGGACCAGCGGCAGGCGATCGTCACCGGCCCCGGCTACCAGGTCGATTTTTGCGCCGCCATCCGGCAAGAGGCAGAAATCCCGACGATGGCTGTGGGGCAGATCACCGAACCCATGCAGGCCGAAACAATCCTGCGCAGCGGACAGGCCGACATGGTCGCGCTGGCACGGGGCATGTTGTGGGATCCGCGCTGGCCTTGGCGCGCGGCGGTGGCGCTGGGTGAAGACATCGCCCTGCCCTCACCCTATGCGAGGGCCAATCCCGCCCTGCGCGCAAAACCCTTTGTGACCCGCAAGGAAGGAAAATCTTGATGGCCGATCTCGAAGGAAAGACCGTAATCGTGACCGGTGCCTCGAAGGGGATCGGGGCCTGCACCGCCGAGGCGATGGTGGCCGCCGGTGCCACCGTTATCGCCCATTACGGCGCCGACCGCGCCGGGGCGGAGGCTGCGGTCAGGGCTGCGCGTCCGGGCATGGCCCACCTAGTGAAGGCCGATTTCGCTGATATGGCGCAAGTTGACGCCTTCTGGGATCAGGCACTGCAGATCAGCGGGCGGGTCGACGTGTTGGTGAACAACGCCGGCATCATGCGCCAGACCGGTGGCATCTCCGACCCGATCGAAGACTGGGACCGCGTCTGGGCCGAGGCGATGACAGTCAACGTCCTCGCCCCGGCCCGGCTGATGCGCCACGCCGTGCGCAGCTGGCTTGCGGCCGGCACCCCCGGCAGCATCATCGGCATCGGGTCGTGGGTGTCGACACGGGGGTCATCGAACCCCGGGGCCATCGCCTATGCGGCCTCCAAGGCGGCAATCGTGGCCGCGACGAAGACCGTGGCGCGCGCCCATGCGGCGCAGGGAATTCTGGCCTATGTCATCGCCCCCGGCGTCGTACGGACCCGGATGTCCGAGGAATCTGCTGCACGCACCGGGGGCGAGGCGGCTGTCACCGCCAGCCTGCCGATGGGTGAATGGGTGCCACCAGAGGAGGTCGCCGATCTTGCGGTCTACCTTGCCCGGGGCCGTGCGCGCCACATGACCGGCGGCACCATCGACATCAACGGTGCGGCCTACATCAGATGAGGCCGCACCGGGGATCTTTATTCCGCTGCGGCCCGCCGCCCCTCGATCCGGTCGACCACGGCATCGAGTTCGGCCATCAGCGGCACCATCTGCGCCACGCGGGCGCGCCCCTCCCCGCCCAGCGAGGCGAAGGTGGTGATCGGCGCGCGCACGTCGCCGACCGGATAGCCGGCCGCTGCCGCCAGCGCCTTGGAATAGCACTGGTGGCCATAGAGCGGATGCCCGGCGGTGATGATGGTGTCGAACTTCTTGATGATGCTCTGCACTGCCCAGACATCATCCCAGCGCCCCTGCTCGGCCCATTCGACGAACTTGACCGAGGCGCGGGGAATGTAGTTGCCGTAGGGGTTCACATAGCCCTTGGCCCCCATCTTGTAGCTTTCCAGCACCCGCTGGCCGGCCCACACGTTCATGACGCCGTCCGTCGCAACGATGATGTCATGCACCCGCGCGGTGTCCTGCGACGCCTCCTTGATGTAGCGGATCTGCGGAAAGGCCGCGGTCAACCGCGCCACCAGCGCCGCCGACATGTCGACGTTGGAGGTGAACGGGTTGTTGTACAGCATGATCGGCAGATCCATCGCCTCGCAGATCGCCTTGTAATAGTTGAAGATCTCGTCGTCCGTGGGGGTGTAGTAATAGGGCGGGATGATCATCAGACCGTCCGCCCCGAGATCTTGCGCCTGCCGCGAATAGCGCACCGCATTCGGGGTGTAGGCGTTCATCGTGCCAACCATGACCGGAATCCGGCCACGGATATGCTTCACCGTCGCTTCGACAAAGGCGCCGCGTTCGTCGTCGGTAAGCGTCAGAAACTCGCCCGTGGTGCCAAGGATGATGATACCCGGCACGCCGGATTCAAGCTGCCAGTCAAGAAACCGCGCCCACGCGGGATAGTCGATGGCCTTGCCGCCTTCGGTGAACGGCGTGACGGTGACGGTGTAGCTTCCCGAAAAGGTCTTTTGCATGGGTCGTTCCTTTGCTGCCGCCCGGATGTTCAGGCCAGGGCTGGTGTAGAATGATGAAAACAGATGTGCTCGTGATCGGGGGCGGCTTGGCCGGGACGGCCACCGCATACTATCTGGCGCAGGCCGGTGCGGATGTGCTTCTGGTCGAGGCGCGTGATCTCAACACCCAGGCGTCCGGCGCCAATGCCGGGTCGATCCATCTGCAATTGCAGCACCCTGAATTCGTAGCCTACGGCCCGGAATGGGCGCGCAACTATGGCCCCACGCTGCGGTTGCTGCAGGCCTCGCTGGAAATGTGGCAGGGGCTGAGTGCGGAACTTGGGGTCGACCTGGATGTGCGCCTGACCGGCGGCGTTCTCGTCGCCACGACAGAAGCGCAAATGCGCGCGATCGAGGCGAAGGCAGACATCGAACGCGGCTTTGGCGTGCCGATCGACATACTTGACCGCACGGCCTTGCGCCGACTGGCCCCCTATCTCACCGAGGATGCGATCGGCGGCGGCTTCTGCCCGAACGAAGGAAAGGCGAACCCGCTGAAGGCGACGCCCGCGTATGCGGCCGCCGCCCGCGCCCTCGGGGCGACGCTGCTGACCGACACGACCGTCACCGGAATCGAGGCCGTGCCGGGTGGATATCTGGTGACGACCCCGCGTGGCCCTATCCGCGCCGGGCGCGTGGTCAATGCAGCGGGCGCTGCCGCCGCCGATGTGGCAATGATGCTGGGCCTGCCGATCGGCTTGCAAGGGTCGCCACTGCAGGTAACCGTCACCGAACCCATCGCGCCGCTGATCCCGCATCTGGTCTATTCCGCCGCCGGAAAGCTTTCGGCCAAACAGGCGCTGAACGGCAGTTGTCTGATCGGCGGAGGATGGGCTGCAGGACGGCGCACCGATGGCAGTCTGGTGATCAACCCGGCCAACCTGACCGGCAACATGGCGCGAGCCGCCGCCGTGATCCCCGCGTTGGCCCAAGCCCGCGCAGTGCGCAGTTGGACTGCGGTTGTGAACGGCACCAAGGACTGGCGTCCCATAATTGGCGAAGCTCCGGGTCTCCCGGGATTCTATCTTTCGCTGTTCCCGTGGATGGGATTTTCCGCAGGCCCGATGACTGCTAGGTTGACCGCCGATCTGGTGCTCGGGCGCCCGCCGCTCCTGTCGTTGAAGAGTATCTCTTCGCTGGCGGACTGATCCTTGCATCGCATCAGGCCGCGCCACGTTCAGCTGCGACATCACCCGCACGTTTGCGAAGAAACGCGCGCCAGGTCATCGCCCATAGCGCGGGGTCTTCGAACGCCGCACCCTTGACCTGCGCAATGGCCTGATTGTGCGGCGCAGTACGCACAAGTTCAGGCGTTTCACGCGCTTCCTTGGCGATCTGGGCCACCACGGCGATCCAGTGGTCGATATCTTCCTTCGACCACAACTCGCCCGCCTCGGGAGTGAAGGGTTCGGGCACGATCCATGGCTCATGGCTCATCCACCACGGATCAATCCCGTAGTCGGCCATGCGGTTGGCAAAATCCACGGTACCGATGCCGGTTTCGGCGGTTAGCGGTGCGAGCGACCAGCGCGTCATCTCCATCCGGCGGGATTTGATGTCGGGGTGCGAAATCGCAAGCCCCGGAATCTGGCTCAGTTTCAGGTCCATGTAGTTGTTGGCAACGACCGAGATGTCGGAGGCAAGGTTGATCCCGTCCGCCCCCATGGACCGCGCCCAGGCGTAGGCTTTGACGACCTGAGGCACGTTCCCCCAGAATTCGCGGATCTTGCCCGCCGATTTGGGCCGGTCGGCATCCAGCACATATTTCCCGCCCCGGTGCGCCACAACCGGCGTCGGCAGATACGGGGCAAGGTCCGCCGAACAGCCGTAGGCCCCCACAGCCGGGCCGCCACCGCCTTTGGGCGCGCCAAAGGTCTTGTGCAGCATGAACATGCAGGCGTCGAACCCAAGCTCCCGCGCGCAAAGCTTTCCCATCACGCCGTTGAAATTAGCATGGTCATAGAAACACAGCGCGCCCGCCTCCTTGGCGACGCGGACCCATTCCTTGATCTCGGGATTGTAGATGCCCATGTCGTCGGGGTTGTTGATCATCACCAGCGCGGTTTTCGGCCCGACCGCAGCGTTCAGCGCCTCAAGCGAAGGATAGCCGTTCTCCTCCAGCGGCAGGTTGACCACGGTAAAGCCCGCCGCCGCCGCCGTTGCCGGATTGCACGGGTGCGCCTGGATCGATGTCACCATTTCGGTCCGCTCGCCCAGCATCCCCCGGTCGGCCCAGTAGGCCCGCGCCACGGCGGTCATGGTGTAGGCGGCGTCGGCCCCGCCCCCGGCCTGAAAGATGAACTGGTCCATGCCGGACAATTCACGCAGGATGCCGTCGAAATCGTGCATGATTTCAAGCACGCCCTGCAAGGTGTCGGGGTGCTGATAGGGGTGCACCTCGGCCAGTTCGGGACGCAGGGTCGCGGCCTCGGCGGTCTTGGAATTGTATTTCATCGTGCAGGTGCCGAACAGGCTGACGCCCATCATGCCAAGGGTCATCTGCGACAGGTGCAGATAATGCCGCTGCGCCTCGAATTCGGTGATTTCGGGCAAAGCCGGGCGGTCTTTGCGCGCCATGGCCGCCGGGATCAGATCATCGCCCACGACTGCGGCCACTTCGGCCTCGGGTGCCGAAAACAACTGCCCGCGCGAGCCGGGTCGGCCCATTGCCATGACCACGGGTTCATCCCAGCGCGCAGAGTGATATTGCGGCAATCCGGTCATTTGCAGATCTCCCCGACTGCGTCCGCAAGTCTGCGGATATCGGCGGCGCTGTGCACCTCGGTCACGCAGAACAGCGCCGCTTGGCCAAGGCCGAACCCCTCGTCCGAGATATCCTTTCCGCCAAAGATGCCGCGCGCGCGCAGGGCATCGTTGATCTCGGTCACGGTCTTGCCGGTGCCGTCAAAGGTGACCACAAATTCCTTGAACGTCGTGCCGAACGGCACCCGCACACCCGGCACGGCGGCCAGCAAACCAGCCGCATATCGCGCGCGCGACACGATCAGGGTGCCAAGCTCGCGAAACCCCTCGGGCCCCAGCAGGCTCATGTAGACCGCCCCCGCAATCGCCCAGAGATATGTCGAATTTCCCGTCCAGTCCTTGCCGTTTTCGCGCATGCCGTAGGAATTCTGATGCGCGCAGGCCAGCCCGAACCCGAACTGCCCGTCTTGCCGGGTTTCCGCGATGGACACCAGAAAACCGTTGTATTCCCGGACATACCGCTCCTCGTCGCGCGACGCGATGAAGCCGCCGACCCCGCCGCCGCAATGCATGTGTACGCCAAGGGGCTGCGTGGGCCCGACCACGATATCCGCGCCATAATCGCCCGGCGCCATGATCACGCCAAGGCTGACAGGATCGACGCCCACGATGGTTTCCGCACCGGCCGCCCGCGCTAGCCGTGCGATGTCGGCAGCCCCGGTCTCGATCGTGCCAAGATAGGCCGGGTTCTCGAAGTATACCGCTGCCACATCCGGCCCCAGTTTGGCGCGCAGGTCGTTCAGGTCCAGCCGCCCGGTAACCGGATCGGCGGCCACAAGCACCACTTCGATGTGGTTTGCCATTGCGGTCGGCCGGCAATACGTGCGGATCACCGACAGGCGTTCGGGGTCACTGAACGCGGGCACCAGAACGCGGCTGCGCCCGGTGATCCGGGCGGCCATGCGGACCGCGTGACCTATGGCACAGCCCCAGGAATAGACCGGCAGCTGCACCACATCGAGGTTCAGAAGCGCGCCAAGCTGGCTGGAAAATTCGAACCATGCCTGATTGCGCCCGTGGTCGGACTGGTACGACCCCCAGACGTTGGTGGCAAACTCGGTGCGCCCCACAATCTCGTCCACCACGGCAGGCACATGGTGCTGCCAGCAGCCAGCGCCAAGAAAGCTCAGGTAATCTTCGCAGCTCTGGTTCTTGCGCAGCTTGCTCACCAGCTCGCGCTTCAGCTCCAGTTCCGAACTCAGTGCGGGCGGTAGGTTCAGCGGGGCCTTGCGCAGATGGTCCTGCGGGATTTGCTGAAACACCTCTGCGACCGAAGATGCGCCGATTTCGGCAAGCATCGCCTCAAGAACGCCGGGTGCCGAGTTTGCCATCCATGGATGTGCCCGTTGTTCGACAGCCATTCCGGTTTGCTCCGCAGTTTGCTTGGAATCTCAACTTCAGCACAAAAGTTTGCATATCGCACAAAGATGTTCAACTTATTCCGATGCGCATCATCGTGAATCTCGCCGCGCCAGTCTGAACCCGCAAGAATCCGGCAAGCTCGGCGTCCAGTTCCGCGTCGCCGGTATCCACCCAAAGGTGCGGGCTGGACAGGGCCGCAAGCTTGTCTTCAGTTGCCAGAACGCACAGCCCTTCCCGCCCGGCGCGACGCACAATCGCGGGACTGATCTGCTGATTGCCGCGTCCCAGCACAAAGCCCTGCTGGCCCGTCACCCCCAGCACCAGCCGCACAGGGCCATCCCCTGCCAGCCGCAGCAATTCTGCGCCGTCAGCATCGCGGGCGACACGCTGCCCGTTGCGAAACGCATCCACGCCCAACAGCGTCGGTACCGCACCCAGCGCGCGGCTCACCGCTCCCGCGCTGGTCCCCGGGCCGACGACATGCAGCACATCGTCCGGCATCGCCTGCGCCACCTCGGCGGCGGCGGCGGCAAGCGCGGCCGCACTGTCTCGGCGTAGCCCACCCTTGGCGGCCTGCATCATCGTACGGGCGATCGGCACTCGCGCCAGCCCGTAAAGCCGCGGCGCGATGTGACCCGCGCGCAACGCCGCCTCGTCGATGTCCATCACCTCGGCCTCATCCGTCCAGCCGACCCGCTCCGGCGCTCCGACCAGATCAGCCAGCAGATGACCCGCGCGCTCCGGCGATACCGCAAAGACGCCCGAATGCATCTTTACACCGCACGGGATGCCCAACATCGCGCCACCCTTCGTAAGGCTGGCCAGCACATCGCGCGCCGTGCCGTCCCCACCGGCAAAGGCCACCAGATCAACCGCACCCATCGCTGCGACAGCCATCTTCGTATCGCGGGCGGTTCCTGTAAGCGGGGGCATTTCCAGAACCACAACGCGCAACGCCAGACCCAGCACCCAATCCGCCCCCAGGGTGCCGGGGGCAGCCATGATCTCTGCTCCAGGGTGCATCCGTGCCAGTTGGGCCAGTGCACGGGCTGTCCGCGCGCCCGCCTGCGGTACCGCGCCACGACGCAGCGCCTCCGCCACGGTGCCCGGCCCATCCGTGCCCTTCAACCCCGCAGACCCGCCCAACCCAGCCACAGGGTTGACAATCAAGCCGATCCGAAGCGGCCTTGCCCGGCGTTCCGCTGTCGCCATGTAGGTCATCGCCTCCGTGCTTGCGCCATCCCAAGGGCAGAACGCCCGCTTCTGCGCAGACTTGCCGACAAGAGCGAATTGAAAGTACCGCGACACCTGATCGTCAAGGCAAATCACATGCCGCAGGGACGGCCGTACCGAAGCGCGGCCCGCCAGTCCTTGACAGATGCCCACTTAGATGAACCCATAGTCCTGTGAACACTTGTGCGCCAGGCGCATTACACAGGCGGATCTTCGGGTCAGGGACAAGACGATGGACCAAGGCGCTGCCATCCAAATGTTGCTGAACCGCGTCGCGATAACCGATCTGATCCACGCCTACTGTTTTCACTTTGACCGGAACGAACCCGCTGCGGTTGCCGCACTTTTCAGCGCCGATGCGGTTGTCGATTACGGCCCCGAAGTGCCAGATCTGATCGGTGCCCAGGCAATCAGCGCAGCCATAGCGTCCGGCCTGACCAAGACCTTCGCCGCTACCAGCCATCACGTGTCGAATGTGACCATCACCTTCGACACACCCGATCAGGCCCACAGCATATGCTATCTCTATGCCTGGCACCGCTATCACAACGGCGCGCCGGACGGGGAGTTGTGGGGGCAGTATCACCACAGGTTCGCGCGCGAGCCAGACGGCTGGCGGATCTCGTCGCTGGTTCTCAAGGCCGCCGGATCACAGGATTTCCACCGCGCCACCATGCACCCGATCGGGCGCAGATGAAGCGGCGTGTCTTTTATCCGACCCAATGCACCGCTGCCGCCAGACGGACCAGCAGGCCACCCCAATCGCAAGGACAGCACCATGGCCACCGAACCTGAAACCACTACCCTGACGCATGGGTTGCCGCTTCGCCGGCTGATCACCGGTCTGTGGCAGATGGCCGATCAGGAACGCGACGGCCGTCCGTTCGATCTGGATGCCGCAGCCGCAGCGCTGACTGAATATGCTCGCGCTGGCTTTGACACCTTCGACATGGCCGACCACTACGGCAGCGCCGAAATCGTGGCCGGCATGGTTCATCGCGCCATGCGAAATGCAGGAGAAAAGCCCCCGACAATCCTGACGAAATGGTGCCCCCCACCGGGTACAATGACGATGGATGTTGCCCGCGCGGGCGTGGAGACGTCGCTCAGGCGACTGAACCTCGATACCGTCGATATCCTGCAATTCCATTGGTGGCGCTACGAGTCGCCGGAATATCTGGATGCGCTGATGCATCTGATGCGGCTTCGCGAGGAAGGGCTGATCCGCGAAATCGGTTTGACCAATTTCGATGCTGCCCACCTGCGCATGGTGATCCGCTACGGCATCGACATCGCTACCAATCAGGTCTGTTTTTCGCTGCTGGACCGGCGTGCGGCCAACGCCCTATCGGAGGTTGCAATGGCCGAAGGGGTCGGGCTGCTGGCTTTTGGCACGCTGTGCGGTGGCTATCTGTCGGATCGCTGGGTCGACCGGCCGGAACCCGACGACATCGCCGACTGGAGCCGGATGAAATACAAGCGATTCATCGACGCAGCGGGCGGCTGGGGTGCATTTCAGGCCCTGATGGCCACGCTTGCCCCCATTGCCCGCAAGCACGGCGTTTCGGTCTCGAACCTCGCATCGCGCTGGGTGTTGGATCACCCCGCCGTCGCAGGTACCATCATTGGCGCGCGGCTGGGCGAGGGCGAGCATCGGGCAGACAATCTGCGTGTCTTCGACCTACACCTTGATGCCGAGGACCGCGCCGCCATCGCGGCCGCAACCGCGGGCCTGACCCCGATTCCGGGCGATTGCGGCGATGAATACCGCAAGCCCCCGTTCCTGACCGCCTCAGGCGACCTGAGCCACCACCTTGATGCGCTGCCGCCGGTCTTCCCGGTGTCTGCGCAGCCTGCCCGCCCGGCACGGTCGCGCGCCAGCAGCGGGTCGGTCTGGGAGGCCAAGGCCGGTTTCAGCCGGGCGGTGCGGGTAGGCGACCGGATCCTGATCAGTGGCACGACTGCCACCGACGCGACCGGTGAGCCAGTCTGCCCCGGTGATGCCGAGGGGCAGACCGTCTATATCCTGGACAAGATCATTGCCGCCGCTGGGTCGCTCGGGGCCAGACCTGAGGACATCGTGCGAACCCGGATATACTTGAGCAATGCCGACGATTGGCAATGCGTGTCTGCGGTGCATGCACGCTATTTCGCCGATGTCCGGCCCGCCAACACTCTGGTTGCCGTTGCCTCCCTGATCGGACCTTACGCGGTGGAGATCGAGGCAGAAGCCGTGGTTGAACCCGACGCATGATGCCCCAGTGCAAGCCACGATTTGCTCCGACAACAGCCCGGAATGCAAAACTGCTTTCACGAAAGTCGTGATGGCGATTGACAGGACGAAAATTCTACAGGACGCTGACTACGCACAAATGTTCGTTTTGCGCACAACGCCAGAGAGAACTCGAACCAACCGAGCCAAGACAACAATCAGCTGCCCCTGATCCGGGAGCTCAATGGGAGAGGACAATCCATGTTCAGAAGAACCCTGCTCACGAGTATTGCCGCACTTGCGCTTGCAGCATCTGCCGCATCGGCCGTTCAGGCCCGAAGCCTTGATGACATTCTGACCGCCGGCACGATCCGCATCGGCATCAACCCGAACTTCCCCAACATGAGCGTGCGCAACGACGCAGGTGAATGGGAGGGTTTCGACATCGAAATCGGCAAGGCGCTCGCTGCAGCAATCGGCGTTGAAGTCGAATGGGTGCCAACCGAAACGCCGCAGCGCGTGCCTTTCCTGGTTTCCGACCGTATCGACATTTCACTGGGCGCGCTGACCCGCAACGCAGAACGGGCCAAGTTGATCGACTTTACCGTGCCCCTGCACACCGAAGTACTGGCGGTCCTGACCACCGAATCGCTCGAAGGCAATGACTGGAAGGAACTGAACCGCGACGGCGTCACGCTTGCCAACATGCGTGGAAACTGGACGGTCGACTGGACGGCGGAAAACATGCCGGCGGTGAAGGTCGAACTCGTCGACACCATGGCCGACACGGTACGTCTGGTCGCACAGGGCCGTGCCGATGCAATCGTCGAGAACATCGACTTTTTCATGGCTTTCACCAAGAACTACCCGGACGTGAAGTGGCGCGTGCTGCCCGATCCGATCGACGTGGCCTATTGCGCGATCGGTGTCAGCCAAGGCAACGAGAACCTTGCCGAAGTGCTGAACATTGCGCTTTTCAATCTGCATTCCTCGGGCACCGTCAATGCCCTGTGGGAGCAGTACTACGGCGCTCCGATGTTGCGTAAAGTCGAGCCAACCCCGTACTTCTGACGTACATCAATAAAGGCACCCGTGGCCGAAAGGCGGCGGGTGCCGTTGCGTCAGGGATCAAATGGACTACACATTTCAGTACGGCATCGTTTGGGAAAACCTCGGCGCTCTGCTTCAGGGCGCACTTCTGACCTTCCAGCTCGGAACGCTGGCCTTCTCGGGCGGGGCTCTGATAGGCCTGCTGTGCGCTGCGATAGTCGCCTATGGCCCATTCATCTTGCGGCTACCGGTTCACATCTATGTCGTGGCGGTCACCAACACGCCTGCCCTGATCCAGATCTACTTCCTCTATTACGGGCTGCCCGAATTTGGCATCCGGTGGTCTAGCGAGGCCTGTCTCATGATCGGCCTGATCCTGAACGCAGGCGCCTATCTGACGCTGATCATGCGCGCGGGGTTTCTGTCTGTGCGCCGGACCGAACTGGAGGCCGGGCAGGTACTGGGCATGTCGATCCTCCAGCAGATCCGTTACATCGTGGTGCCACATATCGCAAAATCGATCTATCCCGCGCTGGCAAACTTCTTCGTCGTGATCCTGGTCATGGGCACCTCGATCGGCGCCCTCGTCGGTGTCGACGAGTTGACGGGCCAGGCGATCAACCTGTCGTCGGTGAACTATCGCTGGCTGGAGTATTTCACCGTTGTGGCCGTGATGTACGTCGTCCTCACCTTTGTCGCCAGCATCGGCCTGGCGCTGTTTGGCCGCTGGGCGTTTCGCGTCCGAGCGAGGATTTTCTGATGGACCGCCTGTTGGAACAGATTCCACGCTTCTTTACCGCAACCAACATGTCGATGCTGGCCGAAGCGGCCTTCATGACCCTGTCGATGACGCTTGTCGGCTGTCTGATCGGGTTCGGGCTCGCCTTCGTATTGGTGTACCTTCGGCAGACGCCAGGGTTATGGGCACTGCCGCTGCGGATCGTCTGCGTGACCTATGTGGAATTCTTCCGGCGTATCCCATTTCTTGTGATCGTCTATCTGGTGTTGTTCTTCATCCAGACGCTTACCCCCAATGCCTCGCTATTCACCATCGCGGTGATCGCTATCTGCCTTTATGCAGTGGCCTATACGGCCGACATCATCCGGGGCGGGCTTGAATCGGTGCCACATACCCAGGTCGAGGCTGCAACGGCGATGAACTTCTCGCGGTTTCAGACCACCTTCATGGTGGTTCTGCCCCAAGCATGGCCGGTCATCATCCCGCCGGCCATCGCCTTTGCGGTGTCTTTCATCAAGGACACCGCCCTTGTAAGCCAGATCGGCGTTTTCGAACTGACATTCCGCGCCAAAGAGCTGAACAATCAGGGCTATTCAGGTGCGCTGGTCTTTGGGACCATCGCGCTTTGCTACTTCATCCTTTCCTTCCCACTTACGCTTCTGGGGCAATATCTGGAGAAACGACTTGCCACACCTCGCGGTCAACGAAGTGCGCGCAAAGTACGGCGCGCATGAAGTCCTTCGCGGCATCAACCTCACCATCGAGAAGGGCGAGATTGCTGCACTGATCGGCCCCTCCGGGTCGGGCAAATCCACGGTGCTGCGTGCGCTGGTCGGTCTGACGCCTATCACCTCTGGCGGTGTGGATATCGCCGGCCAAAGCATCAACTACAAAAGTGCTGCCGCCGTGCGCGGGGCGCGCGACCGGATGGCAATCGTGTTCCAGCAGTACAACCTGTTCCAGAACATGACCGTCATGCGCAACGTCACCCTCGCTCCGACCAAGATAAAGGGACGCGCCAAGGGCGAGGTCGAGGCCGAAGCCGCGCGGTTGCTGGACCTTGTTGGCTTGGCCCACAAGCACGACGCCTATCCCGACCAGTTGTCGGGGGGCCAACAGCAGCGAGTTGCGATTGCCCGCGCGCTTGCCCTCAAGCCGCAGATCTTGCTGCTGGACGAGGTGACGTCAGCCCTGGACCCAGAACTGGTGACCGAAGTGCTGGACACAATCCGCAGGCTTGCTTCCGAAGGCATGACGATGATCATCGTCAGCCACGAAATGGCCTTCGTGCGCGAGGTTGCAAACAAGGTGGTCTTCATGGACTCCGGCGAAATCATCGAAACCGGCTCGCCGAAGGAGATGTTTGACAACCCCAAAACCGAACGGGCCCGCGATTTCTTCGGCAAGATTCTGCGGCACTGATCCGTGACGACCCGGCCCTGCCGGACCCACGTCGCAACCATTCGATCGACGATGCAGGGTGAAAAATGACATCTTTGAACGACGCGACCTCAGACCAGCGGACCGCCATCGTTACCGGGGCCGCCTCGGGGATCGGCCGCGCCATCGCACAGCGCTTCGCCACAGAGGGCATGGCGGTGGTTTGTGCTGATCTGAACGCGGCAGGCGCGGTCAAGCTGGCCGCGGACCTGAGCGCCGCTGGCCACCGTGCACTCGGGATTGCCGTCGAGGTGACGGACGAGGCGTCCGTTGCGGCCATGGCCGCGCGGGCGCTCGAGTGGACCGGAAGGATCGACACCGCCGTCGCCAATGCAGGGGTGATGGTAGAGGGAGACATCCTGTCGATCTCGCTGGCCGAATGGAACCGGGCCCTGCAGATCAACGCGACCGGGGCATTTCTGACCGCCCGCGCCGTTCTGCCGCATCTGCTGGCCAGCCCGGCCGGAACTCTGGTTTTCACCGCCTCGACCGTGGGTCTGGTGGGCATGAAGGGAACTGCAGCCTACTCGGCCTCGAAAGGCGCGGTCGTGGCGCTGACCCGTCAGCTTGCGGCGGATTTCGCATCGCGCGGAGTTCGGGTGAACGCCGTGGCGCCCGGTGCGATCCGCACGCCACTTTCTGAATCGCAGTTTCGTGCCCGCGCTGCGGATGACGCCGAATTCGAGAGCTTGTTGCAACAGGTGATCGGTCGCTATCCGATTTCCCGCTGGGGGACCCCCAAGGAAATCGCAGAGATCGTACTGTTTCTCGCCTCGGACCGGTCGTCTTGGATGACGGGGCAGATCATCCCTGTCGATGGCGGTCTGCTGGAGTTGCGCTGAACGGCAAGGCTGCTGGAAGGGGGATTCCAAGATGTCGAACGATGCGTTCACTGCCCAAGGGTCCCGGCCGACCTGCGTGGATCGCCACGAAATCGAGGATGTGCTGACCGACTATTGCCACCACTTGGACCGCATGGACTTGTCGGCACTAGCGGGCTTGTTCACACACGATTGCGTCGTGATCTACGGCCCTGAGCCGCACCTGACGGCCTGTGGCCGTGCCGCGCTCGCGGCCTCTTTGGCTCGGATGTGGCGCTGGAAGCGCACGGCGCATCATCTGTCCAACCTTCGCATTTGCGCCCTCACCTCCGATGCCGCCCGCGCCGAAAGCTATGTCCTCGCATGGCACGAGCGGCCCGATGGCCAGACGGCCACGCTCTACGGTCGCTATCTGGACCTGCTGACCCGAACGCCCGACGGATGGCGCATCCAGGAACGCCGCATGGACATGAACGGCGCGGATCAGGGGTTCCGGGTGGCCATTCCGCAGGCCATACGGGCCGCACCGCCCCCAGGTTGGCGGCCGCCCGAGGGCATCGACGGCGCGCCTCCTGACCAAGATCGCCCAGCCGCAATCTGACGTGCTGCCTCAACCCAGCCGAGTGCGCCGCTGTTGCTGAAACAGGGTTGGCTGACCCACCAACCTCCACCTGATCTGCGCTTTTGCCGGCTACCAAAGCCAAGGTGAGAAATTCGCAAGGTGGACTTGCACGGGACTTCGGAAGTACTGCACTTGGCATGACGGCAAAGAGTGTGGAAATCGGCATGAACGGTCAGTCAATCATCGCAAGGACCGCCGCTCCCTTGCGGCAGCAGGTCGTCCGGGCAATTCGCGAGGACATCCTCAATGGCGTCCTCGTTCCCGGCCAGCGCCTGATCGAGAGCGGGTTGTGTGCGACTTACGGCGTATCGCGGACCGTGATCCGAGAAGCCTTGCGGCAGCTGGAGACGGAGCATCTGATCCGTGTCGTTCCGGCTCAGGGTCCCATCGTGGCCGTTCTGAGCGAAACCGAGATCAAGGCCATCTATGTGGTGCGGGCTGCCCTGGAGGGTCTTGCCGGCCGTCTCTTTGCCGCCAATGCAGACCAGGCCGTCATCCGGAAGATGCTTCACCTGCGCAAGCGACTTATTCCAGACTACCGCGACGGATCGGTCCAAAGCCGCGAGGACTTCAAGGCCGCATTCTACGCCGTGCTGCTCGAAGGCGGCGGCAACCCGGCGTTGGCCGATGTTCTTGGGGGCATTCACGCGCGCATCGCGATCTTCCGGCGTTTTGCGTTTGTGGATGATGATCGGGTGCGGCTTTCGTCCGAAGAACTCGACCGGATCATTTCGGCCTGTGCCATCCAACGCGATCCCGATGCGGCCTTCGCCGCCTGCGAAAGCCACATCCGGGTTGCGGCCAGTCTCGCCCTGATCGAATACGAACGCCGCGCGCCGGGGTTTCGCGGCGCCTAGGTCCGTCCAAGCTCCGCCAGAAGCTCTGCCGTGGTCACCTGTCGGCAATACCCCCTGATCGCGCTCAAGGATGCGGTTTGCCGCGCTTCACCAAAGGTAGCGCAGGCATCCGTAACCTGCGTGACCAGGTAACCTATATCGCAGGCATCGCGGATCGCGCTCTCGACGCACTGGTCGGTCAGCACGCCGGACAGGATCAGTTGCTGCACGCCGAGGTTGCGCAAGATATAGTCGATGTTGGTCGAGATGAAGACGGACGAAGACGACTTGGGTAGGACGATTTCATCCTCACCCGGCGAGATCGCATCAATCACCTTTCCGTCCCACGACCCTTTCGGCACGTTGAACCCGGTGATCTTGTAATCGAGGCTTCTTTCACGACCATCCTTCGTCAAGCTTTCGATCGTGGTGTAAAGCACCTCGATCCCGGCGCTTCGGCAGGCTGCCTGAACGGCCTGCATGTTCGGCAGGACATTCGCGTTGAAATGCGCCAGAAAACTTGTCTTCTTCGCTGCAAGCTCTTCGTCGGACATGTCCTTCCATTCCGCGCCGTCCGGGTGGCAGGAAAAATTCTGGACATCGATGAAAAGCATGGCGGCACGTTCGGGAACAATCGCGATGTTGCGGGACGTGGTCGACAAAAAGAGGCTGCTCAAGGTCATTCTCCGGTTTGTGAAAGTGCATCCGCCAGCACCTGGGCCATGCGGTTGACGCCGAGCGGCGTCGCAAGATGATCGTTGCGTACTTCCACAAGAACATGGGGAAGTCCCCTCGGCTCGGCATGCACGGGGATCGTGTAGTCCGACGCATCCTCGATGCGATAGGGTTCGTTGATCCCCAGGGGCAGCGCTTCAGCCCGCGACGAAAGGCGCCGGGCCATCTGCTCGGCCAGCGGGTTGGCCTGCCGAAACAGCAAGCCGATCGGCCACGGTCGACGGGCCGGATCGCTGTGCCTTTGCGGATCGTAGCTATGGATCGAAATCAATCCTCGGCGGTTTGCCATGTCGCAGAGGTCCGCAAGACGCGCATGGAAGGGCACATGGATCGCCTCCCATCGCGCATCAAGCGCGGCCTCAGTCAGCTTGGCATTGCCGGGGATCACAGTCCCGTCGCTGACCAAGGCCGCGATATCAGCCGCGCCGCGCGGCCGGTTGCAGTCGACGACAAGCCGGCTGTAGGGCTGAATGATCAGGTCTGCATCCATCATGCGTGCAAGCACGCGCGCCAGTGCCGCCGCGCCGGGGTCCCAGCCGATGTGACGGGTAAGGTCGCGCGTCTCAAGACCGAGAAACCCCAATGCGCGCGGCACCGCATGGCCCCCATGTTCGACGCTGAACAGCCAACCGCCCCCCCCATGCGTCAGCGCGAAGGGGGCCGGATCTTCCGACGAAAGCAGTCCGGTATGGTCTTGGAATCGCGGTTGCATCAGGCGACATTTCTCCGCACGATGACAGGGAAAGACAAGCGATTGAAAGGAAACGAGGGATGGTGGCGACCCTGACCGCGGCCTGCACGAGCGATTTTTCCGGACTGGTTCGCGGCAAGGGCTTCGCCACCAGCGACCTTGACAAGCGTGTTGAGCGCGGCATCGGCTGGACGCCGACGAACGTGCAGATCACCTGTTTTGACACCATCGCCGAAAGCCCTTACGGCTCGTTCGGGGATATCGTCCTGATGCCCGACATCTCGACCCGCACCGACGCCCGTTTTCCTTCCGGGCGCAGCATGTCCTTCGTGCTTGGCGACATCTTCACACTTGAGGGGGCAAGATGGGAGTGCTGTACGCGCGGAATTCTCGCCGAGGCGATCCACCGTTTCGAATTGGTCTCCGGTCTTCGGCTGATGGCAACGTTCGAACATGAATTCATGCTTCTGGGGGGCGTGCCGACACCTGGCTTCAGCCTTTCGGGTTTTGAACTCAACCAGACCTTCGGGGAAGCAGTGTTCGAAGCGCTTGCAGGTGCGAGAATTCATCCTGACAGTTTCCTGCGCGAGTATGGCCCCGATCAGCTGGAAATCACCGTGCCGCCAAAACCGGCGATGCGTGCCGCCGATGAGGCCGTGATCCTGCGCGAAGTGGTGCGTGCAGTTGCGCGTGACATGGGCCGGACCGCGACCTTCGCCCCCCTGCTCGCGCCCGACATCGTTGGAAATGGCGTCCATATCCACCTTAGTCTCTGGACCAAGGACGGGCGCCCCGTGATGCACGATCCGGACGGCGTCGGCGGCCTGTCGCAGGAGGGAGGAGCCTTTGTCGCCGGCATCCTGCGCCATGTCCGGGCCATTACGGCGCTGTCGGCACCGTCTGTCGTGTCGCCCCTGCGCCTGACGCCGCATCGCTGGAGCGCGGCGTTCAACAATCTGGCCGTCCAAGACCGCGAGGCGGCGATCCGCGTATGCCCGGTCAGCGCAAGGGAACACGAAGCCCGCGCGCGCGCCTACAACGTCGAGTTCCGTGCGGCAGATGCCGCTGCCAGCCCCTACCTTGCCCTCGCGAGCCTCATGATCGCCGGCACTGCCGGAATCGAGGACCGGCTGGCCACCCCGCATCCCACAACCGAGGATCTCAGCCTTCTGACTTCCGATTCGCTTGCCTCGCAGGGCCTGTTCCGGCTTCCCGCGAGCTTGGCCGAGGCGCTTGATGCGCTTGTCGGTGACGCACGACTTTGCGGCGGGCTTCCCGAACGGATGCCCCAGATATACGCAGCCCACAAACGCGGCGAGGCGGTCCATGTGGCCAAGATGAATGTGGTGGAACAACTCCGTGCCTATGCTCAGGTGTATTGACCAGATTCGCTTGAATCCTGTCATACCGTAATACAAGGTAAAGCTATGACGAGTTCAAACTCGTGCGCCGTAACAATAGGGGAGTATTCCGGAATGAACCTAGACCGTCGTCTGAAATCGCTGGCGTCGCGCAACCCGCTGCGCCAGAATCTCCAGCATTCGGCCACGCGCAGACAATTTATGGCCGGTCTTGCCGCCGGTGCCGCGGCCGCCTCGCTTCCGGTCGGGGCGCATGCGCAGGAAAGCCGCCCGCTGGCCCTGCTGACATGGGACGCCTACACCGACCCGCGGCTTGTCGCGCTCTGGAAAGAGCAGACCGGAGGCGACCTGAAATACGAGATCCATATCTCCGACCCCACCTCGGTCAACCGCCTGCGGGCCGGTGAGACGGCGGTTTGGGACTTCATCAACGTTAACAACCCTTGGGCGCGTGACGTGATGTGGCCCGATGGACTGATCCGGGATCTTCCGCGTGATCGGTTCGAGCCCTTGTACCTGCAGATGAAGCCCAAGTTCGCCCCGCCCTACAAATGGGCGACGAGCCAGGACGGCAATCATCTTCTGGGCATCGTGCAGCGTTACGAGACATTCGACTTCGTGGTGAACTCTGACGTGATCTCGCCAAAGCTAGCCAAGGACGAGGGCTGGGATCTATTCAACAACCCCGATTTTGCCGGGCGCTACGGCATTCTCGCCTATGAGGATTGGAACGTCATGGATATCTGCATGGGCGCAGGGGTGCACCCCTTCATGCCCAAGTCGGATGCCGACGTCGCCAAGTTCGAAGAGACATGCAAACGTTGGATCCAGAATGCAGCCCTGATCACCACCGACTTTGTCCAACTGAACTTGGCGATCATCAACGGCGAGATCGATCTCTACTTCACCGGCGGCACCTACACCACAGCGGCAGCACGGTTGGACGGCGTTTCGAACCTCTATGCGATCACTCCGAACAGCGGTCCTGCCGACGGCAAGGGCGGCATCAACTGGATCGAAGTAAATTCGGCCGTGAACAATCCTGACGCCCTGCCCGCGGCTCTGGACTGGCTTGAGTTCATCACAACGGTGGACGCGGCCGAGATCATCGCGCGGGGGAACGGCAATCTACAACCGGTAAGCCAGATGGCACAGCCCGAGTTGATGGCGCGCTTCTCGACCGAAGACCTCAACGCGCTCCAGTGGGATGAGTTCGACGAACGGATCGCCAACGCGGTAGAGTTCGGCATCATTCCCGATTACGACCGTCTCTATGACATCTATTCGGCGGCAATGCGCGCCCGGGGTTGATAATGGCCGAAGCTGCCGCACGACAAACCGACCGGCCGGTGATCCTGTCGCTGGCCGGCCTGACCAAATCCTTCGGACATCTCAAGGCGGTCGACTCGATTGATCTTGAAATCCTCGAAGGCGAATTCCTGACCATCGTCGGCCCGTCCGGCAGCGGCAAATCCACACTTGTTCGCCTGCTCGCAGGGCTAGAGGCGCCTTCCTCGGGAACCATCCGCCTGCGTGACATCGACATCACGCTGATGCCGGCAAACCGGCGCCCGACGGCCATGGTGTTTCAGTCTCTTGCCCTTTTCGACCACAAGACGGTCGGACAGAACATCGAGTTTGCAATGAAGATGAAGGGCATTGCGCCAGATCAGCGCCGCGCCCGCGCAATGGAGCTGTTGAATCTCGTCCGACTGCCCGAAGCCTACTATTCCCGCGCAGTCACCCAATGTTCGGGGGGTGAGCGACAGCGCGTGGCCTTGGCTCGCGCCTTTGCCAGCGACCCGGAAATCCTGTTCTTCGACGAACCGCTTTCGGCGATCGACTACCGGTTGCGCAAAACCCTCGAGGTCGAGCTGAAGGACCTTCATCAGCGCACAGGCAAGACCTTCGTCTACATCACCCACAGCCTGGAAGAGGCCATGATGATGTCGGACCGCATCGCGATCATGCGCGCGGGACGCTTTGTCCAGATGGGGGCGCCACAGGAAATCTATGGCTCCCCGGTGAACCGCTTCGTGGCCAGCTTCATGGGAGAGGTCAACATGTTCACCGTTGCAGCCGGGGCGGACGGAACACCCCGGCTTACCGAGATAGACGCTCCGGCACCCGGCGCGCGCGGGGCTTTCGCTGTCCTTAGACCCGAGGCGCTGACCCAGGGACGCAATGGTGAAATCCAGATCAAGGCACGCGTCACCCAGACAGCCTTGCTGGGATCGCGCACGCAGGTGATGCTTGACGCCCGTGGGCTGCCGCTGATCGCCGAGGTCCCCGGCTCCCCTGAAGGATTGCAGCCAGGTGTCCTGGCGGAATTCAGCTTCGATCTGGCGAACGTCGCGTGGGTCACGGAATGATCCGGCAAAGCACGCCCGGACCATGGTTTGCACTTCCCCTGATCCTCTTCTTCGGCGCCTTCTTCGCTGCGCCGATCGCGATTGTCTTTTGGTACAGCCTCATGCCGGCCCGGACCTTCGAGCTCGGAGCGAACTTCACCGTCGAAAACTACATCACGATCTTCCGCGACGGCTACGGGCGACCGTTGATGTGGTCGCTCATCGGAGCGACGCTTACGACACTCACCTGTCTGCTGCTGGCCTGGCCTACGGCAAAGGCGCTGAACCGGCATATCGGACGCGCCGCGATGCTTGTGACCGCACTGATCGCTCTGCCGATCTTCATCTCCGAAAGTGTCCGGCTCTTTGGCCTTTCCATCTTCATGATGCCGCGGGGTGGCATTCTGGCAGGATCGCTCAATGCCTGTTGTGGCCTGGAGATCGGATCGGTCCTGAACACGCGGATCGCGGCCCTCATCGGCATGATCTACATTCACTTCCCGTTCATGCTGTTTCCGCTTCTGCTCGGGATCGAGATGATCCCCCGTGATCGCGTCGAAGCCGCCCGTGACCTCGGTGCCGGGGGCTGGGCGGTGTTTCGCGAGGTCGAACTTCCGCTGGCCTTGCCGGGCCTGTTGATCGGCGTGCTCCTCACCTTCGTTCTCGCCCTCGGCGCGAATGCCGAAGCGGCAATTTTGGGCGGCCGGGCGGTGACGGTGATTACTGCAGCCATCGACCAACGCTTCAACTATGCGCAGGACTGGCCGTCGGGTTCCGCCCTCACCGTGTTGGTGATCGTAGCCTCAGTTGCCCTAGTTGTGCCGATCCTGAGCCGCATAAACATTTCGAAGCTGACAAACCGATGACAGAAGCACGTTGGATACGCCCCCTTGCCCAGCTCTGGATGGTGCTGATTCTCGCCTGCCTCTACATCCCGATCATGTCGGTCGTTCTGGCCTCGTTCGCCAACACGCGCTACATGCGGTTTCCCCACAAGGAATGGACGACTGATGCCTATATCGAGGCGTTGTCCTCTCCGACGACGTGGGACATCCATCTGATCTCGTTCCAGATCGCGCTCTCGGCCGTGCTGATCTCGGTTGTTCTGGGAACCCTGGGAGCTATGGCCTACGCTCGATACGACTGGCGTGGGCGCAGTCTATTCCAGCGGATTCTCGTCCTGCCCATCTTCTTCCCCCAGCCGGTCCTCGGCCTCGCACTTCTGCTCACGTTCTCGGCCCTGGGGGTGACGCCGACCTGGAAGACGGCGGTGATAGCCCACCTTGTGTGGATCGTGCCGATAGTCACGCTGGTCATTTCGATCCGGCTCTTTGGCTATGACGTTGCGCAGGAAGAGGCCGCCATGGACCTCGGCGCATCGCGCTGGCAGGTGATGCGCGAGGTGACGCTGCCGCAACTCTGGCCGGGCATCTTCTCCGGCAGCCTGTTCGCCTTTCTGCTCAGCTGGTCGAACCTGCCCCTGTCGATCTATACGACTGGAATCGACAACACGCTTCCCGTCTGGCTTTTCACACGAACGGCCACGAACTATTCGCCTCTCGTCCCATCGGTTGCTGTGATCGGCACGGTCGTTTCGGCGTTCGTCGTGATCGCCTTGGTCGCCGCACGCCTCGTTGCCCGCAAGCTGATGCGGGCTGGCTGATCTGGCAAAGATCGGCCCTACAGACAGGTCCGACAATGCTGCGAATGATTCATCTGGGCGTCCTCTGACTATCTGCTGAACGCGTCAGGCCGCTGTCGACCTAATCTCGTAGACCGACCGGATGCGCTCTCGTGCTGCCGTCTTCTCCGCCTGTTGTGCTTCCGCAGCAGGAATGAGGCGGTCGAACTGAAAGTCCATATGAGCAAGGGCCGCATTGCGGTCCAGACCACCAGTTTGCAGCCCGGCGGCAAGCCAGATCCCGTCAATCATCGAACGAATGATCCAGGTCGCGAGGGCGAGACGACGAACAAGCGCGATGAAGAAGATCACATATTTTCTCGCGATGACGGGAACCCTTATCAACGGGCGTCTTTCGTCGGCCTACCCGACGCTGCATATCCTCTCCCCGGGCTGCTACAAGAGCTACGAGTCGTTTCTGTGGAACCACGCGTTGAGGACAGCTACGGGTGGTGTCAGACAAATGCGAACCAGTCTCTTTTTGCCCAAACCCGCTCGGTGTCAGGCCACGCAGAGTTGACGCCACTCGGCGAGAGCGGCGGCGCGGCTGGCCTTGAAATTGTCCCGGCTGGTGAGGGCGCGCTCTCCGTTGAAATGGTTGTGGATTGAGGAATGGACCGCGACGAACTTCTGGAGTGATCGCATCCGGCGAAAGCGGAGCATGGCACGTTCCCGTCGTCGAAACGGCTGATGTGAATTCTCCGCGCGATTATTGAGCCAGCGGCCCGTTTCCTGGCGGCCGACCATGCCGAGATCCCTCAAGGCAGCACCATATGACCGAAGCTTGTCCGTAACGAACACATCGGCCCGTCCATGCTTCTTCATTGTTTTCTTGAGGAATTTGTTGATTTCCACCCAGAACTGAGCCGGGTGGGCGGGTAATTTCCACTGAGAATTGAGCCATGTGAACCTTCCCCTGGAGCGGAGAGCGGCGGGGGCAACGGAGTGATCCACATGGGACTTTTGAACATCATCCGACGCATGCACTTGCGGCAGAAGCTGTCGATCCGGGAGATCGCCCGGCGCACGGGCCTGTCGCGCAATACCGTGGCCAAGCATCTGGCGGCGGGCACGATCGAGCCGAGGTTTGCCACGCCGGAACGGACGAGCAAGCTTGACCCCTTCGCCGACAAGCTGGCCGGCTGGCTGAAGACCGAGGCCGCGAAGGCACGCAAGCAGAGGCGGACGCTGAAGCAGTTGCACACCGATCTGGTGACGCTGGGCTTCACCGGTTCCTATGGCCGGGTGGCAGCCTTCGCGCGGGGGTGGCGAGCGGATCGCCAGCGCGACCAACAGACCACGGGACGCGGCACCTTTGTTCCGCTGTCATTCCGCCCGGGCGAAGCCTTCCAGTTCGACTGGAGCGAGGACTTTGCGGTTCTGGGCGGTGAGCGCAGGAAGCTGCAGGTCGCCCATGTCAAGCTGTCGCACAGCCGGGCCTTCTTGCTGCGAGCCTATCCCTTGCAGACCCACGAGATGCTGTTCGACGCGCATTGGCACGGGTTCCGGGTCTTCGGCGGCGTGCCCGGGCGCGGGATCTACGATAACATGCGCACGGCGGTGGATCGTGTCGGCCGCGGCAAGGAACGGCAGGTCAACATCCGGTTCCTGGCCATGACCAACCACTATGTCTTCGAGCCTGACTTCTGCAATCCGGCCGCAGGTTGGGAGAAAGGCCAGGTCGAGAAGAACGTCCGCGACGCTCGCCACCAGATGCTGCAAGGCATGCCGGACTTCCCCGATATCGCCGCACTGAATGCCTGGCTGGAGCAGCGTTGCCAGGAGCTGTGGCGCGAGACCGCCCATGGCACGCTGCCCGGCACGATCGCCGATGTCTGGGCCGAAGAGCAGGCCGCCCTGATGCCCTTGCCTGTCGCCTTTGACGGATTCATAGAGGTGAGCAAGCGTGTCTCGCCCACCTGCCTGATCAGCTTCGAGCGCAATCGCTACAGCGTTCCGGCGTCATTCGCGAACCGGCCCATCAGCCTGCGGATCTATCCCGACCGGCTGGTCGTGGCAGCGGAGGGTAACATCCTGTGCGAGCATCCGCGGATCATCGAACGCAGCCACCACCTGCCACCGCGGACGATCTACGACTGGCGGCATTATCTGGCTGTCGTTCAGCGTAAGCCCGGGGCGCTTCGGAATGGTGCGCCCTTCGCAGAATTGCCGTCTGCCTTCAGGCAGTTGCAGGATCACATGCTGCGCAAGCCCGGCGGTGATCGCGAGATGGCAGACATCCTCGCCCTGGTTCTTCAGCACGATGAACAGGCGGTGCTCATCGCCGTGGAGTTGGCACTGGCCGAGGGCGTGCCGACCAAGACCCATGTGCTGAACCTGCTGCACCGACTGGTCGACGGCAAGGTGATCGGTAGGCCACCACTGGATACCCCGCAGGCACTGACCCTGCGCCGCGAGCCCAAGGCCAATGTCGAACGCTATGACGGCCTGCGCAACCAGATCGCCGGAGGCCGCCATGCGTCATGATCCCGCCAGCGGCGCCATCGTCATCATGCTCCGCAGCCTGAAGATGTATGGCATGGCACAGGCCGTCACCGATCTGATCGAGCAGGGAGCACCGGCCTTTGAAGCGGCCATCCCGATCCTGTCGCAACTGCTGAAGGCCGAACTGGCTGAACGCGAGGTCCGTTCCATTGCCTATCACATGAAGGCCGCACGCTTCCCGGCCTACAAGGACCTCTCGGGCTTCGACTTCGCCGCCAGCGAGATCAACGAGGCCACCGTCAGGACCCTGCACCGCTGTGAGTTCATGGATGGCGCACAGAACATCGTGCTGATCGGCGGTCCGGGAACCGGCAAGACCCATGTCGCAACCGCACTCGGCATCCAGGCCATCGAGCATCATCGCCGCAAGGTCCGCTTCTTCTCGACGATCGAACTGGTCAACGCCCTCGAACAGGAAAAGGCAAAGGGCAAGGCCGGGCAGATCGCAGAAAGCCTGACCAAGCTCGACTTGGTGATCCTCGACGAACTGGGATATCTGCCCTTCAGCGCCTCGGGTGGGGCGCTGCTCTTCCACCTGCTAAGCAAGCTCTACGAACGCACCAGCGTCGTCATCACCACAAACCTGAGCTTCAGCGAATGGGCCACGGTCTTCGGCGACGCAAAGATGACCACCGCCTTGCTCGACCGCCTCACCCACCGCTGCCACATCCTGGAGACCGGAAACGACAGCTTCCGCTTCAAGGCCAGTTCAGCCGCAGCAGCCAGGAAGAAGAAGGAGACAAACCATGCCTTGACCCCAGCATGATACGAAATCCATAGTCAGAGGTGGCTCACTTCTCGGTGGAAAACCCGGCTCAGTTCTGGGTGGAAATCTACAAGGAGGGCTTTGGCACCGGTTTTGAGACCCTTTCTGGCTCCTTGGAACTGGGCGTGAAAACCGACAGCTCCTCGGCGTGGATGGGAGAGATGTCGCTGCGCTTCGACGGCTTCGGTTCGAGCGATTTTGAGGGTGTCTCCGCGCGGGCCTATCTGGACAGGAAGTTCTGAAAGCTGCGAGGGTCCATGTTGCGTGACGATCAATGCTGTCCGCGTCAGGTGTCAATCGGCAAGCAAAATTGACCGCCAACTGGATGCCGATGGCGTTGTTGCACAACTCTGTCTGCCGAGGATCCACATCGTGAACCCATACAGTTAGATTGGGCGTATGAGCAAACCGATGACCGCCCGCTAACGCACGACGAGCTGGTCCAGCTACACGGGTTTTCTGCGCAAGCGCGGGTCGCTGCTGATCGCCCCTTGAAACTGCTTGTGGACAGCACCGGGATCAAGTTCCTCGGTGATGGCGAACGGCAGGCGCGCAAGCATGGTCTCCAGAGCTGCTGACGTGGTCTGGTCAAAATCGCCGCTGGATTCTAACGCCTGGCCCGGGCCACCAGAGCCAATCACTTCAGTCTCTAGGTTGGTCAAACGTCTGTCGACCTTGCGCAGTTAACGAGGGCATTGGGCGACCAGATCGTTCATTTGGCCTGCAAGGGTCGACGCTGGAAGGGGCAGCCGTCAGCCTTTGCCGCGCAATTGTGACGCAATCACAGTAAGCGCATGCTGCTGGACGGTATGCATGTGGTCGCGCCGCGCTATCGCGCGCTTGCGGCGGCGGGCATCCAGATGTTCCAAAGGGGTAAGCTGCAGCGGCAAATCGATCAGGTATCCGAACTCCGAATTCTTGCGGCCTGAAAAGGACGCCCAAAAATCTGCGTAGGCGGTCTGAAACTGCGCCCGGAAGGGTTCCGCAAACGACGGATGCCGTTCCGTGTCGATGCCCACGGCGTGATGGTGACCCTGAGCTAGCACCAGGCCAGTGAGGGCCCCAAAACACAAATGCGCTGGCGTGGTGCGGTCGAACGCCTTGTTGAACGCGGCCTGATAGGCGTGATCTTGTGCCAATTGCTTGCGCGTTACGAAGTGGATCGTATCCTTCAGCGGGGTATCGCCGTGACCAACGCGCAGCCCCGGAAGAACGAGTGCCGTCGGCACAAGCGAAAACGAAAGCACGCAGACGCGCCCGCCGTTGACGTGGAAAACCAAGCTTAAACCGCCCTCATAGGCGACGTCATTCCCGATCATCAGACGGATGTCGTATGCAGTGCCGTCAACGACGCAGCCCCAAATTCGAAGCCCGCCATTACGATAGACCTGATCGATATAGCCCGGATGAAAGGCGGACTCTTCGTGCCCGTAATGACATAAAGCTGCAGCGAGGCGTTCCCGCGGCGTCAGACCCCGCACCAGATAATGTTGGCTTGAAAGAAAGAATAGCGGATCGGACTCGCCGATTGCAGCAAAATGGCATTGGAAAGAGGTCATTCCGGACAGCTTCTGGTAACCGGTCGTCATCGTTAGAATGCGGCTTCGCCTCAGAGTTCGAAGCGCGGCGACAGGTACGGAATACTTGTCGCAATCAGGCCCGAAACCAAGGAAAGGTGCACTAATGAGTGAGGCAAATCCGCTCACGTCAGGCAAATCGTCCTATTGCAGGTTACCAAAGTGACCGTGCCGATGTCTGATCCTGAAACAGTCAAGCGGCGCATCTTTTCAACAAAGCTCCTTTGGTAATCCACCATTTCTAACGGGTGGTGTTCATTCGTTGAACTCACGCGCCAGTCGTCAGTTACAGGGTGGGTTTGACGCCACCGATGCCAGCTCTTGTGCGTCCGCTGCCTGAAGTCCAGAGCTATTGTGTGTCGTGATCTTTGGCCTGTCAATCGGCACGCGAGATTGACCCCCAGTTGGATCCCGATCGAAATCGAGGCTGGATGCCGCCCCCGCCCACCCTGGAGGGCCCTGCCTGAAGCTCTTGATGACATCTGCTCCTTCTTAGCTCAGCAATGCCGGAACTTCATCAAAGCTGCAGGCTCTGCCTTGAACAAAAGCAAAGTCCTTCAGTCAATCATGACGTAGAGGGCATTCGACGGTAGGGTCATGGTCAGGGCGCCATTGCTTTGTGATACCGGCACGCCAGCAACTGCCATGCCATTTGCGTCGAGCGCGGTGGCCCGCGAGAGGCCGTTATTGCGAACAACAATCCTCACTTCAACCTTGTCGACCTGCCAGGGTGCTCCTCCAAATTCATCGACCAAGAGCGCTGGCATTCCATCGTGTTGCACACGTGAAGCTTTCCAGCCCGTCGGTCGGGCGATACTGCCGATTTGAACCAGCAGGCGGGAAGAATGCGCAATGGGCTCACCATCGAGAGGGACGACGACGACGCTTGCGTAAGGCGCCTCGCTCTCGACTGTCACGTCGCCAAGGTCGAACTGCGGCCGTGACGACAATGCCCCTACGACGCCTTGGGCGCGCGGCGCATCGAGCGTCACAACGCCATTTCCCCAGTCCCATATCAACTGTCGCGTGAGACTGGTCACGATGCGCTTTTCACTGTCGATGAGCCCTCCCAGATCGGGGTGTAAGAAATTCGGGGCGTCACTGTCGAAAGTGACCTCGATTGGACCGACGAGAAAACCGTAGGGGCTCGCTCGCGACGCTCCACCTTGCTCCGACGGCATCTCGAGATCTCGCGCAGCTTGATCGCGGTTGGGATCGGTGCCTTGTCGTGGAGCAACCATTGGCTCCTTGCGTGACCAGAGCGCATCCAAGGTGCGATGTTCGATGACGACCGGCGGAGCCTCATCAATCAAACCGAGGCGAAAGATCAAGGCGGCGGCAGGAAAGGCGCCCATTTGCTGAGGCGTAGAGATCACCCATTTGCCGATGCTCGGTAGGTAGCCGTTTGCGCTTTGCGGCGGGCTCCATTGGGTCTCGTTGGTCGAAAACCAGTAGCTGATGTCGATGCCTGTGAGTGCCTGATACGCCGCCATCAGGATGGGACCCTCAGACTGCTGCCACATTGGAGGCACCCAGAGGGTTTCGCTGATGATATAGGGATATCCTAACGGTTGTCTGAGTGCGGTGGGAAGGTCCAGCGGTCGCCTCAGAAGGCCCTCCTCACGAAAGACATCGCCGGCGACAATTGCCCAGCCCTGATACTCGCCCTCGTGCATTGCGGTGACGTATCGGTTCACACCGATGATATCGCCAGTTGTGTAGGCATAGCGTTCGAGATCATCCATCGTCACATCGTCAGCTGTACGCCAATTTCCGGCGTTGAAGAGTTGCCGAGCGCCAATGTCCTCGCGCAAGAAGCGTGTTATTTCAGCATGCCACTTTCGCATTGTCTGGGTGAGAAACTGAGCTTGGTCGCGGAGCCTCACTTCAGCGGAACCTACTTCCCCTTCGGACGTCAGGTGCCAGATGTTTGAAAGTGCGATCACACCGCTTTCCCAGTCATCGGTCATTCCGTCGATTGGTCCCGGTGCAGCGCTCCCATTCCATGCCTCCCTGGCGAGGGTCAGGGAGCCATATTTTTCTTGCAGAAACTGCCCAAACAGAGTGCCGAGCAAAGATGCCTCGTGCCCCCGGATCTCGTTGAACGTCCAAAAGAGGAGAGAGTCTTCGTTCTGCATCTGAATGATCGCGAGGGAGGGATCATCTTTGAGCGCCAATCCGGTGTAAGGATTTACGGGAAGGAGCGTCTCTCTGAGCCAATTCTTGTAGGCTTCCTGCAAGAGCGGTTCGAAGTAGATCATCCCCGTCAGCCCACTGCTGTCTTTCGGGGTCTGCCAGCGAAGAGCGGCCTCTCTTTGGACCGCGTGGGGGTAGTAGGGACTGAAGGTGACGTAAATGCCTTCCTCCTTCATCGCGGCGACCAGCTGCCAAAGTCGTTCGCGCTCGGCTACATCAATCGATCCAATCTCGCCACCCGTTGGCCCCGCCTGCGGTATCTGGCCATGCAGCCGGACCATGTTGACACCGCGCTTAGCAAGGAAGCGTGCATGCTCGCGGAGCTCCTCCACTCCCTTGTTTGCGACATCGGTGTTTACAGCCCAGAAACGGATCGGATCGCCATCCCCTCGCACGAAGGAGGCTCCATCAGATGACCGCCTTACGAAACCGCTTTCGCCTGCCCTCTCCTCATTGAGGTCGGAAAGATCCAAGGGAGCGCTGTCTTCAAATGTGTCCCGAGCGGGCTGGAACGGCCATGTCCCGGTGGTCTCAGAACATGCAATGGTGGAATAGAAGGAGGCAATCAGGGCCGTTAAAGGAAGCCTCATGGCGAAAAACCTCTCCTGCAATCACTCGAAATTCATCCGCAACCAATCAACGATCGCTCCAGCTTGATCGCCGCCAACTCTTGAAGCCGGTTTCCACCGAGATACACGCGGCTCTGACTATGGAATTGGGTGAAGCTTCGGTCAACGCGTAGCGTTTTCCGCCCTTGTTCTTGCAGCCGTTCCGCGTGCCGGAAAGGCTCACCATTTCACTCAACCGGGTTTCGCTGGGATCCGAGCACCACGTGAGCCGTCGTCTTCTGCCGGTATAGGTTCAAACGCCCGATAACCGCGCATCGCAACGTCTGTTTTGGTGCATAAACCGCGAGCCTGCAGCCCAGAGCGATCAGGTTCGAAGCGCGCGTTTTCTGAACAGAAGCTCAGCATCATCCAGCGCGGATGGCAGTTGCGCATCAATCGTCCGTCATCCACCCGAGTGCGAGGAGCCATTTTCTCTTGCGCTCGGCGATACTCGCGCTGCTGTCGATGAACTAGCGTGGTGCGGATCAGGGACGCGAGGAGCCTTGATTGCCAGTTCCACTTCTCGCAGTTGCAAAGGATCGGTCCATGCAAACTTGTCGGAGTTGAAGTCCGGTAGAGATTTCATTTCAGCGTCGACCTCCGTATCGTAGTGTCCACCACAACGCTCGCCAAAGGCCGCAAATCAAGTCAATTCTGCGCTCATCTCGAGCGGCCGATGCCAGCCGTTAAAGCAAGTACGCCAAGGCGCATGCCGATGGGCCAACGTCAGGGCTGGCGCCGCGAGCGTTTCGCTTAAAACCAAGGTTCCTGCGTCCCCTGAACTTCACCTGCGAACACTCCCTTGTTGATGAAGCCGGTATTCAACAGCCTCAGACGGGCGTGACTCGATCACCGGTCACAGAACGAACATTGCCAGCACTGCCGCCGCCATCACCGTCGTTGCCAGCCAGCCCATGATCCTCAACCCGCGCGGCGCGGCGAACGGGCCAAGGTGCTTCCGGTTCGAGACGACCATCATCGTGGCAATCATCAGCGGAACGGCGATCACCCCGTTCAGCACGGCGCTCCAGAACAAGGCCTTGATCGGGTCGATCGGCAGAAACAGCATCAGAAGACCTAGGGCGAACGCAAGCGCGATGATGCCGTAGAAGGCTTTGGCATTCTCGGGTTTCTGTTCAAGCCCGATACGCCAGCCGCGCAATTCGCCGATCGCATAGGCAGCGGAACCCGCGAGGACCGGGAGCGCCAGCAGCCCGGTGCCGATGATGCCAAGGCTGAACAGCAGGAAAGCGAACTCGCCTGCGATCGGACGCAGTGCCTGCGCTGCGTCGGCCGAAGTCGCAATATCGGTGATCCCGGCGGTATGAAGCGTCACGGCCGTGGTCAGAACGATGAAAAACGAGATCAGGCTCGAAAACCCCATGCCTAAATGGGTGTCCCAGGCAATCCGGTTCAGTTCGGCGGGTGCCTGCTCTGGGTGATCAAGCAGCGCGCCATCGCCGGCCAGAAGCTCGTCTTCCACTTCTTCGGCGCTCTGCCAGAAGAACATGTAGGGGCTGATCGTCGTGCCGAACACAGCCACGATCGCCACCATGGCTTCCCGCGAAAAGTCGAGCGATGGCCAGAACGCGCCGCGCACGACCGCGCCCCAGTCGATGGCAACGGTGAACACCACACCGACATAGGCAAGCAGGCTGAGCGTCAGCCATTTGAGCACGTGCACATATCGGTGATAGGGCACGAAGACCTGCAACAGCATCGACCCCGCCGCAAACATGACAGCGAAGGCGATTTCGCCCCAGCCCAGAACCAGCCGCGCCGCCGCACCCATCGCCGCGAGATCAGCGCCGATGTTCACGGTGTTTGCCACGAACAACAAGGCGACGATGGCATGCACCAGCCATCGCGGCAGCACATGGGCCATGTTGGCGGCAAGACCTTCGCCGGTGACACGTCCGATCCGCGCACAGATCGACTGGATCGCCGTCATCAGCGGATAGGTCAGCGCCACCGTCCACATCAGGTTGAAGCCGAACTGCGCCCCAACTTGCGAATGCGTAGCGATACCGCCCGGATCATCGTCCGCCGCGCCGGTGATGAGGCCTGGCCCTAAACGCCGAAACCAAGAGACGCTCTGCGGGCTGGCTTCCCTCATTCCGAAGTCTCGGTCATTGCCACGTCCTTTGGCGAAAGGACTTCGGTAAGGAGGGCGTAAAGGAGGGTTTGGAGAGTGGTCGCGGTAGTGGTGAGGCTGACCCGCAGATGATCGCAGAGTGCCACGAAGGCATCGTCCTCGGCCACAATATGATGCTGTTCGGCAAGGGGTGGGAGATGAATTGGAAGTGGCTTTGCTTTGGCTGGCTTGATGCATTTTACAGTCATGCCGGTGGCTTGTCCATCGATCAAGGCCGCACTAAGTCACCGCAGGTTGCGAGCGTGAGGTAAAGCGTAGTGACTTCGGCGTAGGGCTGAAAACAAATCAGTCGGTTCAGCAAACGAAGACAGAATCGCAAGTATCATGGCACCACCGCAGCTTCCGTGCATTTGCGCATAGGCTTATGATGGGCACTGTGATGCATATCAACATAGCAGACAGCTATCAGCGATTAGGGCAGTTCGCGGCCCAAAACGCAATAGGTCCCCGCTTTTCATGGGGCCTCGTAGAACGTTTGGACTGCCCCCATCGAGTGCCCCCACTGAAGTGGTCCACCAACTGGAAATGATGATCCCACTTGATCCGGCCCCCAACGTTGGACCGCCCGAAGGCAGAGTTTTCCGGCTTCGCTCAGGGTGACCGGCTAGTGACGCCCCCTGTTTTCATCGGCATGATCGGGCCCTTGTTGCCGATCGCGCCATGTGGCCGTTCCTCATTGTAGTATCGACCCCAATCCTCCAACTTTTCGCTTTGCGGACCTTTGGTTCAGCCGCGTCTGCAAGGGTCAGGAACCAGTGCTGGTTCAAGCATTCGGGGCGGAAGCGGCCATTGAACGCTTCGATGAAGGCCCTCGCCATTGTCCTTGGACCAATGGCGGACCATGGCTTGATCGGTCGGCTTGCCGGGCCGCGAGAAGTCGATGACCACTCCGCGCTGATAGGCCCGAACGAAATGGCCCAACAATCGTCCTTCACCCACCCGAGCGGTTTGGGTCTTCGCCTGTTGCCTGTTTCGCTACTCGCCCAGAGGTCGGTGAGGTGGTCGTGCGAGGATCGGAAACGCGAATACCTTTGCTTACCACCTCCACTTCTCGCAGCTGCGCGGGATCAGTCCATGCAAACTTGTCAGAATTAAACTTGGGTGGAGACTTCATTTCAGCGTCGCCCTCCATATTGCGGTATTCCCTACAACGCTCGCCCAAGGCTTCAAATCAAGTCAATTCTCCTTTGGTCTCGGCTAACCACTGCGACTGCAAGTGTCGGTGCGCCCAAATTGTTATCGCGCCCTCTCCGAACGACCAACGTCTGCGACCGAGCCACGATGATCCGGCCTCGGGTTGCACGGTTCCGCGAGACCTGATGAACCCTTTACTTGCGCACGTAGCGGAACGACATGGAGACGATAACGGACAGCCTAAAGCACAGGATCAGCATGTGGTCAGAACGATATTTTGCCGGCGCGATCTCAGGCAAAAGCGGGCCTCAGGCCCTGCTTACTCTCCCCTTGATGGGGCCGCTTCAACGACTACGCTCAAGACAACCGCTGCAACCGCTGCAACCCCAGCGCTGCTCTGAAACGTGTCGCGACTGCGGCGAGTGTAGCGGCCCTTCCGGCAAGACCCTGATTGGATGGTCAACGACGCGGCGCTGACTGTCTATCGCCTCCAACAGCGCCTCCCAGACGCCGCCGTTTAATAGCCGCGTGGAAAGATTACGCGCGACCGTTTCCGATATTCAGGGTTGTGGCGATTGTTTTTGTAGGGATGCCAGAAGAACCAGAGCGCCTGCGATAGGGCGTCGACCTGATCATCGTTCGCGCCGTTCGGAAATGCCCCGAGTTCCGACAGTAAAGGTTGCAGCAATGGGTCCTGTTGCGGAATAAACACCTTGCCGGCCGCGATCGGTACCATGGCGAGGTCCATCCTTGTTGCTTTCGACTGGGATGGCTTGAACGTCTGGACAGCGGCGACCCGTTCTTCACGCGGATAGTATTCCCAGAGCTCTTGGGCGAGCGCCTGCCCGTTGGACGCGAATTCGATCAGAAAGAAGTCCACCTTGAACGCAGTCTTCGCGTCGATGGCACGCTTGCGCAGTTCCGGGAAGGGCCATCTGCCCCTTTGACTGTCTGCAAGGTAGATCCTGCCGTCGCCGATCTGCCAGAACTGGATGACGGAGTACGAGCCAGAATCCGAGCCCGACGCGGCATCGATGCTGAGAAAGCGTGTGTCATAGCTCGTCGGGAGCGTAGCGAACCGCTTGAAGAGGCTCACGTCAACTGCGCCCCCGCCCGGAGGAAGCGGCCGCTGCTGGTACTGGGCGCTGTAGGCGGCCTCTCCCATCGCCCGGCGACGCTGATTGAGGAAAGCCTGGTCAAGCAACTGCGGGTGCAGGAGAGCGCCCTTGGCGAAGACGTGCATTTTGCCAGCGGCGAGCCGGACTTTCATGTCCTCTTCGGCAACTGCAGGCAGCGACAGGAGGCTCCAGGGCTCGATCTCACGCAGAAACGCCGCAGGGTCGTTGATTGCGAGGCGCTGCATGACGAGCACCATGATCCCGGTTGCTCCGTTGTTAAACCGCCCCATCAGGACGTTGGCGATCCAATTGTTGACCTTTTCGCAGGCCGGCTCGCTGAGCGCGTCAGAGGCGTCAAGTGGATCGTCAAGGATGATGATGTCCGCTCCCTGGCCGGTGATATGGCCTTCGACTGAGAAGGCCTTGCGCTGCCCGCCGAGGCTCGTCCGAAACACGAGCGCTGTATCTTTCTCCGCAGCCGGGGCCATCGTCGGTAATGCCGCCCGGTATCAGTCCGACTCAACGACCTTTCGGAACGCAGCATGGTGTTCTTCGGCAAGGTCGAGCCCGTGGGAAACAACGAAGACCTTAAGTGCTGGATTATGGCCGAGCAGAAAGGCGGGCCAGGCAATGGAAACGATCATCGATTTCAGCGTCCTGGGCGGCACGTTTATCATCACGCGCCGGGTCCCCCCCTCCATAGCCTCATCGAGAAGCGCGACGATCGCCTCGACATGCCAATTGTGGAGGTAGGGTGTGCTTGGGTTGAGCGTCGCGAAGACCTTCTGGACGAAGGACAGGAAGTCCTGTCGCAGGAGGGCGTAAAGTTCAGAATTCGTCGCCATTTTGCCCCTCCATCGGGTTCTGCGTCGGGTTGCTGGACCGGCGACTGACATAGTCTTCCAGAAGCTTAAGGTCCGCCTCGCTCGGTGGTAGGGATGAGTCCTCAGCCGTGGGTCGCTCCGGGAAGTACCGGTTGATCTGGCGCATGAGTTCGGTGATCGCCCTGCTGTCGCCACTGAGCGCCTGCTGGATCACCAGGCGGGTCAGACCCCTGAGCACCGAGGCCTTGACCTTCTTGTCCCCGATTTTCATGACGATCTCCGTTGCCAGTTCTTCGCGAAGGACAGAGGCAAATCGCTCCTGCTCCACGCGGCGGCCTTCCGGATTGCCAGACGTGCCCTTACGGAACTGGCCGTGCTTCGGCGGACGTCTATAGCCCACGTCGTCGTCATCCTCAGACATCGCTGCCCCCTTTCGCTGGTGCCGGCAAGAGCTTGACGGCGCGCCGGACTGCAAGGTCGCTGAAGGTTTCGCCGGTGGCCGCGTGCACCGCTTCCCGGCCGGTCAGGGCCATCCAGCGCCGGAGCGCGACATCGATGTAGGCCGGTTCGATCTCGACGCCGAGGCATCGTCGCCCCGAGGTCTCCGCGGCGATCAGGGTCGATCCGGATCCAAGGAAGCAGTCGATGACCAGTTCCCCCGGCGCCGACACGTCCAGGATCGCGTCCCGGATCAGCGCCACCGGCTTCACCGTCGGATGCAGTCCGAAGTCGTCCTCGGCAGTATTGCCGCTCGTGGCACCCCCGTATTCCCAGACATTGCTGCGGTTTCGCCCGAACCGACCGAGCTGGACGTTGTTGCGGTGCGATGCGCCCCTCTTCCGCACGACGAAGACCAGTTCATGGCGGGACCGGTAGAGCGATCCCATGCCCGCGGCCTTCTTGACCCAGACCGCGAGGTTGATCACATCGACACCAAGATGTTGGAAGGCGTCGAGAATTTCCCGCAGGTGCCGCCAGTCCATGAAGATGAAGCCGACGCCGCCGGGCTCGAGGCAAGCGATCGCGGTGCGAAGGCCCTTGACAAGGAAGTCCGTGAAGGCGGACGGTGTCATCTCGCCGGAGGCTTCGACGAACTCCGCGTGACGCCCCCGAACGGTGCTCACATGGCCAGAAATGGGCAGATTATAGGGCGGATCTGTGATCAACATCGCCGCGGGGCCCATTTCGGTGCCCCATGCCGCCAAGTCCTGAGCCCTGCCGCAGATGACGCGATGAGGGCCGGTAATCCAGACATCCCCTTGCAGTGTTACCGCCGGAGCCGATTGTTCCGCAGGGATAACCGGCTCTTCCGTCAGATCGGTCTCGGCATCCGTGATCGAGAAATGGCCGAGATGGAAATCGATCTCGGCGATCTCGAAGCCGGTGACCGCCAGGTCGACGTCCAGCGCGAGGAGCTCCTCGAACTCGATCGCAAGGGCCCCCTCGTCCCATGCGCCGGTTTCCTGCGTCTTGTTGAGGGTGATCGCAAGCTTGCGAATTTCTAAGTCCGACAGATGGTCGATCACCATGCAGGGCACCACCTTCGCTCCAAGCTCGCGCAGCGCCTCGACGATAACGTGGCCGTCAATGATCGTGCGTAATCCAGATGTCAGCACTGGTCGCACGCAGCCAAACGCCGTGATCGAGCGTTTCACACGCTCGATCTGCTCCCGCTTCGCGCGGCGGATGTGCCTCGGTGATCTTTTCAGGGCATCGATCGCAACAAGGTCGATTTTTTTGCATGGCGTGAAGTCAGTTCGCCACGCACTCCGCAGCGCCCATTCCGGCCCGGGGGGATTTCCGTTTGCATCGACGCCATCTCCGACGGCATCTTTATCCTGATCATGCTTGTCCATTTTTGCCTCCTGCATCGACACCCTGGTGTCGATGATGGAAGCTTGGGTGAACTGGAGGCCCCCAAACTCTGCATCACCATGCCCACCAGGCATTGGTTGAGAGTGTGGGCCGAAGCCTCCTGCCGCGACCTAGCGCGTGTGCGCCTTTCTAACTTGAATATTGCCGATCCAAGCGCACGCGTCAATCAAAATATGTTCATCTAATCATGTACTTAGGTTGACGAACGCGCTGTTGGCCCTTATCTGCCTTTTCAATCACTTGCGACTGGACTTATGCCGCGAACAGAGCGTCAGTGTCAGCACGCCCGGCTCTCCGTCCGGGCTCGCCTCGGTGCAGGGCATCGCATGTTGCGGGCCCCCCGAACCACGGAGAAACACCCATGACCGGAACCAGGCAAATCCAGACCGAGACGGCAGACATCACCAAAACAGGCGGCCGCGAGACGAAGATCGATATGCTACGCCGGCTTCTCTCCCGAAAGGCCGGCGCCGATCTCGAAGCTCTCTGCAGTGCTACTGGCTGGCAAGCGCATTCGGTGCGCCGCCCTGAGCGGTCTGCGCAAAGCCGGGGTTAGACTTGAGCGGTCGGCCTCGAAGGTGGACGGTGGCCCCGCCGTCTACCGCATCACGGTCGCATCGGCCCCGGCCGCGTAATGCCCTCCCTCGACACTCTCCACGGGATGGACCGGGCGGCGCTTCTCGCCGCCTGGTCCGAACTTTTTGGGCGACCTGCGCCAAAAAGCATCAGCCAAGCCTACCTTCGACGGTTCATCGCCTTCGAGGTTCAGGCGCGACGGGCGGGCGGTCTGCCGAAAGGCCTGCTGCGACAGATCAAGGCTGCAACCTTGGGAGGCGGCCCGGCGCGCCGCACGGTTGAACCGGCACCCGGCGGGCGGCTCTTGCGCGAGTGGAATGGTGTCACGCACGTCGTCGAGGTGACCGCCAAGGGCTACCGCTGGAACGGCGCCGACCATCGCTCCCTCTCCGCTATCGCCCGCGCCATCACCGGTGCCCGCTGGTCGGGGCCCCGGTTCTTCGGGCTTCGGGAGGCTGGCCGATGACCACCAAGCCAGCCATCCGCTGCGCCATCTATACCCGGAAGTCTACCGAGGAAGGGCTCGATCAGGGGTTCAATTCGCTCGACGCGCAGTTCGAGGCCTGCGCGGCCTTCGTCGCGAGCCAGCGGCACGAGGGATGGAGCCTCGTCAACGGCCGCTTCGATGATGGCGGCGTCTCTGGGGGCACCCTCGAGCGGCCTGCCCTTCAGATGCTGCTGGCCGAAATCGACACCGGCCGCGTCCGGATGGTGATCGTCTACAAGATCGACCGCATCACCCGCTCACTCGCCGACTTCGCACGGCTCGTCGAACGCTTCGAGGCCGCTGGCTGCTCCTTCGTCTCGGTCACCCAGTCCTTCAACACCGCCACGTCGATGGGCCGGCTCACCCTCAACGTCCTGTTGTCCTTCGCCCAGTTCGAGCGCGAGGTGACGGCCGAGCGGATCCGCGACAAGATCGCCGCCTCCAAACAGAAGGGCCTCTGGATGGGGGGCGTTCCGCCCCTCGGCTACAATCCCCCCTCGGATCCCCGCATCCGTGTTCTGCGCGTAAACCCGGACGAGGCAAAAACCGTGCAGGCCCTCTTCGGTCTCTATCAGCGCCTGACCCACCTTGGAGAGGTCGAGCGCGAAGCGGCCCGAATGGGCCTTCGGTCCAAGCGGCACCATTTCCGTTCAGGTCGCGAACAGGGCGGCAATACCCTTACCCGCGGCCAGATCCACAAGATCCTCACCAACCCGGTCTACATCGGACGCATCCGCCACAAGGAAAGGATCTGGTCTGGCCAGCACACGGCAATCATCGATGAGATCACATGGGAAGAAGTACAGCAGAAACTGCAAGCCGCCGCCGCCAAGCCAAGGGGTCGCAAGAATGGAGGTCCGGATGCTGCGCCCTCGCCCCTCACCGGCAAGCTCCTCGACCAGGCCGGGGATCGGCTCACCCCAACCCACACGCAGCGGCATGGCCGACGCTTCCGCTACTATGTCTCTCACCGTCTGATCACCGGTCCGGCTGACCCGACCGGGTGGCGGCTTCCGGGCCCTCCCCTCGACGCAACGATCGCCGGTCTCATGGCCGATCACATCGACGCAGCCATCACCTCTCATTCCTTGCTGGTGTCACCTGAGTTGCGCGACGCAGACGGCCCGGTTGACGCCGCACGCGCGCTAGCCCGGAAATTGCGACAGATTGAGCCCTACACGCTCCACAGGCTCCTGCACACAGGCACGATCCGGCCAGATGGGCTCTCGCTTAAGCTTGATACGACAGTCCTTGCGACGGACCTCGGACTTGGACCGCACGACCTTGCACCGGAGCTTGGACAGATCACCGCGACCCTCCGGCTCCGGCGCCGCGGCATCGAGGCAAAGCTCATCATCGTTCGGCCCGCACCACGTCCCGATCCAATCCTTCTGAAAGCCCTCGGCGCGGCGCACCGCTGGATGCAGGATCTACAGTCCGGTGCGACCTTGCGCGAGATCGCCAGCAAGGCAGGCCTCGACGAAGCCGTCGTCCGAAAGCGCGGCCAACTTGCCTTCCTCTCTCCCCGCATCCAGGCGGCGCTGCTCTCCGGTGCCCAGCCCTACAGCCTTACACTCGAGCGTATGATCCAAGACCCGCCGCCCCTCGACTGGAGCGATCAGGAACGCCTTTACGGGTTCTCGGGCTGAAGACTGTCCAAGTTTAGCTCTGCGCGGTTCACCGATCAGATGACGGGTACACTACCGCTTGGACATTTCGAACGCTTCGATGCCAAGACGCCACCATGATGGCCTCTCAAAACAGCTCAAAAAATCCCTGCTATTTCCCTGCTAGCAGGGAAATACCCAAGCCAAAACCGGACCGCACGTTGCGCCCGACAGAGACGCAGGCGCCAGATCGCCCCCGCCGGACGCGCAACTCCCGTCTCCAGCGCCGGCCAACGACGGCAAACCCCCGGAATTCGGGCGAGAATTCCGGGGGTTTTATGATATATTTCAATAGGTTATGTCGGTGGCGGACAGAGAGGGATTCGAACCCTCGAGACGGTTCCCCGCCTACACACTTTCCAGGCGTGCGCCTTCGACCACTCGGCCACCTGTCCACTGGGCGTTCTCTTAGCCAATCCGGGCAGGCAAGCGCAAGGGCTGATGTCACCCCACAAGGTGGATCGTCACCCGGCGGTTCTGGCGGCCCTTGTTCTCGATCTTGCCGATGGTCACGCGGCCGATCTCGCCGGTGCGGGCGACGTGGGTGCCGCCGCAGGGCTGCAGGTCGACCTGCCCCCCGCCTTCGCCGATCCTGACCAACCGCACCCTGCCCTGCCCGATCGGGGGCATCACGCTCAGCGTCTTCACCAGGCCGGGGTTGGCCAGCAACTCGTCGTCGCTGATCCAGGTGTCGGTGACCGGCAAGTCGCGCCCGATCAGGGCGTTCAGCGCGACCTCCAGCGCCGCCAGATCGGCGGGCGGGTCGGGCATGTCGAAATCAAGCCTGCCCCGCTCGGCTCCGATCTGACCGCCGGTGACCGGCAAGGGGATCACGCACGACAGCAGGTGCAGCGCGGTATGGACCCGCATGTGGCGGTGCCGGCGGTCCCAGTCCAACTCCTGGATCAGCGGGGTGCCTGCGGGCGGCATCGCCACCGCCTCGGCCGGCACCAGCCCCACCGCGCCGCCGTCAAGCTTGACCGCCGTGGCGATCGCCATCCTGCCACCCTCCCACGCAACCCATCCGCTGTCCCCGGGCTGGCCGCCTGACGTGGCATAGAACACCGTCCGGTCGACGATCAGCGCGCCTTCGGGCGTGTGGCCCACAACGGTGCTGCCGGCCTGGCGCAGATAGGCGTCGTCACGAAACAGAAGCTCGGTCATGCGGTCGGCTCTCCTGCGGTTTTGCTTTTCCGCGCGGGGGCGGCGCGTGCGGCCACCTGTTCCAGCGCCAGCACCGCCTCGGCCACCCGCTGCGGGTTGGGCTCGGCTGGCGGGGCCGGTGGCGCCACGATCGCGATGCCCTCGGCGGCGAAGCGTTGCATGATCTGATGATTGATGTCGCTGCGCACGCTCAGACTGAAGTTGACGTCGCGCAGGATGACGCGGATCTCGAACTGCATCACCCGGTCGGTGTAGCCCATGAACACGATAAGGGGCGGCGGGTTCAGCACCGCCAGCGGCTGCGCTTCGGCGATCTGACGCAGGATATCCTCGACCTTGTGGCTGTCGGTGCCAAGCGCCACGATCACCGGCACGATCAGCCGGCCCGACAGGTTGAACCGGGTCCAGTTCGTCACCTGCCCGGTGATCAGGTCGGCGTTCGGCACGATCACGTCGTTGCGGTCGAAGGTCTCGATCCGGGTCGACCGCACCGAGATCGCCCGCACCCGGCCCTGCACCCCGCCCACCTCGATCCAGTCGCCCTCGCTGACCGGGCGCTCGACCAGAAGGATGATGCCCGAGATAAAGTTCGACACGATCTGCTGCAGACCAAAACCGATGCCGACCGACAGCGCACCAGCGACGATCGCAAGGCCCGACAGGTCGATCCCCGCCGCGTTGATCGCCGCGAGCGCGGCAAGGAAGATCCCCACATAGCCGATCCCGGCCACCAGCGCCGTCTGCCCGCCCTGATCCATCGTGGTCTTCGGCAGGATCGTCGTGCGCAACGCCCCCTGGAACAGCCGCGTCAGCATGTAGCCCAGCACGAACACCAGTGCGAAGACCATGAAGTTCGACGGTGAGATCCGCGTCTCGCCCATCTGGAAGCCTTCGGTGAACCGCGTCCACAGTTCGGTGATGTCCGACGACCGCGCCCCCCAGATCAGCGCGAACAGCGGCAGCGACGCGAGCGACATGGTGAACCCGGCCAGCACCGGCACCAGCGCCTCTCGCCCCTGCCCGTCGTTCTTGATGATCATCGCCCAGACGTCACCGATCAGCCGCTGCAGGATGAACAACAGCGTCACCAGCCCCAGCGACAGGATCGCCGGATAGATCAGCGCCGAAGCCGCCTGCACATAGCCAAAGCCCGCCAGCACCGGCCCTGCGATGCCGATCACCGCAAGCCCCCGCGCCAGGATCGACAGCAGCCGCAGCGCATAGCTGCGGTCCGCCACCTCGCGCGATTTGCGCAACACCCCCGCGATGCGCAGCAGGATCAACCCGCCCGTCACCAGAATCGGGAACGACATCACCGCCGTCGTCGCATCGGAATAGGACTGCGCATCCATCGCCGCAGACCGGATCATGTCGGCGCCCAGCACCACCCCCATCAGCACCGACAGGAACCGCCCCTCCGCCCGGCGTTCGGGCGGCAATGGCAGCACGGCATCCTCGCCTTGCGTCTTGGGGAACGCCCGCCCGCCGATCCATGCGGCGGCAAAGATCACAAAACCCACGAACGGCAGCACTTCCGCGATCCGCGCGCCGATCTGGCCCAGCATCCCCGACGCGACCAGCGCCGACGTCAACGCCATCACGCCCAGCGTCGGCAACAGCACCTCGCCCAGCGACACCAGCAGCGACCAGACCTTGCGCCCGCGCGCCGACGCGCCTTCCAGCAGCTTCAGCGCGAACCGCTCCACCCAGCGGCGCACATAGACCACCAGCGCCAGCGCCACCACCAACAGCACCAGGATCAGCGGCACGTTGTCGAACAACTCGCCCCGCGCGTCACGGTCGGCCCAGGCGCTGGCCACCTCGTCCCACAACTGCAACACCGTGTCCGACAGGCCAATCGCCGCCTCGGGCCAGTTGCCGGGGTTCACCGGCGACGGCCACAGCTGCAATAACTGGTCCGCCTGCCGTTCCCGCATGATACGGTCGATCTCGCGGATCAACCCGTCCGCCCGCCGGTAGGCCTCATCCGCCGCGATCCCCGGCGCCTGCAACCGCACCAGCTGGTCCGCCAGTTCCGTCCTGCGCTTGGAGATTTCCTCGGCCTCGGTCGCCCCTTCCGCCGGGGCCGGCCCCAATGCCGCCAATTGCTCGCGCAGCGTCCCGATCCGGGCCGCGTTCGCGTTTTCCGAACTCAGCAGCGCCGCGCGCCACTGCGCCAACTGCCCCCGCAATTCGTCCAGCCGCTCGTCCGAAACGTTGCGGTTCTCGATCTCTTGCTCGGCGCGGGCCGCCATCCGCTCCCAGTCGTCATAGTTGACTGCGGCGCCTTCCTCGGTCTGCGCGCTGTCCTGCGCGGCAATCGGCAGGGCAACCGGGGCCGCAAACGCGACCGCCAGCCACAGAACCACGAAAAGCTGGCGCAAGCCTGCCCGCATCGGGCTCAGGCGTCCTCGAACACGGCCGGAATCGCGCGCGCCGGACGGTCAAGCCATTCCGGCACCGGCAGGCCCTTTTCGCGCAGGAAGGTCGGGTTGTAGACCTTCGATTGGTAGCGGCTGCCATAGTCGCACAGGATGGTGACAATCGTCTTGCCCGGCCCCATGTCGCGCGCCATGCGGATTGCGCCCGCGATGTTGATGCCGGACGATCCACCCATGCACAGCCCCTCGTCGGTCAACAGATCGAACACCAGGGGCAGCGCCTCGGAATCGGGGATGCGGTAGCTGAAGTCCGGGGTGAAGCCTTCAAGGTTTGCCGTGATACGCCCCTGCCCGATCCCTTCGGTGATCGAACTGCCGGGGCTTTCCAGTTTGCCTGTGGTGTAGAACGCATGAAGCGCGGCACCCTCCGGGTCCGCCAGACCGATCTTCACGCCCTTCGGCTGCAACGCCATGCCAACACCGGCCAGCGTGCCGCCAGACCCTACCGCGCAGATGAACCCGTCAACCTTGCCACCGGTCTGTTCCCATATTTCCGGCCCGGTCGTCTCGATATGCGCCTGCCGGTTTGCCACGTTGTCGAACTGGTTCGCCCAGATCGCGCCGTTCGGTTCGGTCTTGGCCAAGGCTTCCGCCAGACGGCCCGAATAGCGCACGTAGTTGTTAGGGTTGCGGTAGGGCGCGGCAGGCACCTGCACCAGTTCCGCCCCCGCCAGCCGCAGCATGTCCTTCTTTTCCTGGCTCTGCGTCTCGGGGATTACGATGACGGTGCGAAACCCCATCGACGCGCCGACCAGTGCCAGACCGATCCCGGTATTGCCCGCCGTGCCTTCGACAATCGTGCCGCCCGGCTTCAACAACCCCTTCGCCACGGCATCTCGGATGATGTAAAGCGCGGCGCGGTCCTTGACCGACTGGCCCGGATTCATGAACTCGCATTTGCCCAGGATCGTGCAGCCCGTCAGCTCCGATGCGTGTTTCAGCTTCAGAAGCGGGGTGTTGCCGATGGTATCGGCCAGATCGCTGTGAATATGCATGGAACGGTCCTTCCTTTGTCAAAGAAGGTGTATGAGGGTCGCGCGGCAAACTCAAGCCGGGGCGGCAGGGCGCGCGCCGAACAGCCGGCGTGCCCCCGGCACCAGCACCACCCCGATGATCAGGATCGCCACCAGACACCAGATCGCCGGCGCCTCGTTCGGATTGTCGGTCAGCAGGTTGGCGGCGATCGGTCCGACCAGCGCATGAAACAGCACAAACCGCCACAGCCCGTAAAACAGCGGCATCACGAACACCGCCAGTACATAGGGCGGAAAACCGAAATTCGTGCCAAGCCAGCGGTCCGGGCCGGCGAAGATATCGGTATAAGGCAGCGTCCACGCCAGATGCCAGTTTCCCGAAACGGTGCAAAGCACCTCGCCACACAGTGGCTGGCCGAGATTGCACGCATCAAGGCCCGGCCAGGGGAGCATCTGGATGGCGATCATGGCAGAGGCACCAATGGCGCAAACCATCACCCAACGACGGTGCCGGTCGCTGATGTCCGGCCGCAGCCAAGCCAAAAGAAATATATTAATAACAATTGGTTGCAAGGCGATATGCAGCATCGACAAGGCGGTGACAACCTGGTTGGCTGGCGTGCCGCATTGGTCGATCACCGTGTAACCGGCCAGTTGCAGCACTTCCATGCCAGCAAAGAACACCAGCGTCAGCGGAACTGCCACCGGATCACCGCGCCACGCGCTGGCCCCGGCTGCGGTCAGGCCCACGACAATCATCCCCGCCGTCGCCTCGATCCCCCAGCACATGCCTGCCGCCCCCCGAGTGTCCGCCCACCTTGGCGCTACATGGCACAAAGCGCAAACGCGCTTTTGCGGCCAACGGAGGGGCGGGTCGCGCACGCCGTAGTGCCAGAATGAAAAGGGGCGGCCCCTCAGGTCCGCCCATTTCCTAACATATCGTAAACTCTGCCCTTAAGCCATTGTTTTTGTTGGCTCCCAAAAATGTCCCACCGTGGGACATCAAGCCCGCGCGACGAACATCCCATCCCGCTTCAGCCCCTCATAGCACTCGTCTAGGCTCTTCTTCGCCCGCTCGATCAGGATGTCGATCTCCTCCGGCGTGATCACCAGCGGCGGCGAGATGATCATCCGATCCCCCACATGCCGCATGATCAGATTGTTGGCAAAGCAACGCTCCCGACAGCGATAGCCGACAGTCCCCGCCTCGCTGGCGAAAGCAGCCCGCGTGGCCTTGTTCGGGGTCAGCGCAATCGACCCCATCAGCCCCACCAGCTTCGCCTCGCCCACCATCGGATGCTCGGTCAGCGCGTCCCACTTCTGCTTCAGGTAGGGGTGCGCCACGGTGCGGACATGCTCGATGATGCCCTCTTCCTGGATGATCCGAAGATTCTCCAAGGCCACCGCCGCCGCCACCGGATGCCCCGAATAGGTGTAGCCGTGGTTGAAGTCGCCGTGGCTGCCGATCACCTCGGCCACCTCGTCGCACACGATCGACCCGCCGATCGGCTGGTACCCCGACGACAGCCCCTTCGCGATCGTCATGATATGCGGTCGGATATTGAACGTCTCGCAGCCGAACCAGTTGCCGGTCCGCCCGAACCCGGTGATTACCTCGTCTGCGATCAGAAGGATGCCGTACTTGTCGCAGATCCGCTGGATCTCCGGCCAGTAAGTCGACGGCGGCACGATCACGCCGCCCGCCCCCTGGATCGGCTCGCCGATGAAGGCCGCGACGTTTTCCACGCCCAGTTGCTGGATCATCGCCTCAAGCTCTTGCGCCCGTGCCAGCCCGAAATCCTCGGGCGTGTGGTCACCACCCTCGGACCACCAGTCCGGCTGGCCGATGTGAACAATCCCCGCGATCATCCCGCCATGCTTGTGGATGCCCGACATGCCGCCAAGGCTGCCGCCGCCCATGGTCGAGCCGTGGTAGCCGTTCTTCCGCGCGATGATGATCCGCTTTTCCGGCTGGCCCTTGATGTCCCAATAGCGCCGCACCATGCGGATGTTCGTGTCGTTTGCCTCGGACCCCGAGCCCGCGAAGAAGACGTGGTTCATCCCCTTCGGCGCGACTTCGGCGATCTTGGCGGCAAGCGCGATGGCCGGCACGTGGCTGGTCTGGAAGAACGTGTTGTAATAGGCCAACTCCTCCATCTGACGCGCTGCGACCTCGGCCAGTTCCTTGCGGCCATAACCGATGTTGACGCACCACAGGCCGGCCATGCCGTCGATGATCTTGTGGCCTTCGGTGTCCGTCAACCAGACCCCCTTGGCGGACTTCATGATCCGCACGCCCTTCTTGGCAAGGGCGGCGTTCTCGGTGAACGGGTGCATGTGGTGGGCCGCGTCGAGCGCCTGCAGTTCGGCGGTGGGCATGTGGTTGGTGATCTTGTTCATGGCGGCCCCTTCAGGAATCGGCGGGGCGTCCTTGCCCGGCTTTGGGGCAGAATATGATCAAACGAAGCGGCGTTCAAGAAATTTGATCAAATTATGAAAAGCGGATCACGCCGCTTCGGAAAGTGCCTGACGGACGTGATCAACGCCCTGCTGGATGTCGCGTTCGATTGCGGCTGAAAGCGCCTTGGCATCGCCTTTCCGCATCGCGACCAGCGCCTCGCGGTGGAGGTCTGGCGCCACCTCGCGACCGTAGCGCGCGATCACGGCGCGCAGCGACGGGCCCGCCCGCAGCCAGAGCGAACGCGCCATGTCATAAAGCACAGGCGCATCGGCGACCTCGTAAAGGACGAAGTGGAAGGCGTGGTTTGCGGTCAGGTAATCCGACAGTTTGCCTGCGTCGATGGCGCGGTTCACTGCTCCGTCAATAGCCTCAAGCTGGTCGATCCGGTCTCCGGTGAGGCGAGGCGCGGCAAGTTCAGCCAGCTTCGGTTCGATCGCCAACCGTGCGAAGGCGACCTGATCCAGCATGTCTGCCGATAGCTGCGGCACAGCGACACGGCGGTTGCCTTGCGGCAGAAGCGCGCCTTCGGCCATAAGACGGCGGATCGCCTCGCGCACCGGTGTCATTCCGGCACCGAGGTCAGCCACAAGCCCTTGAATTGTAACGGGTTGTCCCGGCTCCAGATGGCCGAACAGCACCATGTCACGCAGGCGTGCATAGGTCACTTCGTGACTTGGTATCTTTCGGTTGTCGGCGTCCATCGAGGCTCCTCTTGCTAGGCCCTTTATGACGGCATCCGTCTGGCAATCAAGATGTGATCAAATCCGGTCAGCGTAACGGAACCGCGTCACGTCCGCGCTCCATCCCTGCCCGGTCAGATCATGCGCCACCACGCCGACGAAAGCGCCGGTGAACGAAGCGTGTTCCCCCCTGCCGCCTTCGTCGGAGATGACGGAAGCATCGAGAGTTGGACCGACGGCTTGGCCGTTCACGGTAAAGCGTTGGCTGGCGCGGTCGACGGTGACACCGATGGTCACCAAGCCTTCTGTCACCGGGAAATGGCCGTGAAACGTCAGCGCCTCACCGGGCCAATCCCCTTGGCAGGACACCAGAGAAACCACGCGCGCCCCGGCTTCGCGTGTGATGAGGGCTGCGTGAAATTTGTGGCGATTATAATAGGTTATGAGGCCCGCCGCGCGTTGCCAGTTCGGCGGATCAGCGATGAAATCGGCCTCGGCCTCATAGGCTGGTTCCTCTTGCCGGCGGGCGACAAGCGATTGTTCGAACCACGATCCAAGGCTTTCGCGGCCCGTCAGGCGCAGGGCGCTGCCGGTCAGGGTGAACAGGCGTTCGGGGTGCGGGGTACGCAGCCACTGGAATTCCGGCGGGAGGGTCGGGCCAGTGAAATCGTGTTCCACAGGGATAGCTGGTCCGCGGCTGGCGGGCAGGTCGATAGTCGTGGGGGGCAGTTGGCCATTGTCTTTCAGCCAGAGCCAACCGTCGCGCCAGACCATTTCGGCAAGGCCTGTTTCGCGGCCCGTGGCGCAGAAAAGCCCGAGCGGCCCCTGCTGCGGGCGACCACATAGATAGCTGTGCCAGTGCCTCCCATCATGGCCTTCGACGTATTGGCCGTGGCCCATCCGCTGGATCGGATTGTCGGGCGAAAACCGCGCCGTGATGACGTGTTTTTCGGGGTGCGTTTCGTATGGCCCGCGTATGGCAAATGATCTGGCAAGTGTGACCGCGTGGTCGTAACCGGTGCCGCCTTCTGCGGTCGTCAGATAGTAATAATCGCCCCGACGAAAAAGATGCGGCGCTTCGGTCAGACCAAGGTCGGTGCCGGTGTAGATCGTGGTCACCTCGCCCAGAAGGCCGCGTTCGGGGTGCCATTCCTGCAATTCGATCCCGTCGAAAAGATCGTTCGCCGGGTTCAGGCCGGTGCCCTTGCCCCGGTGGTTCCAGCGCATGTTGAGGAAGTATTTGCGCCCATCGGTGTCGTGGAAAAGCGAGGGGTCGAACCCCGAGGATGTGACGTAGCTGGGATCGGACCAGTCGCCGTCTATGGTCTCGCAGGTGACGATGTAGTTGTGCGCATCCTTGAACGCGCCATCCAGACGTTTCACGTCGGTGTAGACCAGCCAGAACTTGCCGTCAGCGTGTGACAGGCAGGGTGCCCAGATCCCGCAACTGTCGGGGTTGCCGCGCATGTCAAGCTGCGAGGCGCGGTTGAGCGGGCGGGAAACCAGCGTCCAATTCACCAGATCGCGGGAGTGGTGGATCTGCACGCCCGGATACCATTCGAAGGTCGAGGTCGCGATGTAATAGTCCTCGCCCACGCGGCAGAACGACGGGTCGGCGTTGAAGCCGCGGATGACCGGGTTTTCTAGCATGGCGTCCTCAAAGGGAAATGGAACGGGCGGGCTGAACGATGTCAGCCCGCCCGTGTTGCCCGCCGCCGGCAGGGAGTGGGCCGGGGCGGGCTTGTATTCAGACCAGAAGCGCGCGCGCCTCGTCGGGCGAGAGGGCGGCGGGGCGAGTGCAGGTGGTGGTCAGGGTGACGAATTCGCCCGTCTCGCCCGATTTCAGGCAGGCGGTCATCACCTCGACCCCGTGCAGCGTACGGTCCAGCGAGCAGCGCGCGTCACGCCCGCTTTGCAGGGCGGCCACCATGTCGGCAAGGCCGGCGGTGCGATAGTTCGCCAGCGCGCCGTGCTTGGGATGCTCCTGGTTCGGAACGCCGAAGGGGTGGTCCCAGGGTTCGACGGCGGTCACCGTGCCGTCGCGCCCCGCGACCTCAACCGTACCGCCGAAAAAGTTCGGGTCGGGGACATAAAGCGTGCCTTCCGTCCCATAGAACTCGAAGTGGTTGCGGCGGTGGTGCCAGACATCCCAGCTGGTGGTCAGGTTGACCGTCGCGCCGGAATGGAATTCCAGAAGAGCGTGGATATTCGTTGGCGTCTTGACGGTGATCTGCTGGCCTGCCCGTTCGCCCGACCCGATGGTGCGGGTTGGCGTGGCAGATGAGGTGATCGCGCCCACACGCTTTACCGGGCCGAGGAAGTTGATCAGGTTGGCAATGTAGTAGGGGCCGAGGTCCAGCATCGGCCCGGCACCGGGAAGGAAGAAGAAATCCGGGTTCGGATGCCAGCCTTCCGGCCCGTGGTTCTGCACGCCCGCAACGGCCGTGGTGATGGTGCCGATGCGCCCCTCGTCGATCAGGGCGCGGGCCTGCTGGTGCGCGCCGCCAAGGAACGTGTCGGGCGCGCAGCCAACCGACAGGCCCTTTGATCTGGCAAGCGAGCGCAGCGTTTCGCCCTCTTCCAGTGTCAGGACCAGTGGCTTTTCGGAATAGGCATGCTTGCCCGCTTCGAGGATGCGTTTCGAAACAGCGTAATGCGCGTCGGGGATGGTCAGGTTGATGACCACATCCACCGCCGGGTTCGCCAGAAGGTCATCGACGGACTGCGCCTTTGTGTTGAACTCTGTAGCGCGGGCCTTTGCCGCGTCCATGTTCACGTCGGCCACCGACCGCACTTCCAGCCCTTTGAACAAGGGCGCGAGGCGCAGGTAGGAGGTGGAGATGTTGCCGCATCCGATGATGCCGATACCAAGGTTTGCCATCATGTCCCTCAATTCGTCCGCAGGGCCAGAATCGACCGCTTGGCAAAGCGGGCGTGGTCTGACGGGTTGTCATGTTCCATAACGAAATGCTTGCAGCCGACGGCGCGCAAGGCGGCCATCAGGCTGGCCCAGTTGACGGTGCCGTGGCCGACATCGGCCCAGCCGTCCTCATCGGTGTTCTCGCCAGCAGGTGCGATATCCTTCACATGCGCCGCCGTGATGCGCGGGCCGTAGCGGCGAATCCACTGCACGGGGTCAGCACCGCCACGGATCACCCAAGCGACGTCAATCTCCCATTCCAGCGATGGGCCGCCCGCAAGGATTTCGGCCTGCGGGATGGCGCCATCCGGGGTCGCCTTGAACTCGAAGTCGTGGTTGTGCCAGCCAAAGCCGATGCCGGCCGCCTTGTAGGGCCGACCCGCCGCTTCCAGCCTTGCACCGAAGGCGCGCCAGCCGGGGCCATCAGTCGGGCGCTGGTCGGGCATCAGGTAGGGGCAATAGATGTGCTTGATGCCAAGCGTGCGCGCAATCTTCAGCGCCTGATCCGAGTTGCCCTCCAGCATATCAAGGCCGAAATGCGCGGTTGGCATCTTCAGCCCGGTCGCCTTCAACCCGGCGGCGAGGTCGGCCAGCTTGGCATCGTCTGCATAAAGTCCACCAAAGCCTTCGACATCCTGATAGCCGAGGCCAGCCAGCATGGTCAGCGTGTCGGAGAGCGGTGGGAAGTTCCGCGACGAGTAGAGTTGATAAGACGGCATGTCCTTGGTCCTTTCAGGTCTGTCCGTAGGTCGCGGCGCGAAGGTCGCGAAGTGTGAAGCGCGGCGCGGCGCCGGGGGTGTCGGGGGTATACGTCACTGTGGCCGGGTAGCCGGGGAAAAGCGCGAAGGCGTTGTTCGAGAAGCGACCGGGTTGGTCTGCCTCCAGCGCCACGAAAAACGCGGGGGCGTCGGTTTCGACCGTGATCTGCCAGCCGGTGCCGGACGGTTTGACGGTATGGGTCAGCTTGGTGGGCGGCAGATCGTAGGCTTTCCACGGTTTCGGCGCGTGGATGTCGCCCTGATCAGGCGCCCCGGGCGGGCCCCAGAGGAAGGCGAGGATTTCATCCTCGGCCAGCGTTCCTGCAGGAAGCGTCGCCACCACCACCGCGCTGTCGGGCAAGACCGCTGCCCGGTGCTGCCCAAGCGGGCGGATCTTGCCGGACATTGCGATGGCGTTCACCGTCACCTCAAGCGTCACGGCGTCGGGGGTATCATTTACCGCGCGCAGTTCGATCGAACCATCGACGGGCACTGCCGTCACCAGAACCGGCGCGTAAAAGCGGCGGGCCATATGGTGCAGAAGCTTCCAGTTGCCGCCGTGATCAAGGCTGGCCCAACTGCACACGGGCCAGGTGTCATTCAGCTGCCAGTAAAGCGTGCCTTGGCAATGCGGTTTCAGGCTGCGCCAGTGGGTGACGGCGGTCTTGATCGCCACGCCCTGCTGGACCTGGGAAAGGTAGACGAAGCTTTCGAAATCCACCGGAAAGCGGAAATAGCGGAACATGGTTTCGGCGATGCGGGCGTTGCCGCCGGCGTTCTTCTGGTGGCTTTCCATCACCGGGGCGGCGATGTTGAAATCAGCCGGGTCGGCAAAACGCCGGATGGTCTGCATCGACGGATAGGACTGGAAACCGAACTCAGAACAGAAGCGGGGGCTTACGTCGCGGTAATGGTCGAAGTCGCGGCCCTCGTGCCAGACGCTCCAGAAGTGCATGTCACCAGAACTGTCGTCATGCCAGGCATCGCCAAAGGCCAGAGGGCCGGGGCTGGGCGAGGACGGCCACCAGTTGGCACCGGGCAGAACGGAGTAAAGTGCCGCTTCAACCGTGCGGTTCAGGCGGTCGTAGTTGACGAGATAGCGGTCGCGGTCCTTGCGGCTTTCGGGGAACCACGTTAGCGCGCCGATCAACTCGTTGTCGCCGCACCAGACCGCAAGGCAGGCATGGTGATTGATGCGAGCCACGACATCGCGAACCTCGGCATCGACCTCGGCCAGAAACTCGGGCGTCGAGGGGTAGAGGTGGCAGGCGAACATGAAATCCTGCCAGACCATCAGGCCCATTTCGTCACAGAGGTCGTAGAACCAATCGGGCTCATACCGCCCGCCGCCCCAGATGCGCAGCATGTTCATGTTGGCATCGACGGCCGATTGCAGAAGGCCCCGCACGCCTTCGACGGTGATCCGCCCGTTCAAGGCATCGGCCGGAATCCAGTTCGCGCCGCGGGCAAAGACGGCACGGCCGTTCACCTCCATCCCGAAGGAGCGGCCGGCCGCATCGGGTTCGGACCGCAGGTGCATTGAACGCAGGCCGATACGGCGCGTGGCGGTGGCGCCGCCACCGGTGACGGTCAGGTCGTGCAACACCTGCGCGCCCTGCCCTGCTGGCCACCACAGAACCGGGTCGGCTATCGTCAGGATCATCCGCGCAACACCGTTCACCACCCCCGCGGCCTGCGTAACGCCGCAAAGCGTGGCGGTCACGTCGTCGACGCCGTCAGTGTGGATGGCAAGCGCCACCTCGGCCACATTGTCGTGGTGGCACTGGCTGACGACGATATCGGCGATCCGGGCGGTTCTCGGTTCAAGCGCGATCTTGCCCGACACGCCGAACTGACCGAGCGCTATGTTCCAGTCCCAGCCGAAATCGCACTGCTGCTTGCGCAGCATGTTGGCGTTCGGGATGGGACCGTTCACTTCCTGATAGGGGATGCGGAAGGGCATTTCGGCCTGCTTTTCGGCGGCCGCCTGAACCGGGCTGCGAAACCGGATCTCGATCTTGTTCGCGCCGCGCCGCAGATGGCCCGTCACATCGACACGGAAGCGTCGGTGGACGTTGGCGGCTTGCAAGACAGCGGTGCCGTTGAGAAGGACTTCGGCCACGGTATCCAGCCCCTCGATCACCAGATCGACGGCACCGCCCGCGTGATCAAAGCTGCGCTTTGCCACCCAGTCGCGCTCGCTGACCCAGCGGCAATCGTATTCGTTGCGGCCCCAGTACGGGTCGGGGATGACGCCGGCGCTGTGCAGGGCCGTGATTCCGTCTCCCGGCAGGGCCATGGAAACGCTGTGCTGCCCGCTTTCATCCGAAAGCGTCCAGACACCCGCCAGATCGAGCATCGTTCAGATCCTTTGTTCAGTCTTTGCGTCAAAGAGCGAGGCCTTCGGCATGTCGAGCAGCAAGTGGACCTGCGTGCCGGACGGAAGCCGCCCCTCCACCGGGATACGGACGCACATCTCGCGCCCTTCCGCCTTCAGCCAGAGAAGGCTGTCGGCACCCAGATGTTCGTCAATTTCGACCTCGGCCGGAATGGTGCGGCCGGGAACGGCTTCGGTTCGGATGGTGATGTGTTCGGGGCGCACCCCGAGGATGGCATTGTCCCGTTCGAGGACCGCGCCGCCATCGTAACCGGTCAGGTCGATGCGGGTCGAGCCGAACTGGAACGCCTTGCCGCCGTCTATGGTCTTGCCAGGAAGCATGTTCATCGCGGGGCTGCCGATGAAACCGGCCACGAAAAGGTTGGTCGGGCGGTTGTAGATCGTCTGCGGGTCGGCCAGTTGCTGGATCACCCCGCCTTTCATCACGGCGATGCGGTCTGCCAGGGTAAGCGCCTCGATCTGGTCATGGGTGACGTAGACCATCGTGTTCTTCAGCCGTTCGTGCAGACGCTTGATCTCGACGCGAAGTTCGCTGCGGAGCTTTGCGTCAAGGTTCGACAGGGGTTCGTCGAAGAGGAACACGTCGACATCGCGCACCAATGCCCGGCCGATGGCGACCCGCTGGCGCTGGCCGCCGGAAAGTGCGCCGGGCTTACGGTCAAGAAGCGGGCCGATCTGGAGGATTTCGGCGGCGCGAGCCACGCGTTTCTCGATCTCGGCCGCGGGCATCTTGGCGTTCTTCAGCCCGAAGGACAGGTTCCCCCGCACCGTCATCTGCGGATAAAGCGCGTAGGACTGGAACACCATGCCGATGCCGCGGTCCGACGGTTCGGCCCAGGTGACGTTCTTGCCCTTGATCCAGATCTGCCCGTCGGTGATGTCGAGAAGCCCGGCGAGGCAGTTGAGCAAGGTCGATTTCCCGCAGCCCGAAGGCCCCAGAAGCACGATGAATTCGCCCTCGGCCACGTCGAGGTTCATCCTTTGCAGGACCGAGACCGAGCCAAAGTTCAGCGTCAGGTCTTTTACAGAGATCGAGTGCGTCATGTTTCAGCCCTTCACGGCACCGGCGGCGATGCCGCGAACGAAAAGCTTCCCGGAGAGGAAGTAGATGACCAGCGGGACAAGCCCCGTCAGCAGCGTTGCCGCCATGTTGACGTTGTATTCCTTCACCCCCTGAACCGAGTTGACGATGTTGTTCAACTGCACCGTCATGGGGTAGAGGTCGGGCTTGGTGAAGACCACGCCAAAGAGAAAATCGTTCCAGATACCAGTGACTTGCAGGATCAGCGCCACCACGAAGATCGGCAGGCTCATCGGCAGCATGATTTGCAGGTAGATTGACCAGAACCCGGCCCCGTCGACCCTGGCGGCCTTGAACAGCTCCTCCGGGATGGTGGAGAAGTAGTTGCGGAACAGCAGCGTCAGGATCGGCATCCCGAAGATGGTGTGCACGAGCACCAGACCCCAGAGCGTGCCGTAGATGCCCATTTCACGCAGCAGGATCACGATGGGGTAAAGCATCACCTGATAGGGAATGAACGACCCGAAGATCAGGATGGTGAAGAACAGGTCAGACCCCTTGAAGCGCCAGTTGACCAGCGCGTAGCCGTTCACCGATGCCACCAGGATCGACAGGATCACCGAGGGCACCGTGATGAGGACGGAATTCCAGAATCCGCGCGAAAGCCCGTCGCAGTTCAGGCCGGTGCAGGCCTCGGCCCAAGCCTTGACCCAAGGCTGGAAGGTAATCTCGACCGGTGGCGCGAAGATGTTGCCAAGCCGCACCTCTGGCATCCCCTTGAGCGAGGTCATCACCATCACCCACAGGGGCAGGATGTAGTAAAGGCTAACCACGATGAGGGTGCCGTAAAGCATGATGTTGCGGCCCGACACTCGGCGGCGCGGTTTGGTACCACGCGGGCCCGCCATTGCGTCGGCGCGCAAGTTTGTTCGGGCGGGCGAAGCGGCCCCGAGATGCGTCTCAGCCATGCTTCTTGCCTCCGAATTCAAGATAAGCCCAGGGGATCAGCACGATCAGCACGGAAAGCAGCATCATGGTCGAGGCCGCGAACCCTTGGCCCAGGTTCTGCGCCTGGAACATGTAATCGTAGACATACATCGCCGGGACCTGACTGGCATTGCCACCGGGGCCGCCAGAGGTCTGCGCCACGACAAGATCGTAAAGCCTAATGATCCCGGCGGCGACGATGACAAGCGTGGTGATGAACACCGGCCGCATCATCGGCACGATGACAACAAGGTAGGTCTTCCATGTGGGAATTCCGTCAACCCGCGCGGCCTTCCAGATGTCCTCGTCGATGCCGCGCAGGCCCGCCAGCATCAGGCACATCACAAAGCCGGTGCCTTGCCAGAGACCCGCGATCAAAAGCCCGTACAGCACGGTGTCGGGGTTGTTCAGCGGGTCGAAGTTGAAGCTTTCCCAACCCCAGCTGCGCACGATTTCCTGCACGCCGAACTGCGGGTTCAAGATCCATTGCCAGACAAGGCCGGTCACGATGAACGACAGCGCGAAGGGGTAGAGCATGATGGTGCGGAAGGTGTCTTCGAAGCGGATCTTCTGGTCCATCAGCACAGCCAGCAGGAAGCCCATCCCGATGGTGAAGATCAGCGACATGACACCGTAGAACAGCAGGTTCTCGATCGAGATCAGCCATCGGCTGTTCGACCAGAGCCGCTCGTACTGGTCCAGCCCGACCCAGCGCAGGCGCGGCAAAAGCTTTGAATCGGTGAAGGAATACACCACCGTCCAGACCGTGCCGCCGACGAACACCACCAGCGTGGTCAGGATCATCGGTAGTGCCGCGATCTTCGCATTCAGATTGCGCAACAGGCGCTTAGGCTGCCCGGACATGCATTCCCCCCTTGGCCGTCGAAGTGCAGAAAGGGCCGCCCGTCTGACGGGCGGCCCCCTGTTTCAGCCTGCGATCAGAGGCCCGACTTCAGGTTCTCGACCCACTGCGCCTGAGCGGCGACCGGGTCCATGTCCGACTTCCAGAATTCGACCATCAGGTCTTCGTTCTGCTTTTGCACGTCCGCCGACCAGACCTGATCACCCGATGGCACGATGTTGCCACCCTTCAGGATCTCCAGACCTTTCTTCATGCAGTCGTTGGCCGCAGCGAGGTCGACGTCGCCACGGATCGGCAACGAGCCCTTCTTCAGGTTGAAGGCCACCTGCACTTCGGGGCTGACGAGCAGTGCGGCAAGACGCTTCTGAGCGGCTTCCTTTTCCGGATCGTCCAGTTTCGGGAAGTAGAAGGCGTCGCCGCCGGTGGAGATGTACTCGTTCAGGCCCAGACCTGGCAGGCAGGTGTAATCCTTGCCGGCCACTTCGCCCGCGACCTGGAATTCACCCTGCGCCCAGTCGCCCATGATCTGACCGGCGGCTTCGTCGGTGATCACGAGGTTGGTTGCCTGGTTCCAGTCTTGCACAGTGGACTTGGCAGCCAGTTTGCGGGCATCGGCTGCGGCCGTGAACACCGCAGCCATCTCTGGCCCGGCAGCAGCTTCCATGTCCTTGTCGATGTTGACCTTCTTCCAGAGGTCAAGGCCACCGATGCCGATCACTAGCGCACCGAACGCAAGGTTCGACTGCCAAGGCTGGTTGCCAAGCGCCAGCGGGATCTTGCCAGCGGCGTCGACCTGCGGGGCGGTTGCAACGAACTCGTTCCAGTTGGTCGGTACCGGGATGCCGAGGTCTTCGTAAACTTTGTTCGACAGCCACAGCCATTCCGGCGAGTGGATGTTGACCGGCGCGCAGTAGATTTTGCCGTCGAGGGTGCAGCTGTCCAGCAGGCTTGGTGGGTAAATGACTTCCTTCCAGTTGTTGGCTTCGGCCACGTCGGTCAGGTCGAGCATCAGGCCGGCTTCGACCAGTTCCTGTGCCTGCTGGCCGTGGTTGAACTGAGTCGCACCCATCGGGTCGCCACCGGTGATGCGGCTGATCATGATCGGGCGGGCAGTACCTCCGCCGCCAGCGATGGCGCCGTCGATCCACTTGTCGCCCGACGCGTCGAACGCCTTGGCAAGCTCGGCCACAGCCGCGGCTTCACCGCCCGAAGTCCACCAATGGGTGACTTCAAGTTCGGTCGCGTGTGCCGCCATTGGCAACGCCACCGATGCGCAAAGCGCAACCGTCATTTTCGTCAGTTTCATCCGTTCCTCCCGGTTTCTAAATCGTTATAGATGATTCCTATATCGTTATAGTTTCACCGATCAAGGAATCTTTTCGCTTGTCGGCGTCACCCGCCAAGAGTTGAATGGCGGCTGAATCCATCGCGAATTCGTCACGTTTCAGGGCTTCCGAACCGCAAATGCCGCACTGCCGAAACACCGCTCAACCTTATGCCGCAACGGGCTTTCTGGCGCCGCTCGGCATGACCGTTTTTGCGGCCGCAGCATGGCGTGCATGCGACGAATCGCCGGGGGTGGCCGTGTCTCGCTCCGCCGCAAGGCCCGCTTCGGCAAAGGCGGGACCATGGCGCTGAGCACCGATCCCCACCTTTCCAGCCCCCCCGATTCGGACGCTGAACGCCCGACGCTCAAGACCATCGCGGCCGCCACCGGCCTGGCGGTCGCCACAGTCAGCCGCGCCCTGAAGGACGCCCCCGACATCGGCGAAGAGACCAAGCGCCGGGTCCGCGAAACCGCGAACCTGCTCGGCTACCGCCCGAACCGCGCTGGCGTGCGCCTGCGCACCGGCAAGACCAACGTCATAGCACTGGTCCTGTCGACCGAGACCGATGTGATGAACCACACCTCGCGGCTGATCTATTCCATCGCCAATGCGCTGCGCGGCTCGCCCTATCATCTGGTTGTGATGCCGTTCTTTCCCGACCAGGACCCGATGGAACCGATCCGGTATATCGTCGAGACGGGAAGCGCGGACGGCGTGATCCTGAACCAGACCAAGCCCGACGATCCCCGCGTGCGCTACCTGCGCGAACGCAACGTGCCCTTTGCCACGCATGGCCGCACCGACATGGGGATCGACCATCCGTATTTCGATTTCGACAACGAGGCCTTCGCCCGCCTCGCCGTGCGCAGCTTTGCCGAACGCGGTCGCAAGCGTCTGCTGTTGATCGCCCCGCCCCGCTCGCATCTTTATGCGCGTCACATGACCTGGGGCTTTTCGGACGAGGCGGCGCTCTTGGGCCTGCCGTTCGAAGTGGCCGACAAGGTCACCTCCGACAGCGGCGGCGAAGCGGTGGACGAGGCCGTGGCGGCCCGCTTTTCGCAGCCAAACCCACCTGACGCAATTCTTGTCGGCTCGACCACTGCCGCGATGTCGTCGATCGCCGGGGCCGAACGTGCCGGCCTCGTGCTCGGTCGCGACTTCGACGTGGTGGCGAAGGAAGCGATCCCGGTGCTGCGCCGTTTTCGGCGCGAAACCATCATCATCCGCGAAGATGTGGGCCGCGCTGGTGAGTTTCTGGCCCACGCGCTTGTCGCCGAAATCGAAAAACGTCCGCCGGAAGCGCGGCAGGGGCTGGAACAACCAAGCAAGGTCGAATGGGGTGACAAACCCCGAACTGGAGAACCGACATGAAGACGATGAAAGGGCCCGCGCTGTTTCTGGCACAATTCGCCGGCGATGCCGCACCGTTCAATAGCTGGAAATCCATCACCGCCTGGGCTGCCGATTGCGGCTATGTCGGCGTGCAGGTGCCGTCATGGGACGGGCGCCTGCTCGATCTGGAAAAGGCAGCAACGTCAAAGAATTACTGCGACGAGTTGAAAGGCGTTGCGAAGGAGTCCGGGGTCGAGATCACCGAACTTTCCACGCACCTGCAGGGGCAGCTGGTGGCAGTCCACCCCGCCTATGACAGCGCCTTCGATGGCTTTGCGGCCCCCGCCGTGCGCGGCAACCCCAAGGCCCGGCAGGAGTGGGCTGTTGATCAGGTGAAAAAGGCGATCACGGCCTCGAAGAACCTTGGCCTTACCGCCCATGCGACGTTTTCGGGCGCGCTGGCCTGGCCCTACCTGTACCCGTGGCCGCAGCGCCCGGCAGGGCTGGTCGAAGAGGCCTTTGACGAGCTTGCCCGACGCTGGACGCCCTTGCTGAACCACGCCGAGGACAATGGCATCGACGTCTGTTACGAGATCCATCCCGGCGAAGACCTGCACGACGGTATCAGCTTTGAGATGTTTCTTGACCGGGTAAAGGGCCACAAGCGCGCCAACATGCTTTACGACCCGTCGCACTATGTCCTGCAACATCTTGATTACATTGACCATATCGATATCTACCATGACCGAATCAGGATGTTCCACGTCAAGGACGCAGAACTGAACCCGACTGGGCGGCAGGGTGTCTACGGCGGTTTCCAATCTTGGGTGAACCGTGCTGGCCGGTTCCGCTCACCCGGCGACGGGCAAGTGGATTTCGGCGGCATCTTCTCCAAACTCACGCAATACGGTTTCGACGGCTGGGCCGTGGTGGAATGGGAATGCTGCCTGAAACACCCAGAGGACGGCGCCCGCGAAGGTGCGGCCTTCGTTCAGGCGCATATCATCCGCGTCACCGAAAAGGCCTTTGACGATTTCGCCGGCAGCGGCACCGACCGCGCCGCCAACCGCCGGATGCTCGGATTGGACTGACCCGGGGCAAGGCGGGGGCCAGCCCCCGCACCCACGGGATATTTGTCGACAGATGAAGACGAAAGAGGTGATCAATGCCCATCGACGCAGCCCATACCGCCCGCCCACCCCGCCTTCGGCTTGGAATGGTCGGGGGCGGCCGTGACGCCTTCATTGGCGCGGTGCATCGCATCGCGTCTCGGATAGACGACCAATATGAACTGGTTGCGGGCTGTTTTTCATCCAGCCCGGAAAAATCGAAAGCATCTGGCGCCGATCTCGGCCTCGATCCGGCGCGCTGCTACGAAAGTTTTGCCGAGATGGCCAGCCGCGAGGCGCGCAAGAAGGACGGCATCGACGTCGTGGCCATCGTCACGCCGAACCACATGCATGCGCCGGTGGCGATGCAGTTCCTGAAACGCGGCATCCATGTGATCTGCGACAAGCCACTGACTGCAACGCTGCCCGAGGCGAAGAAACTCGCCAAGGCCGCTGAAGCCTCGGGCGTGGTGTTCGCCCTGACGCACAACTACACCGGCTACCCGATGATCCGGCAGGCAAAGGCGATGGTCGCGGCGGGCGACCTTGGCGAATTGCGCGTGGTACAGGTGGAATACGCGCAGGACTGGCTGTCCGAACCCATTGAAGGCTCTGGCCAGAAGCAGGCGGACTGGCGCACCGACCCGGCAAGGTCCGGCGCGGGCGGCTCAACCGGGGACATCGGCACCCATGCGTTCAATCTGGCGAATTTCGTGACCGGACTCACACTCGACGCCCTGTCGGCCGACCTGACGGCTTTCGTTCCCGGGCGCCGAGTGGACGACAACGGCCACGTCATGATGCGGTTCAAGGGCGGCGCCAAGGGTATGCTCTGGTGCAGCCAAGTTGCGCCCGGCAATGAAAACTGCCTGCGTCTGCGCGTATATGGCACCAAGGGCGGGCTGGAATGGGCGCAGGAGGACCCAAACTACCTGTGGTTCACCCCGCTGGGCCAGCCAAAACGCCTGATCACCCGTGGCGGTGCTGGATCCGGTCCCGAAGCCGCGCGCTTGTCGCGTGTGCCACCGGGCCATCCAGAAGGCTATCTGGAAGGCTTTGCCAACATCTATGCCGAAGCCGCCCGCGCCATCACCGCCGCCAAGACCGGCAGCGCGATCCCGGAGGGCACCACCTTCCCCGGCCTGAAGGAAGGGCTTGAGGGCGTGGCCTTCGTCGATGCCTGCGTCCGTTCCTCGGCCCGCAACGCGGCATGGGTCGGGCTGAACCTCTAGGCTTTGGTCTGTTGGCAAATACCCCACGAAAGGTCCGGAGGGTGTGAAACCCGCCGTGGCTTGCTAGAGCGGCCCGCTCAGCCGCGCAGGCGCAATCTCTCGCGCTGCAACCAAAGCGCGGTCAGCAGCAGTGGCGCATTCGCCACCTCACCCGAGGCGACGAGGGCCATGAACACATCAAACCCCATAAGGTGTCCGCGAATATCCTCGGACTCTTCGGCCGCCCCGAACACCCCGGCGGCACCGTCTGGCAGGTCGCAGAGGGCCACGTAGGAGTACAGGTATTCGCTGAGCGCGCCGGGGCTTGGGTAATACTGCGCCACCTTCTCCAGCGCCCCGAGGGCAAGCCCAGCCTCCTCGACCGCTTCCCTGCGGGCGCAGTCTTCCGGCGTCTCGCCCGGATCGATCCGTCCGGCAATTGCTTCAAGCTGCCAGGGCAACGGGTCGCCGCGCCCGTAGGGGCCCATCCGCATCTGCTCGATCAGGAGGACACGGTCGCGCACCGGGTCATAGGGCAAAACCGTCACCGCATCACCGGCGACGAAGATTTCCCGCGTCAGTTGCCCGCTCATTTCGCCGTCAAACCGGCGGTAGGACAGCGCGACCTCGGCCACCGCAAAGAAGCCGGTGTGCGGCATGCGCCGCGTCGCCTCGGTCACCTCGCCGGTGCCGACGCGGAGCCCGCGAACCGCGCTGCCTTGCGCACGAGCCCTGCTCGCCGCCTCGACCCGCAACGAACCGAGCCGCTTGGCAAGGCGGTCGGGCGCGACCACTTCGATCAGCCGCATGATGTGGTCAGCCAGCGCCACGTCCTCTGGCGTCACGTCACGGCAATCGTCCAGAAGACGCGCCTGCGCCTGCCCCGCCGTCGTTTCGACCGGCCCGTCGCGCCAGATCGCGCCCATGACCGTCGCGTAATCGCGCAGACGACCCGCTTCGCCGTCGCTCAGGTCGCGCAGTAGGGCACCGGGCACCTTATCGCCGGTCACGACGCCCGCGACAGCGGCAACCTCGCGCCCAAGCACGGCAAGACGCAGCCTTGCGTCGCAAGGCCCGCCAACCACCCATACCGATGTCATGACCAGCGCTTGCTCGCCTTTTCGGTCAGGATGCCCGCGATGATCCCGCCGACAAGCAGCACGCCAAGCACCTCGGCGGTCATCATTTCGCGTGCCCGTTCCAGCATCAGGCTGAACACGTCGAGAACCGCTTCCGTCGGTCCGTCGTAGCGCATCTTCATCGACTGCATGACCATCTCGCGCACTGAAAACAGCAGCAGCGCAAAGAACACCAGCACCACTGCCGTCTTCAGGCCAGACCCCATCGCGTGCTTGTAGCCTTGGCCGGCATCCGGCCCCATCACCCGCCAGCCGACCACCAGACCGATCAACGCCACCAGTTCCCGAAACGGCCCCGCATCGTAGCCGGCCCCAAGAACCGGCACATAGGCGTTTGCGGCAATCCAGCCGACGATGGCGAAGCAAACGGCGGCAACAAGCTTGGCGGCTGTGGGCATGCGTTCCTACCTAGGCCGGGTGACCGTAATCTGCGTCACGTCACAGTTTCCCCCCTGGAAGGCTCCAGCGCAAGAGGTGAGGTAAAAGTCCCACATCCGCTTGAACCGGTCATCAAAGCCAAGCCGCCGCGCTTCGGACCAGCGTTCTGTAAAGGTCTGGTGCCAGCGGCGAAGCGTCAGGCTGTAGCTTTCGCCAAACTCGATCGATCCCTTGACATGCAAACCCGCCTTTTCCACCTCGGCCCGCAACACCGACGGTGCCGGCAACATCCCCCCGGGGAAGATGTATTTCTGAATGAAATCAACACCACGCTGGTAGACATGCCAACGGTCATCCGGGATCGTGATGATTTGCAGGGTGGCGTGACGGCCGGGTTTCAGGCAATCGCGCAGCGCGTTGAAATAGACCGGCCAATACCGTTCGCCCACCGCTTCGAACATCTCGATGGACGCGATGCCGTCATAGGTGCCGCGTTCGTCGCGGTAATCCTGCAACTTGATTTCCACCTTGTCCGACAGTCCGGCACGCGCGATCCGGTCAACGGCATAGTCATATTGCGCCTGACTGATCGTCAGGCCGGTCACTTTCAGGCCGCGCTCCTTGGCTGCGTATTCCGCAAAACCACCCCATCCACAGCCGATTTCAAGCACGTGGTCGCCCGGTTCCGCGCCCATCTGGTCAACCATGCTGGCGTATTTCAACCGCTGCGCACCCTCGAGGCTTTCCTGCCCGGTCACGAACAGCGCCGAGGAATAGGTCATCGTCTCGTCCAGCCACAGCCGGTAGAAATCGTTGCCCAGATCGTAGTGGTGCGCGATGTTCTTTTTCGCCTGAGTGCGCGAATTGGATTGCAGCCAGAAGCGAAACTTCTCGAATGCCCGCACCAGCCCCATGCCGGGAAAGCCGTCGCTGACCGGGTTGTTGCCGGGCCGCTGCACCAGATCAAGGAAGGCCTGCAGGTCTGGCGTGGTCCACCAGCCGTCAAGGTAGCTGTCGCAAAACCCCAGATCGCCCTCGCGGATCAGCCGGGCGAACACATCCGGATTGACCACTTGCAGTTCCGCCACGACGCCCGGTTCGCGGCCCTCGACCCGAAAGCGACGCCCATCCGGCAGGACAAAGTCCAGCCGCCCTTCGCCAATCCGGCTTGCCGCATCGAAAACCGAGGCGAAATACCGTGGCAGGCCGGTCTGGCCCTTCAGCGTCGTCAAAACTTCCATCGCCCCTCCCCAAGGGTTCTCGTCTTTTGGGTTACAGTTTCAGATACGTAACCGCCGCTCAAGAGTTTCGTGCGCCATAAGCCGCCAACGCCCGCGCGCGACCCTCGGCAAGGCCGACGACCGCCTCTGGATAGGGCGCTTTTGGATCAAGGCGCCAACTGCGCGGAACGGCATCAAAGAAGGCCAGCGCGTCCGGACCCGGTGCTACGCTCAGTTCAGCCACGAACCGGCGTCGGTAGGCCGCATCGGGATCGAATTTTTCCGCCTGCCCCGCCGGGTTGAAGATACGAAAGAACGGTGCGGAGTCGGGTCCCGACCCTGCCACCCATTGCCAGCCCATCGCATTGGACGCCGGATCCCAGTCCGTCAGGCAATCCTCGAACCACGCCAGCCCCACCCGCCAATCAGTCAGAAGGTGCTTCGTCAGGTAGCTTGCCGCGATCATCCGCGCGCGGTTGTGCATGGTACCGGTCACATACATCTCACGCATCGCGGCATCGACGAAAGGCTCGCCGGTCATGCCACGCCGCCACCGCTCTGCCTCCAGGTTGTCGCCGCGCCAGGCGAAACTGTCCCACTTGGGGCGCCAGTTGCGGGTGGCGATTTCGGGCGAGTGGTGGATCAGGTGATAGGCAAATTCGCGCCACGCAATCTCGCGCAGAAAGCCGTCCGCCCCGGCCCGACCGTCCTGCATCGCGCGCATTCCGGCGTGCCAGATGGTGCGAACTCCGATTTCACCATAGGTCAGGTTTTCCGACAGCCGCGAGGTGCCGGCCTCGGCCGGAAAGTCGCGCATGACGCCGTAGGCATCGACCGGCCCGGCCAAAAACGCCGCCAGCTTGTCCAGCGCCGCCGCTTCGCCCACGGCCTCATGGCGACCGACCACCGCCGCGCCACGGTTCATCGTGGCACCCAGCCGCCAATCCTCCAGCCGCTCGCTGGCGATGGGTTCGCCCAACCTCCGAGCCGATTGCACCGTCGGGGTCGGAGCCTTCATCTCACGCCCGCGCACCGCCCGCCAATACGGGGTGAACACCCGGTAAAAGCCGCCGCTGCCGGTCTGCACGTCCCACGGCTCGTTCAGGAGATGGCCGTTGAAACTGCGCGCCTCGACCGCCGAAGCCTTCAGCGCCGCCTTGACGGCGGTATCGCGCGCCACCGCCGCGGGGTCGTAAAGCCGCGACCACCAGACCGCATCCGCCCCGCTGTCCGCCAGAACCGCCCGCACTACATCCAGTGCCGGCCCGCGCCGGAACACCGGCTCCAGCCCCAATCCCCGCAGTGTCTTGGCAAAGGCCTCCCAAGCCAGCCCCAGCCGCCACTTCGGCGCCGCGCCCAGCGCTTCGGTTTCGGGATCAAGGATGAACAGTGGCACCAATGGACGCCCCGTCGACACCGCCGCAGCCAGCATCGGCTGGTCCGACACCCGCAAGTCGCGTCGGAACCACAGGATCAGCGGAGTGTCGGTCATTGCAGGAGTATGCCTTTTTTCATCATTTTACGTCCCCCGCCTGCCGCCGGATCATTCCGCACCTTCCTCTTTGCGAAAATATCCTCAGGGGGTGTGGGGGCAGAATGCCCCCGCTCCTTCGCTCAAAGCACCCTGTCCAACGCGGAAATCAGCCGCGCTACCTCGTCCGCCGTGGTGTAATGCACCGACGACATCCGCAGCACACCCTTTTCGCCGTCGATGCCCAACGCCGCCAAGGGCCGCACCGCGTAGAAATCCCCCGCCCAGCAGGCAATACCCTCGCGGCCCAACGCCTCGGACACCGGTTCCGCGGATCCCGCCAGCTCCACCGCCACCGTCGGCGCCCGCCGACCCGCCTCGCGCGGGCCAAGCAGGCGCACATCGTTACGGGCCGAAAGATAATCCAGAAGCGGCTGGATCACCGCCACCTCCTGCGCCCGCATCAGGTCATGCACCCCGCGGTTCCGCGCCAACGCATCGCCGGCCACACCATGATGCGCTGCCAGCGCGTCGATGTAGTCGGCCATCCCGGCGCAGGCCGCGATCTGCGCATGGTCCGGCCCGGCCGGCGTGAACCGCTTGTAAAGCGTGGCGTTGTTGAAGAAATGGGCCTGCCCCGGCAATTCCATTCCGAACGGCTCGCGGATCACCATGATCCCCTGATGCGGGCCGTAGGTCTTGTAGGCTGAGAAAAGATAGACATCGGCCCCAAGCGCCGGCACATCGGGAAAGCCGTGCGGCGCATAGCTGACCCCGTCTACCACGGTCCGTGCGCCCGCATCCCGCGCCATCGCGGTGATCGCGGCCACATCGTTGATTTCGGCGATCACGTTGGAACAGTGCGGAAAACACACCAATTTCACATGTCCGTCCGCCAGCAGCGCCGCCAGCGCCGACAGTTCCAGCGATCCCGTCTCGCGGTCGATCTGCCATTCGCGCACCTCGATCCCCGCATCGGCCAGACGCCGCCAGACGCCCGAGTTCGCCTCGTGATCCTGATCGGTTACGATCACCGCCCCGCCGGTGCCTTCCAGCCACTTCCGCACCGCATGCGCCAGCACATAAGTATTGGCGCTGGTCGACGGCCCGAACGACACTTCATGCGTCGCCACGCCCATCATCGCGGCGAGCCTTTCGCGTGCCTCGTCCATTTCGGCGCCGCCCGTTTGCGCCCCCGGATATGGGCCGTAGGGCTGAACCTTGCGGTCGGTGTAGAACCGCGTCAGACGGTCCACCACCTGACGGCAGGGGTAGCTGCCGCCTGCATTTTCAAAGAAGGCATGGCCCGACAGCACCGGCGACGAAAACGCCGGAAACTGCGAACGAACGAAATCGAGATCAAGCGCGGTCATCGTCATCTCCTGATGGCCGCGGGCAGGGTCCGGCCCCGTGCGCGGGGGTCCGGTCAGTCCGGTCCGCGGCGGGTCTTCCAGCCAGACCTGCGACATTTACCGCAGGCCAGATGCCGCGGGCAGACCCGCATGCGATCACCGAAAACCTAGCCAAGCCACTGGCTGCACGCAACCCCACACTCACCGTCTTGGTTTGCCGTCGCGCCCAGATTTCGGTGCTTTGCCTGGTCGTTTCGCCTGAACAGCGGGCAAAATGCTGGCGAATGCCCGAAAAAGAACCTCTGCCCCCTTGCCCTTTGCCTGCGATCGACACAATTTCCTGTCAGGTTTAGCTCCTGCAGACCTGCCTGAAGAGATGCGTTCAAGCGCCATGCGCGACCGGCTTGGGGAAGTACGGTCGTATTTACAAACCAGAGGAGCCCCAATGAAACAGATGAAATTTGGCTTGATCGGTGCGGCATCCGCTATTGCGGTAGCGACGGCCGCCCATGCCACCGACCCTGACGTGCTTGTGTTCGATTGGGCTGGCTGGGAAATACCCGGGCTTTCGGCCAGCTACACGGAAAAGCACGGCCAAGCTCCGACCTACGCATTCTTCGCCGACGATGACGAAGCGTTCCAGAAAATCTCGTCCGGCTTCAAGGCTGACGTGGTTCACCCCTGCTCGCAGATGGTGCCGAAGTACCGCGCTGCCGGCCTGATCGAACCGTGGGATACCTCGCGCATCCCGGAATTCGCCAACCTCGCGCCGCGGATGCTGGCGTCGAAGGATTTCGTCGATGACGAGGGCGTCTGGTTCATCCCGACCGACTATGCGTTCACCGCTATCGCCTACAACACCGATACAGTGCCGGTCGAGGATGTGGCCTCGCTGAAGGTGTTCCTCGACCCGAAATATGCGGGCCGCATCTCGCTGCCGGACAACACCGATGACGTGTGGGCGCTGGCGTTGCTGGCCACGGGCGTGACCGACTGGACCACCGTGACCGACGATCAGTTCACCGCTGCCGCCGACTGGCTGCGTCAGGTGCATCCGAATGTCCGCGTCTACTGGTCCGACCCGTCGGAGCTGACCCAATTGATGGCCTCGGGCGAGGTGCAGATCGCCTGGTCCTGGAACGACGCGGTCGCCCTGATGCGCGCCGAAGGGTTCCCGGTGGGCTTTCAGCGCACCCCGACCGAGGGCGTCAGCACCTGGTTCTGTGGCCTCGTCAACGTGAAGGACGGCCCCGGCAACGAGGACAAGCTTTACGACTACGTGAACTCGTTCATCTCGCAGGATGCGGCTCAGGTCATGCTGGACAACTTCGGCTATGCTTCGGCCAACGACGCGGGCATGGCGAAGCTTCCGGTTGAGGCGCTGGTCAAAGCGGACATCAACCCGGTCGACGGCACCCTTCTGGCCCAGACCCCGCTGCCGGGTGACCTGCGCGAGCGGATGCTGGAAGAGTTCGAGCTGATCAAGTCGGGGTTCTGATCCGACCGCGCGACAGGAAAACGCCCGGAGGCTGCGGCCTCCGGGCGTTTTCTTTGGGGGGTGTCCCACGGTGGGACACTTTTGGCGCCCAATAACTTCAAGAGCTTGCGCGGCCACGTTAAGGTTTCGTCAACCTTTCAGGCGGCCTTGCTGGCGCGGCGCAGGTCGCCCAGCACCTCGGCCGCGATCTCGAACGAGCGCAGGCGCGCGGTGGGATCGTGGATCATGCCGGTCACCATCACCTCATCCGGCGCGTAGGTTTCGATGATCGCGGCCAATTGCCGACGCACGGTTTCGGGAGCGCCGGTGGCCGAAACGGACAGCGCGTGTTCGACCTGCGCCATCACCTGCGGCGGCACTTCGGCGCTGACATCATCGACCGGGCGCGGCAGCTTGCCGGGGCGGCCGGTGCGCAACCGCGCGAAGGCGAGGATCTGCGACGAGCGCAGGAAGCGCGCCTCGGCGTCGGTCGTGGCGGCACAGACGCCTGCGGCGATCATCACATGCGGTCTGGCCAGATGCGCGGAGGGGCGGAAGGTGCTGCGGTAAATCTCCAGCGCCTGACCGAGCATGGCGGGGGCGAAATGCGAGGCAAAGGCGTAGGGCAGACCGAGCCACGCCGCCAGTTGCGCGCCGAACGTGCTGGAGCCGAGTATCCACACCGGCACCTCGGTCCCTTCGCCCGGAATTGCGCGGAGGGTGGCGTTGGGGTCGGCGGGGCCGAAATAGCCCATCAGTTCAACCACATCCTGCGGGAACGTATCCTCCACCGCCATGTTGCGGCGCAGCGCGCGGGCGGTGCCCATGTCGGTTCCCGGCGCACGGCCAAGACCAAGGTCGATACGACCCGGATACAGCGTGGCGAGGGTGCCGAACTGTTCGGCAATGACGAGGGGCGCGTGGTTTGGCAGCATGATTCCGCCCGCGCCGACGCGGATGGTCTTGGTGGCCCCGGCGACATGGCCGATCACGATGGAGGTCGCGGCGCTGGCGATGCCAGGCATGTTGTGGTGTTCGGCCAGCCAGTAGCGGGTATAACCAAGTCGTTCGGCGGCCTGCGCCAGCGTGACGGTGTTCTTCAGGGCATCCGCCGCCGACAGCCCTTCGGGGATCGGTGACAGGTCGAGGAGAGAGAAAGCTTGCATGGCAATGTTCCTTTGACCCGAAGGTAAGCCTTTCGCGGGCGATCCGAAACCCCGGCTCGCAGCCTTGTGCGCGGGCGATGATGCGTCCTTGCGCCGCGCGCCCCCGGTCCCTATATTCCGTCTTGTCAGGGGCAACCCTGACTATGGCGATAAACGCACCTGTAATAATCGGCTCGGACCCGGGGGCGGTACCCGGCGGCTCCACCAGACCTTCCCGTTCATTGCGGGCGTGTGGGGCCGAAATAGGATCGACGAACGACCAAAGAGGCCAGCTTTCGCTCGGTGAGGTACCACCGTTATCGGTCCGCAAGTACAGTTGCCAATGACAACCGTGCTCCGATGGCTCTGGCTGCGTAAGCAGTTCGATCTATCGAAACTTAAGCCCCTGCGCTTAGCCGCGTAGGGCGGGGTTCGCAGGTACCTGGCAACAGAAACCTGCACCTAATTCCCTAATGCTTGACGTGTCCTGCCCGATTGCCTACCAAACCGGCATGGGGCAGCGACCGCCCCGTGAGGCTTCGGCCCAAGGATCGCATCCCGTTTCCATTGCGCAGGATGCCCCATGCCCGGACCGACCCAGATCACCCCCGCCCAGCTGATGCGCCTGATCGGCACCCCCGATGCGCCGACGATCTACGACGTTCGGCTGGCGGAAGACATCGCCGCCGACCCCCGGCTGATTCCGACCAGTATCGCCTTGCCCCACGGCGGGTTCGACCCGGCGCCGCGCGTGACGGGGCCGGTCGTCGTGGCCTGTCAGCGCGGGCGAAAGCTGTCCGAAGGCGTGGCGGCCCTGCTGCGCACGCAAGGCATTGCCGCCGAAACGCTGGACGGCGGGACCGAGGCTTGGGCGGCGGCAGGTCTGCCGATGGTGCCGATGGCGGCCTTGAGCGGGACCGGGCTTTGGGTGACGCGGCACCGCCCCAAGGTGGACCGCATCGCCTGCCCGTGGCTGATCCGCCGATTCATCAACCCCGGCGCGCGGTTCCTGTTCGTGGCCCCCGCCGAGGTGGCCGCCGTGGCGGACCGCTTTGATGCGACGCCCTTCGACGTCGAGGGCGTGACCTTCAGCCACCGGGGCGAGCGGTGTTCGTTCGACGCGCTGATGGAAGATTTCGGCCTGCACACCGAGGCACTGGACCGTCTGGCGCTGGTGGTGCGGGCCGCCGATACCGACCGGCACGACATTGCCCCGCAGGCGGGGGGCCTGCTGGCGCTTTCGGTCGGGTTGTCACGGATGTTTCGTGATGATCTGCAACAGCTTGAGGCTGGCATGGCCCTTTACGATGCGCTTTACCGCTGGGCGCGGGACGGGCATGAGGAAGGCCACGACTGGCCCGCAGGACGCATCGCATGACCCCTTCCGTATCCGACCTGACCCGCACCTTCGCCCGGATCGGCTGCCTTTCGTTCGGCGGGCCGGCGGCGCAGATTGCGCTGATGCACCGGACCTTGGTGGACGAAAAGAAATGGGTGGACGAGCCCGATTACCTTCGCGCCCTGTCGTTTTGCATGCTGTTGCCGGGGCCAGAGGCGATGCAACTTGCGACATGGATCGGCTGGCGCTTGCACGGGGTGCGGGGCGGGTTGATCGCCGGTGGGCTGTTCGTGCTGCCCGGCGCGGTCGTGGTGCTGGCGCTGTCGATGGTCTACGCGGCTTACGGCACGCTGCCCTTGGTGGCGGCGCTGTTCACCGGGATACAGGCGGCCGTGGTGGCCGTGGTGATCGAGGCGCTTTTGCGCGTATCGAAGCGGGCGCTTAAATCGCGCGGTGCCTATGTGATCGCCGCGCTGGCCTTTGCGGGCCTTTATTTCCTGAACGCGCCCTTTCCGCTGATCATCATGGCCGCCGGGATCTACGGGTTCCTGACCAGCCGCGACGGCGCGGTGCCGTCTGGCGCGCCCGCGTTTTCAGCGGGTGCGGCAGCGCGGACGGCGCTTTTGTGGGCGGTGATCTGGCTGGCGCCGCTGGGGGTGCTGGTGTTGGCGGACGCGGGCCTTCTGGCCGAGATCGGGGCGTTCTTTGCCAAGCTGGCGGTGCTGACATTTGGCGGGGCCTATGCGGTGCTGGCGTGGATGGCGCAGGACGTGGTGCAGGTGAAGGGCTGGCTGTCGTTGCGCCAGATGATCGACGGGCTGGGGCTGGCGGAAACCACACCCGGCCCGCTGATTCTGGTGACCGAGTTCGTGGGTTACATGGCCGCGCACCGTGAGGGCGGCGTGATGCTGGGGTTGGCCGCGGCGGTGGTGACGCTGTGGATGACCTTCGTGCCGTCCTTCGGCTTCATCTTCACCGGCGCGCCGTTCATCGCGCGGTTGACAGCGATGCCGCGTCTGTCGGGGGCACTGGCGGCGATCACTGCGGCGGTGGTGGGCGTGATCGCCAATCTTTCCCTTTGGTTCGCGCTGCATGTGCTGTTTCGCAGCGTCGAGACGCTGACGTACGGCCCCGTGCGGATTGCGCTTCCGGACCTCACCAGCCTGAACCCCGTGGCGCTGGTGATCGGGCTTGGCGCGGGCTGGTTGCTGTTGGTTCGGCATGTCCCGCTCTTGTGGGTGCTGGCGCTTTCGGCGCTGGCTTCGGCAGCGGCCAGCCTCGCCTGAATTTTGGGCGGCAACTCCCCTTCCCTTGGCGGGCGAATCCCCTATGCTCACCGCAACCATGTAAGAGGCACCCGGATGGCCCGTTCCATCGACTATGGCAATCTGATGCACCGGGCGATGCGCGGTCTGATCCAGACCGTCCTGACCGACGTTTCGAAGAACGGCCTGCCCGGCGCGCATCATTTCTTCATCACCTTCGACACGACCCACCCCGGCGTGGAGATGGCCGATTGGCTGAAGGCGCGCTATCCCGGCGAAATGACCGTGGTGATCCAGCACTGGTTCGAAAACCTCGACGTCACTGACGAAGGCTTTTCGATCACCCTTAACTTCGGCAACAATCCCGAACCGATGGTCATTCCGTTTGACGCGGTCCGCACCTTTGTCGATCCCTCGGTGGAGTTCGGATTGCGGTTCGAGACGCATTCGGACGAGGATGAGGACGACGAGGACGACATCGAGGTCGAAGAGGAACCAACCCCGCCGCGCGATGCGGAAATCGTCAGCCTCGACAAGTTCCGCAAGCAATAGGGCATGTCCGACCTCGCCCTGTTCCGCCGCCGGTTGCTGCAAAATCCGCGCCAGATGTCAGCGATTGCGCCCTCGTCGCGGGCCTTGGCACGGGCGATGGCAAAGGGGCTTGGCCCCGCCACCGGGCGTGTGGTGGAATTCGGCCCCGGCACCGGCAGCCTGACGCGCGCCATTCTGGATGCGGGCGTTTCCCCTGAGAACCTGACCCTGTTCGAGCTTGACCCACATTTCGCAGAGCACCTAAGGACCGCCTTTCCCGGCACTACCCTGCATCTGACGGGTGCCGACACCGCCGCAGATCATGTGGCCGCCGGGGTGGGTGCCGTGGTCTCGGGCCTGCCGCTTTTGTCGATGCCCGACGCAGTCTGCGACGCCATAGTGTCGGCTGCCTTCCAAATCCTTGCGCCCGGCGCGCCGTTCATCCAGTTCACCTACGGCCCGAAACCGCCGGTTCCCGCCGACACCATCGCAAAGCTTGGCCTGACCGTGGAAACCGGCCCGAAGATCTGGGCCAATCTGCCCCCCGCGCGGGTCTACCGCTTTCGGCAAATCTGACGGTATACCGCTGCATACCGATTGATTCCAAACCCGCCCGGCGCTAGACGGACGGCGAGAGCTTGCATGGGAGGCAGCGATGAGCGCGATCCGTATCGAAACCGACAGCTTTGGCCCGCTTGAGGTTCCCGCCGACAAATACTGGGGCGCGCAGACCCAGCGGTCGATCATCAACTTCCCGATCGGCTGGGAAAAGCAGCCCGTCGCGATCATCCGCGCGCTTGGCGTGATCAAGAAGGCCTGCGCGCTGGTCAACATCGACCAGGGCGACATTTCGAAAGAGCTGGGCGAGGCGATTGCGGCGGCGGCGACCGAGGTAATCGACGGGAAATTCGACGACAATTTCCCCCTTGTCGTCTGGCAGACCGGGTCTGGCACGCAATCGAACATGAATGCGAACGAAGTCATCTCCAACCGCGCCATCGAAATGCTGGGCGGGGTGATGGGCTCGAAGAAGCCGGTGCATCCCAACGACCATGTCAACATGGGGCAATCGTCGAACGACACCTTCCCTACCGCGATGCATGTGGCAATCGGTATGATGGCACGCGACGTGCTGTTGCCGGGGCTGAAGAAGCTGCACGCGGCGCTGGTAGATAAATCCATCGAATTCAAGGACATCATCAAGATCGGGCGCACCCATACGCAGGATGCGACGCCGCTGACGCTCGGGCAGGAGTTTTCCGGCTACGCGCATCAGGTCAGCCAGGGGATCTTGCGTATCCACAAGATCCTGCCGGAAATCTATGAGCTGGCGCAGGGCGGCACGGCGGTTGGCACCGGGCTTAACACCCGCGTCGGCTGGGACAAGCGCGTGGCGTACAAGATTGCCGAGATCACCAACCTGCCCTTCGTCACCGCGCCGAACAAGTTCGAAGCGCTGGCCGCGCATGATGCGATGGTGATGTTTTCAGGCGCGTTGAAGACCGTCGCCGTCAGCCTGTTCAAGATTGCTAACGACATGCGGCTTCTCGGCTCCGGCCCCCGATCGGGTCTGGGCGAGTTGATCCTGCCGGAAAACGAGCCGGGGTCCTCGATCATGCCGGGCAAAGTGAACCCGACCCAGGCCGAGGCGCTGACGATGGTCTGTGCGCAGGTGATGGGCAATGACGCGGCGGTGGGCTTTGCCGGCAGCCAGGGCCATTTCGAGTTGAACGTCTACAACCCGATGATGTCCTATAACGTGCTGCAATCCATGCAGCTTCTGGGCGATGCGGCGGGGTCTTTCACCGACAACATGGTGGTCGGAACCGAAGCCAACCTTGCCCGGATCGACAAGCTGATGAAGGAATCGCTGATGCTGGTGACGGCGCTGGCGCCGACCATCGGCTATGACAACGCGACCAAGGTAGCCAAGACCGCGCACAAGAACGGCACGACGTTGCGCGAAGAGGCGATTGCGCTTGGCTTCGTCGACGGTGAAACCTTCGACCGCGTGGTGCGGCCGGAGGACATGATCGGGCCGAAGGGCTGATGGCCGAGGTCGTCAACCTGCGGCAAGTGAAAAAGCAGGCGGCCCGCAAGGCCGCCCGCGTCGAGGCGGATGCCAACGCCGCGAAATTCGGCCGCACCAAGGCCGAGCGTGAGGTTGAGGCGGCGCGTGCGGCAAAGGCCGCGCGCGATCTGGACGGGCACCTTCGCGAGACGGATTGAACCGACGGGCCGGTCGCGCGAATTAGCCCGGTGACAAGCGCCGGGAGGGGGCGTTAGCGTAGCGCCATGACCAACCGCCCCGTTAAACGCTCGCTTACCCTGAACGGCCACCGCACCAGCGTGTCGTTGGAAGACCCGTTCTGGACGGCATTTCGCGATATTGCCGCCGCCCGTGGCCAGCCGCTGAACGACCTTGCCGCCGAAATCGACGCCGCCCGCACGCGCGATGAGGGGCTTGCGTCAGCGATCCGGGTGTTCGTACTGCACCATTACCGCGCGGCGGCGGCCAGCGCGGGCGCCAGATCACCGTAACCGGTAAAGCGCCGCTCATACGCCAGTCCAAGCCTGCGCGCGCAGTCTTCGGCCTTGGCGTCCAGCGCGGGATCGTTCACTTGGGCCTGATAGACGAGTTTGGTGTAGTTGCCGAAATACATATCACGCAACTGCGGGTGCCGGTCCAAGCCCATCGGCTTCCAGACGAAGGCATCGAACTGGCGAACGAGGAAATCGGTCAGGTAGAAAGCGGTGAATTCAGTGTCAGCGTGGTCGGCGAAGGCTGCGTTGCCTTCAAAAAACGAATAACAATGTGGGCCTGCGACCATTTCGACGCCCAGTTCTTTGCACTTTTCGAACAATTGTCCGCCAGTGCCGCAGTCTGCATAGACCACGAAGATACTGTCATACTGGCCGCGCGCCTGCAGCACCGCGGCCTCTACTGCCGGGGTGATCCGATCCGGCCAGAGGTGCAGTTTCGCGGGCAGGCATTGCAGATCGAGGTGGTCCCAGCCATTCGCGGCCTTCAACGCCAGCACCTCGTGCGCCAGCGCGCCGCAGGCGATCAGCAGCACCCGCCCGACGTGCGCCGCCGACAGGCCGGCTTCGGTCAATGTCTGGTCATCAGGAATCATTGCACCCTTCCTCGGGGAGCAGCTATCGGGCCAGCCGGTTCCAGCCGATGATGAGGCTGCCGGCCACTGCGGCAAAGCCAAGCGCCACAAGCGGCACGTTGGCCCAAAGCGCCAGCGCGATCGTCACACCGGCGGCCAGCATGACCATCGCAATCAAACCCAGAAAATGCGTGAGAGGCATGGATACTTCCTCCTTGCCTTTCAATCTGCGCCTGAAGTCCGGTTCATGCAAGCCCTTGCGAGGTCACGCTTTGGTGCGTCAGCCGGCCAGCTGGTTGTGCTTGCGCGCAACGAACTGCTTTGCCGTTTCCACCGCAACAGCGGCGTCGCGGCAATAGGCGTCGGCACCGATGGCGCGGCCGAATTCTTCGTTCAGGGGCGCGCCGCCGACCAGCACGATGTAATCCTCGCGCATGCCCTTTTCCTTCATCGTGTCGATCACGACCTTCATGTAAGGCATCGTGGTCGTCAGCAGGGCCGACATGCCGAGGATATCGGGTTTTTCGGCTTCCAGCGCCTCAAGGTATTTCTCGACCGAGTTGTTGATGCCAAGGTCGCGCACTTCAAAGCCCGCGCCTTCCATCATCATCGCGACAAGGTTCTTGCCGATGTCGTGGATGTCGCCCTTGACGGTGCCGATCACCATCTTGCCCATCCGCGGCGCGCCGGTTTCGACCAGCAGCGGCTTGAGGATGAACATGCCACCCTTCATCGCGTTGGCAGCCAGCAGAACTTCGGGCACGAAGAGGATGCCATCGCGGAAGTCGGCACCCACGATGGTCATGCCGGCAACAAGCGCCTTGGTCAGGACGTCATAGGGCGTCCATCCGCGCGCGATCAGGATGTTGACCGCCTCTTCGATCTCTTCCTTCAGACCGTCGTAGAGGTCGTCGTGCATCTGCAGGACCAGCTCGTCATCCGACAGTTCGGACAGGATGATTTCGTCGTCGTCGGCCATGAAAGCGCTCCTTGGGGAGAAAGTCACCTAGTGTGCATGGGCTTGAAACGACGCGCCCACTTTTCGGATTGCGACATACACCAGATGAAAGCCGACAGAAAGGTGTCGCAGGCTGCAATCGGCTGGCAAATGTTCTTTGATTGTTCTATATTTTTACCATGCAGCCGAAAACCCCACCGCTTCTGCCCGGCCAGCGCCTGCGCGCGCGTGGCGCGGTCGTGAACCCGACCGGCCGGTATGAGACGGCAACGCGCGAAGGGTTTGCCGACGATTGGGACATTCCCGAAGATGACCGCCTTGTCCGCACCGAGACGAGCCTTGAGCGGCCGCGGTCGGCCATCACCTACAACCGGTCGCCCGATGTGCCGTTCGACCGGTCGATCAACCCCTATCGCGGCTGTGAACACGGCTGCATCTACTGCTTTGCGCGGCCAAGCCATGCCTATCTGAACCTGTCGCCGGGCCTTGATTTCGAGACGCGGCTGATCGCCCGCCCCGGCATCGCCGGGGTCTTGGCGGAGGAGTTGGGCAAACCGTCCTACAAGGTGGCCCCCATCGCCATCGGCACCAACACCGACCCCTACCAGCCGATCGACGCCGAGCATGGCCTGATGCGGCAGATTCTTGCAGTGCTGGGTGACTTCAACCACCCGGTCTGGATCACCACGCGCGGCACGCTGATTGAACGCGACATCGACCTGATCGCCGCGCTGGCCGGGCGCGGGCTGGCCAGCGTCAGCATTTCAGTCACCACGCTGGACGCAGGCCTCGCGCGCAAGATGGAACCCCGCGCCCCTGCCCCGGCGCGGCGTCTGGCCACGATCCGCGCGCTGGCCGCCGCAGGAATTCCGGTGCGGGTGCAGGTGTCGCCGCTGATCCCGGCGCTGACGGATCACGAGTTGGAGGCGATCCTTGAGGCCGCCGCCGCGGCGGGTGCGACGCACGCCACGTCGATCCCCCTGCGCCTGCCACGCGAGGTGGCGGACCTCTTTCGCAAGTGGATCGAGACGACGTTCCCCGACAGCGCAGAGCGCGTGATGGGCCGGGTGCGCGATCTGCATGGCGGGCGTGATTACGACCCGGCCTTCGGCACAAGGATGACCGGTCAGGGCATCTGGGCCGACCTTATCAAGCGCCGGCTGGAAGTGGCGCGCAAGCGGTTCGGCCTGACGCGGGTGTTGCCGGAATTGCGGAGCGACCTTTTCAGGGTGCCGCCGAAAGCGGGCGATCAGCTAAGCTTGTTCTAGCCGCAGACGTTAACCGCGCCGCCCGCGACGCTCGCGCTTTGGGTCGCCCGAGGTGTCACCGGTTCCGTCCGAGGCCGAGGAGAACCCGCCGAGATGGGCAGAGATATCTTCCAGCGTCGGGCGTGGGCCTTTGGGCCGTGTCTCAAGCGCCTCGCGCATGGCGCGCAGGTGTTCGGGCATGGTTCCGCAGCAACCGCCGATGATCCGCACGCCCGCGTCACGCGCAAGGACCGCGTATTCCGCCATCAATTCCGGCGTGCCGTCGTAGTGGATGTGGCCGTCATGATATTTCGGGATGCCGGCGTTGCCCTTGGCGATCAGCGGGCGTTCGGTGCCGGTCGAGGCAAAGCCAAGCACGGTGCGCATCAGGTCGCTGGCGCCCACGCCGCAGTTGGCGCCAAAGGCGATCGGCGGGTTCGGCAGCGTTTCGACCATCGCAGCCATCGCGGCCGAGGTGACGCCCATCATGGTGCGCCCGGCGGTGTCAAAGCTCATCGTGCCGCACCACGGCATTCCTGCGCGGGCGGCGGCCTCGGCGGCGGCCTTGTATTCTTCCGGCGCGCTGATCGTCTCGATCCACAGCACGTCCGCGCCGCCTTCTTTCAGGCCCTCGGCCTGTTCGTGGAACATCTCTACCGCGAGCGCGTGGGTCAGCGTGCCCATCGGCTCGAAAATCTCGCCCGTCGGGCCGACCGAACCTGCCACCACAACCATGCGGCCTGCCTTGTCGGCGATCTCGCGCCCAAGCTCGGCCCCCACCCGGTTCAGCTCTCGCACCCGGCCCTGCGCCTGGTGAAGCTTCAACCGGCTGGCGTTGCCGCCAAAGGTGTTGGTGAGGAAAATGTCCGACCCCGCCTCCACCGCACCCCGGTAGAGCGTGCGAATGTTGTCTGGCCTGTCGGTGTTCCAGAATTCCGGCGGCTCGCCAGACTCCAGCCCCATGTTGAAAAGAGTTGTCCCAGTTGCGCCATCGGCCATCAGCCAATCGCGCGAAGCGAGCATCCGGGAAAGCACGTCAATCATCGGGGCACCCTGTAAAAAATCGCGTCACGCCCTCGTGCCACGGCAAAAGGGTGTGCGCAAATCCATATTCCGCATGTTAACTTGCGCGCGGCTCATGCCGCAGGCGAGGTCAGATTTCCGTCATCAACTGCGCTTTGGCGACGGGCAGAAGTTCGGCCATCTTGGCGCGGACTTCGTCGGCGCTGGCCTTGCCGGCCAGATCGCCAACCAGCTTGCGGACCACGTCTTCAATGCCAGCCTCTTCGAAATCGGCGCTGACCACTTCCATCGCGTAGGCATTGGCGTCGTCGCCGGTCTTGCCCAGAAGGCCCGCCGCCCAAAGCCCGGTCAGCTTGTTGCGCCGCGCCTCGGCCCGGAACTGCATTTCGCTGTCGTGCGCGAACTTGGATTCGAAGGCATTTTCGCGATCATCGAAGGTGGTCATGGCGGATCCCCTGGAACGGTTGTTTCCTGAACCATATGCCCATCCCGAGGCTGCCCTGCAAGCCCCCGCCGCCGTCGCGCCTTGCGACGGAACCGCCCTTGCCGTATAGCGCTTGCAACGGTCGGGAGGGTGCAAATCCGCCCCGACCTGTCATTGATCGGAGAGCTCATGGCACGGCGCAAGAAGGTCTACGAAGGCAAGGCCAAGATCCTTTACGAGGGACCAGAGCCGGGGACGCTGATCCAGTACTTCAAGGACGATTCCGCGCCGACCGTCGCCGCTCCGGCCGCCCTTGAGGGCAAGGGCGTGCTGAACAACCGCCTGTCGGAATTCTTCATGGCCGGGTTGAACCAGATCGGGGTGCCGACCCATTTCATCCGCCGCATCAACATGCGCGAGCAACTGGTGCGGATGGCCGAGATTATTCCGCTGGAGGTGGTGGTGCGCAACTTCTCGGCCGGGCCTATGACGGCGCGGCTGGGGATTCCGGAGGGCACGCAACTGCCGCGGCCGATCGTGGAGTATTACTACAAGGACGAAAAGCTGAACTCTCCCTTGGTGGCCGAGGAGCATATCGTCGCGTTTGGCTGGGCGAACCAGCAGGATCTGGACGACATCATCGCGCTGGCACTTCGCGTGAACGACTTCCTGTCGGGCGTGATGATGGGCGTGGGCATCCGGCTTGCCGATTTCCGCATCGAGGTGGGGCGGATCTGGGAGGGCGATTACATGCGCCTGATCGTGGCCGACGAGATCAGCCCGGACAACTGCCGCCTGTGGGACATGCGCCTGCCGGAGCGGCCCGATGGGTCGATGCCGGACCCCGCGCCGATGAATGATGTCTATACCGAGCTGGCGCGGCGGTTGGGGGTGTTGCCGTCGAACGTGACCCATACGACGAAGCCGACCCTGATCAACTGAGCCTTGCCGAGCTTGGCCCGGTTCGATAATCCCTTGCGAAAATAACCCGGAGGCCCCGATGAAAGCCCGCGTCACCGTCATGCTGAAATCCGGTGTCCTTGACCCGCAGGGCGAGGCGGTGCGGCATGCCTTGGGCTCGCTGGGGTTTCAGGGCGTGACGGGGGTACGGCAGGGCAAGGTGATCGAGCTGGATCTGGCCCATACCGATGCGGGCAAGGCCGAGGCGGACGTTAAGGCGATGTGCGAAAAGCTGTTGGCCAATACCGTGATTGAGAGCTATCGGATCGAGATCGCCTGAGGGTGTGTCCCACGGTGGGACACTTTCCGCGCCATTGATTTTGCACGATACTTCCTCGACGTTAACGGTTCGTCAAGGATTGGACCGGCGGCTGGCCTTGAGCCATATGCCGTCTTTTCCCCTGACCGTCAGGTGTGCCACTGGCACCGGGACGCGCCCTTCAACCACATCGAAGCGAAAGCTGCGGACCAGCAGCGCCAGAAGAAGCGTGCCTTCCAGCATCGCAAACCCGGCACCGGGGCAGACGCGGGGGCCGGAGGAAAACGGCAGGTAGGCGTCGCGGGCTGAGGACTTTCCAGCCTCGGTCTGCCAGCGGTCAGGGTCGAAACCGTCGGGGTTGGCCCAGAGCCGTTCATGTCGGTGAAGGTGCCACGGGCTGAGGACGATCTGCGCGCCTTTCGGGACCGCACGCCCCCGCATCTCTTCAGGCTTTGCGGTTTCGCGGACCATCATCGGCACGGGGGGATAAAGCCGAAGCGCCTCGCGGAACACGTCGCGGGTGAAGCGCAGGGTGGCGAGGCTGGCGAAATCTTCGGTCATGGCGGCAGCCTCAACCGCCACACGGTCTTGCGCGGCGGAGTGCGAGGCGAGGAGGTAGAGCGCCCATGACAGGGCCGAGGCGCTGGTCTCATGGCCTGCAAGGAAGAAGATCGCCACCTGATCGACCATTTCCGCGGTACCAAAGCGGCTGCCGGTCACCGGGTCGGGTGTCGTCATGATGCGGGTGGCGAGGTCGTCGGGCGCGGTGCCTGCGGCAATGGCGGTGGCGCGCGCCTCGGTCATCTGGCCGATCAGGCGGCGGATCGTGGCGGCTGAGCGGCGTGTCGCGCGGCGGTGCAGGCGTGGCACCCATGCGGGCAAGGGCAGGAAAGCGGCAAGGTTCAGGATCGGTTGCGTGCGCTGATAGGTGCGGAATTCGTGGAACACCGCCTGCGCGACACGGTCTTCGATGGGCAGGGAAAAGAGCGTGCGGAAGATCACGTCGGCGGCGGCGTGGCTGGCGGCGGCTTCGATCTCCACCGCGCCTTCGGGCAGGCGGGCAACGGCGGCCTGACCTGCCGCAAGGATCGCCGGGAAAGCGGCGCGCATCCGACCACCCTCGAACGCGGGGTCGATGATGCGGCGCTGTCGGAGCCATTCTTCGCCGTTGGTGACAAAGACCGAGCGGCCGAGGAGGGGTGCTAGCCCTTCGGTGATGCGCTGCGATTTGGGGAAATCGGCGGGGCGGTCCTGCAACACGCGGCGGATCAGGGCGGGATCGTTGCAGAGGTAGCTGCGGAAAAAGGGCGTGCGGAACGCGGCCATCCACGCGCGGTAAAGCCGTGCCGGTTGGGCAGAAAGGATGTCGCGGCGAAACAGGCGGAGGTAGCTGAACAGGGACGCGCCGTCAGGACGCGAGGCGGGTTTCGGTGGGATCATGCCACGCTCCGGTACCGGTTCAGCGGGGCTTCGACGCGGCTTTTCGAGGGTTGGCGGCCAGCGAACCGCTGGGCAAGCGTCAGCGGGCCCGCGGTGATGGCGAAGTAGTCGTAGTCGCCGGGGCGGTCGAAGGCGCAGAGGTATTGGAAATGCAGGCGAAAGAATTTCCAGCGCAGCGCCTGCCAGCGTTCGGGGCTGAGGGTCTGGGTGAAGGCGGCGGAAATCACCAACGGCCAGCGCTTGCCGGGCGGGGCAACGCCTGACACTGCGACCGGATCGCAGAGCGCGAAGGCACAGCCGTCGCCGGGGGCGGTAACATCGACCCAGGTGACCTCGTCCCGGGTGGAAAGGAAGGCGAGATCGGCGCGAAGACGGTGCGCATCGGGCAGAAACGACACCATCGGCACCACCTGACCAAGGGACAGGAAACCGAGCGCGGGGTGCGCGGCGGGCAGGCCGTCGCGGATAAGGTCGGCAAGGACGGAAACCGCCAGATGCGCGCCGGAGGAGTGGCCGACGACGAGGACTTCATCGACGTTTTCACCAAAAGCGGCGGCGATGCGGGCGCGAAACTCGGCCAGACGCGCCTCGAGCGCCGGGGGGTTGGCGCCGTTCAGGGCTGCGGTGAAAGCGTAATCGTGCATCAGGTAATAGGCGAAGATGCGGTGATCCTGTGCGCGAAACCAGCGCAGCAGGCCGTAGGCGGCGGCGAGGCCGGCGATCAGCCCAAGGGCGGGATGGGTGAGGGCGCCGGCCCCTGCCCCGATGGCGATGCCTGCGGCGAGGGCGATCAGGGCTTGCAGGAGGAGGAAGGCGATCGGGTAAAGGGCCGCAATCATCGGCCCTTTGCGCAGCCGCATCAGCCGCGCCAATGCGCCGGAACCGATGTAGGTGCGGGCGGTGCGGAAAAGCTGCCAGTAGGTGGCGGCGATGCCTTGGTCCATCGAGCCTTGCACGATGTCGGACCAGACGAGCACATCGACATCCGTGGTGACAGGCTGGCCGAGGTTGGCGGAGACGCGCCAGCCCTGCGCGCCGTTGGGGGCGAGGCTGAGGGTGCCGCCGGTGACGGCAAGCTGGGCGGCGGCTTCCTTGCGATAAAGTTCGCGGTAGCGGCGGGGCGGGAACGGGTCGTAGCCGGGGATGTAAAACACACGGCGGCAGAAGGGCTTGTGCCCTTTGGGTTCGGCTTGCGGGTGATCCGTCTTGGTCATGCGCCCATCCTGACAGGCGCACCTTAACGAAGCGCTGAGCGGAGGGAAGCCGTTAGCCCGGCAGCGGGATGCCGAGCGTCTCGTAAAGCTCCAGCATCCAATAGCTGAAATCGGTGAAGGCGCCGGTCAGAAGCGCGGTGCCGACGATGAGGAGAAGGACGCCCATCGCGCGTTCGATCAGTTTCATGTGGCGCTTGAGGCGTGCCATCAGGGTGATCGAGCGTTCGACGAAGATCGCGGCCAGCAGGAACGGCAGGCCGAGGCCGAGGGCGTAGATGCCGAGGAGGAGCGTGCCGCGCTGGACGCTGCCTTCCTGCGCGGCGAGGCTGAGGATCGCGGCCAGTTGGGGGCCGATGCAGGGTGTCCAGCCGAAGGCGAAGGCGAGGCCGAGGAGGTAGGCGCCGAAGGCAGACCCACCCTTGTCGCCCGCATCAAGCCGGGCCTCGCGGTCAAGGAGCGGGATGCGGAACACGCCGAGGAAGTGAAGGCCGAAGATGATCACGACGAGACCGGAGGCCTTGGCGAAGATCTCCTGATTTTGCAGGAAGAAGGTGCCGAAGGCCGAGGCGGTGAAGCCGAGGATCATGAAGATCGTGGAAAGGCCGAGGACGAAGAAGAGCGCGGGCAGAATCACGCGGCGGCGCGCGGCGGTCGTGCCGGTCATTTCGCCCATGCTGATGCCGCCCATGTAGGCGAGGTAGGGCGGCACGACCGGGAGGACGCAGGGGCTGAGGAACGACAGCACGCCCGCGGTCAGCGCCACAAGCATGGCGGGCAGAAGGGCTGCGTCGATGATCTCTATTCCGAACATGACCCTGACATAGCGGCTTTGTCAGGTGGCGTCACGGGGCGCTTGCGTCACGTCCGCGTCAGTTGCGCATCAGGGCTGGCGGAGGAGCCTCCGGCGGGGATATTTGGGGACAGATGAAGGGGCGCGCGGGCATGGATTGGGACGAGGTGGTCGATTGCGAGGGGATGCTGTGCCCGCTGCCGGTGCTGCGCGCGCGCAAGCGGTTGATGGCGATGGCTGTGGGGCGGGTTCTGTGCGTGCGGACGACTGACCCGATGGCGGCGGTGGATCTGCCGCATTTCTGCGCCGAAAGCGGGCACCGCCTGCTGGAGACGCGGGCCGAGGGCGGGGTGGCGCTGTATCTGATCCGCAAGGAAAAAGGCGGCGGGTGATCGCGGCACGCAGTGCTGGCCGGGCCATGAGCCAAGAGACCCGGCCAAGGAATCCCCGACCGGGCCTTAGTGCCATCCATCGGATCAGACCCCTCGATCGCACCCTCGGAAAGGCCGATCTTGGTTCGGACAGGGCGCAGCGCCCTGCCACGCCCCGCACGGGCGGCAGCCCTATTTCTGTATCGATTCCAGATAGGTCGCGAGCGACAGGATGCGCCCCCGCACTTCAAGCACACCACCATATGCCCCTTCGGAATCCCCTACCTCATCGGTGAACACATCACCCCAAAGCGGCATTGCACCGCCATGCGCCCGGACGCCCGAGCGGCCATCGATGACCTGAAGCACCCTCAGCATCGGAAACACGCCGCCATTGTTCTTTGACAAGAGGGTGAGGTTCGGCGACGGAATATTCACGACGTTGGCCATGTCGCCGTCCCCCAGACCTGCCGCGCCGTGACAGGCCGTGCAGTAGGTAGCAAAGAGCTCTGCGCCGATGTCGGTCGCCGCCGCCGAAGCGGCACCAACGGACACTGAAGAGGCAAGTAGAACAGACGTCAGCAAGGATCTCATCTTCATCTGATTGCTCCCGATAGAACACTTCCACGAGTCATTTTTTACAAATCTGAATATGACGGCATTGATTTCCGTCATCGTCGTCAATCATCGCGATGACGGCGCGTTTCGCGATCAGCGGGGGCTTGGGCAGATGGCCCCACCTTGAGGCGACAGGCGGGCACGAGATCAAAAGACCCTGCCGGAATATTTCCGGCAGGGTCTTTCATGTCAGTTGGCCGGTACCGGAACGGGTTGGATTACCCAGCCGTACGCGATATCTGCCGCCGTTGATCTTTGCCGGTCGTGGCGCTTATCGACCGAGCGACCACCAGCCTTTTTTCTTCGGCTTTGCCGGATCTTCGGCACCTGTTTCCACGACCGGCGCGGCCGGCGCTGGTTGCGGCGCAGGCGCTGCGGCGGCTGACGGTGCTGCCACAGGTTCTGCGACAGGCGCTGCCACCAGTTCAGCTACCGGTTCTGGCGCAGGCTCGGCCTTTGGCTTGGCGCTGCGGGCGCGGCCAGGCTTTTTGGCAGGTTCTGCGGCAGGTTCGGGGGCAGGCTCTGCGGCAGGTACCGGGGCGGCTTCCGCCGCTGCTTCGGCAACCCCTTCGGCCTGCGCGGTTTCTGTCGCAGGCTTGGCCCGTGAGCGCGAGGGACGCCGACCGGATTTGGTTTCGGGTTTGGCATCTGCCACGGGAGCGGCTTCGGCGGCCACGGCTGCGGCAGGTGCAGCCTCGGCAACCTCGGCCTTGGCGCGTGGTTTGCGGGTGCGCCGGGCCTTGGTGCCAGCCTCGGCTTCGGCTGCCGCCGCTGCCGGTTCGGTCACCGCATCGGCAGCCACATCGTCGCCGTCATCTTCGTCGTCATCGCTGGCATCGCCCGCCTCGGCGCCATTGGCACCAGCCTCGAGCCCGCCTTCACGCGCACCACCCCGCCGACGCCGACGCCGACGACGCTTTTTCTTGCCGGTGCCGTCACCATCCGCCACAGGACGCGGCGCGGCAGCACCCGGTTCGCGGGCGGCGGCAGGCTCGGCGGCCTCAACCTCAACCTCGGCCTCGGCCTCGACTTCTTCGTCCTCGATCTCGTCGATGTAATCGTCTTCTTCGTCAACGGCGGCGCCCATCAGGCCGGCATGGCCCGAGATTACCGGGGTTTCCGGCACGGCTCGGATCGCGGTCTTGAACTTTTCGATCACGTGATCAGGGCTGATCATCGTCGGATCAGCCTCGATCCGCACGGCCATGCCATAGCGCGCCTCGATCGTGGCGATGTGTTCGCGCTTGTGGTTGATCAGGAAGTTCACGATCCCGACCGGGGCTTTCAGGAGCACCTCTTTCGAGCGTTTCCGTGTGCCTTCCTCTTCCAGCGCGCGCAGCACTTGCAGCGCCATGCTGTCATCCGACCGGATCAGGCCAGTGCCGTGGCAGTGCTGGCAAGGCTGGGTGGTGCTTTCGAGCATACCGGGGCGCAGGCGCTGGCGGCTCATCTCCATCAGGCCGAAGCCCGAAATGCGGCCGACCTGAATGCGGGCGCGGTCGGTTTTCAGCTTGTCCTTCAACTTTTTCTCGACCGCGGCGTTGTTGCGCCGTTCTTCCATGTCGATGAAGTCGATGACGATCAGACCGGCGAGGTCGCGCAGGCGAAGCTGGCGGGCCACTTCCTCGGCGGCTTCAAGGTTGGTCTTGAGCGCGGTATCCTCGATCGAGCCTTCCTTGGTGGCACGGCCCGAGTTCACGTCGATGGCAACCAGTGCTTCGGTGATGCCGATCACGATGTAGCCACCGGAGCGCAGCTGCACCACCGGGTTGAACATGCCGCCCAGATAGCTTTCGACCTGGAACTTGGCGAACAAGGGCATCGGTTCGGTATAGCGCACGACCTGCTTGGCGTGGCTTGGCATGATCATGCGCATGAAGTCCTTGGCGGTGCGGTAGCCCGCCTCGCCTTCGACCAGCACCTCGTCGATCTCGCGGCTGTAAAGATCGCGGATCGAGCGTTTGATCAGGTTGCCTTCCTCGTAGATCGCGGCAGGCGCGATCGACTTGAGGGTCAGTTCGCGGATCTGTTCCCAAAGCCGCATCAGATATTCGTAGTCGCGCTTGATCTCGGGCTTGGTGCGTTTGGCACCAGCGGTGCGGATGATGAGGCCCGCGCCTTCCGGCAGTTCGATTTCCTGCGCGATTTCCTTGAGCTTCTTGCGGTCGGCGGCCTGGGTGATCTTGCGGGAAATGCCGCCACCGCGCGCGGTGTTGGGCATCAGCACGCAGTAACGACCGGCGAGCGACAGGTAGGTGGTGAGCGCGGCACCCTTGTTGCCGCGTTCTTCCTTGACCACCTGCACCAGCATGATCTGGCGAACCTTGACGACCTCTTGAATCTTGTAGCGGCGGGCGCGCGGGCGGCGCGGGGCGCTGATCTCCTCGGCCACGTCTTCTTCGGCGATGGATTCGATCTCATCGTCGGTGTCGGAGGCGTGGTCCATTGCGCGGTAGGGGCGTTCGGATTTTTCTTCGCCATCGGCGCTGTGGTCGTGGTCGTGCGGATGGTCGTGATCGTGCGCATTGTCATGCGCTTCGGTTGCCGGTTCGGCAGCGGCCTCGGCGACGGTTTCCACCTGCGTGTCGAGGTTGTCCTCGTCATCGAGGTCGACGACGTCCATGCCGCTTGGGCCTTCGGTCACGGCATCGTCTGTCTTGACGGCTTCGGCCTTGGCCTGCTGCGGGCGGGGGGTGCGGCGGCGCGAGCGGCGGTTGTCCTCCTCCTCCTCGGCGCGCGCCATCTGGCGCTCTTCCTCGATCAGGGCTTTGCGGTCGGCGACGGGGATCTGGTAATAGTCGGGGTGGATTTCGGCGAAGGCCAGAAATCCGTGCCGGTTGCCACCGTATTCGACAAAGGCAGCCTGGAGCGAAGGCTCCACCCGGGTCACTTTGGCGAGATAGATGTTTCCGGCGAGTTGGCGTTTGTTGACGGTCTCGAAGTCGAATTCTTCAACCTTGTTTCCGTCTACCACCACAACGCGAGTTTCCTCGGCGTGGGTGGCGTCGATCAGCATCTTCTTGGCCATTTTGTTCCAATGCGCCCGGCCTGCCAAAGGCACCGCCCGGGGAAGCCCCTGGCGGATGGTTGACGGGGTAAGGGCGGCTTGTTCGGGCGATGGCGTGCAACGCAAATGGCCGGGGCGTGCCCTGTGGGCACCCCTCGCCGTCACTTGCCGATGTCGCTCGCATCATCGCGGTTCACGTCTGGGCGGCCTTGCGGACACCCACCTGTCAAGTCCCGCCAAGCCCTAGGACCGGGCGGGAAATTCTGTGGCCTTCCGGCCGGTGAGATCGCGTTGGCGGCAGCACGCATGGGGCGCCGGGTCCGACATCGCGATGGAATTCTAGCGCGCGAGTGTCACTTGCGCGTCATGCGACCCTAAGGGCAAAGCGGGCGGAAACACAATGGCGAATTTCCGCGCCACCGTGCCGCCCGGTGCCTGCCAAGGGGGCAAGTGCCGGGGCCGGGCCGCAGGGATGCGTGCGCGATCAAGGGGTTGGGCGGGTTTCGTGGTGCTGTCAGACGTAATCCGACCGGGTCAGGCCATACTTCGCCATCTTTTCGTTCAGCGTGCGGCGCGGCAGGCACAACTCTTCCATCACCGCGACGATCGAGCCCTTGTGGCGGCGCATGGTGTTGTCGATCAGCATCCGCTCGAAAGCTTCGACGTAATCCTTCAGCGGCTTGCCTTCGGTGGTCAGCGCCGGGCCGGAGGCTTCGTTGTCGGCCATCAGCAGGCTGGCGATGGAGCCGGAACCGCGGCGGTTCTGCAAGACCGCGCGTTCGGCGATGTTCACCAGTTGGCGGACGTTGCCGGGCCAGGGTGCCTGCAGAAGCTGGGCGGCTTCCTGTGCGGTCACCTGAGGTGCGTCGCAGCCGTACTCCTCGGCGAACTGTTCGGACATGCGGGTGAACAACTGGAGGATGTCTTCGCCGCGTGACCGCAGCGGCGGCAGCAGGATCGTCATGGCGCCAAGGCGGTAGAAAAGATCGGGGCGCAGCACGGCTTCCAGCGTGGTGTCGGGGGCGTGCTGGTTGCAGATCGCGATGATCCGGGTTTCGGGCGGCGTGCCCTGATCGTTGATCACGGTCAGCAGGCGAGCTTGCAGCGAGTGGCTGAGCGCCTCGATATCCTCAAGACAGAGGGTGCCGCCGCGGGCTTCCTCGATCAGTGGCAGCTGGCCATCTTCGGCGGGGCCAAAGAGGCGCGCGGCAAGCTGATCCTCGCCCCATGCGGCGCAGGAGATGGTGACGAACTTCTTGGCAGCGCGCGGGCCGACGGCGTGCAGCGCGTGGGCCACAAGCGTCTTGCCGGTGCCGGTTTCGCCGTCGATCAGCACGTGACTGTCGGCCTGACCAAGGTCGAGGATGTCTTCGCGCAGCCGTTCCATCGCGGGCGAAGAACCGATCAGCTTTTTCATGATGGTGGAGCCGTCGGACAGCTCCTTGCGCAGCGCGCGGTTGTCCAGCGTCATCCGCCGAGCCTGCGTCGCGCGCTTGGCAAGTTCGGTCATCCGGTCGGGGTTGAACGGCTTTTCCAGAAAATCGAACGCCCCTACCCGCATCGCCTCCACCGCCATCGGCACGTCGCCGTGGCCGGTGATCATGATCACTGGCAGGCCGCTGTCCTGCCCCATCAGCCGTTTCAGAAAGGACATGCCATCCATCCCCGGCATCTTGATGTCGCTGACCACGACGCCCTGAAACTCTGGCCCGATAACCTTCAACGCGTCTTCGGCGCTGGCGTAGGTTTCGGTATCGAACCCACTGAGCGCAAGCCACTGGCTGATGGACTGCCGCATATCGGCCTCGTCATCGACGATCGCGACTTTCATAGCCCGAACCATAGAATCCTCATTCCGCTGCTTGTTGTTCCTTGCCGAGAATCGGCAATTGCATTTCGAAGACGGCACCGCCGCTTTCGCCGTTGCGCGCCGTCAGCCGACCGCCAAGGTCGGTGACGATGCCGCTTGATATCGCAAGGCCAAGGCCGACGCCCTCGCCCGGTTTCTTCGTCGTGTAGAACGGCTCGAACAGGTTATCGAGATCGACGATCCCGTGGCCGTTGTCGCGCACCGTCAGGGTCGCCGTCTCACCCGCCGAAAGAAGGATGTCGATCTGCGGGGTTTCGGTGTCCTTGGTCGCGTCAAGCGCGTTGCGCAACAGGTTGATGATCACCTGTTCGAGACGGATGCGGTCGGCCATCACCATGACGGGCTGGCGCGGCAGGCCACGGGTGATCTTGACGATGCGGGCCTTCAACTGCGGCTCCATCATCGACAGGGCCGAGGAAACGCAGGCGCGAAGGTCAACCGGTTCAAAGGCTTCGCCGCCCTTCCTTGCGTAAGACTTCAACTGGCGGGTGATCGCGCCCATCCGTTCGATCAGGTCGTCGATCCGCTGGAACGACGACAGCGCCTCTTCCAGACGCTTTCTTTGCAGCAAGAGCCGCGCCCCGGCGAGGTAGGTCTTCATCGCGGCGAGAGGCTGGTTCAACTCGTGGCTGACAGCCGCAGACATCTCGCCCAAAGCGGCCAGCTTGGAGGATTGTGCCAAGGTCAGTTCGGCCACCTCGAGGTCTTTCTGTACCTTTTCCCGTTCGGCAATCTCGCGTTGTAAACGCGCATTGAGCATCCGGAGTTCCGCAGACTCGCGCTGAAACAGCAATGATCGTGACAGGGCGCGGCGCGACAGGATGTAGAAGGTGATCGCCATCAGGATCGCGAAACCCATGATTTCCAGCGCAAGGATGCCGTTCACCTGATCACGCACCGAATTGTAGGCGGTGTAGGTGTAGATCCGCCAGCCGCGGAACGGCACCCGCGCCTCTGTCTGCATCACCGCCTCGCCCTTGACATAGGCATCTGGCGGCACCTGCGCCCAGTCGGCCGTCGCCTGCAGCGCGCGCGAAATGGCCGACGGCGCGTCGCGCAGCGACAGCGCATCGTCCATCGGCAAGCCGCGCCAGCGAGGTTCGGTTGCAAGCACGACGCTGCCTTCGCTGTCGGTGACAAGCACGGCGTCCTGCAGGCCCGCCCAGGCGCGTTCGAATTTCATCAGGTCGACTGACACCACGATCACGCCCATCAGCCGCGAGTCCGACCGGATGCTGCGCGAATAGACGAAATCATAGCCGCCCGCCTCGCGACGGACCGGGGTGAAGATGGTGCCATCCGCCCGCTGCGCATCGACGAAATAGGGGTCGGACTTGTAGCTGGTGCCAAGCACGTTGCGGTTGGTCGCGCCGACGACGCGGCCATCGTTGTCAACGAGCCGGATCGAGGCGACGCCGATTTCGGCCTGTAGGGCAATCAGCTTGGCCGATGTGCTGGAGAAATTGCCCTCGGCCAGCGCCCGGACCAGTTCCGGATCGCGCGCCAGCAACAAGGGCACCACCGAAGTGCGCTGCAATTCCGAGATCAGGTTGCCGGTGTAAAGCGCAAGCCGCACTTCGGCGCGGTTGCGGGTGGTATCGACGTAGCGGTCGGTCAAAAGCCGGTTCGAGACCAGCACCACAATGACCGCAAGCAGCAGCAGCAGGCCGATGGCGAGTTTCACACGCCAAGGCAATCCCTTGGCGGTCTCGTCTAGGTCGGCTGGGTCCACTGTCGTCATGCCCGCAGAGTATGGCCCGGTTGATACGGCCTCAAGCGGATGACGGTCAGGCCAGCGCCATCCCGCGCATCAGCGAGGCAAAGACGCCCTGCCCGTCCGCGCCGCCCAGTGCCGGGTCGATGGCGCGTTCCGGATGCGGCATCATGCCCAGAACTCGGCGGTTCGCAGACAGCACGCCCGCGATGTCGGCCATCGAGCCGTTTGGGTTGGCGACGTAGGTGAAGGCGATGCGATCCTCGGCCTTCAGGCGCTGCAGGCCCGCGTCGTCGATGGTGTAATTGCCGTCGTGATGCGCGATCGGGATGCGGATCTGCTGGCCTGCGGTGTAGCTTTGCGTGAAGGGGCTGGCCGTGGTGGCCACGGTCAGCGTGACGCTGCGGCAGACGAACTTGAGGCCCGCGTTGCGCATCAGGACGCCGGGCAGCAGGCCCATCTCGGTCAGGACCTGAAAGCCGTTGCAGATGCCGATGGCAAAGCCGCCGCGATCAGCGTGGGCACGCACGGCGGCCCCGATTGGCGACTGCGCGGCGATGGCGCCGCAGCGCAGGTAATCGCCAAAGGAAAACCCGCCGGGGATGCCGACCACGTCGACGCCCGCTGGCAGGGTGGTGTCCTTGTGCCAGACGCGGGCAACCTCGAATCCGGCGGCCTCGAAGGCCACGGCGAGGTCACGGTCGCAGTTCGATCCGGGGAAGGTGACGACGGCGGCTTTCATGGCCCCTCCGAGGCTGGCGTTGGATGGCGCCTCAATAGCGCAGGGCGCGGCAAAGGGCCAGAGGCGGCAGGCGTTTGCTAGGCTTGCCAGCACCGGCAAACCGCTTAGGCTGTGGCGATGTTCAACGACGCTGCCCGATCCGATCTTGCCGCCCTGTTCGGGGATCGGCTTTCGCTGTCGATGCCGGTGCGCGAGGCGCATGGGCAGAGCGAAAGTCTGGTCACGGCGGGGCTGCCGGATGCGGTCGTGTTCCCCCGCACGACAGGTGAGGTTGCGCAGTTGGCGGTGTGGGGCGGGCGGCATCGGGTGCCGCTGATCGGCTGGGGGGCGGGCACGTCGCTGGAGGGGCACGCGCTGGCGGTTGCGGGCGGCATTGTGGTCGATTTCCGCGACATGGCGGCGGTGCTGGACGTGGCGGCCGAGGATCGGTTGGTGCGGGTGCAGCCGGGGTTGACGCGCGAAGCGCTGAACACCGAATTGCGCGCAACGGGGCTGTTCTTTCCGGTCGATCCCGGCGCCAACGCCTCGATAGGCGGGATGGCAGCGACGCGGGCGTCGGGGACGACGGCGGTGCGCTACGGCACGATGCGCGACAATGTGCGCGGGCTGGAGGTGGTGCTGGCCGATGGCCGGGTGATCCGCACCGGGACGGCTGCGCCGAAATCGGCGTCGGGCTATGACCTGACGGCGCTGTTCGTGGGGTCGGAAGGCACGCTGGGGCTGATCACCGAGCTGACCCTGCGGCTACATGGCCAGCCCGAGGCAGTAATGGCGGCGGTGGCGGCGTTTCCGACCATCGCCGCGACGGTCGACTGCGTGATCGCCACGATCCAGTCGGGCATTCCGATGGCGCGGATCGAGTTTCTGGACGAGGCGACGGTCGCGGCCTGCAACGCCTATTCGGGCGGCAGCCTGCCCTTGGCACCGCAACTTCTGCTGGAGTTTCACGGCCACCCGGTGGGCGTGGCCGAGGATGTGCGGCGGTTTCAGGAAGTGGCGGGGCTGTTCGGGGCGGAAAATTTCGCCTGGGCCGAGCGGCAGGAGGATCGCAGCCGGCTGTGGAAACTGCGCCACGATGCCTATCGGGCGATTCTGGCCTCGCGCCCCGGGTGCAGGGCGATCGTGACCGATGTCTGCGTGCCAATTTCCGCGCTGGCGGCGGCGGTGGCGGAGACGCGGGCGGATATTGCCGCGTCAGGCATTCCGGGGCCGATCCTCGGACATGTGGGCGACGGTAATTTCCACGCGATCCTGATGGTCGATCCTGCAAGCGCGGGCGAGATTGCCACCGCCAAGGCGCTGGCCGGGCAGATGGCCGAACGCGCGCTGCGCTTGGGCGGCACCATCACCGGCGAGCATGGCGTGGGCTTTGGCAAACGCCCCTACATGGCGGCCGAGCATGGTGCGGGCTGGGATGTGATGGGCGAGATCAAGCGGACGCTGGACCCGTTGGGGGTGATGAACCCCGGCAAGGTCGTGCCCTGACCACTGGTATCTTGCGGAGCCGTCCGCCCCTTGGGGGGCGGATGTTTGGTCAAAGTTGAAGGCGGCGTGGCGTCAGTGATCGAAGCCGGAGCGGCGGAAGAGGCCGTTGTCGACCTCGCGCTGGCGGCGTTCCAGATCGTAGCGCGAGACGGCGGCATTGAGGTAATCGCGTTCCACTTCGCGGACCGAAGGGAAGTTGCGCAGGGCGGTTTTGATGAAGTTCAACATGGGCTTACCTTTTCCTTGTGAGGCAAAGATAGGATGCCGCAGCGCAGCATCATAGGCCTGATCGGGAAGTGCCGTCATGCGCCTGGCGCATAGGTCGTGTCATTTTGCCGTAACAAACGGGCAGATCGCCTAGGTTTGCAGCAGGGCCTTGGCCGCCGCGCGGGCGGCTTCGGTTATCGTGTCGCCGGCAAGCATTCGGGCGATTTCCTCGACCCTTGCCGGCGCGTCGAGCGCGGTGACGGTGGACAGCGTCTGATCATTCGCCACCCGCTTTTCAACCCGCCAGTGCTGCGCGCCGAACGCCGCGACTTGTGGCGAGTGGGTGACGACCAGCACTTGTGCGCCTTGCGCGAGGGCCTTCAGGCGCCGGCCGACGGCATCGGCGGTAGCACCACCGACGCCACGGTCGATCTCGTCGAAGATCAGGGTCTGGCCGGGGGTGTCGCCGGTAAGGCAGACCTTGAGAGCCAGAAGAAAGCGGCTGAGTTCGCCGCCCGAGGCGATGCGGTTCAGCGCACCCGAGGGCGCGCCGGGGTTGGTGGCGACGGTGAAGGTGACAGCATCGGTGCCCTCGGGCCCCGGTTCGCCGGGCGCGAATTCGGTGGCGAACACCGCACGCTCCATCTTCAGGGGCGCGAGTTCGGCGGCCATCGCAGCATCAAGCCGAATGGCGGCGGCGCGGCGGGCGGTGCTGATGCGGGCGGCCTCGGCGCTGTAGGCGGCCTCGGCCTCGGTCAGTGATTTTTGCAGGCGCGCAAGGCCTGCGGTGCCGCCGTCGATGGCCGCAAGGCGGGCGCGGAGCGCGGCGGCAAAACTGCCAAGCTCGTCGGGTATCTGGCCATGCTTGCGGGCAAGGGCGCGAATCGCGAACAGGCGTTCTTCGGCGGCTTCAAGCTCGGCTGGGTTGAAGTCGAGGGAGTGGAGCGTGGCTTCGACCCCGGCCTGCGCATCGGAAAGTTCGATCAGGGCGCGGTTCAGGGCTGCAAGCGCCGGTTCCAGCGCACCCTCGGCCTTGTCGGCGGCACCTTCCAGCCAGCGCATCGCATCGCGCATCCGGCCTTCGGCACCGTCTTCGGACAGGGCCGCCAGCGCCTTGGCCACGTCTTCGCGGATGCGGGCGGCGCCTTGCATCAAGCGGCGGCGGGCGTCGAGGCTGGCATCCTCGCCGGGTTCGGGGTTCAGCTTGTCAAGTTCGGTCACCGCGTGGCGCAGGTATTCCTCTTCGGCGGCGGCGCGGGCGAGGGTCGCCTCTGCCTCGGCCAGCGCGGTGCGGGCGGTGCGTTGCGCGACCCATGCAGCGCGCAGGGGGGCAAGGTCGAGGCCCGCGTAGGCGTCGAGAAGGGCGCGGTGGCCGCGGGGGTTCAAGAGGCCGCGGTCATCATGCTGGCCGTGAAGTTCGACGAGGTGGTCCGACAGGTCGCGCAACACCTCGCCCGAGACGCGGCGGTCGTTGATCCAGGCGGTCTTGCGGCCATCGGCAAAGTTGACACGACGCAGGATCACCTCGCCCTCGGCCTCGATCCCGGCTTCCGCCAGCACGGCATGGGCGGCGTGGCCGGGGGGAAGGTCGAACACGGCGGTCACTTCGCCTTGCGCCGCCCCCTGACGCACAAGTTCCGCCCTGCCCCGCCAGCCAAGGACGAAGCCGAGCGCATCCAGAAGGATCGACTTGCCGGCCCCGGTTTCGCCGGTCAGCACGTTGAGGCCGGGGCCAAGGTCCAGCGACAGCCGGTCGATGATCAGCACATCGCGGATATCGAGGGAGATCAGCATTGCAGCCCCGCATGGATGGGCGCTGCGCCCATCCGGGTCACAACCATTCGCCCTTGACCATCTGGCTGTAGATGGTGTTCAGCCAGCCCTCGCCCTTTGCCTCGGGGCTGAGACCACGGCCCTTCAACAGACGGAAGCTGTCATCGTAGAATGGCGACGACCGGTAGTTGTAACCAAGGATCGCGGCCGAGGTTTGCGCCTCGTCGGTCAGGCCAAGCGCGAGGTAGGCTTCGGTCAGGCGGTGCAGCGCTTCGGGCGTGTGGCTGGTGGTCTGGAAATCCTGCACGACGGTGCGGAAGCGGTTGATCGCGGCGGTGTAGTGCCGGCGTTTGAGGTAGAAGCGACCGATCTCCATCTCTTTCGCGGCAAGCTGGTCGAAAGCAAGGTCGAACTTCAGGATCGCCGAGCGAGAATATTCGCTGTCGGGGTAGGTTTCGATCACGTCGCGCATACCTTGCAGCGCCTGGAAGGTAAGACCCTGATCGCGACCGACCTCGTCGATCTGGTCGTAATAGCTGAGCGCCATGAGGTAGAGCGCATAGGGCGCGTCCTCGTCGCCGGGGTAGAAGTCGAGGAAGCGCTGCGAGGCGGCGCGGGCCTCTTCGTATTCCTTGGCCTTGTGGTGGGTGAATGCCTGCATGATCAGGGCGCGCTTGGCATATTCGGTGTAGGGGTAAAGCCGCTCCACCTCCTGGAAATAGATCAGGGCGTCTTTCGGCTTCTTGCCGGTTTCAAGCTCCAGCTCGCCCTTCTTGTAGATTTCCTCGGCCGTGTAAGTGTCCAGCGCACGCTCATTGGTCCCGCCAGCACAGCCAGCCAGAGATGCAACCATAAGCGCTGCGATTAGGAAACCTGCGCCCGACCTGCCGCCTGCCATGTTCCGCCTATCCAAACCTGCTGCCCCTGTCCGGGCCCCTTTCAGGGCACACCGTTGAGGCGATTTGCATGTGTCCTAGCACAGATAAATCCGGGGCGCAAAACGCCTTTCGCTGCGCGGCGGACCCGATCGCGTGAAGTCAGGCATGCACCGGAAGATCACCGCGATGCACGCCGACGCCGGGCAGTTTGCCCACGGTCTGCGGGCCGCAATCTACAAGGCGAAACGCCTCGGGATCGGCGAAAAGTGCGCGCAAGAGGCGGTTGGTCAGCGCGTGACCCGCGCGGTCGCCGGTGTAGCGGCCAAGGATCGGGCCACCGGCAAGCGCAAGATCGCCTACGGCGTCGAGCATCTTGTGGCGCACCGGTTCGTCGGCGTGACGCAGACCGCCGGGCGAAAGCACATCGGCGCCTTCAAACACCACGGCGTTTTCCAGCGTGCCGCCAAGGGCAAGCCCTCGTTCGCGCATTGCATCGACATCGGCCTGACGGCAAAACGTGCGGCTGTCGGAAAGTTCGCGCACGAAGGCCCCATTGGCCATGTTCAGCCGGCGGCTTTGCGTGCCGATCGCGGCATCGGTGAACGAGATGCGGAAGTCGATTTCAAGCATGTCGGCGGGGTCGAGGCGGGCGATGGCGTCGCCGTCGCGCACTTCGACCGATTTCTGCACGCGGATAGCACGCACCGGGGCGAACTGTTCGCGGATGCCGCGCAGGATGAACGCCTGCACGAAAGGCATCGCGGAGCCATCGAGGATCGGAACCTCGGGGCCGTCGATTTCGATCAGCGCGTTGTGGATGGCGGAACCGGCCAGCGCGGCCATGATGTGTTCGATGGTAGAGACCGACACGCCGGCAGCGTTTTCGACAAGGGTGCACAGCTTGGACGGCACCACGGCATCCCAGCGGGCCGGGACCATCGCGTCACGGTCGGTCACGTCGGTGCGGCGGAACCAGATCCCGTAATCAGCCGAGGCCGGACGCACCACCATGCGAACCGGCGCACCGCTGTGCAGGCCAGTGCCGGTAAATGTAACCGCGCTTTTCAGGGTGTTCTGCAACGTCTGACCTCTCATGGAACGCGATACAGTGCCGCGGCCCTTCCGGTGATGAAGTAGACAAGGAACCCTTAAAGCTCAACTCACACATTGTAACGGTATGTGACAGCTGGCTTCGTTCCGCCAAATCATTGATTGCAAAAAGAAAAGGCCCGGATAACCGGGCCTTTCGCACGATATGTTACAGCTTTTCTCAGTTCGCCTGACGGCGCAGGAAGGCTGGAATTTCAATGCGTTCCTGATCTGCGCTGGGTTCAGCCTCGTCGTCGTAGGCTGTGACGGGGGGCTGCTGGCGGGCAACCTGCTGGGTCGGACGGTCGGTGGCGGTTTCCAGATGGCCGGCCATGCGGTTGATCAGCGAGCCGATGCCGAAGCGGGCCTTCTGCCCGGCAGCAGCAGCGGCAGTGGCCGCGGCGGGCGCTGCCATCGGGCGGGCGACGGATGCTGCAGCCGGGCGGGCGTTGGTCGGCGCGCGGCTGACGGCGGCTTGCAGGCGGGCCAGCGCCTCGGGCGAGGGTTGACCGGCGACGCGCGGGCGTGGTGCCACGAATTCACCCGGATCAGCCTCGATCGAGGCGGCAACGGTGCGAACTGCGGGGGCCGCCGTCTGCGGCCGGTAAGCCGGGGGCGGCAGGCCGTCGTTGGCGACCACATCGTCACGGCCAGCGTTCATCGCGTCGAAAAGATCGGCGTCGCCGTCGTCCATGTCCTGCGCGGCCATAACCGGGGTTTCGACCGGGGCGGCGGCCACGGGAGCCGGCTGCGGAACATACTGAGGTGCCTGGGCGCGCGGCTGTTCGACCGGTGCCGGGTTCAGCGTCAGCGGTGCTGCCATCGAGCGACGGGCAACCGGCATTTCGGCGCGCGACGCGGCGGTCGCGTCGATGCCGGTGGCGACGACAGAAACCCTCAGGCGGCCCTCCATCGAGGTATCCAGCGTGGAACCGACGATGATGTTAGCGTCGGGATCGACCTTTTCGCGGATGATGTTCGCGGCTTCGTCCAGTTCGAACAGCGTCAGGTCATGGCCGCCGGTGATGTTGATCAGCACACCCTTGGCGCCGTGCAGGCTGATTTCGTCCAGAAGCGGGTTGGCAATGGCCTTTTCGGCGGCCTGGATTGCGCGGTCGTCGCCGGTGGCTTCGCCGGTGCCCATCATCGCCTTGCCCATCTCGTCCATCACGGCGCGGACGTCGGCGAAATCGAGGTTGATCAGGCCGGGCCGCACCATCAGGTCGGTGACACCCTTGACGCCCTGATAAAGCACGTCATCGGCCATCGCGAAGGCTTCGGTAAAGGTGGTGCGTTCGTTGGCCAGCCGGAACAGGTTCTGGTTCGGAATGATGATCAGCGTGTCGACGACCTTTTGCAGCGCGTCGATGCCCTCTTCGGCCTGACGCATCCGTTTGCCGCCTTCGAACTGGAAGGGCTTGGTCACGACGCCAACGGTCAGCACACCCAATTCACGCGCGGCTTGCGCGATGATCGGGGCCGCACCGGTGCCGGTGCCGCCGCCCATGCCGGCGGTGATGAAGCACATGTGCGCGCCCGCCAGATGATCTACGATCTCTTCGATGGTTTCTTCGGCAGCGGCGGCACCGACCGAGGGGCGCGCGCCTGCGCCAAGACCTTCGGTGACCTTGACGCCAATCTGGATGCGGCTGTGCGCGCGGCTTTGCTGCAGCGCCTGGGCATCGGTGTTGGCCACGACGAACTCGACCCCTTCGAGGTTCTTGTCGATCATGTTGTTGACGGCGTTGCCACCCGCCCCGCCCACACCGAACACCGTGATACGCGGCTTCAGCTCTTCACGCTCGTTGGTCATCGTCAGATTGAGTGCCATGGATTGTTGCCTGTCCGTTTTTTTATGACGCCGCGTTCTGTTGCCAAACCTTCGGAATCGCCTGTCCCGGGCGCGTAAAGGCCGACTTATCCCCGAATCTATCCACAAAGTGACCAAAGGTCACGCGGAAAAACCTCAAACTCCCCAAAATATGGGGGTTTGTTGCGCATATCCGCCGTTATCTGGGCGGTGTATCCGCATGTTGCGGTTACCAGTTGTCCTTGAACCATTTGACGGCCCTTCTGAGCGACCTTGCGGGGTAGCGTTCGGCCGGGATCTCGAAATCCCACCACTCGTCCTGCGGGTGCGCGGCGAACAGGCACAGCCCCACGGCGCTGGCAAATGCGGCCCCTGTCGCCGCCTGTGGCAGGCCTTGAACACGGAGCGGGCGGCCAAGGCGGACGCGCTGGCCAAGGATGCGGGACGCAAGCCCGTCAAGGCCGGGGATCTGGCTGCCGCCGCCGGTCAGCACGATCTGCTGGCTGGGCAGGTGATCGAAACCCGCCACGTCAAGCCGGGCACGGACTTCTTCAAGTATTTCCTCGACACGGGGGCGCATGATGCCGATCAGTTCGGTCCGGCTGATCTGGCGGCGGTCCTTTTCCCAGTCGCCTGAGTCCCCGCCGATGTCGATCATCTCGCGGTCGTCCATGCCGGTGGCGTAAAGACCGCCGTGGCGTGTCTTGATGCGTTCGGCGGTGGTGACCGGGATTTGCAGGCCTTTGGAGATGTCGGAGGTGACGTGATCGCCGCCCATCCGCACGCTATCGGCGTAGATCATGTGTTTCTTCATGAACACCGACAGGCCCGTGGCCCCGCCGCCCATGTCGATGCAGGCGGCGCCCAATTCCTGCTCGTCCTCGACGAGGCTGGAGATGCCCGAGACATAGGCCGACGACGCGATGCCGGCGAGTTCAAGGTCGCAGCGCTTGATGCAGTACAGAAGGTTCTGCACCACATCGCCGTCGACCGACAGCAGGTGCATGTCACAGGAAAGCTTGTTGCCGATCTGGCCGCGCGGGTCGCCAAGACCCGACCGGTGATCCAGCGCGAAGTTCACCGGCTGGGCGTGCAACACCTCGCGCCCCGGGCCGATGTCGGGCACGTCGCAGGCGGCGAGGGCGCGGGCCACGTCCTGTTCGGTAACGACCGAATCCTGCAATTCATGTTCACCGACAAGGCCATAGCTGCGCGGTTCGGCCCCGGCAAAGCAGGCGATGACATGATCGACACGGACGTTGGCCATTTTCTGCGCGGCCTGCACGGCGGTGCGGATCGCGCGCTCCGTCTCGTTCATCACCGAAATCTCGCCAAAGCGCACACCGCGCGACCGGGTGGTCGCCGCACCGATCACGCGGAACTGGCTTTGCCCCGCCATCGGCCCGACGCCTTCCTGTTCGCGCATGTCCGGCCCGTCAAAGCGCAGGATCAGACAGGCGATCTTTGATGTGCCGACGTCCAGAATGGCGATCACGCCGCGCTGCATGGCAGCCTTGCGCATGTTCCGCATCGCTCGTTGCGAAGTATAGAGATCGGTCACAGTTCGTTCTCCACGGTGTCTATGCCTTGGGCCTGACGCATCTGGCCGAGGGCGTATGGGGTGAGGCGCAGGACCGGGCGGTGGTCGATACGCAGGTCGATGGCGGTAAGGTCGCGGTTCATGATGTCTTGCACATGGTCAAGCGCCAGCAGGCGTTCGAGCGCACGGACGGGGTTCTTTTCGGGCAGCATGATGCGCTGGTCGCGGTCAAGCACGATATCCCAGCGCCGTTCGCCCATCCGCACCACGCCGCGGATGCGCGGCTCCAGCGGGCCGGCGGCGGCGATCAGGTCCAGCGCCTCGGGTGTGGCGGTATCAGCACCTGTTCCGGCGATCAGCGGCAGATCGGGGCGGTCGGTGCGCGCCACAAGCCCCGCAACGCGGTGGCCGGTGTCATCCAGCAGGGTCAGCCCGTCTTCGGTGCGCCAGACGGCGACGGGGACGCGCTCGGTGATCAGCACCTGCAATACCCCGCCCGACCGGACGCGCAGTTCGGCCTGCTTGACCGCATCCAGCGCCTCGATCCGGTGGCGGGCGGCATCAAGGTCGATGTCGAACGACGATTGCGGCAGCTGGATCTCAAGCCGCGCGCGCACCGCCTCGGCCAGATCATCAGACGCGCCTTCGATCCGGGCAAGCGAGACGCGGAATTCGGGGCGATCCTCGAACTGGTCGCGCAGGTTGGTGAAGGTGTTGATCACCGCCGCCCGGTTCGGTTCATGCGCAAAGAACAGCGCCACCGCGCCAAGGACGGCAAAGGTCGGCAGGCCGGTGCGGATCAGCATCCGCAGATGCGGCGTCAGCATCACGCGTTGCAGGCGGTAGGCCCAGCGGCTGGGCGCCGGGTCGCGCAGGGTGCGGCTTTGCGCGCGTTCGCGCCGCGCGGTCAACGGTTGCATGATGCGTCCCTCACCATCCAGTCGCAAAACTCCGGAAAGCCGATGCCACGCATCGCCGCCTGTTCGGGGGCAAGCGAGGTGGGCGTCATGCCGGGCTGGGTGTTGGTTTCCAACAGGATCAGCCCTGCCAATCCGCGCGCTTCGTCCCAGCGAAAGTCGGTGCGGCTGACGCCACGGCAGCCAAGGGCGGCATGGGCGCGCAGCGCGTAGTCAAGGCAGGCTGCCTCGATCTCGGCGGGGATGTTTGCGGGGCATTCGTGGCGGCTGCCGCCGGGTTTGTATTTGGCATCATAGTCATACCAGCCGTCGGTGATGATGTCGGTCACGCCAAGCGCGCGGTCGCCCATCACGGTGGTCGTCAATTCGCGCCCCGGCGCGTAGGTTTCGACCATCACGGTGGCGGGCATCGTCGCCGCCAGACGCGGGGCGTTGGCGCCCTCACGGACAATATAGACGCCGACCGACGAGCCTTCGTTGTTCGGCTTGACCACATAGGGCGGCGGCAGGACATGCCCGGCCTCGACCGCCTCGCGGGTGGCCAGCACGCTGGTCACGATCGGCAGGCCGGCGGCGGCGTAGACTTCCTTGGATTTCGCCTTGTCCATCGCCAGCGCCGAGGCCAGCACGCCTGAATGGGTGTAGGGCAGGCCCAGCCATTCCAGCATGCCCTGCACGCAGCCATCTTCGCCCCAGCGGCCATGCAGCGCGTTGAAACAGACATCGGGCTTGATGGCAGACAAACGTGCGGGAAGGTCGCGGTCGCAATCGACCTCGACCACCTCATACCCCGCCACCCTGAGGGCCTTGGCACATTCATGCCCAGAGACAAGTGACACTTCCCGCTCTGCGGAAGGTCCACCCATCAACACCGCCACTCTGGAGGGCATCCCGCTCGATGCACCCGCCATTTACTGCCTCATCCGGACCTTTGGTGGCCCGTGATATTTGTTATTCCTGCAGGCGTTCGCCTACCCGCATGATTTCCCACTCTAGCGTGATACCGCTCTGTTGGAAAACCCTTTTTCGCACGTCCTCCCCCAGATTTTCCAGATCGGCGGCGGTGGCACCCCCTATGTTGATCAGAAAATTGGAATGCTTGGGCGACATCTGCGCCCCGCCAAGGGTCGCACCGCGCAAACCGGCGTCGTCGATCACTTTCCAGGCCTTCAGTTCGTGGCTGTCATCGGCCCGGCCCGTGGAGGAGAACCCGGCCGGATTGCGAAAGGTCGATCCGGCGCTGCGGTCCCTGGTCGGTTGGCTCGCGTCGCGCTTGGCGATCTGGTCGGCCATCCGCGCCTCCAGCGCCGAAGGGTCGCCTTTATCGGCGCGGAAGGTGGCGGCGACGATCACGGCGCCGTCGGGCAAGGTGCTTTGGCGGTATGCAAGGTGCAGGTCAGCGGCGGGCAGGTCGACGATCTGCCCGTCGCGCAGGATCACGCGGGCAGAAATCAGGTGGTCGGAGACATACGACCCGTAGCAGCCCGCATTCATCCGCACCGCGCCGCCGATGGAACCGGGAATGGTGCGCAGGAACGTCAGGTCCAGCCCCGCCTCGGCGGCCTTTTTCGCCACATGCGCGTCAAGTGCTGCGGCACCTGCGGTAACGCTATCGCCCGCCACCGAAATCGTGTTGAAGCCGCGGCCAAGCCGGATAACCACGGCCCTGATACCGCCATCGCGGACGATCAGGTTCGATCCGACGCCCATCGGAAACACCGGCACGGCAGGGTCGAGCGCGGCGAGGAAGGCCGACAGATCAGCCTCGTCCGCCGGTTGGAACAGCCAATCCGCTGGCCCGCCGACGCGCAGCCACGTCAGGTCGGCAAGCGGGCGGTCGGGCGTCAGGGTGCCGCGAGGGGTGGGCATGTCGGTCATGCGGGCCTTGGTAGCGGTGGGGTCGCGGTCAGGCAAGGGGTGGGTCAGCGCGCGGCAGACTTGCGGCGCCAGCGGTAAAGCCCGATGCCGATCGCGGCACCGATCAGGATGGGCGCGGCGACGATCGCGCAAAGCGCCAAGAACCCCAGCCCCTCGGCCAGCGTCGCGTCGACCCGTTCCCAGACCGTCAGCACAAACCCGGCCAAGGCGACCAGCGGCAGGGCCATCGCCCACCCCTGGCCCAGCCGCGCCGCCACATACCAGCACGCCAGCGCCACCACCGCCGCCACGAACACCGCCGCAGCCACAGCCATCGGGATCAGGCTGCCCGACATCATCCCTCGCGCGACCCGATGCGCGACCGCACCCAGCGCCAGAAGAACACCAGTGGCCAGCGCAGGATCGACGCCCCGGCGGCAAGCACGGCGATGCCGATGATCGGCCCGTGTTCATAAGTGACCCAGCCCAGAAGCGGGATACCCAGCGCGATCAGCACATAGGCCGCGCGCCAATGGTGATCGCGCGACGGGAACATTGCGATCAGGTTCGCCAACACCAGCCAGACAAGGCACAAGGCCAGCGGCAGCATCATTTGCGCAACTCCGGCGGCAGATCGGCGGGGCGGCCAAGCGCGCGGCGCACGAAATAAAGGAGCGGGTTGCGGAACATCGACAGGAAGGCGAAGAGGCCCAGCGCCAGCCATATCCAGCCATGCGCGTAGGCGATCCACACCAAGAGGACCGGGGCGGCCACCAACAGCGCCATGCCCGGCAGCATCTGGCGTTTCATCGGCAGCATCGCCACGATGGCGGCGGCGATGATCCAGAAGCAGCCAAGGACAAGGGGCGTGCTCATCTCAGGCCGCCTGCCCCATCAGCTTGGCGGGCAGGTTGTTGGCCCAAGCGGAAATCGTGCCCGCGCCAAGACACACCACCATGTCACCGGGCCGCGCCTGTTCGCGCACGAGACGCGCCAGATCAGCCTCGTCAAGCAGTGCGCGGGCGTGGCGGTGGCCGTGGGCGATGAGACCCGCCACCAGATCGTCACGGCTGGCACCGGGGATGGGGTCTTCGCCGGCGGCATAGACATCGGCGATGGCGACCACATCCGCCTCGTTGAAGCAGGTGCAGAAATCGTCGAACAGGCTGGACAGACGGGTATAGCGGTGCGGCTGGTGGACGGCGATGATCCGCCCCTTGGTCGCCTGCCGCGCCGCCTTCAGCACGGCGGCGATTTCAACCGGGTGATGGCCGTAATCGTCGATGATCGTCACACCGTTCACCTCGCCTACGCGGGTGAAGCGACGGTTGACGCCGCCGAAACTGGCCAAGGCTTCGCGGATCTCGTCCTTTTTCATGCCAAGGTGGCGGGCGACAGCGATTGCCGAAAGCGCGTTCGACACGTTGTGATCGCCGGGCATCGGCAGGGTGCAGCCTTCGATCACGGTGTTTTCGGCCTGCAACGCCACATCGAAATGCGCGACGCCGTTGACGTAGGTCAGGTTCTGCGCCCGCACATCGGCCTGCGCGTTGAAACCGAAGGTCACGATGCGGCGGTCGGTGACGCGCCCGACCAGCGCCTGCACCTCCGGGTGGTCGGTGCAGCAGACCGCAAGGCCGTAGAACGGGATGTTCGACACGAAATCGTAAAAGCCTTTGCGAAGGGCATCGAAGGTGCCCCAATGTTCCATATGCTCGGGGTCGATGTTGGTCACGATGGCGATGGTCGCGGGCAAGCGGTTGAAGCTGCCGTCGGACTCGTCCGCCTCGACCACCATCCACTCCCCTGCCCCGGCGCGGGCGTTCGAGCCATAGGCATGGATAACCCCTCCGTTGATCACGGTTGGATCAAACCCGCCCTTGTCCAGAAGCGTAGCAACCATTGTCGTGGTCGTAGTTTTGCCATGCGTTCCCGCGATGGCGATGTTCGATCGCAGCCGCATAAGTTCGGCAAGCATCTCGGCCCGGCGCACCACCGGCAGCTTGCGGCGGCGCGCTTCTTCCAGTTCCGGGTTGCCCTTCTTGATGGCGGAAGAGATCACCACCACAGCCGCATCGCCGATGTTTTCGGCGGCCTGACCTTCAAAGAAGGTGGCGCCCAGCTTCACCAGCCGGTCGGTGATCTTCGACGCTTTCGCGTCCGATCCCTGTACCCGGTAGCCAAGGGTCATCAGCACTTCGGCGATGCCCGACATTCCGATGCCACCGATCCCGACGAAATGGATCGGGCCAAGTTCCATCGGCAATTTGGTTGCGGCGTTCATGTCATGCCTCCTTCACGAGGTCTTGGACGAGGGCTGCAAGGCGCTCTGTCGCATCGGGGCGGCCTTGCGCAAGGGCGGCGCGGGCCATCTGTTCGGCTGCCTTCGGCTGGCCGAGGATTGCGGCCATGTGGCCGCTGAGGCTGGTCGCGTCAAGCAACTTCTCGGGGATCAAAAAGGCTCCCCCTGCGTCAACCAGCCCGCGCGCATTGGCGGTCTGGTGGTCGCCGGTCGCGGCGGCATAGGGGATCAGGATCGACGGGCGGCCGATGACCGAGATGTCGGCAACCGACGACGCGCCAGAGCGGGAGACGACCAGTTGCGCCTCGGTCAGGCGGCGCGGGATGTCGGTGAAGAAGGGCTGCACCTCGGCCATGATGCCCGCCGAGTCATAGGCGGCGGTCACCCGTTCGGCATCTTCGGCGCGGGCCTGATGGGCCACGCGCAGGTTGCGGCGGATCGCGTCTGGCAAGGCGGCGATGGCGGCGGGCACCACATCCGACAGGATGCGCGCGCCCTGACTTCCGCCAATGACGACAACGCTCATCGGGTAATCGCCGGGCGGAATGTAGCCCGCCCCCGCACGGTCAAGGACAGCTTGCCGCACCGGGTTGCCGGTGTGTTCGCCCGTGACGCCCGCCGGCAGCGCGGTGGGCCATGTGCCGCAGGCGACCTTGTGGACACGCGGGGCAAAGATCTGGTTCACCCGGCCAAGGACGCCGTTCTGTTCGTGGATCATCCGGGGCAGCCGCAACAGCGTTGCCGCCGACAGCGCCGGGATCGAGGGGTAGCCGCCAAAGCCCACCACAACGTCGGGCTTGTCGCGCAGGAAGGACATGACCGCGCCGATGATACCCCCGGCAATGCGGAACGGCACCAGCGCCTTCGCCGCGATGCCCCCGCGCGCGAAGGTGGCCGATCCAACCTCCTCCACCGTCACCTCGGCCGGAAACCCGCCCGCATAGCGCGCGCCGCGCGCATCGGTCGACAGTTTCACCCGCCAGCCGCGCTTGACCATCGCCTCGGCCAGGGCCTGGGCGGGGAACATGTGCCCGCCCGTCCCGCCCGCCGCGATGAGCAGAAGCCGCGCCATCAACGGCCCCGCTTGAAGATGTCGCTGATCTCGCCGCGCGGCCTTGCGCGCGACAGCGCCAGCAGCATCCCCATGGTGATGCCCGCCGCAATTACCGACGACCCGCCGTAGCTGACGAACGGCAGCGTCATGCCCTTGGCCGGCAACAGACGCACGGCAACGCCCATGTTGATCATCGCCTGCACGCCGAAGATGCAGGCAAGCCCCGCGCCGGCCAGCCGGGTAAAGGGATCACGCTCCTTGACCAGCCGCATCAGCGACCGCACCACGATCACCCCGTAAAGTGCCAGGATGATCAGGACGAGTATCAGCCCGTATTCCTCCGCCGCCACCGCGATGATGAAGTCGGTATGGGCATCGGGCAGCGACCATTTCACCTGCCCCTCGCCCACGCCGACGCCGAAGAAGCCGCCCTCCTGAATGGCGTTCGCCGCATATCCAAGCTGGGTGCGCGGGTCGACGTCAGGCGACAGGAAGCCGTCGATCCGGCGCGCGAAATGTTCGCTGGATTCGTAGAACACGAAGCCGAAGGCGGTGACGATGCCGCCCACCACGCCGATCAGCGTCATCGGCGCGCCGCCGACGAAATAGATCACGCCCCAGGCAAACACGATCAGCGCCGCCTGCCCGAAATCGGGCTGCATCGCCAGAAACGCCACCACGATCAGCGCGATGGCAAACGAGATCGACTTGCCAGGCGGGCTGTTGATTTCCTGCGAGGCGGCGATCAGCCATGCGGTGACGATGACGAAGCCGGGCTTGAGGAATTCGGATGGCTGGATCGAGGCGAAGCCGAAGCTGAACCACCGCACTGCGCCTTTGCCGAAATCGGTGCCGATGAACGGCAGCAGCATCAGCGCGACCATCGCCACCGCAAAGCCCAGCACGCCAAGCCGCCGCACCATCGGCGGCGACATCATCGAAATCGCGATCATCACCACCAGCGCGACAACGCCGAAGAACGCCTGCCGCTGCACATAGTAGAACGGTTCCAGCCCGTTGCGGGTGGCCAATGGCACCGAGGCGGCGAGGCCGAGAAGCAGCCCGATGCCAAACAGCACGAACACCGAGGTGAGCGTCCATTTGTCGATCGTCCGCCACCAACGTGGAAGGACCGGCTCCGTCACCCGAACGGGATTGGAGCCATAGACCATGTCAGTCATGGGGTACCGCCTGATTTCGTCTGCTCTGCCCGCCCGGATGTAACCCCCGGGTCATGGAGCGAAGAGTAGCGACAATTTGCCTGCAAGGCTAGTGCATCCTCGCGGCCCGGACGCTGAATATGGGGGCTGTATTCTATCCCGTATTCGTTATATAAGTGATTCGTTATATACTGGGAAACGCCATGCCCCTCGATCCAGCCTTCGCGGCCCTTGCCGACCCCACCCGCCGCGCCATCCTCGCGCGGCTGGCGCAAGGCGAGGCGACGGTGCAAGAACTGGCCCGCCCGTTCCCGATCAGCCAGCCCGCGGTCAGCCGCCACCTCAAGGTGCTAGAGGACGCCGGGCTGATCGAAACCCGTGTCGACGGCACCGCCCGCCCCCGCCGCCTGAAAGCCGACGCGGTGGAGGCGTTGTGGGAATGGCTCGGCCAATACCGCGCGCTGTGGGAGGCGCGCTATGTCCGGCTGGATGATGTGCTGGCCGACATGGACGCAGATACCACGGACGCCACGGCCACGCGCCCCGTGTCCAAGACCTGAAAGGACAAACCGATGCGCATGGATGCGCCGCGCCGGATGGTTCACCTTGAACACTTCAGCCGCGATCCGGCCTACTGCGTCGAAGTCACCACCGATCTGGCTGTGCACGGCTCCGGCACCCGGATGACGCACCTGATGCGCTATGCCAGCGCCGACGCACGGGCCGCAGCGGTGGCGGACGGCTCCACGGACTGGATGGAAGCCGTTTTCGGACGGATCGACACGCTCTCTTTTGACCAGAAAGGAAATGCGCCATGACAACCACCTTCGTGACCGATGGCGAAACCGACATCGTCGTGACCCGTCGCTTCGCAGCACCCCCCGCAGCGGTGTTTCGCGCCCATACCGAACCCGACCTCATCCGCCGCTGGATGCTAGGGCCCGAGGGCTGGTCGATGCCGGTCTGCATTTCCGACGCGCGGCCCGGAGGCGCAATCCGGTTCGAGTGGTCGGACGGCAGGCATGTCAGCTTTTACGCCACCGGCGAATATATCGAAGTCACGCCGCACAGCCGGATCGTGCACATCGAACGCATGTTCCTGCCCGAGCCGACCCCCGACAACCACGTGACGACAACCTTCGAACCTGTGGGCACCGGCACCCGGCTGGTGATGCGAATGTCCCTGCCCAATGCCGAGGCGCGGGCTGCGGTGCTGGCCTCGGGCATGCAGGACGGGATGGAGGACAGCTATGCCCGGCTGGAACAGGTGATCGAAGCGGGCATCTGATCGGTCAGACGCCGTAGACGCGCCGTGCCGTCCCCTGCCCGATGGCATGTTGTTCGTCGGGCGAAAGGCCTGCCAGCAACGCCCGCGCCATGTCGATCCATGCGGGTAAACCGGCGCCAAGGTTGACGACCGGCCAGTCGCCGCCCCAAAGCATCCGGTTCGGGCCAAAGCGGTTCAACAAGTGGTCGGCATAGGGGCGCAAGAGGTCAACCGACGCCGTTCCCGGCGCGCAATAGGTTGTAATACCTGAAAATTTTACCACCACATTGTCAAAGCCGGCGATCGCGTCGATGCCCTTGGCCCACTCGTCGAAAGCGCCCGCCGCCACATCCGGCACGCCGCAGTGGTCAAGGACATAGGGCTGGTCCGGGCAGGCGCGGATCAGCGGCACCCCGATCGGGATCAGCTGGCGGGCAAGGAAGTTCAGGTCGAACGGAAACCCCGCCCGCCCGATCTTGCGCAGGTTGCGCCGGAACGTGTCGGTCAGCGACACATCATCGGGCACCACATGCAGGATGCGCCGGAAGCCCACGGTATCGAGACCCGCCGCCTCTTCCAGCCACGGATCGAAGCCCTCGTCATGCTCTGGCCGAATGCTCGCGATCTGGCCCAGCATCGGCACACCGCCGACGACGCTGCCGACCATTCCCGCCACCATCCGAGCCTCGGCCTGATAGTCCGCGTCATCGACCCCGGTTTCCATGAAGATCGTGCCGACGATGCCCTTGCCCGCCACCAGCCCGGCATAATCCTCCCGCGTGAAATCGCCTGACAGGATCGGGAATTCGGCGGTCCATGCGTAACCTATGCGGTCGCGCAGGATCAGGTGTTGGTGCGTATCGATCAGGTCCATCGGCGGCCTCATGCGTTGGCGATGCGGTAATCGGCGGCCGCGCTGTTCGTGCGGATCAGGCGGCCGTTCGGCAGATCGTTTTCCTCAAGCTTCGCGGCGATCTCGGGCGGGGTCAGGCCATAGCGCACCCACCGCGCCGTCAGCCGTGATTTCAGCACGCCTTCCGGCACGTCTATCATCACCGTCAGGTCGAACATCGGGCGAAGCCGTGGCCACGGTTCCTGGTTCAGAAGCAGGTAATTGCCTTCGACGATGATCACAGGGATCGACGCCGGGATCAGCCGCGCCCCGGCGCGGGCGATCTCGATCTGCCGGTCAAAGACCGGGACGGCGACCTCGGCCTCGTCCCGCGCGCGCATCCGTTTCAGCGTGTGGTAAAGCCCGCCCACGTCGAAAGTGTGGGGCGCACCCTTGCGCGATTGCCAGCCCTTTGGCGTGAGGTAGGTGTCGTCGTAATGGTAGCCGTCCATCGGCAGGACGGCGGCAAGCCCCGCTTGCCGCGCGTTCAACTTGCCCGCCAGCTTGTCAGCAAGCGTGGATTTGCCCGACCCCGGCGCGCCGACCACCGCCACGATCACGCGGCCTTCGGTGGCGCGGGCCTGCAGCAGGTCCGCAAGCGCCGGAATGTCGGTGGTTTCGGTCACGGCGCCCCCTTCTTTGCTTGCCGTGAGGATTGCGCGACCAGCGGGTTCGGTGCAAGGGCCCGCTGACGAGGCCCCCTTGCCTTTTTGCCCGGAACAAGGCGCGGCATGCGCCGCCGGGCAGCGCCCGACCGCCGCCTCGGGCGGGCGCCGCCCGATCTCGGTGTCAAGCCCGCGCCATCAGCGCGGCAAACCGGTCCCGCCGTGGGGCAAGCCTCTCGGCCAGCGCGGCATCCGGCTCCACCACCGCTTTCGTCACAGGCTTCAGATACAGCGCCCCAACATCCCCCGTTGCAGCCGCCATAGCCAGCCGCGCAGCCCCGCCCGGCCCGGCAAGGTCCGACCCCTCGGGCAGCGTCACCGGCTGGCCCAACACCGTCGCCAGAAGCCGCATCCACAGGTGCGACCGCGTGCCGCCCCCGACCGCCACCACCTGCCCCAGGGCCACGCCCGCCCGCCCCTGCGCCGCGATGCAATCGGCGATCTGGAAGGCCACCCCCTCCATCGTCGCATAGCCAAGGCCGGCCGCATCCACCCCCGGATGCAGCCCCGTCATCTGCCCCGTCGCACCGGGGCGGTTCGCGGGCGTGCGGATGCCGTTCAGGCAAGGCAGGAACACCGGCGCATCCGCCAGCCGCCCCGCCGCGACGAACGCCTCCGCCCGTCCGGCCAGATCGGCCGCCGTCGTCCCCGCCAGCCGCGCCGACCAGTCAAGCGACGCGGTCGCCGACATCACCACCCCCATCGACAGGAACGTGTCCGGCGCGGCATGGGCCGAGGTCAGGATCGCCCACTCCGGCCCCGGATGGAACGCGGTGTCCACCAGACACGCCACCGCCGAAGTTCCTATCGTCACCACCGCCTCGCCTGCCCGCGCGGCCCCCGCACCCAGCGTCGACCCCATGTTGTCGCCCGCTCCTGCCGCGACAGGCGTGCCGGGGCGCATCCCCCAGCGCGCAGCCAGTGCCGGACGCAAGCCCCCCGCCGCAGACCAGCTTTGCAGGACGGGCGGCAGATGGTCGGGGTTCCAGCCAACGGCGGCACAAAGGCCCGCATCCCACTGGCCGCTGCGGCAATCGAAAAGCTCGGTGCCGCCCGCATCCGTCGGCTCGGTGCCAACCTCGCCAGTCAGGGCAAGCCGCACATAATCCTTGGTGAGCATCAGCATCCGGGCGCGCGCCATCACGGCAGGCTCGTGCCGGTTCAACCACATCAGCTTTGGCGCGGTGATGCCGGGGTCGGGGGTGCCGTTGGTGCGCAGGCCAATGTCCGGCACGGCGGCCAGCAACCGCGCACATTCCGCAATCGCCCGCTGGTCGTTCCACAGCATCGCCGGGCGCAAGGGCCGATGGTCCGCGCCCAGCACCAGCGCCGCCAGCATCTGCCCCGACAGCCCGATCCCCGCTACCGCCCCCATCGCGCCGGGATGCGCCGCCGCAAGGTCATCAAGGCAGCCCCACACCGCTTCCACCCACAGATCCGGGTCCTGCTCCGACCAGCCTACCTGCGGGATCGACACCGCCACCGGACGCGCCGCCTGCCCCACGGCGCGCGTCGCATCCTCCATAAGCACCGCCTTGATGCCGGACGTGCCAAGATCGACGCCGATTGTCAGCATCAGCGCGGCCCCGCCAGAAGTGCCCGCGCCGTCGCCTCATCGGTCACGAAGGTATCGACCACCCCGCGCCGCAGGATAGCGCGGTTGACGGCCAGCTTGTAGGTGCCACCCGCCGCAAGGATCACGTTCGCAATACCGCCCAGATCCTCCAGCCCGATGCCGATGACGCGTTCGTTGATCGGGTGCGCGATAGGCTGGCCTTCGGCGTCGATCACGGTGCCAAGGACGTCACCCACGCCGCCCAGCGCGCGCAACTCCTCTACCGTCACATCCTTCGGCAGCCCGTCGCGCATCAACAGCGACCGGGGCGACAGATCGCCCGCCGCCATCGCCATCGCATCCACCCCGCGCAGTTTTTCCAGAACCTCGCGGAACACATCCAGCTGCATGATCGTGTCCCGGCTCTCGCGCGATCCTGCGTATAGCGGCGCGGTGAAATAGCTGTGCTGCGCGCCCAGAAGGTCGGCAAGGCGGGTGGTGATCTCGAAGGAGTTGAGGTCGGAGCCTTGCGTCAGCCCGCCCATGACCGACATCACCTCAAGGTCCGGGCGGCTCATCGCGGCGACGAAACGGGTGGCGATGTTCAGCGTGCCACCCCATGACATGCCAAACAGCTTTACCGCCGGGTCGGCAAGAACCTCGCTCAGAAGGTGGCCAAGCGCGGCCCCCGTCACCTTCTGCACATCCTCGGGGTCTTGCGGCGCTGGCGCGACATAGGCTTGGCGCAAGCCGAAGCGTGCGACCAGTGCCGCTTCCAGTTCCGCACAGGCGGCATAGGCCGTGTTGAAGCTGATCCGCACCAGACCACGCAGATGCGCCTCGCTCAGCGCCTTGTTGACGCGCAAACGGGTGGCGCCCAGCTTGTCTGCGACTTTTTCCTGCGTCAGCCCTTCGACGTAATAGGCCCAGGCAACCTGCGCCAGAAACCGCTCTTCCGTGTCGATCTGCGGCAGCTTCGGCGCACGGGCCATGGGCACCCCTTACTTTACCGCGCCCATCGTCAGGCCACGCACAAGGTGTTTTGACGCCAGCAGCGCAAAGATCAAGACCGGGATCACGATCAGCGTCGAGGTCGCCATGATCTTTCCGTAGGGCACGTCGTAGCCTTCCATGAAGGTCACCGCCATCGCGGGCGCGGTCTTTGCGGCCTTGGGTGCAAGGATGTAGGCGAACAGAAGCTCGTTCCACGAAAAGATGAAGGCAAGGATCGACGAAACCGCGACCCCCGGCATGGCCAACGGCAGGCAGATTGAGCGGAAGATGCGGAACTGGCTGGCGCCTTCCAGCATCGCCGCCTCGTCCAGTTCGCGCGGTATGCTGCGGAACTGGTCGGTGCAGATCCAGATCACGATCGGCAGGGTGAAGGTCAGATACATCAGGATCAGCGCAAGGTGCGTGTCGCGAAGGCCCAATTCGCGGCTGATCAGGAACACCGGAAAGGCCAGCACAACCGGGCTGACGAAACGGTTGGTGATGAACCAGAACCACAGGTCGGTTTTGCCGCGAAACTCAAACCGCGCCAGCGCATATGCAGCGGGGGTGCCGAGGATGACGGCAAGCGAGGTGGTGCAGACCGCAACGATGATCGAGTTGATCAGCGACACGCCGACCTTGTCCTCGAACAACACCTCCCAGTAGTTGGCCAGCGTCGGCGTGAACCACCAGACGGGTGGAGATTCCAGCGCCACGACCTGGGTCTTGAGGCTGGTTGTCACCATCCAGTAGAATGGAAAGATGCAGAAAAGGCAGATTAGCGTCAGCAGGATCGCCTCGCCCACAAGGTTGCGGCGCTGGATCGGGGCAGCCATCAGCGCACCTCGCGGTAGAAGAAACGGATATAGGCGCGGGCCAAGGCGATGGTGATCGCGAGCATGATGATCGACTGCGCTGAGGCGAGACCAATGTCGAACTGCCGGTTGCCCACCCGCTCGATCAGCACCGCGATGAACTCGGTCGCCGACCCCGGCCCACCGCGTGTCATGGTGAAGGGCATGTCGAAAAGCTTCAGCGTATCGGCGGTGCGCAGGATCAGGACGGCAACGAGGGACGGGATCAGGAACGGCAGTTGCACATGGCGCAGCACCGTCCAATGCGACTTCGTCTCCAACTGCGCCGCCTCCTCGATTTCAGGCGGCACGGTGGACAGCCCGGCCAGCAGCACCAGCGCCACGAAGGGGGTCCATTGCCAGATGTCCCACAGGATCACGGCGACAAATGCATTTGTCGGATCACCGATGAAATTGATCGCGTCAACCCCGATCCAACCGAGCATCTGGTTGATGACGCCGTATTTCTGGTTCAGCATCACCTGCGCCAGAAGTCCCACCACGGCATAGGTGGTGGCCATCGGCAACACCAGCGACAGCCGCGTCAGCGTTTTCCAGAACGTCAGGCCGGGGCGGTGCAGCACCAGCGCGATCAAGAGGCCAAGCGCGATCTGGATCGGCACCGCGATGACGAACAATAGCGCCGTCCGCCCCATCGCCTGCCAGAACACCGGATCGGTCAGCACGAAGATGTAATTGTCCAGACCCACGAAGCGCTGCTGCGCCAGTTTGGTCAGGTTGAAGTAGTGCAGGCTTTTCCACACCGCGAACAGCAAGGGCGCGATCCCCACGATCGCCAGCGCAAAGACCGCCGGGCCGAGAAAGGCCAACAGGGTTCGGCGGCGGACGGCGAAACTCATCTGCGGCTCCGGTATCGGGTGAGGAAAACCCCGGCCTTATCGGCCGGGGCGAGGGTGCAACGTCGCACCGTTCAGGGAAGAACCCTTACTGCGCCAGCGGCTTCTTGCCGTCGTAGTATCCGGCTTCGGCCAACACGGCTTCCATCTTCTCGCCGATCATCTTCGATCCTTCTTCGATCGAGACTTCACCCAGCATCATCTTGGTGCCCCACTCCTGCACGATCTCGGTGATCGCGGGCCATTCGGCAAAGCGCGGACGGAACTCCGGCACGCCCTCTTTCCACGATTCGACCAGTGCGGGAATGAACTTGTAGGTCTCAGCCAGCGCAGGATCGGCATAGGCCGACTGACGGCCGGGAACGCCGCCCATTTCAAGATACTGACCGGACTTGGCTTTCGAAGTCACCCACTGGATGAACAGCCAACCTGCCGCCTGTTCAGCCTCGTCCGCCTGCGACGCGACCGCCAGCGAGAAGCCACCGAGCGCCGGTTTGCGGCCTGCAGGACCGGTCGGTTCCGGCGCAATTGCAACGCAATCAGCCACTTTCGATGTCTCCGGGCTGACCACGGTGGAATAGAACGCCGACCATTCGGTGATCATCGCCACGTCGCCCTGGGCAAAGGCGTTGACCGTTTCGGCATGGTCATAGGCGACGATGCCTTCAGGCATGAACTTCATCAGATCCTGGCGGAACTTCAGGCCCGCCTGGCTTTCCGGCGACATCAGGTTCGACTTGAACTCGGCGTTCAGGAAGCTGCCGCCGAAGGGCCACAGGAACCGCGCAAAGCTGTCGGCCGACTGGGTTTCGTTGCGCTTGGATTGCAGCGCGTAGGCGAACTTGCCGTCCTTGGTCAGCGCCGGGCCGTAGGTGTCCATCACCTCTTGCCAAGTCGCTGGCGGCTTGTCGAAACCGGCCGCTTCCAGCATGCACTTGTTGTAGAAGAGAAGCCCCGAATAGTTGTCGAACGGCAGGCCGTAGTTGACCCCGTTCCACGAACCGAACGCATCAAGGATCAGCGGGAAGAAGTCCGCCATGTCCAGATCCGGGTCGGCCAGTTCGGCGTTCTTGGTGAAGGTCTCGGACGGCACGACCCAACCGTTTTCGGCAAAGTTGCCCATCCACACCAGGTCGATCAGCGCGATGTCCAGATCGCCCCCGGCCACGAAATCCCGCACCTGTTCGCCTAGCGCGTTCTCGTAGGGAACAGTGGTGTAGTTCACCTTGATGCCGGTCGCCGCCTCGAACTCCGGCAACATCTTGATCGCGGCGTTATAGCCCGGACGGTCAAGGAAAAGCACTTCCAGCTCGGTTCCCGCATAGGGCTTTGCCGCCTCCTCAAGCGACCATGCCGCAGCCTGCCCGGCAAGGCCAAGGCTGGCAGTTGCCGCCAGCGCGATGGCGCTGACCTCTGTCTTGAATTTCATTCCAACCTCCCATTGGTTTCAGCGTTTGACGGTTGACTTCCATTTGTAACGCTGTCGATATAAATGTATTGAAACGGCGACGAGTCAACCGGGAAATTCATCGACACCGGCAAAGTTGACCAAGGGGAAGGAAGCGGCATGGCCGAAGTCAGGCTTTCGGGCGTGAACAAATTCTACGGTGCGATGCAGGCACTGCACGACGTCACGCTGGAAATTGCGGACGGCGAGTTTGCCGTTTTCGTCGGCCCCTCGGGCTGTGGCAAGTCCACGCTGCTGCGCTCGATCGCCGGGCTCGAATCGATCTCGGGCGGGGTGATTTCCATCGGCGGCAGCGATGTGTCCACCCTTGCGCCGTCGGACCGCGACGTGGCGATGGTGTTTCAGTCCTACGCGCTTTATCCGCACATGACGGTGCGGGAAAACATGGAATTCGGGATGAAGGTCAACAAGGTTCCGGTGGCGGAACGGCAGGCGCGGGTCGCCAATGCGGCGCGTATCCTGCAGCTTGATCCCTACCTTGACCGAAAGCCCGGCCAGCTTTCGGGCGGCCAGCGCCAGCGTGTCGCCATAGGCCGTGCCATCGTCAAGGAACCGAAGGCGTTTCTGTTCGACGAACCGCTTTCGAACCTCGACGCGAAACTCCGCGTCCAGATGCGGGTGGAGCTGGAGGCGCTGCACCGCGATTTGAAGGCGACGATGATCTACGTCACCCATGACCAGGTCGAGGCGATGACGATGGCCGACAAGATCGTGGTCCTGAACGCGGGCCGCATCGAACAGGTCGGCAGCCCGATGGACCTGTACCACCGCCCCGCCAACGCCTTTGTCGCGGGCTTCATCGGTGCGCCCGCGATGAATTTCCTGCCCGTCACGCTGGACGGCGGCAGCGCCCGCCACGGCGACGAGGCTTTGGGCGCTGCGCCCGCTGGCACCGTGCAGCTTGGCATCCGGCCCGAACACGTTACGCTTCTGCCCGAAGGTCAGGGCCTGATCGCCGCCACCGTCCTGTTGCGCGAAACCCTCGGTGGCGACGCCTATCTTTACGTCCGAACCCGTGCCGGCACGCAGATGGTCGTCCGTGCCGAGGGCGACACGACGCTTGACCACGGCGCGGTGGTCGGCCTCGATCTGCCGAGCCCACGCCGCCACCACTTCGCCGCCGATGGCCGCAGCCTTGGGGTCGCCGCATGACAGACCTGATCGCAAACGCCGTCGCCCGCTCCGCCAATGTCGCCGAAATCGTGCTTGGTCGCGGCGTGTTGGCCGACGCGGGCCGCATCTACGCCCGCCACTTTTCCGGCCCTGCCCTCCTTTTCGCAGATGACCGAGGCTGGGCCGCCGCTGGCCCCGCGGTCGAGGCGGCGCTGAACGCCGCAGGCATCGCCACCCGCCGCCACATCATCGCAGCCACCCCGCGCCCGAAACCCACGACCGACCTTGCCGACAGCCTTGGTGCGGCCCTCGCGCCCGGCGAAACCCCCGTCGCCATCGGGTCAGGCGTGATGAACGACGTGGTGAAATATGCGGCCTTCCAGCGCGCAATCCCCTACCTTTGCGTCGCCACCGCCGCCTCAATGGACGGCTACACCTCGGCTGGCGCGCCGCTGTCGGAAAAGGGGTTCAAGAAAACCATCCCCTGCCGCCCCGCCAAGGTTCTGATCGCCGACCTCGACGTGATCTGTGCCGCGCCGCCCGAAATGACCGGCTGGGGCTACGGCGACCTTGCCGGAAAGGTGCCTGCGGGCGGCGACTGGATGATCGCCGACGCGCTTGGCATCGAAGCCATCGACGACGTCGCCTGGCCGATGGTGCAGGGCGGCCTGTCCGGCTGGCTTGCCCACCCCGACCGCATCCGCGCCGCCGACCCCGCCGCCATCGACGGCCTTTTTCAGGGCCTGACGCTGGTGGGTCTTGCGATGGAGGCGCACGGCTCGTCCCGCCCCGCATCCGGCGCCGACCACCAGATCGCCCACCTGTGGGAAATGGACGACCTCCACCACCAAGGCCAGCGCGTCAGCCACGGCGCCTGCGTCGCGGTGGGCTGCGTGACGACGCTGCACATGTATGACTGGCTGCTTGCCCAACCCCACCGCTTCGATCTCGACCGCCCCGGTGCTACGATGGCCGCCAAGTCCGCCGAAATCCTACAGCGTTTCGGCGCGGGCGAGGTTGCCGACCGCGCCGTTGCGGAAACCGAGGCCAAGCACACCGACGGCGCTGCCCTCCACGACCGCCTGATCCGCCTCAACGCCATCTGGCCCGACCTCGCCCCCCGCCTGCGCGCCCGCCTGATGCCCGCCACCGACATGGCCCGCGCGCTTGCCACCGCCGGCGCACCGTCAGGTGCCGCCGACATCGGCGTCAGCCGCGACTACCTGCTTGAGACCATCCTCAAGGCCCGCTTCCTGCGCAGCCGCTACACTCTTCTCGATCTGCTGGACGAAACCGGGCTTCTGCCGCAGGCTGCCGAGGCCGCCCTTGGCCAGAAGGTTGCCCCATGACGCTTGCCACCCTCGCCGCCCGTGCATCGGGTGAAATCGCCGCCGCCGTGGCCGCCATCGACCCTGCCGCGATGGACGGCATGGTCGCGGAAATCTCCGCCGCCCGCCGCATCGCCTGCTACGGCGTCGGGCGCGAGGGGTTGATGATGCGCGCCCTTGCCATGCGGCTTTACCACATGGGGCTCGATGCGCATGTGGTGGGCGACATGTCCTGCCCGCCCCTCGGCCCCGGCGACCTTCTGATCGCCAGCGCCGGGCCGGGCGGGTTTTCCACGGTAAACGGCCTGATCGGCGTCGCCCGCAACGCCGGCGCCCGCGTCGCCTGCGTTACCGCCCAACCCGACGGGTCCGCCCCAAAGGCCGCCCACCGCATCTTCCACATCCCCGCCCAGACGATGGCGAACGACCAGACCGGCGCCACCTCGGTCCTGCCGATGGGGTCGCTGTTCGAGGGCGCGCAATACCTCGCCTTCGAGCTTTTGATCCTCGCGCTCCGTGACCACCTCGGCGTGGCACCCGATGCCATGCGCGCCCGCCACACCAATCTGGAGTAAGTCATGGCCTGGCAGGACCGTTTCGCCCTTACCGGCCGCAAGGCACTGATCACCGGCGCGTCGAAAGGCATCGGCGCCGAAATCGCCGTCGTCTTTGCCGAGGCTGGCGCCGATATCATCGCCCTTGGCCGTGACGAGGCCGACCTTGCCGCCACCGCCACCGCCGTTCGCGCCCACGGCCGCCGTTGCCTGACCCTGACCGCCGAAATGGCCAGCCCGACCGACCCCGTCAAAGCCTGCGAACGCGCGCTCGCAGAATGGGGCACCATCGACATTCTCGTGAACTCCGCCGGTATCGCCAACGTCGCCCCCGCCGTCGATTTCTCGACCGCCGACTGGGACCAGATGATGGCCGTCAACCTGCGCGCCCCGTTCCTGACCGCCCGCACCCTTGCCCCGGCGATGATCGCGCAAAGATGGGGCAAGGTCATCAACATCAGCAGCCAGACCGGCGTCATCGCGCTGGATGACCATGCCGCCTATGCCGCCTCCAAAGGGGGCCTGAACGCCCTGACGAAATCGCTTTGCGCCGAATGGGCGCGCCATAACGTGCAGGTCAACGCGATCTGCCCGACCGTGGTGATGACCCCGATGGGCAAAAAGGTCTGGGGCAAGCCCGAAAAGGGCGACCCCTTCCGCAACGCCACCCCCGCGCGCCGCTTTGCCGAACCGGTCGAAATCGCGGATGCCGCCCTCTACCTCGCCTCCGATGCCTCGAGCATGGTCAACGGCGCGCTTCTCATGGTGGAAGGCGGGTTCACCAGTGTCTGACGTCGCCGACCTCGGCCTCTCCACCGACGACGCCTTCGCCCGGTATGAGGCCGTCCGCCCCCGCCTGCCCACAGCCAGCTTCCCGAAGGCCAGCCAGCACGGGCAATCGCTGGCAGATGTGGCCGACCGCTGGGATGGCTTCGTCCTCGATGCCTTCGGTGTCCTGAACGTCGGCGACACGCCCATCCCCGGCGCGGTCGCCCGCATGGCTGACCTGCGGCGCATGGGCAAACGCCTCTGCGTGCTGACCAACGCCGCCTCCTACCCGCGCGCGGAAGCCTTGGCGAAATACCGACGCCTTGGCTTCGACTTCACCGCCGACGAGGTCGTCTCCTCCCGCGACATCGCTGCCGCCGCCCTGCCCCGCATCGCGGATGGCGCGCGCTGGGGCGCAATTGCCGCCGCAGGCGACAGTTTCGCCGACATTCCGACCAAGATCACCGACCTCCACGACACCGCCGACTGGTCCGGCATCGACGCCTTCCTCTACCTTTCCACCGCCCGCTGGACGCCCTCCCTTCACGCCAAACTCCTGCGGGAAATGGATCGCAACCCCCGCCCCCTTCTGGTCGCCAACCCCGATCTCGTCGCCCCGCGCGAAGGCGGCCTCAGCATCGAACCCGGCTTCTGGGCGCATGACGTGGCCGACCGCACCGGTGCCACCCTCCACTGGTGCGGCAAGCCCTTCCCCGACGCGCATCTGGAGGCGGCCGCCCGCACCGGCCTTGCGCCCCACCGCCTTGCGATGGTCGGCGACACGCTGCACACCGACACGCTTGGCGGTCGCGCCTCCGGCATGGGAACCATCCTCATCACCGCCCACGGCCTTTTCGCGGGCCGCGACACCGCCCCCTTCATTGCCGCCTCCGGCATCATCCCTGACGCCATCGTCACCACCACCTGAAAGGGCCAGCCCATGCGCGGTTTCGGCATCCATTCCTCGATCTGGACCATGCGCTGGACGCCCGAGGCCGCCGAAGCCGCCGTGGCCGAAGCCCTGCGCCACAGCTTCGATTTCGTCGAAGTGGCCCTTCTCGACCCGCCGATCGTCGATGCCGCCCACTCCCGCGCCCTTTTCGACCGGGCGGGCATTACAGCGGTCTGCTCGCTGGGCTTGCCCGAAACGCACTGGCCCTCGCGCCACCCCGATAAGGGGATCGAATTCCTGACCGTCGCCCTCGACAAGACCGCCGCGATGGGGGCACAGGCGCTGACCGGCGTCACCTATGGCGGCATCGGTGAACGCTCGGGCCTGCCGCCGACCGAGGCCGAACTGTCTAACGTCGCCCGTTGTCTTGAGGCGGCGGCAAAGCACGCCAAACGGCTCGGAATCGCCTTCGGGATCGAACCCGTCAACCGCTACGAGACACATCTTCTGAACACCGGCTGGCAGGCCGCCGCGATGCTGGACCGGATCGGGGCCGACAACATCTTCATCCACCTCGATACCTACCACATGAACATCGAGGAAAAGGGCGCGGCCAACGGCATCCTCGCCGCGCGCGACCACCTTCGCTACATCCACCTGTCGGAAAGCGACCGTGGCACGCCGGGCCACGGCACCTGCGACTGGGACGAGATCTTCGCCGCCCTCGCCGCGATCGGCTTCAAGGGCGGATTGGCGATGGAAAGTTTCATCAACATGCCGCCCGAACTGGCATGGGGCCTGTCGGTTTGGCGTCCGGTGGCCGACAGCACCGATCAGGTGATCGGCGAGGGTCTGCCGTTCCTGCGCGGCAAGGCGCGGCAATACGGGCTGATCTGAAACGGTTAACGCTTTCTTACCGGGAAAATATCATGTCAAGGAAACAATGGCTTAGCCCAATGTCCCACCGTGGGACAGGCATCGAAAACGATGCTTGCACAGCCCGCCAACCCGCCTAGACTTCCCTACCGGACGGACAGGGGAATCCTACATGCAGACCATGATCGGCGTCATCGGCGGCTCCGGCGTCTATCAGATTGACGGCCTCGAAGGCGCAAGCTGGGTCAAGGTGAAATCCCCCTTCGGCAAGCCCTCGGACGACATCCTCGTGGGCCGCCTCGACGGCGTGCCGATGGCCTTCCTGCCCCGCCACGGGCGCGGCCACCCGCTCGACCCCGCCTCGATCCCCTACCGCGCCAACATCGACGCCCTGAAACGCCTCGGATGCACCGAGGTGGTCTCGATCTCGGCGGTCGGCTCGCTCCGCGAAGACTATGCCCCCGGCGACTTCGTGATCGTGGACCAGTACATCGACCGCACCGTGTCGCGCCCCGCATCTTTCTTCGGCCCCGGCTGCGTCGCCCACGTCAGCCTTGCCGACCCCGCCTGCGCCCGCCTCGGCGCCGCCTGCGCCGAAGCCGCCCGCGCGGCCGGACAGACCGTCCACACCGGCGCCACCTACATCGCCATCGAAGGCCCGCAGTTTTCCACCCGCGCCGAAAGCCGCCTTTACCGCATATGGGGTGCCGACGTGATCGGCATGACCGGCATGCCCGAAGCCCGCCTCGCCCGCGAGGCCGAGCTTTGCTACGCCTGCGTTGCGATGGTCACCGATTACGACTGCTGGCACGACAGCCACGGCGCGGTCGATGTGGCGATGGTGATCCGCACCCTGACCGCCAACTCGCAGGCCGCGCGGCGGCTGGTGACATCCCTCCCCGGCTTGCTTGGAGCAACCCACGCCCCCTGCCCGCAGGGCTGCGACCATGCGCTTGACCATGCAGTGATGACAGCCCCAGACCACCGCGACCCCGAGCTTGTCGCGCGGCTGGATGCGGTGGCGGGGCGGGTTCTGTGATCCGGCTTGTCCTTGCCCTGCTGCTGCTTGCCGGAACGGCCGCAGCGGAAGACCAGATCGACGGCGTTGCCGCCGAGGGCGTGTTGAGCGACATCGACTTCTTTCGCCTGGTCACTTGCGGCGCTCCGCCCGGCGGGTCGTGCAAGGGCCCTGTCCTGCGCTGGGCCAAGCCCGCGTTGCGCCTGACCATTCGCCACGGCGAGGTCCCGGCCCCGATCGGGTTCGCGGCCAAATTGGAGGCCGCGATCGACCCCGCGCTGGACCAGATCAACAGCGCCGGTGCCGCGATAAGAGTGGAGCGGACGCCGGGCCCCTTTGCCGACATCACCGTCATTCCGACCGACCTGACCGAAGGCACGGTGATGACCGACGTGCCCGGCTTTTCCGGCCCCGGCGTGATGGGGGTGGGCTACATGACGCTGTGGTCGGACGAGGCCGACCGGATCACCAGCGCGGTGATCCTGATTTCCACCACCATCACCGACGCGGACCTGCCTTCGGTGATGCTGGAGGAGATCACCCAGGCGCTGGGACCGCTTTATGACATCGAGAACCCGGCGTATGACGGGGTGTCGATCCTGTCGCAGGACTCGAACATGACCACCACCATCGCAGGCCAGGACGCCGCCCTGTTGCGCTGGCTCTACCCGCCCCGGATATGAAAGACCGATCTATGCACAGCGCCAAGACCGTGAAGGACTACATCCGCACCATAGTGGATTTCCCGCATGAGGGGATATTCTTCCGCGACGTGACCACCCTTTTCGCCGATCCGCGCGGGTTTCGGATGTGTGTCGACCAGCTTCTGGCACCCTATGCTGGGATGCGGATCGACAAGGTCGCGGGGCTGGAGGCGCGGGGCTTCATCCTTGGCGGGGCCGTCGCGCACCAGTTGTCGACCGGCTTCGTACCGATCCGCAAGAAAGGCAAGCTGCCGGGGCAGACGATTTCGCAGGCCTACAAGCTGGAATACGGCGAGGCGGTGGTCGAGGTGCATGACGATGCCATGACGCCGGGGGAAAAGGTGCTGCTGGTCGATGACCTTCTGGCGACCGGGGGCACGGCCGAAGCGGGTATCCGGCTGATCGAACGGCTGGGTGCCGAGGTCGTTGGCTGCGCCTTTGTCGTCGACCTGCCGGACCTTGGCGGTCGGCGAAAGCTGGAGGCGATGGGCATGTCGGTGCACGCGCTCTGCGCCTTCGAGGGACTGTGAGCCGCCGTTAACCTGGTGGAAAGCGAATCGGCGGTAGACCTTGACGTGTCGGGGCTACCCATCCCGACGAACACGCTGCTTGCAACACGTGACCCAAACCCACCCCACCCCGTCGGGCACCCACCCGGCGGGGTATTTCAATTTCTGACGCGACTAATCGAGCAAAATCGCAGGCTCAGGGGGCCAGCACCGCGCCGGGGTTCATGATGCCAAGGGGATCGAGCGCCTGCTTGATCGCGCGCATTGCGGCCAGCTTGGCCGGGTCTGCGTAACGGACGAGATCGGCGGTCTTGAGCCGACCCACGCCGTGTTCGGCGGCGACCGATCCGCCCAAGCCATGCACGATGTCGTGGATGCAGGTTTTCACCGCGTCGCGCTGGGGATCGTGGTCCTTTCGGTTGCGGCCGCGTTCGGGAAAGACGTTGTAATGCAGGTTGCCGTCGCCGAGATGGCCAAAGCAGTTGATGCGGAACCGGTCGATCCGGGCCAGCGCTGCGGGGGCGGCAAGGATGAAATCGGGGACCGCCGACAGGGGCAGCGAGATGTCGTGGCTGGAGACGGCGCCGATCAGGCGGTTCGCCTCGGGGATCGCTTCGCGCAGACGCCAGAGCGCAGCGGCCTGTGCGTCGGAGGTGGCGATGACGCCGTCGGTCACGAGGCCCGCGTCTGATGCTTCTTCGTAAAGCGCGGCCATCGTGGCCTCGGCCTCCATCCCGGCGGCGAGACCTAGTTCGACAAGCACCAGCCATTCCGGCACCGGGTCGAAGGGGGCGTGAAGATCGGGCAGGGTTTCGGCCAGAAAGTCGAAGCCGGTCCGGTGCATCAGTTCGAACCCCGAGACCATGCCCGGCACGCGGGAAGAGGCGAGCGAAAGAAGACGCAGGGCCGCATCCGGGGACGGCACCGCCAGCATCGCCACCACCCGCGAGGCAGGCACCGGGAACAGGCGCAGGCTGGCCGCGGTGATCACCCCAAGCGTGCCTTCGGAGCCGATCATCAGGTGGCGCAGGTCGTAGCCGGCGTTGTCCTTTCGCAAGCGAGTCAGCCCGTTCCAGATCGTGCCGTCCGGCAGCACCGCCTCGAGCCCGAGGCAGAGGTCGCGCGCGTTGCCGTAGCGCAGCACATGCACGCCGCCGGCGTTGGTGGCAAGGTTGCCGCCGATCCGCGCGCTGCCTTCGGAGGCGAGCGTCAGGGGGAAAAGTCGGCCCAGTTTCGCGGCCTCCGCCTGCACGTCGGAAAGGATCATCCCGGCCTCGACCACCAGCGCGTTCTCGTCGGCCCAGGCGCCGCGCAGGGCGGTCATCCGTTCCAGCGACAAAAGCAGTGGCGCGGGACCGTCCGTCATCACCTGACCGCCGACAAGGCCGGTGCCGCCTCCCCACGGCACGATCCCGACGAAAGCCTCGCCACAGGCGCGGACGATGGTGGCAACCTCGGCCGTGCTGCGCGGTTTGGCCAGGGTTCCGGCGATGCCGTGCCAGCGGCCGCGCGGTTCGGACAGATGCGCCGCGTCGGGCGTCGCGAAGGTGCCTTCGGGAAGGCGCGCGGCAAGGGTGGCGACAAAGGCGGGATCGCAGGGGTTCAGCATGGCGCGCTCCTTTACCCGTTTACGTAGACGGGGCCGGGCGCACTTGCCACAGGAAATGCTAGTCGAGGTAGGCCGGTTCCAGCACCAGAACGGTCGGGCTGGACGGCAGATCGTCGCGGCTGAGGTCGATTTCCGGGCCGCCGGTTTCGACCACGGTGAACTCTTTCGACATCTCGGTCAGGAAGGCGTCGAGCGAGCCTTGCGAGAACCAGTGCATCGGGATCACAACCGACGACCGCAGCCGACTGACCACGCCGACCATGTCTTCCAGCCGCATGGTATAGCCGCCGTCGACTGGTACCATCACCACATCCAGCCGCCCGATGGCGGCGTACTGTTCGGGCGACGGGATCTGGTGAAGGTGGCCGAGGTGGCCGATGCAAAGCCCGCCCGCCTCGAAGATGAAGATAGAGTTGCCGTCCTTGCGCGCACCTTCGCCGAAAGGGCCGCGCGTGTCGGTGGTGACGTTGCGCACCAGCATAGAACCGAGGTCGAGGCGGTGGTCGGCGGGGGCCGCGCCTTCGCCCCACCCTTTCAGGATATGCGGGATGCGTGTGTCAGGGGCGGCGGTCCAATGCGTGGAATGCGCGTTGTTCATCGTCACCACGTCGGGCACGAAATCGCTGGTGCCGGTGTAGCCGGTGTAGTCGGTGACCGCGACGGTGCCATCATCGGTGACGATGGCGAAGCTCGCGTGGTCAAGGTAGCGGATCAGGACGTGGTCGTCGGCCAGCCCGTCGCCAAGGGCTGCGGGGATAACGGTGTCCGTCCCTTTGGCCAAAGCGATGCAGTGCGAAGGGATGCGGTCCTGCGCCACAGCAGGACATGCAGCAAGGATCAAAGCGGCAGCAAGACGCATCGGGCACCTCCCATCGGGTCAAGCGAAGGGTAACCCGGATTGACCCTGCGTCACCTGATGTTTCGATCACGGATGCGCGAGGTTAGCCGCGCGCGGCGGCAAGGGTGTGCAAAGCAGCGACGGTGCGCAGGTTGCGGGCAGTCATCGGTGCCGACAACAGGCGCGGCAACCGATCCATCAGTTTCGAGGTGCCGACGCCGCCGGGGGTGTGCAGGGTGATGCGGCGCGGGCCAAGGTACCAGCCGTCGCCGGGCAAGGCCAGCGCGCGGAGGGCGGCCTCGTCAGGCTGCGGGTCGGCTGCCAGAAAGCAGACATGCACGCGCGCGGGGTCGGCATCGGCGAAGGGATGATCGGTCAGCGCCGACGCGATCTCGGCTGCGTCGCGGACGAAGGTTTCGGGGGAAAAGCCGAAGCGGGCGGCAATTGCGCCGCGGATCAGGGGTTCAAGTTCGGCGGCGGGACGGTCGCTTTCGAAAACCGCGTTGCCGGACTGGATGTAGGATGCGACGTGCGCAAGGCCGAGGTCGGAGAGAAGCGCCCGGAACTCGGCCATCGGCAGCTTGTTCGCGCCGGAGACATTGACGCCGCGCAGCAAGGCAACATGCGTCGTCATATCAATCCCTGCGCAGGACGCTTCCTTCGTCCCGTCAAGGGCAGGAGCGGCGCGAGGCTGTCGGCCTGCGGGTCAGCCCGCATCGGTGCGGCCGCGCCGGTCGCTGCGAAGGTTGGCGTAAAGCACGTGGTTGCGCCAGCGGCCGCTGATCTGCAGGTAGCTTTGCGCCACGCCCTCATACTTGAAGCCGCATTTTTCCAAGACCCCGCGCGAGGCGGTGTTTTCTGGCAGGCACGCGGCTTCGAGCCGACTGATGTCCATGTTGGTGAAGGCGTGGTGCGTCAGGCCCTTCAGCGCCTCGCGCATGTAGCCGTGGCGCGCGAAGGGCTGGCCGATCCAGTAGCCGAAGGTGCCGGTCTGCGACGGACCGCGACGGATGTTGTCAAGCGTCAGCGCCCCCAGAAGCTGGTCATCCTCGCGCCGGATCAGCAGCATCGGCAATGCGGTGCCCTGCGCCTCAGCGCGCTGCGCCCAGTAGACGCGGTTGGTGAAGGCGCGGCGGGTAAGGTGGTCATTGGCCCAGACCGGCTCCCAGGGTGCCAGGAAGGCCGCCGACACTTCGCGCAGTTCCGACCATTGGCGCCAGTCGGCGTGTTCGGGCAGGCGAAGCGTCATACGCTCCGTCTCGACCCGGACCCTGCGCTTGAAGCCCAGCATCAGGCCATCAGCCCCCGCTTGATTGCCTCAACCCCCGGCGCATCGGTGACCGGGCCATAGAGCGCCAGTGCGGCGCGCGCGGTGGTCAGTTCGGCGGCATAGGACCGCACGTGCGCCGTGCTGACCGCATCGATCTTGGCCACGGCCTCGTCAACGTCAGGCACCCTGCCCCAGATCGACAACAGCCGCGCATTGCGTTCGGCGCGGCTGGACGGGCTTTCCAACCCCATCAACAGCCCCGCGCGCAGTTGCGCACGCGACCGCGCCACCTCGGCCTCGGTCATGTCGTCGGCAGCGCGTTTCAATTCGTCGATGGTCAGTTGCGTCAGATCGCCGATCTCGGCCTCGGAGGTGCCGGCGTAGATCGTTATCTGGCCGGTATCCTCATAGGCACCCGCCTGCGCGTGGATGGTATAGCAGAGCCCCCGATCCTCGCGAATCTTCTGGAACAGCCGGGAGGACATGCCGCCGCCCATCGCGGTGGCATAGACCTGCGCGGTGTAGACCTTGTCGTCGCGGTAACCGGGGGCTTCGAACGACAGAGCGATGTGGACCTGTTCCAGATCCTTGACCTCGCGCCGCTCGCCGCCGCCAAAGCGGGCCGGGGCCACCTGCGGCATTCCAACCGGCTTCAGCCCGCCGAAGATCGCCGTCGCCTCGGCCACGATGCTGTCGTGATCAACACCGCCGGCGGCTGACAGGATCATCTGGTCGGGGCCGTAGTGCTGGCCGACGAACGCCTCGAAATCGGCCTTCTTGAACGATGACACCCGTTCCTCTGGCCCGAGGATGGTGCGACCGAACGGCTGGTCGGGGTAGCTGACCTCGTGCAGCCAGTCGAAGATGATGTCGTCGGGCGTGTCCAGCGCCTGCCCGATTTCCTGCAGGATCACATGGCGTTCGGTCTCGATATCGGCCTTGCGGAACACCGGGTTCAGCACGATGTCGGAAATCACGTCCAGCGCGCGGGGCACATCGGCGGACAGGCAGCGCGCATAGTAGGCCGTCATCTCGCGGCTGGTGTAGGCGTTGATATAGCCGCCCACATCCTCGATTTCCTCAGCAATCTGCAGGGCGCTGCGCCGCCGCGTGCCCTTGAACGCCATGTGTTCAAGAAAATGCGCGATGCCGTTCTGCTGCGGCGTTTCATGCCGCCCGCCGGCACCGACCCAGATGCCGACAGAGGCCGATTTGAGGCCGGGCATCGCTTCGGTGACGATGCGAAACCCGTTCGGCAGGGTGTGTAGGCGCAGGCTCAATGGGCAATCCTTTCGCGCACCAGCGCTTCGAGGGTGGCAAGGTCGTTCGGCACGCGGGTCATCCGTTCGGGCCGGTCGAAAAGATCGGCCATATGCGGCGGCAGGCCGGGGCGCAGGCCCGTGGCCCGTTCCACCGCGTCGGGGAATTTCGCGGGATGCGCGGTCGCGAGGGTTATCATCGGCGTCGCGCCAAGGTGATCCTCGGCGACCTTCACACCCACGGCAGAATGCGGGCAAAGCACCTCGCCCGTGGTCTTGAAATGCCGCGCGATGGTCGCAAGCGTCTCGTCCTCCGAACAGCGGCCCGAGGCGAAGGTGGCGCGCAGCATCTGAAGCGCACCCTGGCTGATGTGGAAGCCGCCAGCCTTCAACTCGGCCATCAGCGCGTTAACCGCCGCGCCGTCGCGGCCATAGGCATCGAACAAGGCGCGCTCGAAGTTCGACGACACCTCGATATCCATCGATGGGCTGATCGTTGGGCGCACGCCATCGGTGAGGTAGGCACCACTGCGGATCGCGCGGTCGAGGATATCGTTCTGGTTGGTGGCGATCACCAGCTTTTCGATCGGCAGCCCCATCTGCCGCGCGATGTAGCCCGCGAAGATGTCGCCGAAGTTGCCGGTGGGCACGGTGAAGCTGACCGCGCGGTGCGGCGCACCAAGGGCCACGGCGGCGTAGAAGTAATAGACCACCTGCGCCAGCACCCGCGCCCAGTTGATCGAGTTGACGCCCGCCAGCCGCACGCCATCGCGGAAGGCAAAATCGTTGAACATGTCCTTCACACGGGCCTGCGCATCGTCAAAGCTGCCGTCGATGGCCAGCGCGTGACAGTTCGCCTCCGACGCCGTGGTCATCTGGCGGCGCTGCACGTCCGACACCCGGCCATGCGGGAACAGGATGAACACATCCACATTCGCCAGCCCCCGGAACGCCTCCATCGCCGCCGATCCGGTATCGCCCGAGGTGGCGCCGACAATCGTGATCCGCTCGCCCGTCTTGGCCAGCGCCGCCTGCATCATCTGCCCGATAAGCTGCATGGCGAAATCCTTGAACGCCAGCGTCGGGCCGTGGAACAGTTCCAGAAGGAAATGATTGGGCGCCAGTTGCACCATCGGCGCGCGGGCGGCGTGGTGAAACCCCTTGTAGGCAGCGTCGATCAACCCGCGAAACTCATCCTCGGCAAAGAAGCCGCCCAGATAGGGCCGCATCACGCGAAACGCGGTTTCCTCATATGACAGGCCGGCCAGCGCCGCGATCTCGCCATGCGGCATCACCGGCACCGCATCGGGCACGTAAAGCCCGCCGTCGCGCGCCAGCCCGGTCATCATCGCCTCGCCAAAGCTCAACGTCGGAGCAGCGCCGCGGGTGGATATGTATTTCATCGTTTCGCCTTTGGTATTCAGACGGACCGCGCCCTGATACGCCACAGAAGATAGAGTGTCATCCCCAGCCACACCGCTGCCAGCGAAAACCACGTCACCGCGTAGTTGAAATGGTCGTTGCGGAAGCCCGCAGTTGTCACCGGCTGCGGCACGATGCCGTCGCCGGTATCTGCCCGCGCGATCACCAGCACCGGCTCCGTGCCCAGAAGCGACGCGATGCCACCAAGATCGCGGCCATACCAGATCTGGCGGTCCGCGTCATAGGGCGGGGTCGAGGAATTCACGTCATCCGGCCAGTTCAGATTGCCGACAACTTTGGCGTCGCGCGGTGGGCGTGGGGTGGTCTTTTCCGTCTCGGGCACGAAACCGCGGTCAACGAGGATGCGCCGCCCGTCCGTTTCGAAGGCGGCGATCACGAGGAACCCCGGTCCCATCTCGCGGGTGGAGGTCAGCACATGCGCTTCCTCGCCGGTGAAGCGGCCGGTTGCGGTGACGGCGCGGTAGCGGTCGGCCACCGGATCAAGCGTGGCGGGCAAGGCGACCGGGTCTTGGGCCATCATCGCCTCGGCCCCCGCGATGATCGCTTCCTTCCATTCCAGCCGGTGCAACTGCCAGACGCCCAGCGACACAAGGACGCCCACCCCGGCCAGCCCGAGGATCACCGCAAAGGCCACTGACCTGATCATCCCACCACCCCAAATGAAAAGCGCAGGCCCGAAGGCCCGCGCTTGTTTTCCCCGCGCCGGGCTGGACGTCAGCCCTGACCCCAGACGTACACCGTGGCAAACAGGAACAGCCAGACCACGTCGACGAAGTGCCAGTACCAGGCGGCGGCTTCAAAACCGACGTGGCGTTCCGGCGTGAAATGCCCCTTCAGCGCGCGGATCAGGCAGACCGTCAGGAAGATCGTCCCGATGATCACGTGAAAGCCGTGGAAGCCGGTCGCCATAAAGAACGTGGCGCCATAGATGTTGCCGGCAAACCCGAAGGCCGCGTGGCTATATTCGTAGGCCTGCATCCCGGTGAACACGAGGCCCAGCAGGATGGCGAGGATCAGGCCATTGATCAGGTCCTTGCGATTGTTTTCATGCACCAGCGCATGGTGCGCCCAGGTCGCGGCGCAACCCGACAGCAGCAGGATCAGCGTGTTCATCAGCGGCAGGTGCCAAGGATCGAACGTCTCAATGCCGACCGGCGGCCAGACCCCGTCGATCGCCGGGCTTTGCGGCCCCATCGGATACATGCGGTGCTTGAAGAACGTCCAGAACCAGGCCGAGAAGAACATCACTTCCGACATTATGAACAGGATGAACCCGTAGCGCAGGCCAAGCCGCACCACCGGGGTGTGGTCGCCAACCTGGCTTTCATGCACAACTTCCGACCACCACGCGAACATCACGTAAAGCACGCCCGCAAGGCCGATCAGCCCCAGCCACGGCTGCGAACCGTGCATCCAGAGCACCGCCCCGAACAGCATCACAAAACCCGACAGCGCGCCAAGCAGCGGCCAGATCGACGGTGGCAAGACGTGGTAATCGTGGTTTTTCGCGTGGGCCATGGCCGGTCAGTTCCCTCGTTATGGTCAGTTCAGCGCTTCGGGCGTTGCCGGAGCCGGGGTTGTCAGCGCCGCCTGGGTTTCAGGCAGCGGCGTCTGGTGGAATGTATAGCTTAGCGTGATCTCATGCACAAACTGCGCTTCGGGGTCTTCCACCAGAGCGGGGTCGACATAGAAGGTCACCGGCATCAGCACGGTTTCGCCGGGTTGCAGGATCTGTTCCGTAAAGCAGAAGCAGGCGATCTTGATGAAGTATCCGCCGGCGGAATAGGGGAACACGTTGTAGCTGGCGGTGCCGGCAATCGGGCGATTGGTCGGGTTGTGCGCCTCGTAGAACGCCATACCGGTCTCGCCTATGCGCAGTTCCATCACCGGCTCGGTCGCCTTGAACGTCCACGGCATCCCCGCTTCCAGCGAGGCGTCGAAACGCACACGCACTTTGCGATCAAGGATCACGTCCGACCCCGAATCCGCGACGCCCGTGGTGCCGCCAAAGCCGGTCACCCGGCAGAACCAGTCGTAAAACGGCACGGCGGCAAAGGATAGCGAGGCCATGACCACGACCACGCCGACCAGTTGCACCAATGTGCGGTTCGGGCCCTGTAGGCGTGGGAAAATCATTGTTTGATCGCCTCCGGCTGCACGACATGGTCGTACCCCTGCATCGGCTCGCCGCGCTGGACCTTGACCACGGTCAACGCAAAGACCAGCGCCACGAAGCCGCCGAGCACAAGGCCGAGGCCAAGGTTGCGTCCAAAGCGGCGCTTATGAATCTCATGTGCGGGGCGGAAAGACATCACCAGCCTCCCAGACCGTAGGGTTTCAGCGCGGCTTCGACCAGAAACGCGCCGAAGTGCAGGAACAGATACAACAGCGAAAACCGGAACACGGCCTTTTCGACGGAATATTTGTCAGCTTCGGCCACCGCCTCGTCGCGCCGCCAGATGCGGACCGCGCCGATCACGAACCACGCGTTCAGCGCCACCGCGACCGCCAACGTGAACGGCCCGCCGATCGAGGTGAGCGCGGCACCGATCGCCACGGGCACCAGAAGCAGTGTGTAGACCAGGATATGCAGGCGGGTCGATTTGCGGCCGTGCGTCACCGTCAGCATCGGCACGCCGGCCTTGTGGTAATCTTCCTTCATGAACAGCGCCAGCGCCCAGAAATGCGGCGGGGTCCACATGAAGATCAGCGCGAACATCAACACCGCCTCGATCGACAGCGATCCGGTGGCGCAGACCCAGCCGATCATCGGCGGGAACGCTCCGGCGGCACCACCGATCACGATGTTCTGCGGCGTCAGACGCTTCAGCCACATCGAATAGACCACGGCGTAGAAAAAGATCGTGAAGGCCAGCAGGCCAGCCGCCAAAAGGTTCGTCGCCAGCCCCAGCATCACGACGCTGATGCCCGACAGCGCCAAACCCAACCCAAGCGCCTCGCCCCCGTCGACCTTGCCGGCGGGCACCGGACGGCGCGCGGTGCGTTTCATCACGGCGTCAATGTCGGCATCCCACCACATGTTGAGCGAGCCCGAGGCCCCTGCCCCAAGTGCTATAAACAGAATCGCCGCCACCGCCTCGACCGGGTGCAACGACACCGGGGCGACTAGCAGGCCGACCAGCGCGGTGAACACCACCAGCGACATCACGCGCGGCTTCAGAAGCTGCACGTAATCGCCGAAGCTCGCCTCGTAGGGCGCGTCGCCGATCCGTTCCACCGTGATGCTCTCGCTCATGTCAGGTCCGTCTTGCCAAGGTCAATGGCCCGGTTGCACCGGGCCCAACCGTTTCGTTTGGACGCCCGCTCACTCGTTGGCGGCAAGTTTCACGGCGGTGCCGGTTGCCACGCTGGACAGTTGCACGTCGCCGGCCTTGGCCTTGGCCAGCCATTCGGCATAGGCTGCCTCGGACACGACCTTCACCGTGATCGGCATGTACGCGTGCATCTGCCCGCAAAGTTCCGAGCACTGGCCGAAGTAGATGCCTTCCTTGTCAGCCTGGAACCACAGCGCTGCCAGACGGCCGGGAACCGCGTCCTGCATCACGCCGAACGCCGGAACCTTCCACGAATGGATCACGTCCGCGCCGGTAACCTGGATCACGATCTTCTTGCCGACCGGAACCACCACTGCGGTGTCGGTCGCCAGCAGGAACTGTTCCTTGGTATAGCCGGCCTCGACCAGTTGCGCCTCGACTTCCGGGGTCAGCATGTTGTTGCCGCCCGTCGCGGGCGAGCCGATCATGTAGCTTTCAAAGGCCACGTCCTCGCCGACATATTCATAGCCCCAGTACCATTGGTAGCCGGTCGCCTTGATCGTGACGTCACCGACCGGGATTTCCTGCTCTTCGAACAGCACCGGCAGCGAGAACGCCCCGATGAACACCAAGATCACGATCGGGATGATCGTCCACGCCACTTCCAGCGGCGAGTTGTGCGTGAAGGTCGCAGGCTTCGGGTTGGACCGCGAGTTGAAGCGAAGGATGACGAAGACCAGCAACGCCGACACGAAGATCACGATGGCAAAGATGATGTAGTTCAACATCCCGTCAAGCCATTGCAAATCCTCGGCAATCTTGGTGGCCGCCGGCTGGAAGCCGGTCTTGCCGTTTACCGGCTGGCCGACGATGTCCAAAGCTTGCTGGGCAAAGGCGGCCCCGCTCCACAGGCTGGCAAGCCCGGCTGCAGCAATCGCGTTCGTCACTTTCGAAAGGCGCATGTTTCTCATTCCCGTTCCCGACATGCGGCTTGCCGCCGCTTCTCAGGGGTTCGCCGCGCAAGGCAGAATCCCGTTGTATACGGGGGCGTTCAAACCATATTAGGCGAGGCGGGACAAGCAAAACCGTTGCGACATAGCAGCGCCCTTTGGTGCCACCTTTCACGGGTAATCTTGGTCCGATGCTGATCGTCAACCTCACTCTGGTGCCGCTTGGCATCGTTTATGCGGCCATAGTCGCGACCGCCTTCCTTATGCAGCGCCAGTTGCAGTATTTCCCCGACCGCAGCGTGATTGCCCCCGTCGAGGCCGGGCTTTCGGGCGTTGCCGAAGAACGGATCACCACCACCGACGGCGAGACGGTCGTGCTGTGGTATGCCCCCGCCCCTGCCGGACGGCCCACCATCCTGTTCTTCCACGGCAACGCAGGATCGGTGGCCGACCGCGCCCAGCGGCTTGCCTTCTGGCAGGCGCGTGGGTTCGGCGCGGCCTTCCTGTCCTATCGCGGCTTTGGTGCCAGCAGCGGCCACATCACCGAAGCTGGGTTGCTGGAGGACGCCCGCGCCGCGCACCGGTTCCTTGTCGACCGGGGCGTGGACCCCGCGCTGATCCTGGCCTTGGGCGAGTCGCTGGGCACCGGCGTCGCGATCCGTCTGGCCGCCGAACGCCCGCTTGGTGCGCTGATCCTTGAGGCACCCTTCACCTCGGCCGCCGACGTGGCCGCGCGCGCCTATCCCTTCCTGCCGGTGCGCCTGTTGATGAAGGATCAGTTTCCCTCGCTGGCCCATATTCCTGCGGTGACGGCCCCGCTTCTGATTGTACACGGCACTGCGGACGAGGTGATCCCGATTGCCCTTGGCAAGCGCCTTTATGCGGCGGCCATCGGTCCGAAAACCTTTCGCGCGATCGAAGGGGCGACCCATGCCGCCCTTTTCAGCCCTGCTGTTTGGGCGATCGAAGCGGATTTCATCGACACGGTGCTGCCGCCGTGACCCGCCCTGCCCCCCGCTTGCGCCGGGGCTGCCTCGCGCTTAGGTTCCGCTCTCACAGTCCCGAAAGGCACATCATGGCCGACGCCCCGTTCCGCCCGTTCGATACCCATCTTGACGAAGCTGCCGCCCTCGCCACCCTGCGCGCAGCTACCGACGGGGCCGACGATGGCGAGTTGTTCCTCGAACGCCGCCGGGGCGAAAGCATCGTGCTGGACGATGGTCGCATCCGCAACGCCAGCTACGATGCCTCGGAAGGCTTCGGTCTGCGCGCCGTGCGGGGCGAGGTGGCGGGTTATGCCCATTCCACCGAAATCTCGGAAAAGGCGCTGACCCGCGCCTCCGAAACCGCGCGTCTGGCGGTGGGTGACGGCGGCGGCACGATCGCCGCCTCGCCCAAGGGCACAAACATAAAGCTCTACACCGACGCCGACCCGATGGCCGACGCGACCTTCCCGGTCAAGATCGACATGCTGAAGGAAATCGACGCCTTCGCCCGCGCGCTCGACCCGCGCGTGGTGCAGGTGTCGGCGTCGCTTGGCGCATCCTTGCAGGAGGTGGAGATCCTGCGCCCCGAAGGCCTGCGCCTGACCGACATCCGCCCGATGGCGCGGCTGAATGTTTCGGTCATCGTCGAGGAATCCGGTCGGCGCGAACAGGGCGGCATGGGCGGCGGCGGGCGCTATGGCCTTGCGCGGCTGATGCTGCCGGAAACCTGGCAGCCGATGGTGAAAGAGGCTTTGCGCATCGCCCTCGTCAACCTTTCCGCCGAAGCCGCGCCTGCGGGGATCATGGACGTGGTCCTCGGCCCCGGCTGGCCCGGCATTCTTCTGCACGAAGCGATCGGTCACGGGCTGGAAGGCGACTTCAACCGCAAGGAAACCTCGGCTTTCGCGGGCCTGATGGGCAGCCGCATCGCCGCCAAGGGCGTGACCGTGCTGGACGACGGCACGATCCCGGATCGGCGCGGGTCGATCTCGGTTGACGACGAAGGCACCCCGTCCGCGAAAAACGTGCTGATCGAGGACGGCATCCTTGTGGGCTACATGCAGGACCGCCAGAACGCCCGCCTGATGGGCGTGGCCCCCACCGGCAACGGGCGGCGCGAAAGTTTCGCGCATATCCCGATGCCGCGCATGACCAACACCTACATGCTGGCCGGCAACGACGACCCTGCCGGGATCGTGGCATCGCTGAAGGACGGCATCTACGCAGTGGGCTTCGGCGGCGGTCAGGTCGACATCACCAACGGCAAGTTCGTGTTTTCCTGCACCGAGGCCTACCGCGTGAAGAACGGTGTCATCGGCGCCGCCGTCAAGGGCGCCACGCTGATCGGCGATGGGGCCACCGCGCTGAAACAGATCCGCGCCATCGGCAACGATCTGGCGCTTGATCCCGGCATCGGCAACTGCGGCAAGGCCGGGCAATGGGTGCCGGTAGGCGTCGGGCAACCGACCCTTCTGATCGGCGGGCTTACGGTGGGCGGCTCGGCGGCCTGATCCGCCGGCCCGGACGCGGCCAATGAGGGTGCCTGCGGGCCACCCGTCCCTGAAGCTTGTTGCCAACAAGACGGCTGCGTGCGGGGCGATCGACCATTCCGCTCTTGACTGCCGACCTGCGGTGATGCCACGCCGACACCGATGACACCAAAGCCACCCCTTCTGACCCCACGCCGCATCGTCGCGGCGGCACTCGTTCTGGCGGTGCTGGCGGGGCTGGTCCTGCCCAGCCTGATGCTTGGCGACCAGCCGATGTTCAGCGAAGCCTGGGTGCGCGCCCGGCTTTCCGGCGTCGGCATGGCGGGACCGGTGCTGCTGGCCCTGCTGATGGCGCTCGCCATCGTGGTCAGCCCCATTCCATCGGGCCCGATCGGCGTTGCCGCAGGGGCGCTTTACGGCACGCTTGGGGGCGGCGTCGTCACCGTCGCGGGCGCGTTTCTGGGTGCCTGCATCGCCTTCCTTGCCGCCCGCTACCTTGGCTTCGATGCGATCCGCCAATCCGAAAACCGGCTGCTGAAGACGCTCGCCGCACCGCGCTCGCAATGGTCGCTTATGACCATCGTCTTCGCCTCGCGGCTGATCCCGTTCATATCGTTCGACGCGGTCAGCTTTGCCGCCGGGTTGACCAACCTCACCCTGCCCCGCTTCGCGCTGGCCACCCTCCTCGGTGTGATCCCGGTCAGCTTCGTGCTGACCGCCATTGGCGCGGGGATGCATGACGCCGAGATGTCGAAACCCCTCCTCGCGCTCATCGCCGGCATCACCCTGATCCCAGTCATCGGCAAATGGCTGTGGGACCGGTTCCGCTAAGGCCATTCATCTGTCCAGAAATATCCCACGGGAGGTCTGGAGGGTGTGAAACCCTCCAGTTCCACCGTGCCCACGCGCTCAGCGGTTGAACTTCGCCTTCAACGCATCGGCAAAGACCGTGTTCGGTGCGGGCGCGGCCTGAACCACGGGTTTTGAGGTTGGCGCTGCTGGTGCCCGTTCCCGAACCGCGTCGCGCGCCTCGGCGCTGCCGGATTTCATCGTCAGCCCGATGCGCTTGCGCGCCACGTCCACCTCCACCACCCGCACCTTGACCACATCGCCCGCCTTCACCACGGCATGGGGGTCTTTCACGAAACTGTCGGCCAGCTGGCTGACATGCACCAACCCGTCCTGATGCACCCCCACGTCGACGAAAGCGCCAAAGGCCGCGACGTTCGTCACCGTGCCTTCCAGCAGCATCCCCGGCTTCAGATCCTTGATATCGTTGACCCCGTCCGCAAAGGTCGCCGTCTTGAACGATGGCCGCGGGTCACGGCCCGGCTTTTCCAGTTCCGCCAGAATGTCCTTTACCGTGGGCAGGCCGAAGCGCTCGTCGACGAACTCGCGCGGCTCCACACCGCGCAACACCGAGGGGTCGGCCATCACCGACCGCAGGTCACGCCCGCAGGCCGCCACGATCCGCCGCGCCAGATCATAGGCTTCGGGATGCACCGAGCTTGCGTCCAAAGGCTCCTTGCCGCCCGTCACGCGCAGGAACCCCGCTGCCTGTTCAAACACCTTCGGGCCAAGCCGCGACACCTTCAGCAACTCCTTGCGGCTGGCAAACGGCCCGTTGGCATCGCGGTGCGCAACGATGGCCTCGGCCAGCCCCGGACCCACGCCCGACACCCGTGCCAGCAAGGGGGCCGAGGCAGTGTTCAGGTCGACCCCGACCGCGTTCACCGCATCCTCGACCACCGCTTCCAGCGATTTGCCCAGACGGTGCTGATCGACGTCATGCTGATATTGCCCGACGCCGATCGCCTTCGGTTCGATCTTCACCAGTTCGGCCAGCGGGTCCTGCAAGCGCCGCGCGATGCTGACCGCGCCGCGCAAGGAAACATCCAGTCCCGGAAACTCTTTCGCCGCCAGTTCGCTGGCCGAATAGACCGACGCCCCCGCCTCGCTGACGATCACCTTCACCGGCTTTTCCCCCGGCAGCACGGCGAGGATATCCGCCACCATCTTCTCGGTCTCGCGGCTGGCCGTGCCGTTGCCGATCGAGATGAGCTTGACCCCGTGCTTCGCGATCAGCCGCGCCAGCGTCACCTGCGCGCCGCGCAGATCGTTCTTCGGCTGGAACGGATAGACGGTATCCGTCTCCAGCACCTTGCCGGTCGGATCGACGACCGCGACCTTCACCCCGGTACGGATGCCGGGATCGAGCCCCATCGTCGCCTTGCCGCCCGCAGGCGCGGCCAGCAGCAAATCCTTCAGGTTCCGCGCAAACACGCGGATCGCCTCGGCCTCGGCCCTCTCGCGCATCTCGGCCATCAGGTCCAGCGTCAGGCTGGTGCGCAGCTTTACCCGCCAAGCCCAGCTTGCAGCCTCGCGCAGCCACGCATTGCCCGCCCCGTGTGACCCCGTATCCAGAGCCGCTCCACAAGCCCGCTCGCAGGGGCTGTCGCCGCGCACGGCATCGGCATCGACCTCCAGATCCAGCGCCAGAACCCTTTCGTTCCGCCCGCGCAGCATGGCCAGCACCCGGTGGCTCGGGGCAGTGGCCCAAGCCTCGGAATGCGCGAAATAGTCTGAAAACTTGGCCCCCTCCGCCTCTTTCCCGGCCACCACAGTCGCTGACAACCGCGCCACCCGCTTCATGTGGTCGCGCAAACGGCCCAGAAGCGAGGCATCCTCGGCCAGCCCCTCCGCCACGATATCGCGCGCGCCCTCAAGCGCGGCCTTGGCATCGGGCACCGCCTCGGACAGGAACCCCGCCGAAAGCACCACCGGGTCCGCCGCCCGGTTGGAAATTATGGCATCAACCAGCCCCTGCAAGCCGTTTTCGCGCGCGATCATCGCCTTGGTGCGGCGCTTTGGTTTGTAGGGCAGGTAGATGTCTTCAAGCTCGGCCTTCGTTACCGCCTTGGCAATCGCGCCGGCCAGCGCATCCGTCATGCGGCCTTGCTCGGTGATCGACCCGGCAATCGCCGTCCGCCGCCCCTCCAACTCGCGCAGATAGCCCAGCCGTTCTTCCAGTCGGCGCAACTGCGTGTCGTCAAGCCCCCCGGTCACCTCCTTGCGATAGCGGGCGATGAAGGGAACCGTCGCGCCCCCGTCCAGCAGTGCTATGGCCGAGCGCACCTGATCTGCCGTGGCGCCGATATCGGTGGCGATGGTCTGGGGTATGCGGGCAACGGTCATGCGAATCCTCCTTAGGGGTGCGCGACCTTACCCTTCGCCTTGCGGGCTTTGAAGCGGAAGCGGCTTCCACAAGGCGCGCGAGGCATCCTTGATCCGGTTTTCCAGCGTGCTGTTCACAACGACCATCGCCGTCAGCAACAGGGCCGGGGCCAGATAAAGGTGCCAGTTGCGGATCACCTCTCCCGGCAGGCCGCTGGCGGCGCCCAGCACCACCGAAACCGCGCATTCCAGCAGGTCGCCGTCCGCGCCAGCCCGGCAGGCCGCGAAAAGGGTCCAAAGTGGCGGCACCACCAGCCACAGGATGCTGAGAATCGTGATCCAGTTCGTGGCCGTCCGCCAGCCGATCAACCGCGCCACCTGCGCGGCAACCTTAGGGTCGCGCCTCAGACCACCCTGAACCTGCGGCCCGTGCACCCTGTCGGTCGCGACCCGGAACTCCTCGGGCAGGGTCAGCGGCGCGTAGCCATCGGCCCCTTCCCTGATCTTGCGCACGACCGAAACGTCAACGACCGGCGGCCCGCCATAGGCCTCGCCACCCGCGACCTCTCGGGGCCCGTAGCGATAGAACATTGCAAGGCCGGCACGCGAATTGTGAATCAGCGCCTGCGGAAAGAGTTGCGCACGATAGCGGCCCAGCGCCGCATCGTCGAAGTCGAGCAGCCCTTTCGCCTCATCCGCCATCCACAACAGGGCCTGATAGGCATTCTCATCGTTCGCATAGCCGCCGCCGACATCGGCATGCACGCCCGCGAACCAGCGCTCGTCGATCTGCGGCCCAGGCTTTCCGTCCGGTCGCGGACCCTGATCAAACCGCAGCGGCACGAAACTACGCCGCTCCTCGTCAAGCGCCAGCGCATGGCGGACCGTCCGTACCACCGGGCTGCACCGCCAGTTGCGAAAGTGCAGCGGCCAGATCAGCGCGTCGACCAGATGCAGCAGTTCCTTGACCGGCAGCCCGTAGGCTTCGACCGTATCGAACACGCCCATGAAGCGGATCTTCACATGGCCCGGCCGACGCGCCTTCGGCAGGCTGGCCTGCACCTCGCGGTGCGTCTGCTGGCCAAGGATCTTGCGCTTTGCCCACGTCAGCGCATTGCGAAGCCCCCGCACGACCGATATCAGCGGGTTCATCCGCAACCTGCCATCCTTGAACAGGGGCGCCGCCTCGGCCCGGTAGGCCCACCATGCACCCAGCGCATTGCGGTCCATCTCGGCGCTGGTCACGTTGCCCGGCATCAGCCCTTGCGAGGCGACCAGCCCCGCCAGCGTCCGCACCGTGAACGACCCCCGGCTGAAACCTATGAGGTGGATCTGATCACCGACCTGCCAGTTCCAGCATAAAAAGCGGTAAAGCTTGCGCACGTTGGCCGGAACCCCGAACCCCGTGGCACCATCCAGCACCCGGATCACCCGCACCGACGATGTGCCGACGCCGGGGATATAGCGGGCCAGTTGCAGCACGCCGTCCGGCCCTTCGCTTTTGTCCAGCGCCTGATAGAGCCGCCAGACATTCGATTCCTGTGAAGAAAAGGCGCTGCCCGTGCCATCGGCAAAGATGACCAGCCGCTTGTGCGGTCCAAGCGACCGGAGGCTGTGCGTCGATGCGACACTGTCTTGCATTGCACCGTCCTGTTCGCCACGAAGCGGGCCGTTCTTGCCCCACAGTGCTCCGGCGATCCGGCTCGCAAGTCAACCGTCCCGTGCCCGGAACGCGCAGAAGCGCGCCCTTTCCTAGGGTTGCACTTTGTCGCGCATGTGGCGCAGCGGCGGCGCGGGGGGCAGAAGATCGCGGATGTCGGCATAAGGGTAGATCGGGTCGTGACGAAAGGCCTCGGCAAAACCTGCGTCATCGCCACATTGCGCGGCGCGGTATCGGCCCGAGACCCGTGCGCGGTCGACAAAGACCTGCGGCTCCTGGCTTTGGTGGCACAGGATCGCCGCCTCCTTGGCGGCCTGATCCGCGGTCACGTCGACGTAATGCGTCGGGGTGAACGCAGTGCCAAGCATCGTGTCGGCCCACAGAACGGGCTGGCGGAAGCTGGCGATATCCACGGCAATCCTCGCTAGGGCGCGGTGATCGGAATGATAATCGTTGGGCGCGTGTGCCACGATCAGGTCGGGGACAAGGTCACGAAAGGCCGCGGCTGCCGCCGGCAGAAAGCCCGCATCCTCCGCCAGCGCGCCATCCTGACGCCCCAGCATCACAAGCCCGGCCCCCAAGGCTGTGGCCCCGGCCCGGGCCTCGTCTGCGCGCAACCGTGCCAGCACCTCTGGCGCATCGACACCGCCGCGGCTGCCATCGGTTGCCACCATGATCGTGACCCGCGCGCCCATCCGCACCCAGGCACGGATCGACCCGCCGCAATAGATCTCGGCATCGTCGGGATGGGCCATGAACACTGCGACATGTCGGTCGATCTTCGCCGCCATGAGTGCGCCCTTCACCTGTTTCAGGAGAATGGTACCGACGCCCCGGCTCGAACGGGGGACCCCTAGATCCACAATCTAGTGCTCTAACCAACTGAGCTACGTCGGCACTCGACGCGCGATTTAGCCCCCCGCCCCCCGGATTGCAAGCAAGAACCAGTGGTGTCCGGCGACGGCGCTTGCGTGAAATGCCGCGAAGCGTTACGCCGCTTGTCATCCCCAGCCCGGAGGCCGCCATGAGCATCGACAAGCAAAGCGACATCGCCGCCAACATGCAGATCGGCCCGACCGATCAGGGCATGGTGCGCATCTACGTCGAAGCTGAAGGTGGCATCGAACTGCCGCTTGATTTCGACCCCGAAGAGGCGGACGAGATCGCCGAGGAATTGCGTGCCGCCGCCGAAGCCGCCCGCGCGATGGCAAGCGGCAAGCCGAAGAAAAAGCGCTGAGCGTCTGACGCCATAACCCTCACGCAGGGTTTCTGGCATACCCATCGGTCAGGACAATTGGCCCTGCATCGCAGGATCGCGCAGTCCGTGCAGCCGTGCCGCCGCGTGGCGTGCGAAGATCCGAAGCACGGCCTTGCGCCGCGCCCCGGCCAAAGGCGTTTCGGGACCCATCCGCACTACCTCGGCATCGTAGGCGTCGGCAAGAATCAGGCCCGTGCCTTCGGGCAACAGCTCCACCGGAAAATCGGCATCGACCGCCCAGAAGAATCGGTCGCACCAGTCAAGGTAACCCTGCCACTTGCGGTCGGCTGCGAAATCGGCCCGGCCCGACTTGCATTCGACCACCCAGATCTCGCCTTTCGGGCCCAGCGCCATCACGTCGACGCGCAGGCCGGGTGCCGGCACCAGTTCCTCCACCGACACGAAATCCAGCGCGCGCAAGCCCCTGCATACGCCGCGCTGCAAACGCTGGCCGGGAAGGTTCGGCAAAAGGTCGACCCGCTGATCCATTCCGCCATCATGAACTAAAGGTGAACACCTGTCCAGCCTTGCGCCCGTGCCCCCCACGCCCTATCTTCATGAGTGGCGGGTGCTGCTCCTCTCGTGCGAGGCCTTTTTTCCAGTGGCCGATAAGCAAACGCATGGGGGCTGGCTCTGACAGGATCCTGGTCCTGTTACCTGGTTCCCACCTGAGACCTCTGGCTCTCGGGAAAATCCCGGCACTTCACGGTTGCTGCGGGCCCGCCACCTGACAAAGCAAAAGGCCCGCCGGTTGGCGGGCCTTTTGCTTTGTGTCCGAAAGTCTCAGCGACGTTTCTTGGCGACAACCTCGACCCGGATCGGGATCATTTCGCCATGATCACGCTGACCGCCGCGCGGCGCGTCATCGTCGGCCAAGCCCATCACGGCGATGGCAAACTGCACGGCGGAAAACACGATCCCGTTGAACACCACCAGCATCGCGGCGGCAACCCAGCCGATGTCGGAGCCTAGGATCAGATGCCCGATCCCCGCCACATCAAACCACACCAGCCCCGCTGCAAAAACCGCGGCGACCGCGAATCCCGTGGCCACGCTGCGAACATAAAGGCTGACAAGCTGGGTCATCGTTTTCTCCTTGATTACAATGAAGCTAGGGCGGCCATGTCGGGTTGCCAAGGGGCAAACCCGCCCTTCACACCTTGATGCGCGAAAAACCGTCACGCAGCGCCACCGACCACGCCTCGCTCATCGCACGGAACGACTCGTCGCCCGCTTCGATCCGGCGTTTCTGTGTCACTCGGCAGGCGTCGCGCTCGATCACCGCCAGATCAAGTGGCATCCCCACCGACAGGTTGGACCGCAGCGTCGAATCCATGCTGAGCAGCACCGCTTTCTGCGCGTCCAGCAGGCTGGTCGACGGTTTCACCACCCGGTCGAGGATCGGCTTGCCGTACTTGTGCTCGCCGATCTGCAGGAAGGGCGCGTCCTCGGTCGCCTCGATGTAGTTGCCTTCCGGGTAGATCAGGAACATGCGCATCGCGCCGCCCTTTCGCTGCCCGGCCACGATCATGGAGCAACTCGCCCCCTGCATCGCGCTCAGCTTTTCGTCGATTTGGGCGCGCACATCGGACAACATGCCCCCCACGATGTCGGCCACCTTCAACAGCGTCGGCGCCAGCATGATGCTGGTATCCGGCGTGGCATCCGGGTCGTCGATCGCCTCGCGTAGCCGCGCCAGCGTGGTCTGGCTGACCGACAGGCTTCCGGCGGTCATGATCACGATCACCCGCTCGCCGAGGTCTTCAAAAGTGAACATCTTGCGGTAGGTCGAGATGTTGTCGAGCCCGGCATTGGTCCGCGTATCGGACAAAAGCACCATGCCCTCGTTCAGCATCAACCCCACGCAATAGGTCATGTCCGTCCCCCCGCTCCGCGCCGAACCCTACTGATCCTGGTTCTGGATCGCAACGGTCACATCCATATCTTCCCGCCCGCCGCCGCGCGCAATGCCGCGAATGGGTGCTGCATCTTGGGCATCAAATCCCGAGCCGAGCCGGATGTAGCGTTCATCCGGGCAGCAACGGTTCGCCGGATCAAAGCCAACCCAGCCCAGGCCAGCCACGAATACCTCGGCCCAGGCATGCGCCGCCTCATGCGCAACACCCTCGGCATCTGAAAACAGATAGCCCGAGACATAGCGCCCCGGCAGCCCCCGTGCCCGCGCTACCGCGATCATCGCGTGGGTATGGTCCTGACAGACGCCTTCGCCCAAGACCAGCGCCTCGGCCGCCGTGGTATGGGCATGGGTGACGCCGGGCTTATAGGCAATTGCATCCGCCACCGCCCCCATCAGCGCATGCGCCAACGCCAGCGTATCCGCACCGCTCACCGTATGGGCCAGCGCATCCAGCGCTTTGTCCACCCGTGTGGGCACCGTGGCACGCAAGTAGCAATCGGGCGCGACCGTCTCTTTGTGGCCGCGCAAGACGCCGGTCAGATCGACCGTTTCCACCACCCCGCTCACACTGACCGCGATCTCGCCCACCGGCCCCGCCACCGTCCAGCCCTGCACCAGATCGCCCGCACCATCGCGGAACTCCGCCCCCCGCGTGCCTTCCGTCACCGAAATCGACCAGTCGATCACCTTCTGCCCCTGATAGGTCGATGGTGTCAGCCGGTGGCTTTGGACCACCGAACGCACCGGCGCGGCATAAAGGTAGCGCGTCACATGGTTGACAGTCAGCCGCATCAGCGCATTTCCCCGCTCAGGTAGGCAAAGTGGATCGCGTTCGCCAACACCGCCGTATCGTCGATGAAGCGCGTCAAGTATTCATGCAGCCCCTCGTCGAAGATCCCCTCCACCGTCGTCGCGAGTATCCCCGCCATCAGGTCTTTCGCCCGCACCTGCGCCTCAGTCTCGCGCCCGTAGGCTGTGGCCAGCCGCCCCAGATGGTTCGCCATCCCGGCGACGCAGGTGGTCAGCGAGCGCGGGCATTGCGGGTTCAGGATCAGGAAGTCGGCGATCTTGCCCGCCGTTACCTCGCCACCATACGCCCAGTGAAACGCCCGGTGCGACCCCATCGCGCGGAGCAGCGTGGTCCACTGGTAGTTATCAAGGCCGGAGCCCACGAAATCCACCCTTGGCAGAAGGACGTAGTACTTCACGTCCATCAGACGCGCGGTGTTGTCGGCGCGTTCCAGATAGTAGCCGATGTTCAGGAAATTATACCCGTCGTTGCGCAGAAGCGTGGCGTCGATCGCACCGCGCACCATCGCGGCATGGCGCATCACCCATTCGGTCAACCGGCTCAGTTCAAGTTCCGACCGCGCCCGCCGCTCCAGTGCCTTCAACTCCTGAAACGCGGTGTTCAGCGCGTCCCACACCTGTGCTGTCAGCGCGGTGCGCACGATCCGCCCGTTTTCCCGCGCCGCCGTGATGCAGCTTGCCACCGACGACGGGTTGTCGTGGTCAAAGAACAGCCAGCTTTCGATGTTGCGCTGGATCGGGTCGCCGTATTTCTTGGCAAACCCCTCCGCCATCCCGGCGGCCTGCAACAGGCTGTCCCATTCGCTGCGGTAGCCATGCGCCGAGGGGATCAGGCTGATCCGGCTCCCCACCTCCAGGAGCCGCGCCGAAGTATCGGCCCGCTCCATGTAGCGCGCGATCCAGTATAGGTTGTCGGCGGTCCGGCTCAGCATGGCAAAACCCTCATTCCGCCAGCACCCACGTATCCTTGACCCCGCCGCCCTGCGACGAGTTCACGACCAGCGATCCCTCCTTCAGCGCCACACGTGTCAGCCCCCCCGGCACCAGTTCGATCCGCTCGCCCACCAGGCAATAGGGCCGCAGGTCCACATGCCGTGGCGCGACGCCCTCCTCGACAAAGCTTGGCACCGTCGACAGGGCCAGCGTCGGCTGCGCGATGTAGTTCGACGGGTTGTCGATGATCTTGGCCCGGAACGCCTCCACCTCGGCGCGGTCCGACTTGGGCCCGACCAGCATCCCGTACCCACCTGACCCGTGCACTTCCTTCACCACCAGTTCGGGCAGCTTTTCCAGCACGTATTTCAGGTCGTCCGACTTGCCGCATTGCCATGTCGGCACGTTTTTCAGGATCGGCTCCTCGCCGAGATAGAACCGGATCATCTCGGGCACATAGCAATAGACCGCCTTGTCATCGGCCACCCCTGCCCCCGGTGCGGAACAGATCGACACCCCGCCCGACCGGTAGACATCCATCAACCCCGGTATCCCCAGCATCGAATCCGGCTTGAAGCACAGCGGGTCGATGTAGGCGTCGTCGATCCGCCGATAGATCACGTCCACCCTGCGTGGGCCTTCCGTGGTGCGCATCCAGACATATTCGCCGTCGACGAACAGATCCTGCCCCTCGACCAGTTCGACCCCCATCAGGTCGGCAAGGAAACTGTGCTCGTAATAGGCGCTGTTGAAATGCCCCGGCGTCAGGATCACCACCGTCGGCTCGCCCGTGCATTTCTTCGGTGCCACGCTCGCCAACGTGCGGCGCAACTTCTCGGGGTAGGTATCCACCGGCTCGATCCGGTTTTCGCGGAACAGGTCCGGGAACATCCGCATCATGATCTCGCGGTTTTCCAGCATGTAGCTGACACCCGAAGGCGTGCGGCAGTTGTCCTCCAGCACAAAGAAATCATCCGGGCCAGTGCGCACCAGATCGATCCCGACGATGTGGGAATATACCCCCTTGGGCGGCACGATCCCCGCAACGGCCTTTTCATAGGCCTCGTTCTGGTAGACCAGACGCGCCGGTATCCGCCCCGCCCGCACGATCTCGCCCCGGCCATAGACATCGACCAGAAACGCATTCAACGCCCGCGCCCGCTGTTTGATCCCCCGCTCCAGCCGCGACCATTCCGCCCCGGAGAATACCCGCGGGAACATGTCGAACGGGATCAGCCGGTCTGGATCGCCGCCCTCGCCATAGACCGCGAAGGTGATGCCGATGCGCCGGAACAACGCCTCCGCCTCGGCCTGCTTCAGGTGGCGCAATTCCTGTGGCATCGCGCGAACCCAGTCTTCCAGCCGCGCATAGGGCGGCCTGACACCGCTGCCCTGAAACATCTCGTTGAAGGTGGGGGTCACATCGCCTCCGTCCTGCTCGTCTGGCTGTCACTAGATCAGCCGTTTCCCGTGCGGGGAAGAGTGAACTGCACGTTTTCTAAGTGCCAATCGCCAAAGCGCACAAGAAACGGGCAAGCGTCGCCAGTGGGACCAGTGCGACATACCCGCACCCCACCTTACAGCAAGGCAAGCTCGGGCCGCGTCGACAGCAAGCCCGCGCTCACCTCGTCCCACGGGTATTCCGCGCCCGCCCCGTCCTTGATCCAGTCGGCAGCACCGCTAAGCCGGCCTTGCCCGCCGCGAAACCCAGACTCCGCCAGATCGGCCCAGACCTCGCTCAGATCAAGCAGCACCGCAGGCTTTCGGCCCAGCGGACCCTTGCCTGAAAACCCACCGACCCGGCGGTCGATCACCGTCAGGGCGGCCCGGTCGAAACTCTTGAACCACAACCGAAAGATCGGATGCCACGGGCGGCGCAGGATGATGGCTGCCGACTGCTCAGGTTTCGCGAAAAGCGACCACAGATGCATGGCAGAGCCGTCCGCAAAGATCAGCCTGCCGGCGCGCTGGTAGGCGGCGATCTGGTCGGGCACCGAAAGCGTCTCGGGGTGGATCACGCGGTAACCTTCGCCCGCCAGCGCCGCCTCAAGGGCGGCCTCCTCCAGATATTGTTCGAAACGCGGGCCAAGCCGGCTGCGGCTTACGTAGACCTTGAAGCCAGAATCGACCGTCACGGGCGGTGCCACACGTGCCAGCCACTCCAGATACCGAATGTCGGCGGCTGGCTTGCGTTCAAGGTTCATCAGTTCGGCGCCGAGATGCAGCTTTCGCACCCGTGTCGGTTGCCGCAGCAGGATCAACGGGTTGGTGATGCCAATTGTCCGCAACAGATCGACAAAATAACCCGGTATCCGGTCAAGGCCGGGGTTGGCGTTCACAAACAGGATCGGCAGGTCCGCATCCACCTGCTCTACCACCCACAGACGACCGATGGATTGCGTCACGACGTGCCCGAACTGCGGCCCGATGATGCCGCCGAAGATGGCCTCGGCGTCCATATCCGCAGGCGGGGTGTCCAGATCGGAAATGCTGATCGGATAGGTCCAGCGGTGGCGGTACATGCCTGCCCCACCTTCGGGCACCGTATCGTCCGCCGCGCGCACCCCGATACCTTTCAGCGCTACCCTGCCCAGCGCCGGGTCCGACCGGCTATCCGGCGGATGGTCAAGCAGCGTCGCCGCCCCGGCCATAACCCAGGCATTGTCCAGGGTCGCGAAACCCGGGCTCACCTTGCCACCACCAAACCGTTGACCATCTCGCCACCCTTCGCCGCCGCCAAACTCTAACCACGCTCCAGAGTCGGCTCGCAACGCCTTTCGACCGGCAAGTCCCTGCCGAAGCTCTTGTGCAGCAGCCCCGCCGCACTACCCTTCAAACATGGCAAACGTCCTCACCTTCACCGACAGCGGCATCTACTGCCCGGCGGGCGATTTCCACGTCGACCCGTGGCGCCCGGTGGCCCGCGCCCTCATCACCCACGGCCACTCCGACCACGCCCGCTGGGGGATGGGGTCCTACCTCGCCACCGATCAGGCGCTGCCGATAATCCGCAAACGGCTGGGCGAGATCACCGCCGAAGGCATCCCCTACGGCCAGCGCCGCCAGATCGGCAGCGCCACCGTCTCCTTCCACCCCGCCGGCCACGTCCCCGGTTCCGCCCAGATCAGGGTCGAGGTGGCGGGCGAGGTCTGGGTCGTCTCGGGCGATTACAAGACCGAACCCGACGGCCTCGCCGAACAGTTCGAGCCGGTCCCCTGCCACGCCTTCATCTCCGAATGCACGTTCGGCCTGCCCGTCTTCCGGTGGCAGCCGCAGCCCCTGATCATGAAGCAGATCGCCCGCTGGTGGGAGGCGAACGCCGCCGAAGGCAAGACCTCGATCCTCGGCGCTTATTCCTTCGGCAAGGCGCAGCGCCTGATGGCTGGCCTGCCCGCACTCGGCCCGATCCTCACCCACGGCGCGGTGGAGGAGATCACCTCGATCCTCCGCGCCCAGGGCTACCCCCTGCCCGACACCATCCGCGTCACGCCCGAGGTCACCGCCAAAACCCATCCCGGTGCCATCGTCATCGCCCCGCCCGCCGCCCTCGGCTCGGCTTGGGCGGGCCGCTTCGGCCCATCGGACGAAGCCTTCGCCTCGGGCTGGATGGCGGTGCGCGGCATCCGCCGCCGCCGCAGCCTTGGCACCGGATTTGCCCTGTCCGACCACGCTGACTGGGATGGCCTGAACACCGCCATCCACGCTACCGGCGCCAGCCGCGTGTTCGTCACCCACGGCTACACCGCGCCTTTCCGCCATTGGCTGGAAACCCAAGGCTACGACGCGGGCATCGTAGACACCCGCTTCACCGGTGACGACGTCGAGGAGGCCGAGGCATGAAGACCTTCGCCACCCTCTTCTCGGCCCTCGACAGCACGACGAAGACGGGCGAGAAGACCGCCGCCCTGACCGCCTATTTCCGCACCGCGCCCCAGGCGGACCGGGTCTGGACCATCGCCCTTCTGACAGGCCGCCGCCCGAAGCGCGCGGTCAACGCCACCGAACTTCGCCTCTGGGCGGCCGAGGTGGCGGGCATCCCCGACTGGCTGTTCGAGGAAAGCTACACCATCGTCGGCGACCTTGCCGAAACCATCGCTCTTGTCCTGCCGCCTGCGCTTGGCACCGACAGCCCCAGCCTTGCCGACACGATCACCGCGCTTCTTCGGCTGACCGGCCAGCGCGCCGACACCCGCCGCGCCGCCGTGCTGGAGGCTTGGCGCACCCTGCCGCCCGTGGAACGCTTCCTGTTCAACAAGCTTATCACCGGCGGCTTTCGGATGGGTGTAGCGCAGGGCCTGCTGACACGCGCGCTCAGTCTTGCGACCGGGGTAGAAGAGGCAACCCTCGCCCACCGCCTGATGGGCAACTGGGATCCCGCCCGCACCCGGTTCGACGACCTGATCGGCGGCGACGCGGGCGGCGATGCGCGCCCCTATCCCTTTGCGCTGGCCAGCCAGCTCGAGGCCGCGCCCGACACCCTCGGGGCGCCCGCTGACTGGGTGGCCGAATGGAAATGGGACGGCATCCGCGGCCAGCTGATCCACCGCCCCGGCGCCTTTGCGCTGTGGTCGCGGGGCGAGGAACTGATCAACGACCGCTTCCCCGAGTTCGCCACCCTGACGGATTTCCTTCCCGACGGCACCGTGATCGACGCCGAGATCGTCGCGTGGGGCGGCACCCGTCCCCTGCCCTTCGCCGCCTTGCAAAAACGCATCGGCCGCAAGACCGTGCCGAAAAGCCTGCTCGCCAGCGCCCCCGCCCACCTGCTGGCCTATGACCTTCTGGAAGACGCCGGCACCGACCTGCGCGCAGCCCCCCTGTCCTTTCGCCGGGCGCGGCTGACCGAGATGATCGCCGCCCTGCCGCCCGGCCTTCCCTTGTCGCTGTCGCCCGCGCTGACCTTTGACACCTGGGACGCGCTCGCCGCCACCCGCGCCACCGCCCGCACCGAAGAGGCCGAAGGCTTGATGCTGAAGCGCGCGACCTCGGTCTACCACGCGGGCCGCAAGCGCGGCGACTGGTGGAAATGGAAGCTCGACCCCTGGTCAATCGATGCGGTGATGCTTTACGCTCAGGCCGGCCACGGGAGGCGGGCGAACCTTTTTACCGACTTCACCTTCGGCATCCGTGACGGCAACGACCTTGTGCCGTTCACCAAGGCCTATTCCGGCCTGACCGACGCCGAGTTCGCCGAAATCACCCGCTGGGTGCAATCGCACACGCTGGAACGCTTTGGCCCCGTCAGAAAGGTGCCCGCCGACCTTGTGTTCGAGATCGCCTTCGAAGGCATCCAGGAAAGCCCGCGCCACAAGTCCGGCATCGCTCTTCGGTTCCCGCGCATGGTGCGCTGGCGGCGCGACAAGGGCGTGGCGGACATCGATAGCATCGCGTCCCTGCGGGCGCTCTTGCGGACAGCGCCGGAGGGGCTGTCTGCCCCTCCGGACCTCCCCGAGGATATTTGAGAAGGGGAAAGCCCTTGCAGCCTTGCAGCAGGCCGGCCTTCGACCCTAGATGACCCATACACCAGACCGATGAGGACGCCATGACCCTGCCACGCCCCGTTTTCGACGCGAACGCCACCGGTGGAGGCTTCGGCTCCCTGCCCGATTGGGACCTGACCGACCTTTACCCCAGCCCCGACGCGCCCGAATTCGCCCGCGACATGGCCTGGCTGGAAAAAGCATGCACCGATTTCGCCGCTACCTACGAAGGCAAGCTGGCGACGCTGGACGCGCCTGCGATGCTGGACTGTATCGTGGCGAACGAGAAGATCGACATCACCGCCGGGCGGATCATGTCTTACGCGGGCCTGCGTTATTACCAGAACACGATGGACAGCGACCGCGCCAAATTCATGGCCGACGCGCAGGACAAGGTGACCACCTTAACGACGCCCCTCGTGTTCTTCAGCCTTGAATTCAACCGGCTGGACGATGACCATCTCGCGCGTCTTATGGCCGCCAACGCGGCCCTCGCCCGCTACAAGCCGGTGTTCGACCGGATGCGCGCGATGCGCCCGCATCAGTTGTCGGACGAACTGGAACGCTTCCTGCATGACGAAAGCGTCGTAGGTGCCGCCGCGTGGAACCGGCTGTTCGACGAGACGATGGCGGGCCTGATGTTCGACGTGGCGGGCGAGGAGGAACCCCTCAACCTTGAAGCCACGCTGAACCTTCTGACCGACCAGACACGCACCAAGCGCGAGGCGGCGGCACGGGCGCTGGCCGTGGTCTTTGACCGCCACATCAAGCTGTTCGCGCGCGTCCACAACACGCTGGCCAAGGAAAAGGAAATCCACGACCGCTGGCGCAAGATGCCATCGCCGCAGCATGGCCGGCATCTGGCGAACCACGTCGAGCCGGAGGTGGTCGAGGCGCTGCGCAATGCCGTGGTCGCGGCCTACCCGAAGCTTTCCCATCGCTACTACCGGCTGAAGGCGAAGTGGATGGGGCTGGAGAAGCTGCAGGTCTGGGACCGCAACGCCCCCCTGCCGACGGAAGCGCCCAAGCTGGTCGACTGGCCCACCGCGACGGCAACGGTGATGGACGCCTATGCGGCCTTCGACCCGCGGATGGCCGACCTTGCCAAGCCGTTCTTCGAGAAGGGCTGGATCGACGCCGGGGTAAAGCCCGGAAAGGCGCCCGGCGCCTTCGCCCACCCGACCGTCACCACCGTGCACCCTTACGTCATGCTCAATTACCTCGGCAAACCGCGCGACGTGATGACCTTGGCGCATGAACTGGGCCACGGCGTGCATCAGGTGCTGGCCGCGGGGCAAGGCGAACTTCTGTCCTCAACCCCCCTCACCTTGGCCGAAACCGCCAGCGTCTTTGGCGAGATGCTGACCTTCCGCAAGCTTCTGGATGCAGCCAAGACACCCTCCGAACGCAAGACCCTGCTGGCCGGCAAGGTCGAGGACATGATCAACACCGTCGTGCGCCAGATCGCCTTCTACGACTTCGAATGCAAGCTGCACGCCGCCCGCGCCCAAGGCGAGTTGACGCCCGACGATATCAACGCGCTGTGGATGAGCATCCAGGCACAATCCCTTGGCGACGCTTTCGAATTCATGGACGGGTATGAAACCTTCTGGGCCTATATCCCGCACTTCGTGCATTCGCCCTTCTACGTTTACGCCTATGCCTTCGGCGACGGGTTGGTGAACGCGCTTTACGCGGCCTACCAGTCCGGCCTGCCGGGGTTCGAGGAAAAGTACTTCGACATGCTGAAGGCAGGCGGCTCCAAGCACCACAAGGAACTGCTCGCCCCCTTCGGCCTTGATGCCTCGGACCCGAGGTTCTGGGATCAGGGCCTCAGCATGATCGCGGGCTTCATCGACGAACTGGAGGCGATGGAGGCCTGATCAGCGGCCCAACTGCCGGAATTGGTCCAGATCGGCTTCCATGATAGGGCGTTCCTTCAGGATGACGCTGGCAGACATGGTGTCGGGGCCGCGCTTGTAAACGATCGTGACGGTTTCGCCGACGGCGAGATTGCGCACGACATCAAGTGCGGTCGTCAAATCGGTGATCGGCACGCCATTGACCTCGGTAATGATGTCGCCGCCGATCAGGAAGGGATGGCCGCCGAACTGCACCGGAAAGTCGCCACCCACCAAGCCGATCTCGTCGGCGGCGCTGCCGGGTTCGATGGTTTCGACAAGAAAACCGCGATACTCGTCCCAAAGGTCCGGCGGGATGCCCAGAATGGCCAGCACCGGCGGTTCGACCATCTGGCCATAAATCCCGTGCCATGCCCGCGCGACATGGCCCGTCGCCGCGATTTCCTTGACGATGGGCGCCAGTACATCGACCGGAAGCGCAAAGGCGATGTTTTCCGCCAGCCCGGGCTCAGACGCCCGGCTCACCAGGCCGATGACGCGCCCGCAATCATCCAGAAGCGGCCCGCCGGAATTGCCTGAATTGACCGTGGCGTCCGTCTGCACAAACGGGCTAAGCCAGCTGCTGGTCGAATCTCCCAGCACCCGCCCGGTTCCCGTCACGATGCCGTGGGTGATCGTCTTGCCGATCCCGCGCGGAAACCCGATCGCAAAGACATCCTGCCCGACTTTGGTTGTCCCTGTCGGCGCGGGCTCCAGCGGGTCGGCAGTCGCCATCAGAAACGGGACGTTCAGCACGGCAATGTCAAGCAGCGGGTCGATCCCCAGAATTTCCGCGCCCCAGTATCCTGTGCCGTCAAACACATCGACCCGCTGGGCATCCGCGATCACATGATAATTGGTGACGACCACGCCCTCCCCGAAAAGAAAGCCGGTCCCGAGGCTGTATTGCATGCGGTCGCGCACCCGGAAGGGATTGATCGCATCCGCGAAAATCTCGACCACCTTCGGTTCGGCCATCTCATAGACCGCTTCCGCCGACAGCTTGCATCGCTCGGTTTGGGCGCCTGCATCGCCGCCAGAAAAGATCAGGCTGAACCCGCCGGTCGCCAGCAAGGCGCTGGCGCGCCACAGAAATCCTGAACGCATGTGAATCCCCAAACTGCGGTGTCAGGTCGCGGAAACAGCGTGCCCGCCGTCTCGACTGCCTGCACCAAAGCACACGGAAGCATCATGTGAAGTTTAGGGAAACGAAGCGGTCTTTACCCTGACGCAGATCAAGCGGGCCTGCGTTTGCGCATCAGCCCCGGCGCTGTGACATCTCGGCCAGTTCGTCCAGATGCTCGCCCAGCGCGGCGGTCGCCTCGTCCAGCGTTGCCGCGACAGCATCGGCGTCGACAAGGTCGCGCAGGTGGCTGTCTTGCGCCACGATCTGCCCGGCAACCAGAATCCACACCTGCGGGCAGCAGACGCGCAGCGCCACTATCAGCCGTGCCAGCGCAAAAGTCTGCTGCCGGGTCGAGGCGGACAGTCCCACCATCGTCGGCTGCATCCGTCCGATCTCGCTGACCAGCGCGTCGTGGTTCAGGCCCAGCCGCAGGTCGATCTCCCAGCCCTTGCGGCGCAGCGCATCGGCGGCCATCGTCACGCCGATCGTGTGGATCTCGCCCGGAACCTGGGCAAAGACGGCGGTCGCACCCGGCGCGTGCGGCATGCGTTCAGCCAGAAACACGGTACGCAGTTCGCGCAAAATCCCATAGACCCGGCCCGCGCCGATGATCACGTCCGACACGGTCAATTCGTCGCGTTCCCAGCGCGTGCCCAAAAGCGCGACGGCCTTGGCGATGAACCCGAAGTAAAGCGTATCCGCCGACATCCCCGCCAGCCGCGCCGCCCGCACCAGAACCGGTGCGATCTGTTCGTCCGGGGACACAAGCGCATCGCACAGCGCCGCAATCGCGGCATCGTCAGGGCAAAGGCCGTTTGGCTCGCCAAGCTTGACCGGCTTTTTCGCGATCCGCAGGATGACCTCGCGCGCCAGCGCCTTCAAGGCCACTTCCGGCAGGTCGGCGCCCCGCCGTTCCAGCACCGTACGGGCGCGCGCCACCGGATGCTCCATCTCGCCGCGGACCAGCTCGCTTTCATCAGACATTGGCGAAATTCTCCTGCTTGGGTGGGTCTGGAGCCATGTCGACGCAGTCCGCGAAACTATCATTCGCGGGCTGCTCTGAACGAGTCACTCTGCAAAAATCGTCACCTCAGGTTTACACTCTGTATCACGCGGGCGTGACAAGCCAGCCTGAAAGTGCGCAGCGGTGATGAATTTCCGGGCGGTCAGATATCGACCGCCACCTCGTAGACGCGGTCCATCATCGCTTGAGTGCCGCGCACGAACTCCAGCGGGCATGGGTAGGCCACGCCCTCGCGGACGCTGCGGCCAAAGGCCTCGACTTGCAGCTTGTAATGGTTGGCGGTTGGGAACCGCTCCACCGTCACCCGGTTGCCGTTCTGGTGCAGCTCCACCTCGGCCAGATCGTTGACGTTGGCGTTGAACGGCCCGCCTTCCAGCCGGATCATCCCTTTGGTGCCCTGAAACGTCACCACCTGGCGGTTGTACATCCGCATCGACGTCATCGACCCGTAGGTATAGCGCCCGCCCGGCCCCTCCATCACGCCGGCCACCTGCGCGAAGACATCCACCCCGTTCTCGCGGTGGATTCGGGCCGACAGTTCCACCGGCTCGGCATTGGTCACGAACCGGGCCGAACCAAAGGTGTAGACGCCGATATCGCGCAGACTGCCGCCACCGGTGTCGGGCTTGTTGCGGATGTTGTCGCCATCGGTCAGGTTGAACGAGAACGACGCGTCGACATGGCAGAGCGTGCCGATTTCCCCCGCCGCAAGCCATTCCTTCGCCCGTTGCCACTGCGGGTGATGCACGATCATGTAAGCTTCAGCCGCCAGCAACCCGGTGCGGTCCCGCGCTGCGATAATCTGGTCGATCTCGCGCGCTTTCATCGCAATCGGCTTTTCCGTCAGCACATGCTTGCCCGCCGCCAGCGCCTTCAGCGTCCATTCGACATGCATGTGGTTCGGCAGCGGAATGTAGACCGCGTCGATCTCAGGATCGGCCAGCAGCGCCTCATAGGTGGAATGGATGCGAAGCCCGGGGCAGAACGCCTGAAATCCTGCCGCCTTCGCCGGATCGCTGGTCGCCAACGCCGCAAGTTCGGCCCCTTCGGCGGCATGAATGGCGGGTGCCATGTGCTCGCGTGCAAATTTGGCGGCGCCAAGCACACCCCAACGAACAGCTTTCATCCGAATCTCCCCCTCAATCGCGCGGCAGCGCGCCCATGCGCAGAACACCGCAATTCGGCGCGTGCTTCAACCCATGCAAGACGGTGAAGATCGTCAGGACGCAGGCTTGCGCAGCGAACGAAGCGCCAGCCAGACAATGCCAGAGAAATACGCCATCGACAGCGTCAACAGCGTCACCCAAGGATAGGTCAGCAAGGCCGCCACCAGCGCCACCCCGCCCACCAGCACATAGCGCACGTAATCGGTGGACACCGTGATGCGCTTCAGCGACGGCGTGCGGACCCGGCTGATCATCAGGGCACCGATCCCAACCATCCAGCCCGCAATGATAAACGGCGGAACGGTCAGCCCGGACGCGGGAATGAACGACAGATACATCGGCGACAGCACCAACATCGCCCCTGCCGGGGACGGCACGCCGATGAATACCGTCTTTTCCGCCACGTCTCCAACCGCCCGCGACCCGACGTTGAACCGCGCCAGCCGCAACATGCAGCACGTGGCGTAGACTAGCACCGCGATCCAGCCAAGGCTCGTCTCGGTGCGCAAGCCCCACAGGTAAAGCACGATCGCAGGAACGACGCCGAAGTTCACGTTATCGCACAGGGAATCCAGTTCGGCGCCAATCGCGCTTTCGGATTTCAGCATCCGCGCCAGCCGCCCGTCCAACCCGTCCAGTGCCGCTGCCGTGCCGATAAGAAGCACCGCCAGACCGTAGTTTCCGGCAATCGCATATCGGATCGCGGTCAAGCCGGCGCACAGCGCAAGGATCGACACAAGGTTCGGCAGCAGCTTCAAGAGCAAAAGCTCGCGTGGAGGCTCGTCGGTCTTCATGCCGCGCGACACTTATTCAACCCGTGCTTCGCGCGTCGGCGCGTCCTGCCCGATCAGCGCGATCACTGTCTCGCCCGCGCACATCGTCTGGCCCAGCGCCACCTGCGGCGCCACACCCTCGGGCAGATAGACGTCCAGCCGGCTGCCAAACCGGATCAGCCCAAAGCGTTCACCGGTCCGAACCGATTGCCCCGGCTTCACCCAGCACATGATCCGCCGCGCCACGAGACCTGCGATCTGCACCACGGCGATCTTCCGACCATCGGGCAGTTCGATTGCCAGCGCATTGCGCTCGTTCTCCTCGGACGCCTTGTCCAGCGATGCATTGAAGAACTTGCCCGGCCGGTAGGCGACCGCCGTCACCTTGCCGGCAATCGGCGCGCGGTTCACATGGCAGTTGAACACCGACATGAACACCGACACCCGCACCAGCGCCTCTGGCCCCATGCCAAGTTCCGCCGGCGGCACCGCGCGTTCGATCAGGCTGACCACCCCGTCCGCCGGGCTGACCAGCAGCCCGGTGTTCACCGGTACCGACCGCTTCGGATCGCGGAAGAAATAGTAGCACCAGACAGTCAGGCCCACGCCCACCCAGCCAAGCGGCTCCCACAGCCAGAACAGCACCAGCGTCACCGCCGCAAAGATCGCGACGAACTTGATGCCCTCGGGGTGCATCGGCTTTACAAAGGTATCGATCATTCTCATGCGCGCCTCCTACCCCTGCCAGCGGCGGCAATCAATCTTTTCCCTCGCCGGCCGCCGCACAAACGCAACTTGGGCGGCAACCGGCTCAGGACTGTCAGGGGACAACCCCGGCTTTACGCCGGGATCATCATGCCCTTGCCGCGCGCCAGTTCGCGCATCTTGCCTTGCAGCTTTTCAAACGCCCTGACCTCGATCTGGCGGATCCGCTCGCGGCTGACGCCATAGCTTTCCGAAAGGTCTTCCAGCGTCACCGGCTCTTCCGAAAGGCGGCGCTGCATCAGGATGTCTTTCTCACGGTCGTTCAGCACGGCCATCGCCTGCACCAGAAGCGCGCGGCGGGCGTCCAGTTCGTCCTTTTCAGCGTAGTGTTCGGCCTGATCGCTGTCCTCGTCCTCAAGCCAGTCCTGCCACTGGGTGGAACTGTCACCGTCCGACCCGACCGTGGCGTTCAGGCTGGCATCCGACCCCGACAACCGCCGGTTCATGTCGATGACTTCGGATTCGGTCACGTTCAACTCGGTCGCGATGCGCGCCACGTTTTCGGGGCGCAGATCGCCTTCTTCCAAAGCGCCGACCTTGGCCTTGGCCTTGCGCAGGTTGAAGAACAGCTTTTTCTGCGCACTTGTGGTGCCCAGCTTCACCAGGCTCCACGACCGCAGGATGTATTCCTGAATCGACGCCCGAATCCACCACATCGCATAGGTGGCAAGGCGGAAACCCTTTTCCGGGTCGAACCGCTTCACCGCCTGCATCAGGCCGACGTTCGCCTCGGAAATCACCTCGGCCTGCGGCAACCCATAGCCGCGGTAGCCCATCGCGATCTTGGCCGCCAGCCGCAGGTGGCTGGTGACCATCCTGTGCGCGGCTTCGGTATCCTGATGGTCCACCCAGCGCTTGGCCAGCATGTATTCTTCTTCCGGCTCCAGCAGGGGAAACTTGCGGATTTCCTGCATGTAGCGGTTCAGCCCCTGTTCCGGGCTTGGTGCGGGTAGGTTGGTGTAGGTGCTCATGGTGCCCCCTTTTCAGTCCCGGTGCGTCAGCGCCCCCGGGAAGATCGCGCAAGTTAAGACCTGCATCGCGCGCATGCAAGTGCGGGATAACTTCAGTCCCGTTGACGTGTAGATCGCTCTCCCGCCCGCCTATGTGAAGCCCTGTGACATTGCGTTCACGCGATTGTCACTGTTCGCTTCGGTTCATGTCACTGCCGGGTAGGCATCCGATGAACGACCGCGCCCGATGCGTCACTCGCCGCGCAATCCCGCCAGCAGCGCCTCGATGTCGGCAGGCAACGGCGAGGTGAACTCCAGTTCCTCGCCCGTCACCGGATGCACGAACCCAAGCGTTGCCGCATGCAACGCCTGCCGCGGAAATGTGTTCCCCGCCTCGGCCGACGGCCCCAGCACCTTTTCCGACAAGCGCTTCTTGCCGCCATAGGTCTGGTCGCCCACCAACCCGTGCCCGGCATAGGCCAGATGCACCCGGATCTGATGCGTCCGCCCGGTTTCCAGCCAGCATTCCACCAGCGCCGCCTGATCCGCGAACGCCTCGATCACCCGGGTGCGCGTGACGGCGTGGCGGCCCTGTTCCCACACTACCGCCTGCCGCTGCCGGTCGGTCTTGTGGCGCGCCAGCCCCGTGGCGATGCGGATCACCCCGCCCGCCTCGACATTGACCCCGCGCAAGCCGCGCAGTCGCGGATCGCCGACCGCCGGCACGCCATGCACCACGGCCAGATAGCGGCGGTTCACCGTATGCGCCTCGAACTGCGCGGCAAGCCCGTGATGCGCCCGGTCGGATTTCGCCACCACCAGAAGGCCCGTCGTGTCCTTGTCGATCCGGTGCACGATCCCCGGCCGCCGCTCGCCGCCGATCCCCGACAGCGTGTCGCCGCAGTGCGCCAGCAGCGCGTTGACCAGCGTTCCCGACGGCGACCCCGGCGCCGGATGCACCACCATCCCCGCCGGTTTGTCGATCACGATCAGGTCGGCGTCCTCCCAGACCACTGCCAGCGGAATGTCCTCCGGCAGCGTATCGACCGACACCGCCGGGTCCAGCCTGATCTCGTAAACCTCGCCCTCAGCGACCTTGGCCTTCGGGTCGGTCACCGCCACCCCGTCCCGGCTGACCGCACCTTCCGCAATCATCCGCATCAGCCGCGACCGGGACAGCGCGGCTGCCTCTGGCACCGCCGCCGCAAGCGCCTTATCAAGGCGCACGGCCGCGCCCTCGCCGATCGTCACCGCTAGGCTGGCCATGCCGGTGTCAGCATCGTCCCCGTCCTCGACTTCGAAAGGCCCCGCCATGTCCGACACTCCTGAAGCCGAGGTTCTGCCACCCAGCCTGCGCCTGCTGAAATGGCTGGTCATCGTGCTGACCCTAACCATGATCGGCGGTGTCATAACCGTGGTGACGCTGATTGTCACCCGGATGCCGACAGCCTTCGTGCCCACCACCCCCGCGCTGCCCGAAACGATCACCCTGCCCGACGGCGCCCGCCCGGCCGCCGTCACCTTCGGCACCGGCTGGATCGCGGTGGTGACCAGCGACGACCGCATCCTGATCTTCGACACGGACGGCGCGCTGCGTCAGGAAGTCCGCCTGACGCGCTGATCCGCAAAACTCTTGACCGGCAGCGCCAGCGGGCCATAGCTGATCCGGCGCGATCAAAGCGGAAGGACCTGCCCTGCCTTGACCCTCTCCCCAGCGCTCAGCATGGCCGCGCCCGACCAGTTCCGCGAGGAATTGCGTCGTCAGTCGGAAATCCTCGACCGCGAGAAGTGGCAGCGCATCTGCCTGACCCTGTTCGCCTTCGGGCTTTGCGGGATTTACGTCGACCCGGTCCTTCTCGCAGGCCTCGCCTGCGTCTACGGTGCCTGCGAGTATGCGAACCTGCGGATGCTCCGGGGCCTGGATCCGCTCAGCCAGCCCGGCCTTTATCGTGCCACCCTACTGCTTGTGGTTGTCGTCGAAGGCTCGCTTGCCATCGCGGGCGGTCTGGTCTGGCAGTCGCAAGACCAGTACGCCGGCCCCTTGGCTGTGGGCATCGTGATGTCGACAGCGCTGCACCTTGCCACGGTCCGCTCGGTTCACCTGCCGTACGGCCTCGCTGGCCTTGCGACGCTGGCGGCAACATCGTTTGCGGCGAACGTCATGCATTGGCTGCCAGAGGGCAGCCTGCCGGGGTTCTGCATCAGCACGGCCGGCATCGTCGGCGGGCTTGGCTATGCCTATGTCGCCATGCTCTCGAACCACCAGCTGCACCGCGCGACCGCCGATGGCCAGGCCGCGGCCCGCGCCGCCGACGATGCCAAAAGCCGCTTTCTTGCCGAGATGAGCCACGAACTGCGCACCCCCCTGAACGCCATAATCGGCCTTGGCCAGATCGAGGCGGGCGCCGCCACCAACCCCGCATCGCGCACGCGGCTGGACACTTTGGTCGCTTCAGCCCGCGGGCTGGCCGTCGTGCTTGATGATGTGCTTGACCTGTCGGCGATCACCGATGGCCGTCTGGTGCTGCGGCCCCGGCCGGTGGACGTGCGGGCCGAACTGCAGTCGGTCGTCGCCACCTTCAGCCACCAGACCACCGCGCTGAACCTGTCGCTCGACCTCGACTTCGACCGCGATATGCCCGCCCGGCTGGTGCTTGATCCGCAGCGCCTGCGCCAATGCCTGATCAACCTTGTCAGCAACGCCATCAAGCACGTCACCAAGGGCGGGATCAGGCTGTCGGCCCGCGTCGATGGGCATCTGTTGCAGATCGACGTGGCCGACACCGGCCCCGGCATCCCCGCCGCGCTGCGCGAGGCCGTGTTCGAACCGTTCCGCAAGCTCAGCCCGACCAGCCCCGGCACTGGCCTCGGGCTTGCGATCAGCCGGTCGCTGGCCCGCCAGATGCACGGCGACCTGATCCTGTTGCCAACCGCACGGGGCGCCACCTTCCGCCTGACCGCCCTTGCCCTGCCCGCCGCCGAAGAAGCCACCAGCCGCGTCGTCTCGCCCCCCGATCTTGCCGGGCGCACGATTCTGGTGGTCGACGACATCGCCACCAACCGGATGGTGGCCACCATCGCCCTGCAACGATTGTCCGCGCGGGTGATCGAAGCCGATGGCGGGCGGCAGGCGCTTGACGTGCTGGCGCGTGACCGTGTCGACCTCGTGCTTTTGGACATGAACATGCCGGACCTTGACGGCTTTGCCACCTTCCGGGCGATCCGCACCATGCAGGGCGCCTCGGCGCGGGTTCCCGTCGTTGCCATGACCGCCGACGCGATGCCCGCGCAAAAGGCGATGATCGAGGCGCAGGGGCTTGACGGATATCTGCCAAAGCCCCTGTCGCTGGACGACCTTCACCGCGAACTCTTCCGCCACCTGTCGGGCTAAGCGAAGCGACCGGCAAAAACCGACACCGCAAGCGCCGGTATGAGGTGGCACTTGCCCGGTGGCGGTGCCAGTCTGCCGCCAAACAAATAGGCAGGAGGCAGCGATGATCGGTGATCTTGGGGCAACAGACGCAACCGAACTTGCGGGGCTTGTTGCAAAGGGCGAGGTTACGCCGACCGAGCTTCTGGATGCGGCCCTCGCTGCGGTCGAATCGCGCAACCCGGCGATCAACGCGGTCGTGCTGCTGAACGAACCCGCCGCCCGCCGCGCCATTGCCGAAGGCCTGCCGCCCGGCCCGTTCCGCGGCGTGCCCTTCCTGATCAAGGACCTCGGGATCGAGGCGAAGGATTTCCCGTCCCACAACGGCTCGCGTCTGCTGCGCAACACCACCTACCCCGGCGACTCTGCGATCTTCAGCCGCATCAAGGCCACCGGCGTGGTCACCTTCGGCCGCACCACCAGCCCCGAAGGCGGCATCGGCGCCGCGACCGAATCCGCCGTCTACGGCGGCCCCACCCGCAACCCGTGGAACCCTGACCACACCTCCGGCGGCTCCTCCGGTGGCGCGGGCGCTGCAGTGGCCGCCGGGATCGTCGCCTTTGCCCACGGCTCCGACGGCGGCGGATCGGTCCGCATACCCGCCTCGTCTTGCGGCCTTTTCGGCTTCAAGCCCACCCGCGCCCGCCTGCCCGATGGCCCCTACGCCGGCGAAGGCTGGGCCGGCATGGCGATCGACGGCTTCCTGACCCGCTCGGTCCGCGACACCGCCACGATGCTCGACGCTTGCGAAGGTGCCGACCTCGGCGCACCCTACTGGGCGCCTCCGCTGTCCAAGGGCCATGCCCAAGCCATCAGCCGCCCGCCCCGCCGCCTGCGCGTGGCAGTTTGCGACACCACCCTCACCGGCGAGCCGATCGACCCGCAGGTCCGCGACGCCGTCCACGCCGCTGCCCGCCTCATCGAAAGCCTCGGCCACCTCGTCGAACCGGGCCGCCCCACGGCGGACGTGCCAATGATGATGCGCGCCTGGACCGATATCGTCGCCGTCGGCACCGCGCTTGGCATCCGCTCCGCCCTGAAAGGCCGCCCCCTCACCGATGACCTTGTCGAAGGCGTCGGGCGCGGCGCAGTCGCCCACGCTGAAACCCTGCACCCCACCCGCTACCTGCAAGCGGTGGGCGAGATCCACGCCTTCGGTCGCCAGATGGCCGGCTACTTCGACACCGGCCCCGATATCCTCCTCTCCGCCACCCTCGCCGAACCGCCCGCCCGCGTCGGCCGCTTCAGCCATGCGACCGAAGATTACGTCGCCTACCGCACCGGCCCCGAAGGCATCTTCGCCTATTCCCCGTTCTGCGCCGTGTTCAACGCCTCGGGCCAACCCGCGGCCTCGCTGCCCCTTGCCATCTCCGCAGAGGGCCTGCCCATCGGCATCCACCTCGCCGCCCCGTTCGGCGCCGACGAGGACCTGATCGCCCTTTGCGCCGAACTAGAGCGTGCCGCCCCCTGGGCCACCCGCCGCGCGCCGATGGCAGGCTGACAGCGCAGGAATTGCTTGCATACGCATGAACCCGCCCGCAATATGATCAAATACCGCCAGGGGAGCTTGCCACCGTTGACCGCTCAGGTGACCATCGCCGTCCGTAACGTCGTCAAAGCCTTCGGTGCCGGCGATGCCGCCGTCCGCGCACTGGACGACGTGTCCCTCGACATCCGCAAGGGCGAGTTTTTCACCCTCCTCGGCCCCTCCGGCTGCGGCAAGACCACGCTCCTGCGCCTGATCGCGGGGTTCGAAATGCCGACCGAAGGCCAGATCCTGCTCGACGGCGCCGACATTTCCGCCCTGCCCCCGAACAAGCGCCCGGTCAACACCGTCTTTCAAAGCTACGCCCTCTTTCCGCACCTGACGGTCGCGCAGAACATCGGCTTTGGCCTCCAAATGCAGGGCCGCCCCGCCGCCGAAGTGGACGCCACCACCAAACGGATGCTCGCCCTCGTCAAGCTGGAGGCGCTCGCCACCCGCAAGACCAGCCAGCTTTCCGGCGGACAGCAGCAGCGCGTCGCTCTTGCCCGCGCACTGGCCCCGCAACCGAAGGTGCTGTTGCTGGATGAACCCCTCTCAGCGCTCGACCTGAAACTCCGCAAGGAAATGCAGATCGAACTGAAACGCCTGCAAACCGAAACCGGCATCACCTTTGTTTTCGTCACGCATGACCAGGAAGAAGCCCTCACCATGTCCGACCGCATCGGCGTCATGTCGCACGGCAAACTGCAACAGGTCGGCACCCCGCGGGAAATCTACACCACCCCCGTCAACCGCTTCGTCGCCAGTTTCATCGGAGACACGAACTTCCTGCCCGGCGCCACCGTCCCCGGCGGCGTCCGCATCGGCGCGGGCGCGGTGATCGAGGCTGCAACCACCCGCTCGGGCGACGTCACCTTGGCGATCCGCCCCGAACAGGTCCGCATCGTCCCGGCAGGCGAAGCCGGCGCCATTCCCGCCACCGTCAAGAACCTCGTCTACTTCGGCACCGACACACATTTCCACCTTGCCCTGTCCGATGGCACCGCAGTCGTCGCCCGCCTGCAAAGCGGCACCGACGAGGCGCGCCTCAAGCCCGGAACCGCCGTTGGCCTGCGCTTTGCCCCCGGTGCCGCGCAAGTGCTGGAGGATTGACCAGATGAGCGCCGCCGAAGACGCCCTGCGCAAACGCTCTGCCCGCAACGGCTGGCTCTTGTCGTTGCCGGCGCTTGCCCTGCTTTTTCTTGCAGCGTCCGGGCCCCTCTTGATCATGGTGGTCTATTCTTTCCTCAGCCCCGGCGAATACGGCAATGTCGTCTGGACGTTCAGCTGGGATGGCTGGCGCGGCATCCTGTGGTCAGAAGACATCTTTGATCCCGGCGTCTACACCTTGGCCGATGCCCACCTGACAATCATCTGGCGGTCGCTGAAGTTGTCGCTGATGACCACGGCGCTGACCGCGTTGATCGGGTTTCCGACCGCATGGTTCATTGCGACCAAGCCGCCGAAAACCCGCGTCCTCTGGCTGTTCCTGATCACCATCCCGTTCTGGACGAACCTTCTGATCCGGACCTTCGCGGTGAACGAGGTGATCCGGCAAGAGGGTCTGCTGAACACGGTCCTTCTGTCCGCCGGCCTGATCTCCGAACCCTTGCGGATCATCTACACCGACACGGCGGTGTTCATCGGGATGGCCTATGTCTACCTTCCGTTCATGGTGCTGCCGATCTACGCCGCCATTGACCGGTTCGACATGCGTCTTCTGGAAGCCGGCTACGATCTTTATGCGACCAGGTGGCAGGTACTGCGCCGGGTGATCCTGCCCATCGTAAAGCCGGGCATCGTGGCCGGGTCGATCCTTGTCTTCACCCCCTCGATCGGGGCCTATGTGATTCCCCGCATCCTCGGCGGCGGAAAGAACATGATGATCGGCAACTTCATCGACCTGCAATTTGGCCAAGGGCGCAACTGGCCGCTTGGCGCCGCTATGGCCGTCAGCCTGTTGCTTGTGGTGGGAACGGCGCTCTTTTTCTACACTCGTGCCGCCAATCGCGGGGCCAACAATGGCTGATCGCAGCTTTTCAGCCGTTCGCCAGCCCGGCTTTGGCACCATCGCCATCGTGGTGTTCGTGGCGCTTTACCTGCCTATCGTGACGATGGTCATCTATTCCTTCAACGCGGGAACGTCGGTGTCGGACTGGCAGGGCTTTTCGCTGCACTGGTATCAGGTTGCGTGGTCCAACGGCGACGTTCAGGACGCGGCCTTGCGGTCCTTGACCGTGGCAAGCTGCGCGACGCTGATCGCCACCACGCTTGCCACGATGGCCGCAATCGGAACCACCCGCCGAAAGTCGTTTCCGGGCAGGGGGGCGGTGGAACTTCTGATCAACCAGCCCCTGATCGTGCCTGATATCGTTACGGCGGTTTCGCTGCTGATCTTTGTCGCGGCGATCAAGGTGGCCACAGGATACCAGGGGCTTATCTACCTGATCCTCGCACATTCGGCCTTCTGCATCCCATTTGCCTACCTTCCGATCAAGGCGCGCCTGCAGGGTATGGACCTCTCGCTCGAAACTGCGGCCGCCGACCTCTACGCTTCGCCCTGGGCCACCCTCCGGTATGTCACCCTGCCGCTCCTTTTGCCCGCGATCATTGCCGGTGCCATGCTGGCCTTCGTCGTCTCGCTCGATGACGTGGTGATCACGAATTTCGTCAAGTCCGGGGGGCAGGATACCTTGCCGACCTACATGCTGGGCCAACTGCGGCGCGGCACCAAACCCGACGTGAACGCGATCGCCACCGTCCTTCTGGGCTTTACCTTGTTGTTGCTTACCATGTTCTTTTTTCTAACCCGAAAGCGGACTTGAACCGCACAAACCGATCCCAACAGCGGAGACAGCAATGCGATTGAAACCACACCTCCTTGCGTCGGCGATGATCCTCGCGGCCGCCGCCGCCCACGCCGAAGGCGAATTGCAGCTTTACAACTGGGGCAACTACACCAGCCCGGAAGTTCTTGCCAAGTTCGAGGCCGAGACCGGCATCAAGGTCACCGTGACCGACTATGCCAGCAATGACGAAGCCCTGGCGAAGATCGAGGCTGGTGGCAGCGGCTTCGACCTCGTCGTTCCGTCAAACAGCTTCATCCCGATCTTTCTCGAGAAAGGCCTGATCCAGCCGCTCGACCTCAGCAAATTGCCGAACCACAAGAACATCGCACCCGAGTGGATGGACGTGTCGTGGGATCCCGGCCGCGTGTCGTCGGTTCCGTGGCAGTGGGGCTCCACCGGCGTTGGCGTGAATACCTCGGTCTACAAGGGCGACATCAACACCTCGGCGATCTTCCTCGACCCGCCAGAGGAGTTGAAGGGCAAGATCAACGTCACGCCCGAGATGATGGACGCCATTTCGATGGCCACCCTCTACGTCGGCGGTGAACTGTGCTCGGAAGACCCCGAAGTGCTGAAGAAGGTCCGCGATGTCCTGATGGCTGCCAAGCCCAGCTGGATGAGCATGGACTATGGCATGGAAGACAAGCTTGCCACCAACGACGTCGCCGCATCCATGTATTGGAACGGCGCTGTCATGCGCGCGCGCCTGAAGAACCCCGACGTCAAGTTCGGCTACCCCAAGGAAGGCTATGTCCTGTTCATGGACTCGGTCGCCCTTCTGTCTGACGCGAAGAACGTCGAAGAGGCCTACAAGTTCATGAACTTCATCATGGACCCGGAAAATGCAGCCGGCCTCTCGGCCTTTGCCCGCTACGGCAACGGCATCGCCGGGTCTGACGCCTTCATGCCGGACGACATGAAGACCGCCCCCGAAGTGGTCATCCCCGAAGAGTTCAAGGCCGCGGGACAGTTCATCCCGACCTGCTCTGCCAAGGCGCAGGAATACAACACGGCCATCTGGACCGAACTGATGAAATGACGATCCCGCGCGGGGCCGGCAACGGCCCCCGCACACTCTTCCAAGGCACCGCGATGACCCTGACCGACCTCCCGGCCACCACCCTTTCGCAAATGATCGCCGGGCGGACGCTGGCGCCGTCCGATCTGATGCAGGCCACGCTTGACCGCATCGCCGACACCAACCCCGCCGTGAACGCCATCGTCGCTCTGCGCGACGCCGACGCCCTGATGCGCGAAGCCCGCGTGCTGGACGACGCGCCACGCAAGGGCTGGCTGCACGGCATCCCCCTCGCGGTGAAGGACCTCACAGCCGTCAAGGGTCTGCGCACCACATGGGGCTCCCCCCTCTACGCAAACCACATTCCCGAGGCCGACGCCCTCATCGCCGCCCGGATGCGCGCGGCGGGCGGCATCTTCATCGGCAAGACCAACACGCCCGAATGGGGCCAGGGCAGCCACAGCTTCAACCCGGTCTACGGTGTCACCCGCAACCCCTACGACGCGACCCGCAGCGCCGGTGGCTCCTCCGGCGGGGCTGCCGCTGCGCTAGCCTGCCGCATGCTCTCGGTCGCCGACGGCTCCGACATGATGGGAAGCCTTCGCAACCCCGCCGCCTTCTGCAACGTCTACGGCTTTCGCCCCACCTGGGGCCTCGTCCCGCAAGACGCCGAGGGCGACACTTTCCTCTCCACCCTCTCCACCGAAGGCCCGATGGCGCGCACCATCGAAGACCTCGCCCGCCTTCTGGACACCCTCGCAGGCGAAAACCCCGAAACCCCGTTCCCCCGGCCTACGCAATCCTTCGCCGACCGGCTCACCACCAACCCGCGCGCCCTGCGCATCGGCTGGCTTGGCGACTGGGGCGGGGCCTACCCGATGGAACCTGGCATCCTCGCCCAATGCGAAGCGGGCCTCGCGGTCCTCCAATCCCTCGGCGCAACCGTCGACCCCCTCGCCCCGCCCTTCCCCGCGGAACAGCTTTGGACGGCATGGACCACGCTCCGCGCCATGCTCAACTCCAACGCCAAGCGCGCGCTTTACGAAAACCCCGCTCACCGCGCTCAGGTGAAACCCGAAACCATCTGGGAAATCGAACAAGGCCTCGGCCTCTCCGCCGACGCAGTCTACGCCGCCAGCGTGATCCGCTCCCGCTGGTTCGCCCACGCCGCCCGCCTGTTCGACCGCTACGACGCCATCGTCCTCCCCTCCGCCCAAGTCTGGCCCTTCCCGATCGACTGGCGCTGGCCTGGGTCCATCAACGGCACCGCGATGGACACATACCACCGCTGGATGGAGGTGGTGATCCCCGCCAGCCTGATCGGCCTGCCCGCCCTCTCCGTGCCCACCGGCTTTGGCGCGAACGGCCTGCCGATGGGGATGCAGATCATCGGCCGCTCCGGTGCCGATGCCCATATCCTCGCCATCGGTCAGGCCTACCACCTCGCCACCGATTGGCCCACCCATCGCCCGCCTCTGGCAATCGACGCCCATCCGCGCTAACCCATCGCAAAACGGGCAGGGAACGGCATGTCAGGCGCACCGAGGGTCATCGTTCTGGGGGCAGGCTCGATCGGGCGGCGTCACCACGAAAACCTGCAAACCCTCGGCGCGGTCTCTGAACTGATCTCGTGGCGCGAGTTCTCCGTCGCGGCCCTGCAAGCCCGCCTCCACGCTGGCGTCGACGCCGCCGTCATCGCCACCGCCACCGACCTGCGCCTGCCATTGATCGAGGCGTGCGCCGCCGCCGGCGTCCCCGCCTACATCGAAAAGCCCCTCGCCTTCCGCCCGCAGGACGTGGCCGCCATCCTGACCGTCGCCGAACCTATCGCCCACCGCTCGATGCTCGGGGTGATGATGCGTTACCACCCCGCCTTCCGCACGCTGGCGAACCAGGACCTCTCCGACATCTTCCAGTTCAACCTCTCCATTGGCCATGACGTCACCCAATGGCGCGCGAACTGGCGCTTCTCCGAAAGCTACGCCTCGCAAGCCTTCGGCGGCGGCGTCCTCCTAGATCTCTGCCACGAGATCGACATGGCCGTCTGCCTCTTCCCCGACCTTGCCATAACCGCCGTCGAAAGCCTCGGCCACCCCGCCTACCCCGGCGTCGACATGGCCAGCCGCATCAGCCTTTCCCGCGACGGCCTCGTGGGCGAAGTCGCGATGGATTACCTCACCCCAAAACTTCACCGACGCACACTTCTGCGCGGCACCGAACGGATGCACGACTTCGACTTCGCGGCCCAGCGCTATATCACCACCACCGCCGCAGGCCCCGTGACTTACGACCTGCCACTCGAACGCAACCAGATGTTCCTATCGGCCATGCGCGACTTCCTCGCATTGGTCCAAGGCCACCCGGTTTCCGACGTCGAACACCTTCCCCGCCTCGATCTTTGCCATACACCTGCCATACACATTGCAGACGCTTGGCAGACACGGAATTTCATCGGTCAGACCACGAAGGACATCGCATGATCCTCGGCCATATCGGCGCACGCAAAGGTTCCAAGGGCGTGCCCGGCAAGAACTTCCGCATGCTTCACGGCAAGCCCCTGATCGACTGGTCACTCGACCAACTATTCGCCAACCCGAACGTCGACGCCGTGGTCGTCTCCACCGATGACGAGGAAATCTATGCCCACGCCATCGCCAAAGGCGCCTTGAAAATTGGCCTCCGCCCCGCGCATCTGGCCACCGACACGGCCGGGAAATGGGGCGTCTGGCAACACGCGCTCGAGGCGTCCGAGGCGATCATCGGCCCTGTCGACGCCTTTCTCGACCTCGACTGCACCTCCCCCCTGCGCCTTCCGCAAGACATTGACGAAGCGTTAAGACTTTACAAAATCGAACATCCTGACATGGTTATGAGCTGCTGCGAGGCGCGAAAGAATCCATATTTCAACCTTGTCGAACCTGATGCTACCGGCGCGCTGCATGTCTCCAAACCCCTGCCCGGAGGCGTGGTCGCGCGACAGCAGGCGCCCACCGTCTACGAACACGCCGCTTCGACCTACGTCGTCAACCCTGCCTATCTCAAGCGTTCCAAGGGCCTGTGGGAGGGGCGCGTGATCCCCTACCTGATGCCGCCGGAACGCTGCGTCGATATCGACACCCCCTTCGACTTCCGCCTAGTGGAATTCCTGATGCAAGAGGCCCAGCGCGCATGACCGACCAGCTTTCCAACCGCACGATCTTCATCACCGGCTCCGGCGGCGTGCTCGGCTCCACCTACGTGCGCCGGATGCTGGCCGAAGGCGCTCGCGTCATCGCCTCCGACCTCCCCGGCCACCGCGCCGACGCCCTGAAAGCGGCGCATGAAGGAAACGCGAGCTTCCGCTTCTACGACCTTGATGTCGCTGACGAAAATCAGGTGACGGAAATCTTCGCCCGCATCCTTGCCGATGGCTGGCAGCCCAACGTGGTGCTGAACAACGCCGCCATCACGGGCGAGCTTCTGATGGGTGCGGGCAAACCCTTCCCCGATTTCGCCAACACCTCGGTCTCGGACTGGGACCGCACGCTCCGCACCAACCTGACCGGCGCCTTCATGATCGCCCGCCAGATGGACCGCGACATTGTCGGAAAATGGCCCGCCACGCTGATCAACGTCGCCTCGATGTACGCCCTGAACGGCCCCCACCACCAGATCTACGAAGGCATGCCGTTCAAAAGCTTCTCCGCCTACTCCACCACCAAGGCCGGCATCCACGGCCTCACCCTCTGGCTCGCGGGTTACTGGGCCAAGCGTCAGGCCACGGTCAACACCATCGCCCCGGGTGCTGTGTTCAACAATCACTCCGACGAATTCCAGCGCCGGGTCGGAGATCTCATCATGTTGAATCGAATGGCAAAACCTGACGAGATCGCCGATGCGATGCTGTTCCTGTGTTCAACGCAGGCGGGCTACATGACCGGACAACTGGTCAACGTCGATGGCGGCTTCAGCGGCTGGTAAGCCTCAGCCCGGGTCGCGGAACGCTTTCTGCAATCCGCGCTCCCAGAACCCGGGCTGCGACAGCACCGCGACAAACCGCTCCGCCGCAGTGCCAGCGCCAAAACCGTGGTGTGCAGGGTGTCGCTGGCCCCAATGCTGGTCCAGAAACCGCGCAATCGCCGCAGTGTCCGTAGCCTTGCACGCCACCACCGAAGGCGCCTCGGCCCGGTTGGTCTGCCGCGTGCCCACGTCCAGCGACGGCACCCCAAGGAACGGCGCCTCCCGCACCCCGGCGCTCGAATTCCCCACCATGCAGGCCGCCTTACGCATCAATTCCGAAAAATGCGCGAACCGCATCGACGGGATCAGCCGGAAGCGGTCCTTCGGCAGCGCTTCGATCACCTCGAAAATCGCCTCCGACCCAGGGTCGTTGTTTGGCGCGATCAGCACGAAGTTCCGCCCCGACGCCGCCAGCGCCCCATAAAGCGCGCGCGCCTGCGCGCCCATCCCGGGCGCCTCCGACGTAACCGGATGGAACACCGCGATGCCGTAGTCGTCAAACCCGATGCCATAGCGCGCCTTCACTTCGCCCAAGCTCACCCCGGACGGGCCAGAGTGGAAATCCAGTTCCGGCGAGCCGATGACATGCACCGTCTCCTCGGGTTCCCCGAGCGCCATCACCCGCCGCGCCGCCGTATCTGATGACACGAAGTGCACATGCGCCAACTTGGTGTTGCAGTGCCGGAACACCTCGTCGATCGTGCCCGACACCTCGCCTCCCTCGACATGGGCCGAACGGACATAGTTCGTCGCCCCGACCAGCGCCCCGGCCATCGCCTCCACCCGGTCGCCGTGCACCACGATCAGGTCGGGCCGATGTTCGGTCACATAGTCCGAAAACCCGATCACGGTCTTTGCCAGCACGATATCCTGCGCGTCACCCGGACGCTGGTTCAGGAATTCATGGACCTGAACCCCTGCCATCCGGTGCACCTCAAGCTTGGTCAGCCCGTAACGGTCCAGCATGTGCATGCCGGTGACAAAGAACGACACGCCAAACCCCGCATCCCGCGCCGCCGAGGCCAGCGGTTCAAGCTTGCCGAAATCGGCCCGGGTGCCGGTAAGGAAAAGGATGGAACGGGTCACAAGGTTCGCTCCGCTGTTCTTGGGTCATGGCTGGCCACAAGTGCCTGTATTTCTTCAAGGATGATGGGATCAGGCGATGCAATGGCCCCATCGGTGACCGCGCGGAGGTATTGCACCCGCATGTCGTGGAAATAGGTCTGCGAGTTCTTCTTCATATACGTCGTGCCAACCAGCCGATCCGAAGCAACGCAAAAGCTGACATTGAACGGGCGGCGCAGGGCATATCTGCGGATGTGTTTCAGAGCATCTTGCCGCCAGGTTTCGCTTTCGTCATAGCGGGCAAGCAGATCGTCGCGGACCTGAGCGTAATCGGCATCTGCATAGGCGGCGTAGGTCAAGACCTTCCGCAGAAAATCTGCCGAACACCGGTCGATCTGCCCAAGAAAATCCGAACGTCGCATCAAACCCGCAAAGCGGTGGCCCGCCCCCATCATCTGTTTTGAAAAGCCCACTTCACCATGTTTGATGGTGTATTTCTTGTCGCTGGACATCCGGTAGGATTGCCAGAAGTCGCGGAACGTGTCCGAGGCCCAGAGCCGAGCGGAGAACAAATAGAAATAGGATTCGATCTGCCGGTCTTCGAACTCGGCGCTTCCGTCGGGTTTGGAAGTTGCCTTCTGATCCTGATTGAGCCCGACGGCATCCAGATCCTGATTGTCCAGACGGTCTTCAAGTGTGCTGACAGGATCGCCGCCGATGGGGAACCAGACGCTGTCGTTCATGACGATCAATCTCTCAAGCGAGTCCACGCGCTCCCGCAGCACTCTCAGTCCGTCGCGATACCCGCCAAAGTCGTACCCGATGTTGCCGCGCTGAACCAGCAACCACGAACGGCGGCGCAACGCTGGAATATGCTCAGGCGCAACTGATCCGTTGATGACGACAAGCGGGGCATAGCCACGGTCGACAAGGTATTCCAACGTCAGGAAGACGGATCTCGGGACGGCTTTTGGCTGATACAACAAGAAGATTGCGTACTTGGTCTTCGCCACCTGATCGCCATGTGTGATCTGCACCAGCCGGTCAAAATCCCGATCATATGTCGCGACCTCCCGCCGCTCTTTCAGCTTGCTCGGGACTGAGGCGATCCTCTTTGGCAGGCTGCTGATATGATGCGACAACCGACGCATCTCGCGGCGGAGTTTCCATGCAGGGATCATCGCGCCCCCTGAATTTCTTTGCAACGATACAAGTGTTACCTGTCTTGTCGCGTGCTGCGGGTGGCCAGCGCTCGTCCCATGCGATCCAGCAAAAGATGGCTTCCCTTGCCGATCAATGCGCCAAGCCGGTTCCGATACACCGACAGTCGGCGATACCAGGGGAATTTCTTCACTTCGGAAAAGCCGCTGCCGGTGATGGTGCTGCTGTTGCCATCCTCGACATGGCTGGGAAAGGGCAGCAGCGCGAAATGGCGAAAGCTGCGCAGGTCGACCCGGTCCAGCGCGTGGTCGATCGGGCGCCGGATGGGCAAGAGGCCGGGCAGCAGCTGCGCGGCGCACTCACGGGAAACCAGATAGGCGCCCATACCGGTGAAACTGCCCGCAAATGCAGTCAGCCGATACGGCCCGACCGCGCCCTGCCCCATCGGCAATTTGGCGCGGATCTTGTTCAGCTTGAGCAAATCCCAACGGTCGGCGTGCGACAGCGCCAGATCCAGTGCGGGCAGAAAGTTGTCGTGCAATATCACATCATCTTCCAGCACCAATGCCACCCTGTGCGGTGTTGCGATCAGAGCACGCCAGACCGCCAGATGCGACTGGTAGCAGCCGATTTCCCCCGGCAGAACCTCACGCCCGACATTGGCGCGAAAGGCGGGCAAATCGACACTGTCCGCAAGCTGCGCCCAGTTGGCCCGCCCGTCCACCGCATCAAACAGCGTGTAGTCCAGCCCGACTGCCTGCAACTGCGCCTGCATCCGGTCGCGCCGCTCGGTTGATCGCGGCAGGTTGATCAACCAGGTGCCCATGTCGGCGCGCGTGAGGATCACCCCAGATCCCCCCACTTCAGCTGGGTGTTCCGTGTCACTGCCCGCTGCAACCGCTTGCCGATCACCTTGTCGAAATCATATCCCGCGATCTCGCCAGACCCCGGCCGCCGCGCCCAGATGTCGGCCTCCGTGATCACATGGCCTTCGGGCAGGTCGCGGTCTGCCACCACGGAGGCGCGGGCAAAGCGGTAGACCGGCTCTTCCGCCTCGGTGCGCTGCTTGGGGTTGTGCAGTGCAGTATGAATCTCGCGGCTGCGGTCGATCAGGAACCGCAGTTCCGCCGGGTCCATCGAGTTGATGATGTCCGGCCCCTTGCGATAGCGCGTGTCCGTGTAGTGCCGTTCCAGGATACAGGCCCCCAGCGCGACAGAGGCCAGCGCCATTTCAGGCCCGATGGAATGGTCCGAAAACCCCACGACCGCGCGCGGGAACGCAGCGCGCAGGTCGCTCACCCCCTGCAGCGAAACGATCTCGGGCGGCGAGGGGTAAAGGTTGGTGCATTCCAGCAGCGCATACTCGATCCCCGCCTCGTCCAGAATCGCGACCGACCGGCGGATCGTCTCGATCGTCTGCATTCCCGTCGACAGGATCACCGGCTTGCCCTTGCGCGCGATGTGCCGGATCAAGGGCAGGTTGTCCGCCTCGCCCGACCCGATCTTGTAGGCCGGCACGTCCAGCGTTTCGAGGAAATCCGCCGCCGCCCGCGAAAACGGCGTCGAAATCCAGATCATCCCAAGGCTTTCGGTATAGCGCTTCAGCTCTGTCTCTTCATGCAGCGACAGCGCGCAACGCTCCATCACATGCCAGATCGACACGTCCGCGTTGGGCGGAAAGATCGACTTCGCCTCCTCGGTCATCTCGTCTTCGATGATGTGGGTCTGATGCTTGACCATCTCGCATCCCGCGCCTGCGGCCAGCCGAACCATCTCCTTGGCCACTGCCAGATCGCCGCCATGATTGATGCCGATCTCGGCAATTACCAGGGGCGGGTGGTTCGGTCCGATCTCACGGTGGGCAATCTTCATGCAAACTCTCCTGTCAGGCTCGCTTCCTGCTGCATGACCCCCCCGCGGTTGTCAAGAAAGCGGGTAGCGCGCCAGTTCGTCGTAACGCAGCCCTTTCGGACCAAGATGACTTTGCAGCAGGCAGAAATCCGTCACGTCCCACGGTCCGGCCACAAACCCAGCGCCCTCTACCACGGCGCGCTCCAGCCGCATCGTCCGGGTCGGGCCGGGCGGCGGAAATCGGCCCAAGGTGGCATGCGGCACAAAGCGCCGCGCCTCCACCTCGCACCCCGCCTGTCGCGCGGCCTGCGCCACCTTGCCCTGCAAATGGGCAAGCGGTTCGCTCGGCTCCACGCCGGCCCAGAACGCCCGCGGCCGCTCGCCGCCGAAAAGACCAAAGCCGCGCAGTCGCAAGGCAAACCCCGGCACCCGCAGCGCGGCAAGCCGGTCATGCACTGCTTCCAGTGCATCGCCCGGCACCTCGCCCAGAAACGCAAGCGTCAGGTGCAAAAGCGACGGGTCCACCTTGCGCGGCAGTGGCATCAGGAACTGCTGCACCGCCAGCAGGGAGCGCACATCGTCGGGAAGGCTGATCGCGACAAAGGCCCGGATCATCGCCGCTCCAACTCGGCCAGACGGGCGCGAACTTCGGGCCGCACCGGCCCCTCGCGCGGTGGATCGAGCAAGGTGGTCAGCATCGCCTCGCCCGGCAATGGCCGCGACCCACCGTTCCAGCCAAGGCCGCGCAGCACCGCCTCGGCCTCGGCGGGCAGCCGGTCTGGCACTTCTCGTCCACACAGATGGCCCCAGATCAACGTCCAAAGCCGCCCCACCGACCAGGGATTGTAACCGCCTCCGCCCAAGACCAGCAACCGCGGCGCGGCTCGCTGCAGGCCCGCCAGAACCTCCAGATAGGCCCGGTTCGAAAGGGCAAGGCGGGACAGCGGATCTTCCAGCAACGAATCCGCTCCGCACTGCAACACCAGCGCATCAGGCCGGAACTCCTCCACCCGTGGCAGGATCAGCCCGTCCAGAACCGCCCGCATCTCACTGTCGTTGAACCCGCGCGGCACCGGCAGATTGAAACTACTGCCGCCCCCGGTTTCCGAAACCGCCCCGGTAAAGGGCCAGCGGCCCTCCTCATGCACCGAAATCATCCGCACCGCGGGGTGGCCGGCAAAGGCCACCTCGACGCCGTCGCAATGGTGCGCGTCGAGGTCGACATAGGCGATCCGCGACAGACCAGCCCGCAGCATCACCTTGATGCCCAGAACCACATCGTTCAGATAGCAAAACCCGTTTGCCCTGCCTGGCAGCCCGTGATGCGTACCGCCGCCCGGCACATGGATCGCCCCAGGTGCCGCCGCCAACAGTTCCGCCGCCAGCATCACCCCGCCGGCACCGGTGGCAGGTCGACGAAAGACCTCGGGAAACACCGGGTTCGAAAGGGTGCCCAGATGATAGCGGGCGCGCATTTCGTCGGTCGCCTCGCCCAGCGCCTCGGCCGCCTGCAGCGCCGCAATGTAGTCAGGGTCATGCCACAGCGCCAGCGCGGCAGGCTTGGCGCGCGGGCTGGCGCGAAACCGCTCCGGCGGCAACCAGCCAAGGGCGCGCGACAGGTCCATCACCGTGGAAACCCGGGGCACCCGAAGCGGATGCGCCTTGCCGTAAGATGACGTGCGGTAGATCTCGGCCCCGATGAAGATCGCGTCTTCAGCGGTGCGCAGCGTCCCTGTCACCGCAGCATCGCCTCGATCCGCCCCGCAATCGCCGGGCCGTCCGGTGCCGCCACCGAGCCCCAGGTTCCCGCAACGCTGCCATCAGGCGCCAGCAGCACCTTGTTGAAATTCCACGCCGGGGTAAACCCAACCTCCGCGGCAACCCAGGCGTAGAAGGGATGGGCGGCGGCCCCCGTGACCTTGGTGATCTCGGTCATCGGTAGGGTCAGGTCGAAATTCGCCTCGCAATAATCCTTGACTGCGGCCTCGTCGTCCAACTCCTGATTGAAATCGTCCGATGGCACCGCAAGGATCAGCACGCCTTGCGGCCCGAACTTCTCGTGCATCGCCTGCAGCGTGTCGTACTGCCCGGCGAACCCGCAAAGCGACGCGGTGTTGACCACCAGAACCGGTTTTCCCGCCCAGTCGCCCAGGTCGATCTTCCCGCCGTCGATCGACGCAAAGCTGAACCCGCCGGCAAAGGCGGGCAGGCAGATAATCTGTGCGCAGAAGATAAGCGGAATAAGTCGCATTTCGGGTGCCCTCGGCCAGTCCATGAGCATCTGATATAATCCGCGGGGCGGATCGGTCAAATATCCGGGAAAAGCCTGTGAAACATGGGAAATTTATGTTACATTGCAGTTTGAGTGGATGAGCAGGGGTCAGACCTGGCAAACAGGCGGCCGTATGGGTTTTGTAAATGAGCAGGCAGGACAAGATCGTGGCACGTGGTGCCAAGGGCGCGCAAGATGCCCGTATACAGTATGGCGCCCTGTGCTGGCGGCGCAACGGCGCGGCGGTCGAGGTGTTGCTGATCACCAGCCGTGAAACCGGGCGCTGGGTCATCCCGAAAGGCTGGCCGATGACCGGGCGCGCGCCAGAGGCTGCGGCGGCGCAAGAGGCGTGGGAAGAGGCTGGCGTACGCGGTCAGGTGAACCCGGTCTGCCTTGGTCGTTTCGGCTACATGAAATGCCTGACACCCGAGGCGGTGGTGCCTTGTGCCGTGGCGGTCTACGGCGTCAAGGTCGACAGTCTTGCCGACAAGTTCCCCGAAGCAAAGGTCCGCACCCGCCGCTGGTTTGAACCTGCCGAAGCCGCCGCCTCAGTGGACGAGCCTGAACTGGCCCGGTTGATCGCCGGTTTCACCCCAGCGCCCGAAGGCCGGGCCGCGCCGATCGGGCCGGATGGCGGCCACTGAACCCTGCGGACAAGGTAGGGCGAGGATGTCGCGTTCCGCGTTAGGGCATTGACGCCACAGCCCGGACACTTAGCTATGGTGACACCGACCAAGGCGGAACCGGGATGATCCGATACTCCCTCAGATGCGACGCCGGCCACGGCTTTGACAGCTGGTTCCAGAACGGGACCGCTTTCGAAAGCCTGTATTCGGCCGGCCACTTGGCCTGCCCGGTCTGCGGCGCGACCAAAGTATCGAAAGACCTCATGGCCCCCACCGTCCGCCCGGCGCGAAACGCAGGTGCGACGCCCGCCAGTCAGCGGCCGCTGTCCGAACCCGGCTCCGGTGTCGAGGCGGCGCTGGCCGAGTTGAAGCGGCAGATCGAGGAAAACTCGGAATACGTCGGCATGAACTTCGTCGCGGAGGCTCGGCGCATGCACGCCGGCGACGTGCCCGAACGGGCGATCTACGGCGAGGCGAAGCCCGACGAGGCGAAGAAGCTGATCGAGGACGGCGTGCCGGTGGCGCCCTTGCCGTTCCTGCCGGGCCGAAAAGTCAACTGACCCCCTGCAACGCCTGCCACGACGATCAATAGATGTACCGGATCTGTTCGGTCCAGAACCGCTCCATCCTCTTCAGCGATGTGTTGATGTCATCCATCCCGGAGGCGTCGATCAGTTGCCGCCGCTCCATCGCCTCGGCATGGCGGGCGAACAGGTCGGACAGCAGTCCCCGCACCCGGCGACCCTTTTCCGTCAGCCTGACCCGCACCGAACGGCGGTCGATTTCTGACCGCTGGTGGTGCATGTAGCCAAGATCGACCAGCTTCTTCAGATTGTAGCTGACATTCGACCCCTGGTAGTAGCCACGCGATTTCAACTCGCCCGCCGTCACCTCGTTCTCGCCGATGTTGAACAACAGCAGCGCCTGCACTGAATTGATCTCAAGTATCCCTATACGTTCGAAGTCATCCTTGATCACATCCAGAAGCAGCCGGTGCAGCCGTTCCACCAGCGCAAGGTTGTCAAGATAACAGCCGAGGAAAGCCTTCTGCGATCCGTCAAGCAAGGAAGCGTTATTTGTCATGTGCGGTCTCCCCAAAAGCAGGGGTAGAATCAGCACAAAGAGAAAACATTTCGTAAACTGATGCGGTTTTTTGGCGAAAGGCCAAGCGCCCGCTAGCCGCGCCGCGTCAGCCTGTCCTTGGCATAGGTGGCGATCCGGCCCAGCAGGGGCGCAATCGCCGCCGGTGCCGCGCCCTGCCCCAGAATCCACGCCATCAGATCCTGATCGTTCTCGGCCAGCAGAACCTCGTAGGTCTCCAGATCATCCGGCCCCAGCCCCGCCAGATGCACGTCTGACCACGGGCCCAGCACAAGGTCCATCTCCTTGGTCCCACGCCGCCATGACCGCATCGACAACCGCTTCAGGCGCGCATCAGCCGTCTCGTCCATTCGCCACCTGATCCTGCTTGAACCCTCTCGGCGCGGACCCTAAGACAGGGCGCGACGAAACTCCACCCTGCCCGCACTTCCACCCTGCCTTAAAAGGATGCACCTCATGGCCTTCCTGTCCGACACGCTGGCGCGGGTCAAACCTTCGCCCACAATCGCGGTGACGACCAAGGCGCAGGCGCTGAAAAGCCAAGGCAAGGATGTGATCGGCCTCGGCGCGGGCGAACCCGATTTCGACACCCCGGAAAACATCCGCGAAGCCGCCAAGCGCGCGATCGACGCCGGCAAGACCCGCTACACACCCGTCGATGGTATTCCCGAACTGAAGGCCGCGATCTGCTCCAAGTTCCTGCGCGAGAACGGCCTTACTTACACGCCTGCGCAAGTCTCGGTCGGCACCGGTGGAAAGCAGATCCTTTACAACGCGCTGATGGCCACCTGTAACCCCGGCGACGAAGTCATCATCCCAGCGCCCTACTGGGTGTCCTACCCCGACATGGTGCTGCTGGCTGGCGGTACGCCCGTCGCCGTGGAATGCGGGATCGACACGAACTTCAAGCTGACCCCGGAACAGCTTGAGGCCGCGATCACCCCGAAGACCAAGTGGTTCATCTTCAACTCGCCCTCGAACCCCACCGGCGCGGGCTACACCCGCACCGAACTGAAGGCCTTGACCGACGTGCTGATGCGCCACCCGCACGTCTGGGTGATGTCCGACGACATGTACGAACACCTCGTCTTCGACGATTTCGAATTCTGCACCCCGGCCGAAGTCGAACCCGGCCTTTACGACCGCACCCTCACCTGCAACGGCGTCTCCAAGGCCTATGCGATGACCGGCTGGCGCATCGGCTATGCCGCTGGCCCCGTGGCATTGATCAAGGCGATGGGCACGATCCAGTCGCAGTCCACCTCGAACCCCTGCTCGGTCAGCCAGTATGCTGCGCTTGAGGCTCTCAGCGGCCCGCAGGATTTCCTCGCCCCGAACCGCGCGCTCTTCCAGCGCCGACGCGATCTGGTCGTGTCGATGCTGAACGCCGCAGAAGGCATCACCTGCCCGAAACCCGAAGGCGCCTTCTACGTCTACCCCGACATCTCGGGCTGCATCGGCAAGGCGACCCCCGGCGGCACCGTCATCACCAATGACGAGGTCTTCGCAACTGCCCTGCTGGAAGAAACCGGCGTCGCCGTGGTGTTCGGCGCGGCCTTCGGGCTATCGCCAAACTTCCGCGTAAGCTACGCTACTGCCGACGAGGTTCTGCGCGAAGCTTGCGCCCGCATCCAGCGGTTTTGCGCGGCGTTGAAATAGGGGCAAACATGGCGGGCGACCTGCCGGACTATTACTTCCGGGTGCGCGAAAACGGTGCGGTGGTGTTTCGGGTCGAAACCGAAAACCGCCAGCGCCGGATCGAGCTGGAAGAGATCGCCACCGTCAACGTCAAGAACGGCTCTGTCAGGCCACACGGCGATGTTGTGCTGTCCGAGCCCGACCTTGCGGCAATCGACGACTGGCTCAACGCCCGTGTCGCGCAACTGGCCGCTCGCGACGTCGATGACATCCTGCGCACGGTTGACCACCTGAACCTCACCACGCAGTGGGCGCAGTCGCGCGCCACCGATGACCAGCTGGAGGCGGTGACAGATGCCCTGCTTCTCGCAATGCACGATCTGCGTGGCACGCTGGTGCGCAAGAAATCCGACCGCCTGCTGAAAGGCGCGGCCGAGTAGCCGCGCCCGTTTGGCTCAGATCTGCTTTTCCGGCATCTGCACACGCAGCCCGTCCAGCGCGTCCGAAACTTTCAACTGGCACGTCAGGCGCGACCGCACCGGATCGGGGTTCCAGGCGAAATCCAGCATGTCCTCTTCCATGCTGTCCTTCTTCGGCAGCTTTCCGACCCAGGCCGGATCGACGTAGACATGGCAGGTGGAACAGGCGCATGCACCGCCGCAATCGGCCTCGATCCCCGGAATGCCGTTGTCGCGCGCGCCTTCCATCACGGTCAGGCCGTTGGCGACCTCGACCACATGTTCCTTGCCGCCATGTTCCACGTAAGTGATCTTCGCCATCGTCGTCCCCTGAAGCTGTCGCCCCGACATAGGCGAAGTTCGCACGCTTTGCCAGAGGCTGCGGCCGCCCCGCCATTGGCAAAGCGCCGTAACCGATCTAGAACATAGCAGGAACAAAAAAGGATGTCGCGTGGAACCCCCGACCCAGGCTGATCGCAGCCCGCCGCGCTGGCCGCGCCCGCCGCAGGCGCTGCCGGCTGCCCGGCTGAACGAACCGCCTGGCGGCGCACGGGTTTGTGTCGCGGGGCTGGTTCTGGTGCGCCAGCGGCCCGGCACGGCCAAAGGCGTGATCTTCGTCACGCTTGAGGACGAGACCGGCACCTGCAACGTCGTGGTCTGGGCCAAGGTCTACGAACGCTTCCGCCGCGCGGTGATTGCCGGGCGGCTCTTGCGCGTCACCGGGCGGCTGCAACGCGAGGCGGGCGTGGTGCATGTGGTGGCCGAACTCATCGAAGACCTGTCACCGATGCTCGACCGGCTGCTTGACCCCGCCTTCCGCTTCGACGGCGTTCGCGCCGGCGACCAACCCTGAAAACAGATCTGGCGGCAGGAGGTGTTCCTGCCGCCAGATCCCCTTAACTCAGCCGCCTGCCTTATTCGATCGACAGCGCGACAAACCGCGGGTCACCGCCGCGCCGGACCAGCAGCAGCAGCGACTTGCGCCCCGCCCCCTTGGCCTCGGCGATCCGGTCTTCCAGATCCTGCAGCCGCACCACCTTCTGCTGGCCGGCCTCGGTGATCAGATCACCTTCGCGCAGCCCCTTGGTAAAGGCCTCGGACGCCTGATCCACCGCCGTCACCACCAGCCCCTCGGCCCCGGCATCAAGGCCCAGCCCTCCGCGCAGTTCCTCGTTCAGGGGCGTCAGCGTCAAGCCAAGCGATTGCAGCTCCTTCGGTTCGGCCGGGGCGGGCGATGCCGCCGGAACCGGTGCCGCTTCGGCCTCCTCGCGGCGGCCCAGCGTCACCTGCAGCGTCTCGGTCTTGCCGTCACGCTGCACGATCACCGGCACAGCCTCGCCAATCGGTGCGTCAGCCACGCGGCGCGTCAGATCGCCCGCATCGCCAACCGGCTGGCCCGCGAACATGGTGATCACATCGCCTGCCGTCACGCCTGCAGACTTGGCCGGACCTTCCGGCACGTCGGTCACCAGTGCACCCTTCGCCTCGGCCAGACCCATCGCCTCGGCCACGTCCGGCGTCACGTCCTGAATGCGCACGCCCAGCCAGCCGCGCCGGGTTTCCCCGAACTCTTTCAACTGGTCGACGACCTTGGTCACCACGTTCGACGCCATCGAAAAGCCGATGCCGATCGAGCCGCCATTCGGCGACAGGATCGCGGTGTTCACCCCGATGACCTGTCCGTCCATATTGAACAACGGCCCGCCCGAGTTGCCCCGGTTGATCGCGGCGTCGGTCTGCAGGTAATCGTCATAGGTGCCGGAAAGCTCGCGCCCCCGGGCCGACACGATGCCCGCGCTGACCGAAAAACCCTGGCCCAGCGGGTTGCCCATCGCCATCACCCAGTCGCCAACCCGCATCAGATCGGAATTGCCGAAGGTCACGAACGGCAGCGGCTTGTCGCTTTCCACCTTCAACAGCGCGATGTCGGTCTTGGGATCGGTGCCAACCAGCTTGGCCGGCAGCTTGACGCCCGAGAAGAACTCGATGCTGATCTCGTCGGCGCCTTCGATCACGTGGTTGTTCGTGACGATGTAGCCATCCTCGGAAACCACGAAACCCGAACCGAGCGCCTCGGATCGTTGCGGCCCGCCGTTACCGCCACGGTTGTTGAAGTCATCGAAGAAATCCTGGAACGGGCTGCCTTCGGGCACCATCGGCATGCCATCGGCCGGGGCGGCGATCAGGGCGCTGGTGGTGATGTTCACCACCGATGGGCTGATCTGGTCGGCCAGCTCGGCAAAGCTTTCAGGCGCGCCGAACGCCTCCGCCTCATGCGCCGGCGCAAGCGAGAGGCCAAAGCCCAGGACCAACGCCAGAAGCGTGCTGGACCGCAGGGCGCTGCGGATGGAAGGGGTCAAGTCGGGCACGGTTGCGAACTCCTGTTCAACGGTAGGTGCGGCGCAGAAGTGGGGCGAAGCGCCCAGGTCGCGTCATGGATAGAAGAACAGATAGTGAAGCCCCAACACAATGCAAACCCCGTCACGCGGCTTCAAACGGATGTGAATATTATGTCAGCCGGCCAGCACGCCCTGCCCCAGCCATGCCAGCGCGGTGCCAAGCGCCAGCGCGGCCAGCCCGATCATCCGGCGCTGGTCGCGGCTGAGGCCCACGATCAGCCGCAGCACATCCTCCATGCGCGAAGGGGCCAGCGCAAGCGCCAGCCCCTCCACGATCAGCACCAGCCCAAGGGCGAGAGCCAAAAGGCTCATGGCGCAGGGGCAGCTGCGTCATCTGCCGGTGCCGCCGCAGGTGCTTCGGCGGGCGGGGCCACCTCGATCGGCACATGCGGCGCGGGGATGGCATAGCTGCGCAGATACTCGAAGAACTCGCTGTCCGGCTGCATCACGATCGACGAGTTGCCCGATTGCAGGGCGCGCTCGTAGGCCGTCAGCGACCGGGTGAAAGCAAAGAACTCCGGGTCGCGGCCAAAGGCTTCGGCGTAGATCGCGTTGCGTTCGGCATCTGCCTCGCCGCGGATCACTTCGGCCTTGCGCCGCGCGTCCGAGGTCAGTTCCACCACCGTCCGGTCCGCCGATGCACGCACCCGCTGCGCCGCTTCGCCACCACGGGCGATCTCGTCGGCCGCCTCGCGTTCCCGTTCGGCCCGCATCCTTGCGAAAGTTGCCTCAAGGTTCTGCTCGGGCAGATCGGTCCGCGTCAGGCGAACGTCGATAACGTCGATGCCCAGCGCCAGCGCCTGACGGCGGGCGATGTCGCGGATCTGGTTCATCAGCGCCGTGCGGTCTTCCGACAACACGCGTGAGGATGGCACCGACCCGAGAACCTCCTGGATCGCCGGGTTGACGATCCCTTCCAGCCGCCGCAGTGCCTGTGCCTCTGCCCCGGTGCCGACCGCTTCGCGGAACGTCACCAGATCAACGATGCGCCAGCGCGCGAAGGCATCGACCACAAGACGGCGGTCGTCCAGCATGGTGACTTCGATCGGCGTCGTCGGCAGACCCAGAATGCGGTCCTCGTAATAGACCACCTCCTGAATGAACGGCACCTTGAACCCAAGACCGGGGTCGGTTTTGACCTGGGTGACCTGACCGAATTGCAGGACCAGCGCCTTCTTGCGTTCATCGACGATGAACAGCGACGACAGGATGCCTACCAGCACCACCACGATCACGGGAATGACATACATCGCGCGCATCAGTTGGTCGCTCCCGTGTTCGAGCCTGCAGCCTGACCGGCGCCCTGTGCGCCGGCTTGCGGCGTCGACATCCGGTTAAGTTCGTTCAACGGCAGGAAGGGCACCACGCCCTGACCTGCCTCGCCGCCCGAGACGCCGTCAAGGATCACCTTGTTCATCCCACCCAGCACCTTTTCCATCGTTTCCAGATAAAGCCGCCGCCGGGTAACCTCGGGCGCCTTAACATATTCGTCGTAAACCGAGATGAAGCGCGCGGTTTCACCCGCGGCGATGTTCACGGCCTGCGCGCGGTAGGCCTCGGCCTCTTCTTCAAGCTGCGCCGCGGCACCACGGGCCCCTGCAGTCACCCGGTTGGCATAGGCGTCAGCCTCTTTTTCCAGCGTGTCGCGCTGCTGCTGTGCGGCCTGCACTTCGCGGAACGCGTCGATCACCTCGCGCGGCGGTTGCGCGCGCTGCAGGTTGACGCGGATCACCGAAATCCCGGCGTTATAGCTGTCCAGCGTCGCCTGCACCTGCGCCTGCACATCCGCAGCGATCACGCCCCGGTCGCGGTTCAGGATCGGCGACAGTTCCGACCGCGCCACGATATCGCGCATGGCACTTTCGCTGACCGCGCGGATCGTGTCCTCGGGGTCGGCTAGGTTGAACAGGTAGCCCTCGGGGTTAGCGATGTTCCAAACCACCTGGAATCCGATGTCGACGATGTTCTGGTCACGCGTCAGCATCAGCCCGGTTTCGGACCCGTTCTCGCCGGTGCCGATCTCGGTGATCCGTTCGCCGGTGACCTGCACCTTTTCATAGGTGACAATCGGCCACGGCGCGAAGTTCAGGCCGGGGCTTCCGATCCCGGCGCTTTCGCCCAGAAACAGCTCGACCGAGCGTTCCTCGGGCCGCACCGTGTAAAACGACATGAAGGCCCACAGCGCCACCAGGGCCAGCGCACCCAGCGCCACGCCCTGCTTGGTCACCACCGGGCCACCGCCGCCGATGCCGGGACCACCCGGTCCGCCGCCACCGCCAAGGTTACCGCGTCCGCGCCCGCCCATCAGCACGCGGATCTGTTCCTGACCGCGCTTTACCAGTTGGTCGATCTCGGGGATTTGCGGCCCGGTTTCACCCTTGCGAGGGCCACGACGATCCTCGCCGTCTCCGCCCTTGCCGTTCCGGTCGTCCCCGTCAGAGCCGCCGCCGCCGCCCCAAGGACCGCCACTTCCTGCCATTTACTGAAACCTTTCCCTTTGTCTCTTGCCATAACTGGTTACGAGGGGCCGAAAATCAAGCGGCCAAGCCCCCGGCCTCAGGCTATTCTCACGGGTTTTCGCATCGTGACCAACTCTTCCGCCATCGTCGGATGCACCGCACAGGTGCGGTCGAAGTCTTCTTTGGTCGCACCCATCCCTATCGCGATGGCGGCCAGCTGGATCATCTCGCCAGCTTCTGGAGCCACAATGTGGCAGCCCATCACCTTGCGCGTGGCCTGACTGACAATCAGCTTCATCATCACCCGGTCGGCCCGCCCGGCAAACGCCGTCTTCATTGGCCGGAACGCAGTGGAATAAACCTCGATCGGCTCCTGCTCCCGCGCCGCTTCCTCGCTCAGCCCGACCGACCCAAGTTCCGGCCGCGTGAACACCGCCGAGGCAATCAGGCCGTGATCAAAGACCGTAGGCTTGCCACCGAACACCGTATCGGCAAAGGCATGCCCCTCGCGGATCGCAACCGGCGTCAGGTTCACCCGGCCCGTCACATCACCAACCGCAAAGATCGACGGCACCGCCGTCTGGCTGTATCGGTCGACCACGATCTGCCCCTGCCGGCCCAATTCTACGCCCAACCCCTGCAAACCCAGCCCTTCGGTGTTCGGATGCCGCCCCGTGGCATACATCACCAGATCGAACTCGCGGCTCGACCCGTCCGTCGCTACCGCCACGATCCCGGTTTCCGTCTTTTCCAGCCGCAGTACATCCGTACTGCATTGAACGGTGATGCCACTTGCCGCCATCGCCGTGGCGACATGGCCGCGCGCCTCGTCGTCGAACCCGCGCAGGATTTGTGCGCCCCGGTAATACTGGCACACCTCTACGCCCAAACCGTTCAGAATGCAGGAAAACTCCGATGCGATATACCCACCGCCCACCACCAGCGCCCGCTTCGGCAGGCTGGGCAAATGGAACATCTCGTTAGATGTGAGCGCCAGCTCCGCCCCCGGTATTTCCGGCACGAACGGCCGTCCGCCAGTCGCCACCAGAATGTGCCGCGTCCGCAGCGTCTGGCCGTCCGCCAGCCGCACGGTATGCGCATCGACGAGAGTGGCCCGCGCATCGTGGATGGTGACACCGGCATTCGTCAGCGTGGTGCGATAGGCCTTCTCCAGCCGGTCCAGATCAGCCTCCAGCGTCGTGCGAAACCGCGGCCAGTCAAAGCCGCGCACCGTCACGTCCCACCCGTAAGACCGCGCATCCTCCATCGCCTCGGGAAAGCCCGATGCGAACACCATCAGCTTCTTCGGCACGCAGCCCCGGATGACGCAAGTGCCGCCCATCCGGCTTTCCTCGGCCAGACCGACCTTTGCGCCATGCTCGCCGCTGGCGATCCGCGAAGCGCGCACCCCGCCCGACCCGCCGCCGATGACAAATAGATCATAGTCGAAATCGCTCATCCGCCGCCTCGCTTCCTGCGGCCCTTCCATGCACCGTTTTGCGCCGATGTGCCAGCGCCCGCCGCGTCAGTCGAGGTCTGCGAAAATGTTGTCGCTCGCCGCCACCTCGACCGAGGCATCCTCGACCTTGCCGGTGTTGATGTCGCGCACCGTCACTCGCCCGTCGCCATGCCCGATCACCACGATGTCGCAGATGTCGATGAAAAGACCATTCTCCACCACGCCCGGAATCTGGTTCAGCACGAGCGCCAGTTGTCGCGGGTTGCCGATCCGCTTCAACGACAGATCGAGGATATAGTTGTTCTCGTCGGTCTTGACCGGCTTCGATTTGTTCATCCGCAGGGCCACGTCGCGTCCCAGCACGTCCATGCTGAACAGCGTCTCCTCGATCAGCGCCTTGGTGGTCTGCCAGCCAAACGGCACCACTTCCACCGGCAACGGGAATGCGCCAAGCTGAGCCACTTCCTTCGCCGCATCGGCGATCACGATCATCCGGTCCGACGCGGTCGCCACGATCTTTTCCTGCAACAGCGCCGCCCCGCCACCCTTGATCAGGTTCAGGTTCGGGTCGAACTCGTCCGCCCCGTCGATGGTCAGATCCAGCCACTTCACCTCGTCCATCGTGGTGATCGGCACGCCCAATTCCGTCGCCAGTTCTGCCGTCCGGCGCGAGGTCGGCACCCCCACCACCCGCAGCCCCTCGTCCTTCACCCGCTCGGCCAGACAGCGCACCATCCATGCCGCAGTCGACCCGGTGCCAAGCCCCAGCTTCATCCCGTTTTCCACGAAATCCACCGCGCGGCGGGCGGCCACGAACTTGGCCTTGTCGATGGGCGAAAGATCGGCGGGCATCGGCTACCTCCTGCTGTCCCTTCGGGATTACCGCAAACCCCCCGCAAGGGCGAGAGGGTTTTCAGAAGAGCCGCGCGCCAGATCCGGCCAAATCTGCCCTGCGAACCGCTCCGGATCGCCGCCTTTGTCGGCAAGGGGTCGCTTTTCGACCTGACGCGCGGCAAGAAGGGCCGCAGGGTGCGCCTGCCTGGGGAAAGCCGATGTACACACTGCACTACGCACCAGACAACGCCTCGCTCATCATCCGGCTGGTGCTGGACGGTGCCGGCATTCCCTATCGCACCGCCCTCGTGGACCGCAGAACCCGCCAGCAAGACAGCGCCGCCTATCGCGCCCTGAACCCCGCAGGCCTGATCCCGACGCTGATCACACCCCACGGCCCGATCTCGGAAACCGGCGCGATCCTCCTCTGGCTGGCCGACACGCATGGCCTCGGCCCGAAACCCGCCGATCCGGACCGCCTGCCCTTCCTGAAATGGCTGTTCTTCCTGTCGAACACCGCCCACGCCGACCTGCGCCAGATGTTCTACCCGCATCTGTACTGCCCGGTCGAAGCCCACCCCGCCCACGCCGAGATCATGACCGCCCGGATGAACCGCCACTTCGCGCTTCTCGACGAAGCCGCCGCCGAACATCCCGCGCTGTTCGCTCCGCCCCGCCCGCTTTCGGCCTACACGATCACCCTCGCCCGCTGGTGCGTGCTTTACACCGATACCGGCAAACCTTGGTTTTCGCTGGGCAACTACCCACATCTGCAAGCCTTGGCCGAAGCGCAGGAACGCCGCGTCGAAACCCCCGTCATCGCCCGCGCCGAAGGGCTCGGCTCCGCCCCCTTCACCGATCCGCAAGAACCGAACCCACCCGAAGGCAGCGCCCTCTAGGCGCGCCGAACAACAGGACCACCCATGTTCCTTTCCGTCTTCGACATGTTCAAGGTGGGCATCGGCCCGTCGTCCTCGCACACGATGGGGCCGATGGTGGCGGCGGCACGGTTCCTCGCCACCCTCAAGGCCAGCCCGTTCCACGCCCACGGCCTGCGCGCCTCGCTCCACGGCTCCCTCGCCTTCACCGGCGTCGGCCACGCCACCGACCGCGCCACTATCCTCGGCCTCGCTGGGTTCGAACCCGCCACCTACGATGCTGAAAAGGCCGAGACGGTTCTTGCCGCGATCAAGGCAACCCATGTGATCGACGCGCCGGGCATCGGCCCCCTCGCCTTCGATCCCGGCAAGGATCTCCTCTTCGACTACGGTCCCGCCCTGCCGGGCCACGCCAACGGCATGATCCTGAAGGCCACTGACGCGCAGGGCGACGTGATCTTGCAGGAAACCTACTACTCCATCGGTGGCGGCTTCGTCCTTACCGCCGCCGAACTGACCGAAGCCGACGGCGCCAAGGCCAAGGCCCGCGCCGACGTGCCCTACCCGTTCGAAACCGCAGCCGAGATGCTGGAGATGGCCCAGACCTCCGGCCTCACCATCGCTGCGATGAAACGCGCCAACGAACTGAAGTTCCGCACCGCCGCCGAAATCGACGCAGGCATCGCTCGCCTCTGGCAGGTGATGAACGACTGCATCTCGCGCGGCATGCTGGGAACCGGCATCCTCCCCGGCGGCCTCAAGGTGCGCAGGCGGGCCAAGGGCATCCACGACGCGCTCATCGCTGAACGCGGCCTCAACATGACCGCCCCGCACACGATCAACGACTGGATGTCGCTCTACGCCATGGCGGTGAACGAAGAAAACGCCGCCGGCGGCCAGGTCGTCACCGCCCCGACCAACGGTGCCGCGGGCGTGGTTCCCGCCACCTTGCGGTACTACCTCGACCACGTCCCCGGCGCCTCCACCTCCCGCGTGGGCGAGTTCCTCCTGACCGCCGCCGCCATCGGTGGCCTGTGCAAGCACAACGCAAGCATATCTGGTGCCGAATGCGGCTGTCAGGCCGAGGTCGGCTCCGCCGCAGCGATGGCCGCCGCCGGCCTCTGCGCGGTTCTGGGCGGCACCCCCGAACAGGTGGAAAACGCCGCCGAAATCGCCCTCGAACACCACCTCGGCATGACCTGCGACCCTGTCAAGGGCCTCGTGCAGGTCCCTTGCATCGAACGCAACGGCCTTGGTGCCATCAAGGCCGTCTCCGCCGCCTCCCTGTCGCTGAGGGGCGACGGCCAGCACCTCGTAAGCCTCGACGTCTGCATCGAAACGATGCGCCAGACCGGCAAGGACATGCACGAGAAATACAAGGAAACCTCGCTCGGCGGCCTCGCCGTCAACGTGCCGAACTGCTGACCGCACACCCTGCATCCGGCTGGAGTCTTTCCCAAGCCGGATGGCCGCCTGCCAGAGGCGAGAAAATGGCGTGCGCCTGAAAGGCGCTCATCTTCGTGCCCGCAGTTCTGCCCCCACATGTCGCAATCAGGCTGGCGGGGCGCGGCGCTGCAGGCTAGGCAGGGCGCCATGACCGACGACCGCATCCTGCGCGGCATCTTATTGATGCTGGTATTCTGCCTGCTTGCGCCGCTTCTCGACGTGTCGGCGAAACTCGCCGCCGAAGGGGGCATTCCGGTCGGGCAAATCACCACCGCACGGTTCCTCGTGCAGGGCGCGCTGATGCTGCCGGTCGTGCTGTTCATGGGGCTGAGCCTGCGCCTGCCGCGCCGCGCGCTCGGTTTCGTCATCCTGCGCGCGATCTTCCTGATTCTGTCGACCTTCTCCTTCGTCTCGGGCATCGCCGTGATGCCGGTGGCCGACGCCCTCGCCATTGCCTTTGTCGAGCCGTTCATCGTGCTGATCCTCGGCAGCCTGATCTTCGGCGATCATGTCGGCCCGCGCCGCATCGCGGCCTCCGCCGTGGGCTTCGGCGGCGCGCTTCTGGTGATCCAGCCCTCGCTTGCGGTCTTCGGCTGGGTCGCGCTCTGGCCGCTCGGCACCGCCTTCTTCTTTGCCTTCTACATGCTCGTGACGCGGGCGATTTCCGCCTACATGCACCCCGTCACCATGCAGTTCCACACCTCATGGACCGGCCTTCTGATGTGCCTGCCGGTGATGCTGCTGGCTGACGGCACCGGCTGGGCCGAATTCGACCCGGTCTGGCCGCATGGCGTGCTCTGGCTCTGGCTTTTCGGCGTCGGCTTCTGGGCAGCCGTCAGCCACATGTGCATGACCTACGCGCTGACCTACGCGCCCTCCGCCACACTGGCACCGCTGCACTATTCCGAAATCGTGGTCGCGGTGGCGCTCGGCTTCGCAGTGTTCGGCGATTTCCCCAACGCGATGACCTGGGCCGGGATCGCGGTGATCGTCTCCTCCGGCCTCTACATCATCCACCGCGAGCGTCTTGCCGCCCGCGTCAGGCCGCTGCCGTCAGCGCCCTGATCACCGCATCCAGCCGCGCCCGCGGCAAGATCGCCAGCATCCCTGGGCCGTCGAACGACAGCAGCACTTCGCGTCGCACGACCCGGTTCGACGTGCCGATCATCCCGTCCGGCGCAAACCGGATGCCGTCGATCGGCCATTCCAACCCTTCACTCCGCCCCGTGACCGGCGCGAAGGGAAACAGCGACAGCGTATCCCCGAGCTTCAGCGTCAACCGCAGATCGCACGGCGCGGCAAACGCGACATCCTTCGGCCCGATCACGATGCAGCGCTGCCCGGCCCTGCGGATAAGCGTGTTGAACACCGCCAGCCCGTGATCCAGCCGCGCCCCGGCAAAGCCCAGCGCCAGATACAAAGGCGCCTCGACCGACCGCAGCACCTTGTCGAAATCCGTTGTCGCCTGCTCTTCCAGCCGGTGCTGCCGCGATGCAGGGATCTCCGCCAGCGCCGACTCCGACAGCGAATCGAAATCGCCGATCACCGCCTCCGGCATCACCCCGCAGCGCAGCAAAAGGTCCGCCCCGCCATCCGCCGCCACCGCCAACGGCGCGCGTGACAGGCAAAGCTGCAGGTCACGGGCGGAAAATGGCCCACCTCCCACCAACGTGACCGCGTGGGAAGATTGGACAATCGGTGATTTCATGCAAAACTGTATCCAATTAAGGCAGATTTTCTCATTGCTGGCCACAATCCATCCATCAAATTACCCCGGTCTGTCGATGGTATTGCGGCGTGTGGGGTCTAGTACCCGCTAATTTCGGTGAACAAGGGACGTCCGAGCTATGATCGGTGACAGCAAAATCCTGACGGTATCTTACGGCACGTTCAGCTGCACGCTGGAAGGCTTTGACGATCCGCTGAACACGATGAAGGCGATTGCGGAATACTTCCGCGACCTCGCGTCGGACGACCGGTATTTCGGGGCCGAACCTCCCACCCCCGATGCAGCAATGCTGCACCGGATCGCCGAACGCGAAGTCAGCCGTATGGTCGAGGCGCGGGTGCAGGACAACTCGGTCTTCCTGCGCCAGCACGATGCCCCGTCGCAAGTCGCAGCCCCCGTCGCCCCGATCCCCGCCGAAGCCAGGGCCGCTGCTCCGGCCCCCGCTCCCGCTGCCCCGGCCCCCGCTCCCACTGCTCCGGCACCTGCCGCCCCGGTCGCCGAAGCACCTGCGCCCACTGCCGCACCCGTTCAACCCGCCGCAGCCGCACCAGAGCCCGATCTGCCGGTGCTGCATGACGTGATCCCGGGCGGTGTCGCTGCAAAACTGGCGCGCATCCGTCAGGCCGTCAGCTACCACCCCACCCCCGCGCCACAGGACGAAGACCTCGATCTGCCCGAAGCGCAGGAAGCCGCCCCGGTTGCCGAGGCCCCCGCCGAAGCCCCTGCCTTCGACGCGGAAGAAGATTACCTTCTCGAAGACTTCGCCACCGCCAACCTTGCCGCCGAAGACTTCGCCCCCGAAGCCCTCGTCGACGCCGCCGACGCCGACCTTCAGGCCGACATCGCAGCGCAAGCGTCCGTTGAACCGGAACCCGAAGCCGAACCCGAAGCCGAAGCCGAAGCCGAAGCCGACGAAATGCCCGCGCTGGTCCTGACCGACAGCGTCACCGACGAAGACCCCGAAGACACCGCCGGCGTCGACGACATGGTCGCGCGGCTTGGCCTCTTGCTTGGCGACCGCGACGACGCGAACGACAGCGAAGCGGCGGCTCCCGAGCCGATGCTGCTTCTCGCCGATGCCCTGGTGATTGAAGAGGACGACGACACGCTGGAAGACCTCGCCGCACTGGACGGCGTCGCTCTCGACACGGCAGACGACATCATCTTGTCGGTCACTCAGGACGAAGACACCGGCCCCGCCACGCTGGAACCGCTGGCAGACCTTGCCGACCTGAACGACGTCCAGCCCGCCGCGGCCCTCGACGACCTTTACGACGAAGACGAAGCCGCGCCACCGATGGCCGGCGAAGCGACCTTCACCGACGTTTTCGTCGCCGAAACGACGGTCACGGAAACCCTCGTCGAAGAGGATTTCGCCGACCAGGTTCTCGCCTCCGAAGCTACCGCTGAAGATGACGGTGACGCCGACGCCGCGCCAAAACGCGCCAATGCCCGCGTCATCCGCATTCGCCGCGCCGAAGGCGAAGACGGCGACGACGACGTCAGCCCCGCCGATGATCCGACCCGCCCCTTCGACAGCGCGGGCGAAGCGGTGGCCCTGTCGCGCCTGATGCGTCAGGCCGATGACGAGATGGCAGGCGCCGAAAACCGCCGCCGCCTGTCGGCCATCGCCCACCTGAAGGCCGCCGTCGCCGCGACCGAGGCCGAACGCGCCGTGACCGGCGAGGCGCTCACCTCGCCCACCGCCAAGATCGGTCCCTACCTCGACGACCTCGCCCACGCAGTCCAACCCGAAGAGGAAGAGCCTTCCGCCCCGGTGGTCCGCCCGCGCCGCGAAGTCAGCGTGCGCCCGCAACCCACCCAGCGGCCCGGTATCCGCCCCAGCATGATGACCGCCCCGCCCTTGGTGCTGGTGTCCGAACAGCGCATCGACCGCACCCCGCCCGCCGGTCAGCCGATGGTTGCCGTGCGCCCCGGACGTCTGTCGAATGCCATCGGTGCCTCGGCCGCGTCGTCCCATGCACCCGTCGCCGATGACCAGTATGCCGCCGCAATCGCCGAATTCGACGAAGACGAAGATGGCGACACCGACAACATCTTCTCCGATGACGCTGGCTTTGCCGAATTTGTCGAACAGCTTGGCGTGTCCTCGCTGACCGAACGGCTCGAAGCGGCCGCTGCCTACGCCACCATCGTCGAAAACCGCGACAGCTTCACCCGCCCGCAACTGATGCGCCGCCTGACCGCTGGCCCTGCCGGAATCTCGCCCTCGCGCGAAGATGGCTTGCGGTCATTCGGCACGCTACTGCGCACCGGCAAGATCGAAAAGGTCCGTCGCGGCCAGTATACACTGGCCAGCGACTCGCCCTATCTGGCAGAAGCCCGCCGTCTGGCGCTTTAATCGCCGACGACACGCGAGACTTCAGGCGGAGATTTCAGGCGGATGGGGGCTTCCCGTCCGCCTTTTCCTTATCCGGGGCCGCGTCAGGATCAGCCTGACCGATGCCCGTGAAGATGAACTTGAACGGCAGCATCCACAAGAACCCAAGCGCCACGTAGATCACCAGCTCCAGCCAGATCGCCGGACGCTCCAGCCAATCCACCAGATTGACCGCCACCACCACGTATATCGGCATCCCGATCAAAAGGATCACCAGCGCCCAGCGCCGCCGGGCCTTGTAACTCAACGCCATCGCCTGCCCCTCAGTCCGCGAACGGGTCGGTCACGAGGATCGTGTCGTCCCGCTCGGGCGAGGTGGAAAGTAGCGCCACCGGGCACTGGATCAACTCTTCGATCCGCCGCACATACTTGATCGCCGCGCCCGGCAGGTCGGCCCATGACCGCGCCCCGGCGGTCGTTTCCGACCAGCCTTCCATTTCTTCGTAAACCGGCGTGCAGCGGGCCTGTTGGTCGGCAGCCGTCGGCAGGTAGTCCAGCCGCACCCCGTCCAGATCGTATCCCACACAGATCTTCAGCGTCGGAAACCCGTCCAGTACATCAAGCTTGGTCAGGGCAATGCCCTTCACCCCGCTTGTCACGCAGGTCTGCCGCACCAGCACCGCATCGAACCAGCCGCAGCGGCGCTTGCGCCCTGTAACGGTGCCGAACTCATGCCCCCGCTCGCCCAGCCGCTCGCCATCGGCGTCATGCAGCTCCGCCGGAAACGGCCCTTCGCCGACGCGTGTGGTATAGGCCTTCACGATGCCCAGCACGAAATCAATCGCCCCCGGTCCCATCCCCGAGCCGGTCGCCGCCTGCCCTGCGATCACGTTGGAACTGGTGACAAACGGATAGGTGCCAAAGTCGATGTCCAGAAGCGCTCCCTGCGCGCCCTCGAACAGGATGCGCTTGCCCCCCCGCCGCGCCTCGTGCAGCACCTTCCAGACCGGCTTGGCATAAGGCAGCACCTGCGGCGCGATCTCGCGCAACTGCGCCAGCAGCGCGTCACGGTCGATCGGCGCGATCCCAAGCCCCTGCCGCAGCGCATTGTGATGCACCATCAGCCGATCGACCCGCAATTCCAGCGTCGCCGCATCGCCAAGGTCGGCCACGCGAATGGCCCTGCGGCCCACCTTGTCCTCATAGGCAGGCCCGATCCCGCGCCCGGTGGTGCCGATCTTGGCGACCGAGGTCTGGTTTTCGCGCGCCCGATCCAACTCGCCATGCACCGGCAGGATCAAGGGCGCGTTTTCCGCGATCATCAGATTGTCGGGCGAGATGTCCACGCCCTGCCCGCGCAACTTGGCGATCTCGGTCACCAGATGCCAGGGGTCGACCACCACGCCATTGCCGATCACTGAAAGCTTGCCGCCCCGCACGATCCCCGATGGCAACAGGCTCAGCTTGTAGACCGTGTTGCCGATCACCAGCGTGTGGCCCGCGTTGTGGCCACCCTGAAACCGCACGATCACATCGGCGCGTTCCGACAACCAGTCGACAATCTTGCCCTTGCCCTCATCGCCCCACTGGGCACCCACGACGACGACATTGGCCATTGCATTCCTCCACCGGTGAACCGCCAGCCGTATATCCGGCGACGGGCCCCGGCGAAACCCGATTCCGCGCCCGGCGGTGGGCGAAAATGAAACGGGGCGCACCGTGACGGCACGCCCCACAAACTCAGCGCAGCGACCTGGCGCCTCAGAAGGCCGAGGTCAGGGCAGCGTTGAACGCGCCATGCCGCGGGTTCAGGACAGAATCCGCCACCGAATTCATCGGCAGCATCGGCCCCTTGGCACCCAGCGGGAAACTTACGCCCAGCCGCACGGTATCCAGATCAGTGCTCGACCCACCGCTTGAAAGCTCGGTCCGCGCCAGTTCCAGCGACACTGTCGACGACACCCCCGTCATCGCGCCAAAGTCATAGCCGATCCCAAGACCCATGCTGTCAAAGCCAAGCCCGTCCACCCCGCCGGACAAAATGTCGGACTGGCTGATCCCGCCGAACACGATAATTGCATCGGTCGCCGCATAGCTCGCCGCAAGTCCCGTGAAATCAATCTCCGCCTCGCTGCCGCTTTGCGACAGGTCGGCCTTCAGATAGGCCGCGCCCAGCTTCAGCCCGGCAACGGCCGTATACCCCACCGTCAGACCCTTGTTTTCGACGTCAAAACCGAAAAGCGCCGGGCTCAGCGAGCTTTGGCCCATAAAGGCCTCCACATCCAGACCGGCGTTCTCGTAACCCGCCGTGATCCCATTCGTCTTCAGCGTCAGGTCTATGGGTGATCCGTCCGGCGCGAAGGAAAGCTGTTCGGCAAACGCGCCAACCTTGAAGCCACCGGCAAAGCGGTAGCCGCCGTCCAGCCCGATGAACTCGCCGCCCAAGCCGCCAAGGCCACCGTCAACATCCATGTCAATCTTGCCGGCCTGCACCCCAAAGGTGAAGCCGTTGCCGAAATCCACGTTCATGCGTCCATCAAGGCCGCGCTGCGTCATGTCTTCGGAAAAGTCTCCGCCATCGGTGGTCCCGTAGCTCAGGGTCAGGCCGCCAGTGATCGTCTGGGCCGACGCGGCGCCCGGAACGGCCAGAACCGCCAGCACCAGGCAAAGGTTGGATTTCATGATGCTCTCCTCGAAAAACGGAGCGCTTTGTGCGCTCTCTGTCGCGTTAACCTTTTAACCGAATTGGCGGACTCTCGCCATTCCCCGGCGCCGCTCCGCGCTCCGCTGTGACGTGTATAACGCAACGAACATTATCCGGCCCCCTCTCGCCCACCTCCAGAAACCATTTTGTAAACAGCAAGATGTGGCTATACCTAGGCCAGCGGTAACCATCAGGGAACAGGCTATGGGCATCCTTCTTCGCTGGTTAGGCGCGTTTCTTCTGCTCGTCCTGATCTTCAACCCAACGCAAGTGAACTTCGTGAACTGGGCGCGGGCGAACTGGATTGACCAGATGCCACTGATCGTGTTCCTCGGCCTCATCCTCGGCGTTGTGATGATGGTCTACCTTGTCGCCACCATGCGCTCCATCGGGCTGATCGGCGCGGTCGTCATCGGCGCGATCTTCGCGGCCGGCCTTTGGGTGCTGACCGATTGGGGCCTCCTTGCCCTTGGCAACTCCGACCTCACCGTCTGGCTTGCCATCCTCGTGCTGTCGGTGATCCTCGGCCTCGGCATGTCATGGTCGATCCTGCGCCAGCGCCTTACCGGGCAATCGTCGGTGGACGAGATCGAGGGCTGACACATGTTCCTCTACATGACATTGGGCACCAACGACCTTGCCCGCGCCGCGCGGTTCTACGATGCGGCCCTTGCCGCCCTTGGCATCGTCCGGCGCTTTTCTGATCCTGATGAGGTCGGCTACAGCCATCCGTCAGATGCCGAAATCCGGTTCTGGGTCAACCATCCCTTCGACGGCAAGCCCGCAACGGTCGGCAACGGCTCGATGCCTGCGCTCATCGCCACCAGCCGTGCCGCAGTAGATGCGTTCCACGCCGCGGCTTTGGCCAACGGCGGCACCGATGAGGGCGCGCCAGGCTTGCGCCCTTATGGTGCGTCCTTCTACGCCTGCTACGTCCGCGACCCTGACGGCAACAAGCTCAGCGCGGTTTGTCAGGCGGATGCATGATCTGCCTGCGGCCGGTTACAGCAAATCCCTTGCGGGCAACCCCGCTTGCCCATAGATAGGCGCCCGTAGCTGCCGGAAAGCATCCATGGAAAACGTCGTCCTTACCGTCCACCTCATTCTCGCCCTGCTTCTGATCGGCGTCGTGCTGCTGCAGAAGTCGGAAGGCGGCGGGCTTGGCATGGGCGGCGGTGGCGGCGCGGTTTCAGCACGGGGCGCGGCCACCGCGCTGACCAAGCTGACCTGGATCTTCGCGACCGGCTTCATCATAACCTCGATCACCCTGACCATCCTCGCCACGCGCGGCGCTGACAGCGGGTCGGTCGTCGATGCGCTTGCCCCTGCCAGCACCGAAGCACCGGCCACCGAACCGGCCAAGGGCGGCCTCAGCGGGTCTGATCTCCTGCCGCCGACGGCGACCGACGCCCCGGCCGCACCGCCTCGCGCTGACGGCGCCGCAACAGATGGTGCGCCCGCAACCGATGGCGCAACCACCGGCGGCACGGCACCCGCGACCCCGCCCGCCACCAATCCCTGACGCACAACACGTTGCTGACCATCCGGCCCGATCCGCATAATCTAGCGGTGCCGGTTGCCTATTCCTTGCGGCTTCGCTATATCCCAAATCCCGTGGTGCTGCGATTCCACCGACCCCGAATCGCCTGACAAAACACGGGAGCCCCCATGGCGCGCTATATCTTCATCACCGGCGGCGTGGTGTCTTCCTTGGGCAAGGGCCTCGCTTCCGCAGCCCTCGGCGCGCTTCTTCAGGCCCGTGGCTACACCGTCCGCCTGCGCAAGCTTGACCCCTACCTTAACGTCGATCCCGGCACGATGTCGCCCTTCGAACATGGCGAGGTGTTCGTCACAGACGATGGCGCCGAAACCGATCTCGACCTGGGCCACTACGAACGCTTCACCGGCGTGTCCGCCCGCCAGACCGACAGCATCTCCTCCGGCCGCATCTACTCCAACGTGCTGGAGAAAGAGCGTCGCGGCGATTACCTCGGCAAAACGATCCAGGTCATTCCCCACGTCACCAACGAGATCAAGGATTTCCTCCGCATCGGTGATGCCGAGGTTGACTTCATGCTCTGCGAAATCGGCGGCACGGTAGGCGACATCGAAGGCCTGCCATTCTTCGAGGCGATCCGCCAGTTCATCCACGAACGCCCGCGCGGGCAATCCATCCTGATGCACCTTACGCTGCTCCCCTACCTCGCGGCCTCGGGCGAACTCAAGACCAAGCCCACCCAGCACTCTGTCAAGGAACTGCAGTCCATCGGCCTTGCTCCCGATGTCCTCCTTCTGCGCTCCGAACACCCGATCCCGGACAAGGAGCGTGAAAAGATCGCCCTCTTCTGCAACGTCCGCAAGGAACACGTGATCCCCGCCTATGACCTGAAAACGATCTACCAGGCCCCGCTCGCCTACCATCAGGCGGGCCTTGATCAGGCCGTGCTCGACGCTTTCGGCATCACCCCGGCCCCCAAGCCGAACCTCGCCCGCTGGGAAGACGTGATGGACCGCCTGACCCACCCCGAAGGCGAAGTCCGCGTTGCCATCGTCGGCAAATACACCCAGCTGGAAGACGCCTACAAATCCATCGCCGAGGCGCTTACCCACGGTGGCATGGCAAACCGCACCAAGGTCCGCGCCGAATGGATCGACGCCGAGATCTTTGAGCGCGAAGACCCCGCCCCCTACCTTGAAAACTTCCACGCCATCCTCGTTCCCGGCGGCTTTGGCGAACGCGGTACCGAAGGCAAGATCAAGGCCGCCCGCTACGCCCGCGAAAAGAACATCCCCTACCTCGGCATTTGCCTTGGCATGCAGATGGCGGTGATCGAGGCCAGCCGCAATCTGGCAGGCCTGCCCGACGCAGGCTCCGAGGAGTTCGACCACGAGAAAGGCGCCAAGCGCTTTACACCCGTCGTCTATCACCTCAAGGAATGGGTGCAGGGCAACCACGTCGTCCAGCGCAAGGCCGGCGACGACAAGGGCGGCACCATGCGCCTCGGCGCCTACACCGCCGCGCTGAAGGAAGGCTCGCACGTCGCCCGGATCTATGGCACCACGACCATCGAGGAACGCCACCGCCATCGCTACGAGGTTGACATCGCTTACCGCGAGAAACTGGAATCCTGCGGCCTGATTTTCTCGGGCATGTCGCCCGACGGCAAACTGCCCGAAATAGTCGAGGTGAAGGACCACCCGTGGTTCATCGGCGTTCAGTTCCACCCCGAACTGAAATCCAAACCCTTCGCCCCCCACCCCCTGTTCGCCGATTTCGTCCGCGCAGCAGTCGAAGGCGCGCGGCTGGTCTAGGGCCGTCGCACCTTGACCAACAGGTTTGGCATTCGGAACGCCGACCAAGGGCGTTTCCAAGGGTCACGAACACAGACCAGAACCCAACTCGGCTTTCCGTCCTGCCAGACGCGGCTGCCGGACTACAGGTGCAACAGGGGCGGCCTCCGAAGGCAAGCCGCGCCCTCCCAGTTGACAGCGAAAAAGTCAGCTGTGCTCATCCAGACGCTCCAGCACCAGCATGTCCGGGCTCGCGTCCACGCAATGTCCTTCAATCTCGACCTTCATCTTCTCACCGGTCCAAAGCGGATCAGTACCCTCGATGGCATACTTCGCGATCAGGTCCGGCGATGCCTGGGTGCTGTTCTCGGCGTGAATCCATGCCAGAACCTCGTTCGCAACTTCCAGACGCGCCACAGAATCGAGCGCGGTAAAATCGCCGCACGTCAGCGTCGGAAAATCCACGGCACCGGCCGCAGGCACGACACCGCAAGAAAGTAAGGCCATGGCTGCGACGGTTCCCATGAAGGCCTTCATGCCGTCCTCCCGCGCCATTCGGCAAAAACGCTGCATGGTGCTTGCCACCCTGCCTGTCCCAAACATCCGCTTCCAGAATTGATGCCCATCAACACAACCAGCAATACCTGCAACGCCATGTCGGCGGCTGCCTGAACCCATGTGAAAAAGGCACGGCCTCCGAACGGAAGCCGCGCCTCGGTTGCCCCCAGCGACGAAATCAGGAGTGCTCTTTCAGACGGTCCAGCACCAGAACATCGGCGCTGGCGTCAGAGCAGTGGCCTTCGATCTCGACCTTCATGGTGTCACCGTCCCATTGGATGTTGGAACCTTCGATCGCGTATTTTGCAATCAGTTCTTCCGGCGCTTGGGTGCTGTTCTCCGCATGAAGCCATTCCAGCAGATCGGCCGCCGCTGCCTTGCGCGCAGCGCCGTCCAGAGCAGTAAAGCTGCCGCACGTCATCGACGGAACATCCACCCCAGCGACCGCAGGCAAGGCCGCGCCCGACAGCAAGGCAACGGCTGCAACCGTTTTCATCAAGGTTTTCATTTCATACTCCTTAAATGCTCACATACAGCGCCACGCGGCGCGCACCTCCCTTCTTATGGAAGCCCACCGCTTTCCGAATTGATGGCCGTCAATACAACCGACAATAATCACAGCGCCAGCGTCTGCACCCGGTCGCAACAACATCCCTTCTGGAAAATCGCGCCACACCGCCAACACCGATATGGACACCGCCACCGCCCGCTGAGATCATCCGGCTCCGATCCCTCCCCGCAAGGTCAACCGATGCCCCTTTCCTTCGTCGTGATGGCCTACAATCAGGAACGCTACATCGCAGACGCGGTGGCCGCCGCCTTCGCGCAAGACCACCCGGACCTTGAGATCGTCCTGACTGACGATTGCTCGACCGATGCGACCTTCGCGATCATGCAGGACATGGCATCAGCCTACACCGGGCCGCACCGCATCATCCTCAACCGCAACGACCCGAACCTCGGCCTGATCGGGCACGTCAACCGCCTGTTCAGCCTCGCGACCTCAGATTACCTGATCTACGCCGCCGGCGACGACATTTCCGAACCCCACCGCGCTCGCGCCATCGCCGAGGTCATCGCCCGCGACCGCCCGCTCCTCATCCATTCCAACGTCACAGACATGGACGAGGCGGGCGTGCCGTTTGAAAAACAACGCGAGCGGACGCGTCACGAGGCTCTGGAAGCCAAAAACCTGCCCGAACTGGCCCGCGCCATGTCGCATGCCCTAGGGGCCTCCTGCGCATGGCATCGCGACCTTTATGATCGCTTTGGCCCGATCACGGAAACTGGCCTCTATGAAGATCAGGTATTCCTGTTCCGCGCCCGGCTGATCGGCACGGCTTCCTACATTGACGACCGTCTCCTGCGCTATCGCCGTGGGATCGGCATCTCGTTCGGTTCCAAGAACGACGCGTTGAAAAAGCTGAACATCGACATCGCAATCCTCCGCCAGCGCACCCTCGATTGCCAGAAGGTCGCGCCCGACCGCGCCGATATCCTGAAATCGCTGCGCAAGAAGCTGGACAAACGCCTCGCCGAACGCGACGCCCTCATCGCCGGGGCGTCACCAGAGGCTTAGCCCACCATCCCCATCATCGCCGGCTGCACCTCGTGCCAGCCTTCCCACATCATCTTCAGCGCGACGTAGAAGATGATCGCAAGGCCGACATAGGCGATCCAGCGATACCTGCTTAACAACTGCGCGATGAACGACGCGGCAAACCCCATCAGCGCGATCGACAGCACCAGCCCGATCACCAGCACCGTCGGATGCTCGCGCGCGGCCCCCGCAACCGCCAGCACGTTGTCCAAGCTCATCGACACGTCCGCGACCACGATCTGCGTCGCGGCCTGCGCAAAGGTCTTGCGCGGCGCGCCCCCGGCCACGGTGCCATCGGCATTCAGGTCGCGGTTGGTAAGCGCCTCCTCGGCTTCGGTTTCCGCGGCGTGACCGTTCTGCAGCTCGCGCCACATCTTCCAGCATACCCACAACAGCAGGATGCCCCCAGCCAGCAACAGCCCGGTGATCGCCAGAAGCTGCGTGGTGATCAGCGCGAACCCGATCCGCATCACCGTCGCCGCGATGATCCCAACAAGGATCGCCTTCGCGCGCTGGTCCTTCGGCAGGCCTGCGGCCGCAAGCCCGATCACGATGGCGTTGTCGCCCGCCAGCACCAGGTCGATGCCGATAACCTGCAAGAGCGCATAGAAGCCCTCTGTGGTGAAGATTTCCATCTCGCCCCCGTTTGAAGCCTGAAGACCGGTCCCGTGCCAGCCGCGTTAACCTGCCGCGTTAATCGGTCCTACGCTGGCAACGCAAGGCGTTCAAGCCCGGTTCCGGCCTTTCCAGCCGCTGAAAACCGGGCTACGCAGGGTCATGCTGTCCTATCAACACCTCTATCACGCGGGCAATCTGGCCGATGTGCACAAGCATGCCACCCTCGCCTGGATGCTTGATTATCTGACCCAGAAAGACAAGCCGCTCACCTATATCGAAACCCATGCAGGGCGCGGCCTCTATGATCTCGGCGCTGACGAGGCGCTTAAGACCGGCGAGGCAGCGGCCGGCATCACCCTCGTCGAACCCGGTTTCCCGGCCATCCACCCCTACCGCCAGCGTCTTGCGGAAACGCGTGCCGCGCATGGCCCGATGGCCTACCCCGGCTCGCCGATGATCGCCGCCCTCGGCCTGCGCGAAACCGACACCATCCACCTCGCCGAACTTCACCCCGGCGAGGTGCAGCACCTGCGCGCCAACGCTGAGCCCTGGGGCGCGCACGTCCTGCAACGCGACGGGTTCGAGGCCGCCTTCGCCCTCACCCCACCCACCCCGCGCCGTGGCCTGATGCTGATCGACCCCAGCTACGAGGTGAAGGCCGATTACGACGCCATCCCCCGCCACATGGCCGGCATCCACCGCAAATGGAACGTCGGCATCCTGATCCTGTGGTATCCTATCCTCACGGGCGGCGCCCACCGCGCCATGCTGGCCGCCCTGAACCAAACCTTCCCCGGCGCGCTGACCTCCGAGGTCCGCTTCCCGCCCGCCCGCGACGGCCACCGCATGGAAGGCTCTGGCCTTTTCGTCGTCAACCCGCCCTTCGGCCTCGCGGAAGAATGTGCCCGCATCGCCCAGATCATCGCCAAGGCCACCAAATGACAGCAACCCTCGCCTTCCACACGCTCGACGTTTTCACCGACACGCCCTATTCCGGCAACCCCCTCGCCGTGGTGCGCGATGCCGGCCACCTGACCACCGCGCAGATGCAGACCATCGCCCGCGAATTCAACCTGTCCGAGACGATCTTCGTCATGCCCCCGCGCGACCCCGCCCACACCGCCCGCGTCCGCATCTTCTTTCCCACCGCCGAAATCCCCTTCGCCGGTCACCCCACCGTCGGCTGCGCGATCCACCTCGCAACCGAGGCGCATCGGGGCGATTTCACCACCCGCATCACGCTGGAAGAAGAGGCCGGCCTCGTCCCCGTAACCGTCACCCGCCAGGGCGAAACCGTTCGCGCCGAATTCACCGCTCCCGTCATCCCCTACTCCACCGGCAGCGCCCCGCGCGACCTTGCCGCAAGCGCGCTCGACCTGCCGCCCGAAGCCCTCGCCCCCCACGCGCTCCGCGCCCTGAAAGGCGGCCCTGCCTTCCTCTTCATCGGCATCACCGACCTTGCCGCCCTCGCCCACGCCCGTCCCATCGAACCGCACTGGTCCGCCCTGATGGCTGTCGCGGGCGTCGACGGCGCGTTCCTCTACACCCCCGGCGACGGTGTCGATTACCGTACCCGGATGTTTTCCCCCACCGCCGGGATCCCGGAAGACCCCGCCACCGGATCGGCCAGCGCCATCTTTGCAGGTCAGCTTCTGGCCGAAGGCGCATTGACCGAAGGCGAAACCCGCCTCACCCTGCGCCAAGGCGTAGAAATGGGCCGCCCCTCCGACATCTGGCTCACCGCCGTAGTCACAAACGGCGCTCTCAGCGAAATCCGCATCAAGGGTGGCGCGGTCCCGGTCTCCTCCGGCCACCTCACCCCGCCACCCGCGCAAATGTGACACGCCTCCGCCCTTGTCCTGTCCCGCCCAAAAGGCCTATCCTAAGCCGATGTTCGATACCCTCCTCCGCCGCCTTCTGGCGCCCGCCCCCGACCGCCTGCCCGAACCCGACGCCCGCCTTGCGCTGGCCGCACTGCTGGTGCGCCTTGCCCGGACCGACGGGCTTTACTCCGCCGAAGAGGTGGAGCGGATCGACCGCGTCCTCGCCGCACGCCACGGCCTTGGCCCGTTCGAGGTGGCAAAACTCCGGTCCGAAGCCGAAGATTTCGAAAGCCTCGCGCCCGACACCGTCCGCTTCACCCGCGCAATCAAGGCCGCTACCGCCGTCGAAGACCGCGCCGAACTGATGACCGCGCTCTGGTCCGTCGCCCTTGCCGACGGCCTGCGGGATGAGGACGAAGACCGCCTGATGCGCCTTGTCGCCAACCTTCTCGGCCTGACCGATGTGGAATCGGCCCAAGCCCGGCAAAGGGCGCAAGCCACGTGATCGCCTCGCTCGCGATGTATGATTTCGGCGCGGCGATGGCCGCGAACGACAGGCTCTGGGCGCTGATCCGCGATGCCTTGCGCGACCGTGGCCTAAAGGCACCCGATGCCCTCACCCGTGGCGAAACCGCCTACTGGGACGCTTGGCAATCGCCCGACCTCCTTTTGTCGCAAACCTGCGGCTACCCATTCCGCGCCCGCCTGCATGACCGCGTGACCTACATCGCCACCCCCGATTACGGCGTCGAAGGCTGCCCGCCCGGCCATTACTGCTCCGTCTTCGTCGCCCGCGCCGATGATCCGCGCAGCAGGCTGGCCGCCTTTGACAACGCACCCTTCGCCTATAACGAAGACCTGTCCCAATCCGGCTGGGCCGCGCCGCAAACCCACGCGGCCGGCCTCGGCCTGCGCCTTCCGCCCGCCCTGCAAACCGGCGGCCACCGCCTCTCGGCACGCGCCGTCGCCGAAGGCCGCGCCGATATCGCGGCCCTTGATGCGGTTACCTGGATGCTGATGCAGGCCGACGACCCCGCCCTCACCGCGCGCCTGAAACCGCTCGCCCGAACCGCGCCCACCCCCGGCCTGCCCTACATCACCGCACATGGCACAGATCCCGAACCCCTGTTCGCCGCGATCAGTCAGGCGATCACCGCCCTCGCTCCTGCCGACCGCGCGACGCTGCACCTGAAGGGCCTCACCCGCATCCCGCTGCAGGCCTACCTCGCCGTGCCCAATCCACCCGCCCCTGCGCAGTTTGCGCACAGCGCCTGACCATTACGCTACGTCAATGGCCGCAACCTGATCAAATCAACATTGCAATGGCGCATAAATTTGCCCCTACTGCCGCGCCATACGCCCCAACCCGCAAAGCGCCATGCAAGCTGACACACCGGTCATAGCGATCCACGACCTGCACAAAAGCTATGGTCCGTTGGAAGTGCTCAAGGGCGTCGACCTGACCGCCCCGCGCGGCCACGTCGTCTCGCTGATCGGCTCGTCGGGATCGGGCAAGTCCACGCTCCTGCGCTGCTGCAACCTTCTCGAAGACAGCCAGCAGGGCGAGATTGTCTTTGAAGGCGAGGCTGTGCGCTGGAAAGGCACCGGCCTTCACCGCCACCCCGCCGACCGCGCGCAGGTGACCCGCATCCGCACCAACCTTTCGATGGTGTTCCAGCAGTTCAACCTCTGGTCCCACCTCACCATCCTGCAAAACGTGATGGAAGCCCCGGTCACCGTCCTGCGCCGCGACCCGAAAGAGGTCGAGGAAAAGGCCCGCCACTACCTCGCCAAGGTCGGCATCGGTGAAAAGGCCGACGCATGGCCCGCGCAACTGTCGGGCGGCCAGCAGCAGCGCGCCGCCATCGCCCGCGCGCTTTGCATGGAACCCCGCGCGCTTTTGTTCGATGAACCGACCTCCGCGCTCGACCCCGAACTGGAACAAGAAGTTGTCCGCGTTATCAAGGCGCTGGCCGACGAAGGCCGCACCATGATCCTCGTCACCCACGACATGAAGCTGGCAGCCGACGTGTCGGACCACGTCATCTTCCTTCACAAGGGCCGGATCGAAGAAGAAGGCGCCCCAGCCCGCCTCTTCGGTGCCCCGAAAACCGACCGCCTGCGCGGCTTTCTGTCGGCAACGGCGGCGTGATGACCGCCACCGACATAATGGCAGGCCTGGCCACCGGCGTGACCGAACGCACCGGTCCGACCCCTGCCCTCGAAACCCTGCGTGCCGACAGCACGTTGGATCACCCCGAAACCCGCTGCGTCAAATGACCGGCGCACCATTGACTGCTAACCAGTAAGGAAAGACTGCCATGAAGAAAATTCTCCTCGCCACCGCCCTTGTGGCCCTCTCGACCGGCCTTGCCGCCGCGCAAGACGTCGTCCGCCTCGGCACCGAAGGCGCCTACCCTCCCTTCAACTTCATCAACGACGCCGGCGAAGTCGCGGGCTTCGAGCGTGACGTGGGCGACGAGCTTTGCAAGCGCGCCGAACTGAAGTGTGAATGGGTCACCAACGAATGGGACAGCATCATCCCGAACCTGCAGTCGGGCAACTATGACGTCATCATCGCCGGCATGAGCATCACCGACGAACGTGAAGAAGTCATCGACTTCAGCCAGAACTACTTCCCGCCGGCCGCCTCGGCCTACGTCGCCCTTTCGGCCGACGCCGATCTGAAAGGCACCGTTGCCGCCCAGATCTCCACGATTCAGGCCGGCTACGTCGCGGAATCGGGCGCCACCGTCCTCGAATTCGCCACCCCTGACGAATCCGTCGCCGCCGTGCGCAACGGCGAAGCCACCGCCGTGTTCGCCGACAAGGATTTCCTCGCCCCGATCGTCGCTGAATCGAACGGCGAACTGATGTTCGTCGGTGACGAAGTGCAGCTTGGCGGCGGCGTCGGCCTCGGCCTGCGCGAAAGCGACACCGAGCTGAAAGCGAAATTCAACACCGCGATCCAGTCGATGAAGGATGACGGCTCGTTGAACGCTCTGATCGAAAAGCACTTCGGCCCCGAAACGGCCAAGTTCTGATAAAGGAACGGGGCGCGGCTTACGTCGCGCCCCATCCACATGTTCGCCGCCTGCGCCGACCCGAAAGCGATAGAAGGGCTGACCTGGCTCTCGTGCTACCTGACCTCAGGGAAGCACCTCGATTTCTATTGGTCCTTCGTGACCGTCCTTCTCCTCCTCGCCATCACCGCCCCCGTGGCGCTTGCGATGGGCTTTGGCGGCGCAATGGCCGCGCGCTCCCGCATCCTGCCGCTCAGTATCCTTGGCAAAGGCTACGCCGCCTTGGTGCGCGGTGTGCCCGACATCGTCTTTTTCCTGTTCTTCGTCATCGCGCTTGATCAGGGCATCGAATACCTAAAAAGCCTCGCCGTCTGCGCCGACCACGCATGGCCCTGGCAAGGGCTGGAATTCCGCGTCTGTCAGGAAGCGAAAGTGCCGCTCGGCGCTTCCTCGGCCTTCTGGCATCAGGCCTACGGCTTTGCCCTCGCCGTCTTCACCTTCGCCCTCGTGTTCGGCGCCTTCGCCGCCAACGTGCTTTACGGCGCGATGAACGCCGTCCCGAAGGCGCAGCTTGAAACCGCCGAAGCCTACGGGATGAGCCACGCACAAGTCTTCCGCCGCGTCTTGATGCCGCAAATGTGGGTCTACGCGCTGCCGGGTCTCTCAAACCTCTGGATGATCCTCATCAAGGCGACGCCGCTTCTCTTCCTCCTCGGCGTCAAGGATATCGTCTACTGGGCGCGCGAACTTGGCGGCTCAAAGACCCAAGCCTACGAATACCCCCACCCCGACTGGCGGCTGTGGTATTTCCTAGGTCTCCTCGTCTTCTACCTCTGCTTCACCAAGGTCTCCGAAATCGTCCTCGCCCGCCTCTCGGCCCGGCTGTCGCGCGGGCAGGCCACCGCCGCCGGCGAAGCCATGCGAAGGGCGGGCGCATGACCTGCTGGGAAACCTTCAACGCTTATGCCTTCCGCTCCATCGGCATTGGCGAAAACCTGCTGCCGAAATCCGATTTCACCCTCTGCCAGCAGTTCACCCTGATCGGCTCCGGCCTGATCTGGAACGTCTACTTCGGCGCCCTCGCCCTTCTTTTCGGCTTCTTCCTCGCCACCGGCATCGCACTGGCCAAATCCGCCCGCAGCCCGTGGCTTCGCAAACCCGCTGAATGGTTCGTCTTCATCTTCCGCGGCTCGCCCTTGTTCATCCAGTTCTTCCTCGCCTACGAAGCCCTCCAGATGCTGCCCAAGGCTGGCATCAACATCCTTGGCCTTACGGTCGAGACGTCATGGACCACCCGCGCCTGGGCCGGGGCCTTGTTCGTCCTCTTCCTCAACACCTCCGCCTACGCCGCCGAAATCTTCCACGGCGCACTCCGCTCCATCCCGAAAGGCGATCTTGAGGCGGCCGAAGCCTACGGCATCACCGGCTGGAAGAAGTTCACCCGCATCCAGTGGCCGACAATGCTCCGCCTCGCCTGGCCGTCCTACACCAACGAGGCGATCTTCCTCTTCCACGCCACCACGCTGGTGTTCTTCTCCGGTTTCCCGGCCTTCCGGCAAATGGGCGACGCGCTCTATTACGCCAACTACTTTGCCGACAAGACCTTCAACCCCTTCGTCCCCTATCCCATCGTTGCCTTCTATTTCATCTGCCTGACGCTTTTGTTGACTTGGGGCTTCAACGCGGTGAACCGCCGCCTCAACCGCCACCTGCCGTCAAACCAGACGAGCAGAATTCGCTTGCGTCCTAACCTCATCCGATAGTAACCTCGAATTTGATCAAATTGCGCGAGCGTCACAACGGCCCGCGTCCGTTGATCGAAAACCAAGGGATAGGATCAAGGGCATGATCCGAAGCCTGCCTGCCGGGGCCGTGTTGGCGCTGTGCGTGGGCGGTTCGTGCTCCTCCTGAACAAAAAATGATGATGAAAGACTATCTGCGAAAGCACCCGGACGTGCGGACCATCCGCGTGGCCGCTGCCGATCTGAACGGCCAGGCCCGCGGCAAGCGCGTCCCAGCCCGTTTTGCCGACAAGATGGTAAGCGACGGCACCCGCTTCCCCTTCTCGGTCCTGAACCTCGACATCTGGGGCGAAGATATCGACGACAGCCCGCTTGTCTTTGAACAGGGCGACGCTGACGGCGTCCTCAAACCCACCGAACGCGGCTTCATGCCGATGCCGTGGCTAGAGGCGCCGACCGCCCTTCTGCCGATCTGGATGTTCCGCGAAAACGGCCAGCCCTATGAGGGCGATCCGCGGCATGCGCTTCGCGCCGTGGTAGACCGCTACAAGGCCCGCGGCCTGACCCCGGTCTGCGCGATGGAACTGGAATTCTTCCTGATCGACGACAGCGGAAAGACCCTGCAAGTCCCGCCCTCGCCCCGCTCCGGCAAGCGCCGCAAGGCCGCCGAGACGCTGTCGATCCGTGCGCTTGACGCCTTCGACACCTTCTTCACCGATCTCTACGACGCGTGTGAGGCGATGGATATTCCCGCCGACACCACCACCTCCGAAACCGGCCTCGGCCAGTTCGAGGTGAACCTGATGCATTGCGACGATGCCCTGCGCGCCGCCGACGATGCGTGGCTCTTCAAGATGCTGGTCAAGGGCCTCGCCCGCCGCCACGGCTTTGCCGCCTCGTTCATGGCCAAGCCCTACCTCGAATATTCCGGCTCGGGCCTGCACACCCACTTCTCCGTCCTCGACAACAAGGGCGACAACATCTTCGACAGCGGCGGGCCGAAAGGCACTGCCGCCCTGCGCCACGCCGTTGCGGGCTGTCTCAACGCGATGCACGACAGCACCCTCCTCTTTGCCCCGCACCTGAACAGCTACGACCGCCTGGTGCCCGACAAACACGCCCCGACCGCCGTCTCCTGGGGCTATGAAAACCGCACCGCCGCGATCCGCATCCCGGCCGGCAGCCCCGCGTCGCGCCGCATCGAACACCGTGTCGCAGGCGGCGACGTGAACCCCTACCTGATGCTGGCCGCCATCCTCGGCGCCGCCCTGACCGGCATCGAAGACGAGGTAGAGCCGCCACCCCCCGTCACCGGCAACGCCTACGCGATGGACCTGCCGCAGATCCCCGCCACCTGGGATGCCGCGATCGACGCCTTTGAACACAGCGACATCCTCTACCGCTTCCTGCCAAAGGAACTGATCCGCAACCTCGTGCAGACCAAACGTCAGGAACTGCACTATCTGGCCGAGCTTTCTCCCGAAGAACGGGTAGAGCTTTACCTCGATACCGTCTGACCCCTTGACCGGATGGGGGGCTTCACGCCTACCATCCGGGCCAAACAACCACGGACACGACCATGCAAATCGGCATCCTGCAAACCGGAGCCTCGCCCGACGCCCTGAAAGACCAGATGGGCGATTACCCCGACATGTTCGAACGGCTCTTGGCCGGGCGCGGCCTCACCTTCCGCCGCTACCGGGTGGAACTGATGGAATTCCCCGCCTCCGTTACCGAATGCGACGGCTGGCTCATCACCGGCTCGCGCCACGGCGCCTATGAGGACCACCCCTTCATCAAGCCGCTCGAGGCGTTCATCCGCGACGCCTACGCAGCCCACGTCCCCATCGTCGGCATCTGCTTTGGCCACCAGATCATCGCGCAAGCGATGGGCGGGAAGGTGGAGCGGCACGAAAAGGGCTGGTCCGTCGGCCCCACCGACTATGATTTCAACGGCGAAAAGATCACCCTCAACGCCTGGCACCGCGACCAGGTGGTGAAAGTGCCTGAAAACGCCGAGGTTATCGCCACCAACGAGTTCTGCGAAAACGCGGCGCTCCTCTACGACGACCGGATGTTCACCGTGCAGGCCCACCCCGAGTTCCGCCCGGAGTTCCTCGATGGCCTGATGCGCACACGCGGCCCAGGCCTCGTGCCCGACGACCTGATGGCAAAGGCCCGCGCCCGTCTGGCGGACCCGTTGCAAGACCAGACGCTGGCCGCACGGATCGCGGCCTTCTTCCACGACCACCGACAGACCAAACCTGGGGCCGAGAAGCTCCGCGCCTGAAAGCGCGGGGGCCACCCCCCCAACAGTGTGTGACATATGTCCAAATGGACCGACCAGCTGCCCGAGGCAGCGCGTGACTACATCGGCAACCGCCGTGTGGACGAAGTGGAATGTGTGATCGGCGACATCGCCGGCGTGGCCCGCGGCAAGGCCATGCCCGCCGCAAAATTCGCCAAGCAGACCAACTATTTCCTGCCAAACTCGATCTTCCTGCAGACGATCACCGGGGAATGGGCCGACAACCCCTTCGACGCCTTCACCGAACCCGACATGATCCTGGAACCCGACTGGTCCACCGCCACCGCCGCCCCTTGGACGGCCGACGTGACCCTGCAAGTCATCCACGACGCCAAGGATCAGGAAGGCAACCTCGTCCCCTTCTCGCCCCGCAACGTGCTGCGCCGGGTGGTGGAGCTTTACCGCGCGCAGGGCTGGATGCCGGTCGTCGCACCCGAGATGGAGTTCTTCTTCACCGCCCGCAACATCGACCCGAACCAGCCCGTCATCCCGCCGATGGGCCGCTCCGGTCGCCGCGCGGCAGGCAAGCAGGCCTATTCGCTCTCCGCCGTCGATGAATACGGCAAGGTCGTCGACGACATCTACGATTTCGCCGAAGCGCAAGGCCTTGAAATCGATGGCATCCTGCAAGAAGGCGGTGCCGGCCAGATCGAGCTTAACCTCGCCCACGGCGACCCGATCCGCCTTGCCGACGACGTGTTCTACTTCAAACGCCTGATCCGCGAAGCGGCCCTCCGCCACGATTGCTTTGCCACCTTCATGGCCAAGCCCATCGCCGGCGAACCGGGCTCAGCCATGCACATCCACACCTCGGTCGTCGACCTGAAAACCGGCAAGAATATCTTCTCCGGCCCGAAGGGCGCCGAAACCGACCACTTCATCAACTTCATCGGCGGGATGCAGAACCATCTGACCGGCGCGATTGCCCTCCTCGCCCCTTACGTCAACAGCTACCGCCGCTACGTCCCCGACTTCGCCGCCCCGATCAACCTCGAATGGGGCCGCGACAACCGCACCACCGGCCTGCGCGTGCCGATCTCCTCGCCCGCCGGCCGTCGCGTCGAAAACCGCCTGCCGGGGATGGACTGCAACCCCTACCTCGGCATCGCCGCCACCCTCGCCTGCGGCTACCTCGGCCTGATGGAGAAAAAGGGCGCCCGCCCCGAATTCCAAGGCTCCGCCTACATCGACAGCGACGAAATCCCCGTAAACCTCGGCGACGCCCTTGACCTTTTCGAAGAAGACGCCGCCCTGCAAGACGTTCTCGGCCCGATGTTTTGCAAGGTCTACGATTCAGTAAAGCGCAACGAATACAAAGAGTTCCTGCAAGTCATCAGCCCGTGGGAACGCGAACACCTGCTGTTGAACGTATGAACCTCTTGCACGTAAACGACAAGCGGGGGGAATACCCCCCGTCCTACTACGCGGCCACGGCAACGCCGCTGGCCCCGTTCCCCATGCTCAAAGGCCAGCACGCCGCCGACGTCTGCATCGTCGGCGGCGGCTACACCGGCCTCTCTGCCGCACTGCACCTCGCGCAACGCGGCTACGATGTGGCCTTGGTGGAGGCTCACAAGGTCGGCTTCGGCGCCTCCGGTCGCAACGGCGGTCAGGTCGGCTCCGGCCAACGTCAGGATCAGGTCTGGATCGAAAAGACCGTCGGCCGCGAAAACGCCCACCGCCTCTGGTCCCTGGCCGAAGAGGCCAAGGCCCTGGTCAAATCTCTGATCACCGACCACGCGATCCCGGTCACCTTCCACCCCGGCATCGCCCACGCCTGCCGCTCGGAAGCCGAGGTGCGTGACGCCCACGCCTACGCCGAAAAGCTCCACCGCGACTATGGCTACACCCACCTCGAACCCCTCGACCGCGCTGCCGTTCGCCACCTGATCGGCTCCCCCGCCTTCGCCGGCGGCGAAATCGACCGCGACGCAGGCCACCTCCACCCGCTGAACTACGCCCTCGGCCTCGCCGCCGCTGCGGCCAAGGCCGGTGTGCGCATCTTCGAAAACTCCGAAGTCCACCGCGTAGAACCGGGCCCGCGCCCGGTGGTCCGCACCAGCGCCGGCCACGTCACTTGCGATACGGTGATTCTCGCGGCCAACGGCTATCTTGGCCAACTGAACCTCGACGTCGCCTCGAAAGTGATGCCGATCAACAACTTCATCGTCGCCACCGAACCCTTGGGCGACCGCGCGAAAGACATCCTCGCCGAACCCGTCGCCGTCGCCGACAGCCGCTTCGTCGTCAACTACTGGCGCCTTTCGGAAGACAGCCGCCTGCTCTTCGGTGGCGGCGAAAGCTACGGCTACCGCTTTCCCGACATCATCAAGACCGTATCGAAACCGATGCTCGAGGTCTACCCGCAACTGCGCAACACCCGCATCGACTACGCCTGGGGCGGCACCCTTGCGATCACGATGAACCGGATGCCCTGCTTCACGAGGCCCGCGCAAAACATCCTCTCTGCCTCCGGCTACTCCGGCCACGGCGTCGCTATGGCCACCCTTGCCGGCAAACTCCTCGCTGAAGCCACGGCCGCCCAGACCGAACGCTTCGACCTGATGGCCAGCCTGCCGCAACCCCGCTTCCCCGGCGGCGTGACCTTCCGCTCACCCCTGCTCGTCATGGCGATGACCTGGTACGCCATGCGCGACCGGCTCGGCCTTTGACATACCGAGGCGGGGGTTTCACACCCCCGCACCCCCGTGGGATATTTGATGACAGATGAAAACCTGCAGCTATCGGCGTTCATCTGTCCGTAAATATCCCGGGGGTCCGGGGGCCGGCCCCCGGCGGCATGCCACCCACTCGACTCGCCAAAGACTAGGCCCCATATCTTGGTCATGAGTCTGCCTACCGGTTTCATCGACGAACTGCGCGCCCGCGTCTCGCTTTCTTCCGTGGTCGGAAAGAAGGTCACCTGGGATCTGCGCAAATCCAACATGGGTCGCGGCGACATGTGGGCACCCTGCCCCTTCCATCAGGAAAAATCCGCGTCATTCCACGTCGATGACCGCAAGGGGTTCTACTACTGCTTCGGCTGCCACGCCAAAGGCGACGTCGTCAGTTTCCTGCGCGAAACCGAAAACATCGGCTTCATGGAAGCCGTGCAGGCGCTGGCAGCCGAGGCCGGGATGGCGATGCCGGCGCAAGACCCCCGCGCCGCGGAAAAGGCCGACCGGCGCACTGATCTTGCCCGCGTCATGGAAGAGGCGGTCAAGTGGTTCCGCCTGCAACTCAAGACCTCCGCCGCCGCCGACGCCCGCGCCTACCTTGCCAAGCGCGGCCTGAAGCCCGACGCGCAGGAGCGTTGGGAAATCGGCTTTGCCCCCGCCTCGTGGACCGCGCTGACCGACGCGATGGCGCAAAAGGGCATCCCTTCCGACATGCTGATCGCCGGCGGTCTCGCCGCAAAATCCGACAAGCGCACCGGTGCCTACGACCGCTTCCGAAACCGCATCATCTTTCCGATCCGCGACGGGCGCGGCCGCGCCATCAGCCTTGGCGGCCGCGCGATGGACCCCGCCGATCAGGCCAAATACCTCAACGGCCCGGAAACCGAGCTGTTCGACAAGGGCCGCAGCCTATTCAACCACGCCCACGCGCGTGAGGCCGCCGGCAAGGGCCAGCCCCTGATCGTGGCCGAAGGTTACATGGACGTCATCGCATTGTCCGAGGCCGGCTTCACCGCCACCGTCGCCCCCCTCGGCACCGCCGTCACCGAAGACCAGCTTCGCCTAATGTGGCGCATTTCCAACGAACCCGTCATCGCGCTCGATGGTGACAAGGCCGGCATGGCCGCCGCCCTGCGCGTCATCGACCTCGCCCTTCCCTTGCTCGAGGCCGGCAAGGGCCTGCGCTTTGCCATGCTGCCGGGCGGCATGGACCCGGACGATCTCATCCGCGCGCAAGGCGCGGGCGCGATGAAGGCGGTCCTCGACGCCGCCCAGCCGATGGTCAACCTGCTCTGGGCCCGCGAAACCGAAGGCCGCAATTTCGACAGTCCCGAACGCAAGGCCGCCCTCGACAAGATCCTGCGCGCCGCCCTGCAACGAATCACCGACCCCTCGATCCGCGGCCACTACGCCGAGGAAATGCGCCGTCTGCGCCTTGATCTTTTCGGCACCACCCGTCCGTTCCAACCCGGCCCGTTCCGCCCGGGCGCCCGTCGCAATGCACCGCCCTCCGGCGCCCTCCCGTCCACCCGCCAGTCGCTGCTGGCGCAGTCCGCAGGCGGCGTCGAAGAAACCCTGCGCGAGGCCGTCATCCTCGCCACCCTGATCCACCACCCCGCACTGATCCACCGCTTCGAGACGGCCCTCGAACGCGTTGACCTGACCGGCGAGGATCACAACACCCTTCGCCGTCTGATCCTGACCCACGCCGATGACCCAGATCTTCGCAGCCGCATCGCCGAAACCGCCCCCGCCGCCCTTGACGCGCTTCTGGCGCGACCCCACGTCAGCATAGCCCCGCCGGTCCGCAACACCGAGGACGACGAGCTTGCAACCCTCTGCCTTGCCGAGGAGTTGGCCAAGCTCGATGCCCAGCGCGGCGCCCGGCGCGAGATCGAGGAGGCCGTCGAAGATTTGGGCGGTTTGCCCGACGAAGGCCTCACCTGGCGGCTTTCAAAGGCCGCCGAAGCACGGCACCGGTCCGAAAAACCGGACCGCGCTGACGCAACCGACTTGGGCGAAGATCGGCTCGCCCTGTCAAGACATCTGCAATCCCTGATCGATAGCGAGGTCTGGGTAAAGAAAAACCGCTGATTCGGCCTTTCCCTCGGTCTGATTCGCGTTATTGATTCGATCCAACCAGCCCCGATTCGCCCCCCAGGAGCACACATGGCCCTCAAGGACACTGACGACGCCAAGCCCGAAGCCGACGAGGCCGATGTCTCGCTCGACATGAGCCAGGCTGCCGTCAAACGCATGATCGCCGACGCCAAGGAGCGGGGCTACATAACCTACGACCAGTTGAACACCGTTCTGCCTCCAGAACAGGTGTCGTCCGAACAGATCGAGGACGTGATGTCGATGCTGTCCGAGATGGGCATCAACATCATCGAAAATGACGAAGCCGAGGAAAGCGAAACCCCGGTGGGCGAGCTGGTGGAAATCTCGACCAGCCGCGAAGTTGCCGTATCCGGGACCAGCGCCGAAGCGCTCGACCGCACCGACGACCCGGTGCGCATGTATCTGCGCGAAATGGGCAGCGTCGAACTTCTGTCCCGCGAGGGCGAGATTGCCATTGCCAAACGGATCGAGGCCGGCCGCAACACCATGATCCTCGGGCTTTGCGAAAGCCCGCTGACGTTTCAGGCCATCACCATCTGGCGCGACGAACTGCTGAACGAAGACATCCTGCTGCGCGACGTGATCGACCTTGAGGCCACCTTCGGTCGCAGCCTTGACGGCGAAGAAGACATGGACGGCCCGGCGCTCGACGAAGTCGACGTGGCCGCCGGTGCCGCCCCACGCCGCAACGGCGCGGCAGAGCCGGAGCTTGACGCCGACGGCAACCCGATCATGACCGAAAGCGACGACGACGAGGATGACGAAGCCTCCAACATGTCGCTCGCCGCGATGGAGGCCGCCCTCAAGCCGCGCGTCCTTGAAACGCTTGACCTTGTCGCCCGCGATTACGCCAAACTTGCCGAAATGCAGGACCTGCGGATGAACGCCGCCATGTCCAGCGCGCGGCACTTCTCCTCGGCCGAGGAAGACGCCTACCAGAAACTGCGGTCCGAGATCGTGCTTCTGGTCAACGAACTGCACCTCAACAATTCCCGTATCGAAGCGCTGATCGACCAGCTTTACGGCATCAACCGCAAGATCATGGGCATCAACTCCAACATGGTCAAACTCGCCGATGCCGCCCGGATCAACCGGCGCGAATTCATCGACGAATACCAGGGCTACGAGCTTGACCCCGCCTGGATGGACCGCATGGCCGTCAAGGGCGGGCGCGGCTGGCAGATGCTGATCGAAAAGTCGAAGGACAAGGTCGAGGAACTGCGCGCCGAGATGGCGCAGGTCGGCCAATACATCGGCGTCGATATCTCGGAATTCCGCCGCATCGTGAACCAGGTCCAGAAGGGCGAGAAAGAAGCCCGTCAGGCCAAGAAGGAAATGGTCGAGGCGAACCTGCGCCTCGTCATCTCCATCGCCAAGAAGTACACCAACCGCGGGTTGCAATTCCTTGATCTCATTCAGGAAGGCAACATCGGCCTGATGAAGGCCGTGGATAAATTCGAATACCGTCGCGGCTACAAGTTCTCCACCTACGCGACGTGGTGGATCCGTCAGGCGATCACCCGCTCCATTGCCGACCAGGCCCGCACGATCCGTATTCCCGTGCATATGATCGAGACGATCAACAAACTGGTCCGCACCGGCCGCCAGATGCTGCACGAAATCGGCCGCGAACCCACGCCCGAGGAACTGGCCGAAAAGCTGCAGATGCCGCTCGAAAAGGTCCGCAAGGTGATGAAGATCGCCAAGGAACCGATCAGCCTCGAAACCCCGATCGGCGACGAGGAAGACAGCCAGCTTGGCGACTTCATCGAAGACAAGAACGCGATCCTGCCGCTCGACAGCGCGATTCAGGAAAACCTGAAGGAAACCACCACCCGCGTCCTCGCCTCCCTCACCCCGCGTGAGGAACGCGTCCTGCGCATGCGCTTCGGCATCGGCATGAACACCGACCACACGCTGGAAGAGGTCGGCCAGCAGTTCTCCGTCACCCGCGAACGCATCCGCCAGATCGAGGCGAAGGCGCTGCGCAAACTAAAACACCCAAGCCGGTCAAGGAAGCTGCGGAGCTTCCTCGACCAATAGCCCGAAGTTGCGTTTCTGGCGATCAGGTCGAACCCCGATCTGATCGCCCACCGCCATCGCAACGCCGACGCCGCAAAGCCAAGCGCACAGTACTGTGACACACGAGGCAGTTGTCTCTTGGGGCCAACTGTGATGGGGTAAACCCATCCGCCAGGGCGGTTGATCCCTGGATTTCAACCCCGGACCCCAGCCATGACCATCCTCAGTCGCCTTTTTCCCGTGTTCATCGCCGTCGGCCTCGCAGCCTCCCCCGCCGCCGCGTACGAGGCCCAGAACGGCTTCACCGTCCGCCAACTCGACAAGAGCCGCTTTGAGGTTCTGCCGCGCGGCGGCCTCAGCGCCTCCGACGCTTGGTGCGCCGCCGGTGATTTCGTGATCCACGGGCTGCGTCTGGCGCGCAACACGAAGATCTGGCGTATTTCCGAACCGCCGCGCCCTTCGGGTAAAAGCATCGTCTTCTCGTTGTCCTCCGACGGGGCCACCAGCAACACCGGTCTCGCCAGCTTCGGTGGCGGCGCGTCGGTAAGCGCAAATCATGGCGATACCATCTGCGATTCCATGCGCATGATGCGCCTCGACCGCTAGCCTTAACCTCCCCGGCGCTGGCCTTTGGCGGCGCCGGGCATCCCACCAACCGCTACTCCCGGCCGGGCCGCCAACGCCCCCTGACCCAGCGCCAAATGCAGCCCGCGCCGGTTTCGCGCCAGCCGCGCCCACCGCTTTTCCGGCTCACAGCCTTGGCGCCTGAGTCCCAGCCGCCACACCCCGGCCCCTAGATGCAGTAGCCTGCATATACTGCTTCCCCATATCCTCCGCCTTCTCCTATAGTCAGCGCCAAGAACCGGGGGAAAACACCCGGCCTTGAGGCAGGACACACACCAACAAGCAAGGAGGGGGCCGATGCGCTGCCCATTCTGCGGCAATATCGACACTCAGGTGAAGGACTCGCGCCCCGCCGAAGACCACGTCGCCATCCGTCGCCGGCGCTTTTGCCCGGCCTGCGGTGGCCGCTTCACCACCTACGAACGCGTGCAGTTGCGCGACCTCGTCGTGATCAAATCCTCAGGCAAGCGCGAGGATTTCGACCGCACAAAGCTGGAACGCTCGATCCGCATCGCGATGCAGAAACGCCCGATCGACCCCGAGCGGATCGACCAGATGATCTCCGGCATCGTGCGCCGCCTCGAAAGCCTTGGTGACACCGACATCTCGTCAAAGGTCATCGGCGAGATCGTGATGGAATCCCTCGCCCGGATCGACACCGTCGCTTACGTACGGTTCGCCAGCGTTTACAAGAACTTCCAGACCGCCGACGATTTCGACGGCTTCGTCAGCGAACTCCGGCCCGGCGCTGCCGGCGAAGAGTGAGCGACGCTGATCACATGGCCCACGCCCTGCGCCTCGCGGCGCGGGGCCTTGGCAACACATGGCCCAACCCCGCCGTCGGCTGTGTCATCGTCCGGGATGGCATCGTCGTCGGTCGCGGCTGGACCCAACCCGGCGGCCGCCCCCACGCCGAGGTACGCGCCCTGGAACAGGCCGGCCCCCGCGCGCAAGGCGCCACCGTCTACGTCACGCTCGAACCCTGCGCCCACCACGGCCAGACCCCGCCCTGCGCCGAAGCCCTGATCGCCGCAAGGCCCGCCCGCGTCGTCACCGCCCTCACCGATCCCGACCCCCGCGTCGCAGGCAAGGGCCACGCCCTCCTCCGCGCCGCAGGCATCGCCGTCACCGAAGGCATCCTCACCCATGACGCCACCCGCCTCAACGCAGGCTTCCTGAAACGCGTGACCCGTGGCCTGCCCTTCGTCACCCTGAAACTCGCGGCCACCCTTGACGGCCGCACCGCCACAGCTTCAGGCGAAAGCCGCTGGATCACCGGCCCCCTCTCGCGGCGCAAGGTTCACGCCCTCCGCCTCAGCCACGACGCCGTCATGGTCGGCTCCGGCACCGCACGAACCGACGACCCCGACCTCACCGTCCGCGACATGGGCGCCACTCGCCAACCCGTCCGCATCGTCCTCGACCGGACGCTCACACACAGCCCCGAAAGCCGCCTGGGCCGGACCGCGCACGACCACCCCGTCTGGATCCTCCACGGCCCAGGCGCCCCCGAACCAGCCCGCAAAGCCTGGTCCGCAACCGGCACCACCCTGATCGAAACCCCGGAAACCGAAGGCCACCTCGACCTCCCAGCCGCCCTTCAGACGCTGGCGCAAAAGGGCCTAACCCGCATCCTAAGCGAAGGCGGCAGCACCCTCGCCGCCGCCCTGATCCGCGCAAATCTCGTCGACGACCTCGCCCTCTTCACCGCCGGCGCGCTGATCGGCGCCGACGGCACCCCAACCCTCGCCGCCCTCGGCCTCCAGGCCCTGGCCGAAGCCCCCCGCCTCACCTTGCGGGAAACCCAAACCCTCGGCCCAGACACCTTCAGCCTCTGGTCCCTCTAACGGCTTCCTCTTCCCCAAATATCCCACGGGGGGGTGATGAGCGATCAGAATCCCTCCAGTGGAGGGTTTCCGCGAAGAACGCCCGGCCTGTGGCCGGGCCGGGACTGGGGGGTGTGAAACCCCCCGCTCCGCCGCCTCACCAGTGCCCGACGCTCGGCATCGACGCCCAAGGTTCCTTCACCGCCTGCGCTGCCCCCATCTGCAACAACTCGATCGAGATGTTGTCGGGCGAACGCACAAACGCCATCCGCCCATCCCGCGGCGGGCGGTTGATCACCACCCCGTTCGCCTGCAAATGCGCGCAGGTGGCGTAGATATCATCCACCTCATAGGCCAGATGGCCAAAGTGCCGCCCGTCCGACGGCAGCCCCTCGTCGCCATCCCAGTTATACGTCAACTCCACCGGGCATTCCGGCTGTCCGGGCGGCGCCATGAACACCAGCGTGAACCGCCCGCCCTCGTTCTCGTACCGCCGCGTCTCCTCCAGCCCCAAAAGCCGGTAGAACGCCAGCGACCTCTCCAGATCCTTCACCCGCACCATCGTGTGCAAATACCGTATCGCCATCTCGCCTCTCCTCATGATCCGTTCATCTTGCGGTATCCCCGCAGCCGCCCGCAAGATATAGTCGCGGGCGACTCATCCGAAAGGCCGCGCCGATGCCCCTGACCCCCGACCAACTCGCCGAGATCGAAGCCCAGCGCAGCACCCCGCGCCCCACCCTCCGCGCCGTCTCCGAAGGGATGGAGGCCCATCTCTACCGCGCCCACCCCGTGCTTGACCACGGCTTCATCCGCGTCATCGACTACATGGGCGACGATGCCGCCATCGTGCAGGCCGCCCGCGTCTCCTACGGCGCCGGCACCAAGCACGTCCAGAACGACGAAGGCCTGATCCGCTACCTGATGCGCCACTGGCACTCCACCCCGTTCGAGATGTGCGAGGTGAAACTCCACGTCAAGCTTCCCGTCTTCGTCGCCCGCCAGTGGATCCGCCACCGCACCGCCAACGTCAACGAATACTCCGCCCGTTACTCGATCCTCGACCGCGAGTTCTACATCCCCGCCCCCGAACAGCTTGCCGCCCAGTCCACCGTCAACAATCAGGGCCGGGGCGAGGTGCTGCAAGGCGAGGAAGCCGCCCGCGTCCTCGACCTCCTCAAATCCGACGCCAACCGCGCCTACGACCATTACGAGGCGATGCTCTCCCAGGACGGCCAGCAGGGCCTCGCGCGCGAACTTGCCCGGATGAACCTGCCCGCCAACATCTACACCCAGTGGTACTGGAAGGTCGACCTGCACAACCTCTTCCACTTCCTGCGCCTGCGCGCCGACGCCCACGCCCAATATGAGATTAGGGTCTATGCCGAGGCGATTGCGGCCTGCGTCAAGGACTGGGTGCCTTTGGCCTATGCCGCGTTCGAGGATTACCGGATGGGCGGCGTGACGCTGAGCGCGAAGGCTCTGGCGGTGTTGAAACGGCGTCTGGCGGGCGAGACGGTGACGCAGGAGACTTCCGGTATGTCGAAGGGGGAATGGCGGGAGTTCGAGGGGATTTTGGGATGAGTGGCGATCCGTTGATTAAACGAGCAAAGCAAGCCGTTTCTGCACTGGCGCAAACGACATCAAATACTCTGCCGGCTGTTCAGTTCTTTAGCGGTCCTAACCTAAGAACCGAAGGAATGCTCTTTAACCCAAATGAGGGCGCAGAACCGGAAGAGCTATATAACGAGATTTCCCTGATCCTTACAGCAATTGCTTCACTAAAGGATCATGTAGATATATTTTGCAAGCGTTCTAAAATTCCAAAAATTGGGGATGGCATAATAGATTCACACAGAGAAGTGGCTTTGATCCACGACTTATGGAATGTCGACAAACATGGCTCCTTAAATAGGCCCCCTAGAAGCGGCTTCACCCCGATGCTTCGAAGTGTATCTCGGGTTGTAACTTTGACCGCGAGTGGAGAAAATTCGGTAGTGTCAATTTTTTTCAACCCAATCAGTGGGATGATGGAAACACAAGGCGAAGTTCAAGTTCTACTTTCTGCTCAGATAGTTACAGAAGACGGAGAATTTATTGCTGATTTCAGGCCGACTTGCGAAGCGGCGCTTGCAATTTGGCTTAGAGAAATCGAGTGGCTGGGCATAGATATCTCGACTAAGTTGCTCCATGAAGGCTGGATGGCGTAAGAGAGGCCTGTCGTATTCAAACTAGTAAGATTCGCCTGAAGCAAATCTGACCGCGCTCGACCCGCCGCCCCGGGGGCGGGCGCGGGAGTGTCCGCACCCCAAGCGCCCCCGCGTGTCGGTCGCGGTCAGCTTTAAAACCGTGAGGAGTAAGCAGCAAAGTTAAGAAGCGCCCTACACCCCCAAGCCCTCGCAAGCGTGCTCGGGCGTTCGCGGCTGAAAACAGTCCACTGGACTGTTTTCGCCCCGCGCCAAAGCGCGGGGCCGCCGCTCACCCCCCGTCTCCACCCGGATCAGCCGCACCTGATCCGCCGTCATATACCCCGTCACCTCGACACCCTCATCCGCCTGCAGCGCCTTGCTCCAAGTAAGCGCTCCCGGCAGACCGCCGCCTCACCCCTGCAGATCAGCATGAAACCACTTGCTGCGCCTGCATATTTTGGCAAAATCGTCATTCGCAGCCAGCAAGCCATCCGGTCAACGTTCGGTTCTAGCCAGTCCAAGGTACCAGTCATGGAAAAAGATTTCGCGCTGTGTTCGAAAATCATCGATCACATGGTTCAGGCCATTGCCAGAACCCCTGTTGATGACACCCCGTGCAAACATGCCATGCTGACAGACCTGTTCCCGCAAGACGTCTATCAGACCATCCTGTCCAATATCCCCGACCGCGCGGCGTTCCGTCCCATGAGCCTCGAGCATTTTCATGACGACAAAGGCGTCTCCACCCGCGACCTGCTCGAACTTCCCGAAATCGGAGTGCAGCGGATCGCCAGCCACCAGCAGGCCCTGTGGTGGGCCGTGGGCGCGGCGACCATGTCAACCGAGGTGAAGTCCGCCGTCTTTGCGGCCCTCGCTCCGGACCTCGCTCCGGTCTTCGATTGCTCAGAGGCCCAGGTGAACGACCAACCCGTTTTCGTCAGCACAGCCCTGCGCTTCGAGACGGAATCCTATCACATGCCACCCCACTTTGACGTTCATCCGCGTGTGGCCACCATGCTGATCTACCTACCGGAAGACGTCAGCCTCGATGGTCTCGGGACGGTGCTCTATGATTATGCGCCCAAGTGGCAGCGCCCGTTTCGCGCCGCCCACCGCGAGGTTCGGCGCGCGCCGTTCCTGCCGAACTCGGGGATCTTCTTTTCCGGCAGCAAGAGAAAGGTAAGGCCGGGCTGGCACGGCTTTGAAAGACCGGCCAAAGCCGCCCTCGGCAACGCCCCTCGCGTCAGCCTGCTGACCACCTGGTATACCGGCCCCAAAGACCTGCATGCGTCGACCCCGGATATCATCCCGGTCATGAAGCTTCCCAAGGCGGGATGACGCCGGAACGCCACCCTGCCGCCCCTCGCAAGGCCGGCCTTGGCCCAACAGTTGCCACGCGGTGAATGTCAACGCGGGCGGCCGCCTCACCCCCCCGTTTCCACCCGGATCAGCCGCACCTGATCCGCCGTCAGATACCCGGTCACCGCAACGCCCTCATCCGCCTGCCACTCTCCTATGGCCCGCCGCGTCCCGGCGCCGAACGTCCCGTCGGTCCGCAACGGGTCATAGCCCAGCCGCCGCAGTCGCCGCTGCACATCCACCCGCTCGTCCAGCGTCAGGCCCATAAGCCGCTCTTCCAGCGCCGCGCCATTCACCTCTTCTTCCGCCGGCGGTGCCGCACTCCCCGCCTGTTGCGCAATCAGCCGCACCTGCGCGCTCGTCATGTACCCCGTAGCCGCCCGCCGGTTCGCCTGCTGCCAGCCCTTGATCGCCGTCCGCGTCCGGCTGCCCCAAAGCCCGTCCGCCACCCCGGCGTCATAGCCAAGGTCGCTCAACTGCCGTTGGATCGTCACCCGCTGCGTCCGCGTCAGCCGCAAGGCCGCCTCGGTCTGCGCCGCCGAAATAGTGCCGGCCGTGGTGCCATCATCCGCCGGCGGCGTCACCACCGCGCCCTTCAGCAGCACCCGCAACTGGGCCTCGGTCACATAGCCAGTGGCCGCCTCGTTGCGGTCGCGCTGCCACCCGGCAATCGCGCTCCGCGTGTTTCGCCCCCAGACGCCGTCGGTGCCATAGGTCCGGTAGCCCAGCCGTGTCAGTTCCCGCTGCACCGCGACCTTTTGCGCGAAACTGATCCCCAGCCGCGCCTCGATCTGCGCCGCCGCCGCCGGCGATCCCTCGACCGGCGACCCCAGCCGCTCCAGCGCGCGCTCGGCATTCACGCGGTACTGGCCCTTGGGAAACTTCGCCAGATAATCGCGGTAAGCGCGGGCCGTATTGGCCTCCTGCGCCGCGATATAGGCGTTGCGGTCCAGTTCCTGCTGGATCAGCGTCTGGGCGATTCCCCCGATCACGTCCTCGAAATCGCCTTGCGCGGCGACGGGCATGGTCAGGCCAAGGCTGGCGGCAAGGGCCAGAGGCAGGGTGAAACTGCGCATGGCGGCATCCTTTTCAGTTCGGGTCGGGCCGGATCGGCCGTGGTCGCACATCAACGCACAAGGGGGCCGGTTGGTTGCAAGCGAACAGCACACTGGTCCACATGGTGTTTCAGCCTACCTTTGCGAAAAGGAGCCACCATGCAGACCCTGACCCTCTACCTCTCCACCGCCGCCGTCTTCCTGATCCTCGATGCGATCATGCTGACCTTCGTGATGAAACCCCTGTTCTCCCGCCACATCGGCCCGCTTCTGGCAGACCCCATCCGCTTTGGCCCCGCCGCGGCTTTCTACCTCGCCTACGTCGCAGGCCTCGTCTATCTGGTCAGCCTGCCTGCCCTGAAAACCGGCGCGCCGATCCTGCTGCCCGCCGCCATCATCGGCGCAATGGCCTACGGCACCTACGAATTCACCAGCTACGCGATCATGAAGGACTGGGATCTGTCGATGGTCCTCACCGACACGGCCTGGGGCACGGTCCTGACCGCATTTTCCGCCTGGGCCGGCATCGCCGTCACCCGCGCGATCACCGGCTAGCCTTCCCGCCGACGGTGCGACGTGTTACCAAGGGGTTTACGGAAACCCGCAACCCATTGATTTTCCATAACGCCGCGCATGTCCCACCGTGGGACACCCCTTCCGGAGCCCGCACCATGATCCTCTACGGCATCCCCACCTGCGACACCTGCAAAAAGGCCCTCAAGGCGCTGCAAGCCGCCGGAAAAGAGGTCACCTTCCGCGACGTCCGCGCCCAACCCCTCACCACGGCCGAGATCGAGGCCATCACCCACGAATTCGGTGACAGGGCTGTGAACAAGCAGTCCACCACCTACCGGGCCTTCAACGATTTCCTGAAAGCCTCCGACATCGAGGCGCAAATTGCAGCCCAGCCGACCGTCCTGAAACGGCCGATCATCCAGAACGGCACCACCTGGCACCTCGGCTGGGACGCCGCGACCGAAGCCGCCCTGACGGCTTAAAGCAGGCGCAGATCACCCGCCGATTGCTTGCCATCCCGGCCCGACTGCAACTCGAACCCGATCTTCTGATTGTCGTTCAGCCCCTTCAACCCGGCGCGTTCCACCGCCGAGATATGCACAAACACGTCCTTGCCGCCGTCATCAGGCGCGATGAAACCATAACCCTTGGTCGAGTTGAACCACTTCACGGTGCCGGTCGGCATGCCGCTTCTCCTCTCAGAACCCCCCGCGGCGTGATTGCCACGGGCCGTGCAATCAGGTCTTCCAGGGCCTTCAATCCGAGAGGCGGTCAGGAATTCTGTCGTCACTGTGGCAAATGATGCCAAGGATTCTCCGAAAATCAAGCTGCAAGGCAGGCACCGCCCAAGCGAAGCGCGCAGGAGGCTTCTAAGCCCCCCGCGCCACAGCCTGCATCCGCCCGCAAAAGCGACAGCGGCCTAGTGCCCGCCCGGCGGTAGCGCGGCCAGCCCGAACTCGGCCAGCGCTGCATCAAGGCCCAGCACCTCGGTGCGGTTTTCACCCAAGCGGCGGACGGAAACCGTGCGGTCCTCCACCTCTTTCATGCCGATGGCCAGGATCACCGGCACCTTGCCGACCGAATGTTCGCGCACCTTGTAGTTGATCTTTTCGTTGCGAACGTCGGCCTCGGCACGCACGCCGGCCTTCTTCAACGCGGCCACCACCTCAAGCACGAATGGGTCCGCATCCGACACGATGGATGCCACGACCACCTGCCGCGGCGCCAGCCAGAACGGCAGCTTGCCACCGTAGTTTTCCAACAGGATGCCGATGAACCGCTCGAACGACCCAAGGATCGCACGGTGCAGCATGTAGGGCATGTGCTTGGCCCCGTCCTCGCCAACATACTCCGCCCCCAGCCGGTCCGGCAGTTGCGCGTCGACCTGGAAGGTGCCGCACTGCCACTTTCGCCCGATTGCGTCGGTCAGCTTGAAATCCAGCTTCGGCCCGTAGAACGCACCTTCGCCGGGGTCGATCTCATAGGCGTTGCCGGTTTTCCGGATCGCGTTTTCCAGCGCGCCTTCGACGATATCCCACGTTTCGTCCTTGCCGATCCGCACCGCTGGCCGCGTCGACAGCTTGATCTCGAAACTGTCAAAGCCAAGGTCTTTGTAGACCGACGCCAGCAGAGTGATGAAATCGGCGCATTCGCTCTCGATCTGCTGTTCGGTGCAGAAGATATGCGCGTCGTCCTGCGTGAAGCCGCGCACCCGCATCAGTCCGTGCATCGATCCTGACGATTCGTAGCGGTGGCACGACCCGAACTCCGCCAGCCGCAAAGGCAGGTCGCGGTAGGATTTCAGCCCCTGATTATACACCTGCACATGGCACGGGCAGTTCATCGGCTTCAGCGCGTTGATGCGCTTTTCCTTGGCGCCTTCCTCGTCGACCTCCACCAGAAACATGTTCTCGCGGTAGGCTTCCCAGTGGCCCGACTTTTCCCAAAGCACCCGGTCCACCACCTGCGGCGTCCTGATCTCCTTGTAGCCCACCGTCCGCAGCCGACCGCGCATGTAATCTTCAAGCTGGCGGTAGATCGTCCAGCCGTTCGGGTGCCAGAACACCATCCCCGGCGCTTCTTCCTGCAGATGGAACAGCTCCATCTCGCGCCCCAGCTTGCGGTGGTCGCGCTTCGCGGCCTCCTCCAGCATCGTCAGATGCGCCTTCAGGTCGTCGCGGTTCTTGAACGCCACACCGTAGATGCGCTGCAACATCGGGCGGCTGGCATCGCCCAGCCAGTAAGCCCCCGCCACATGCGTCAACTTGAACGCATCCGCCGGCACCTGCCCGGTGTGCTGCAAATGCGGCCCCCGGCACAGGTCCTGCCAGTTCCCGTGCCAATACATCCGCAGGTCCTGATCTTCCGGAATCCGGTCGATCAACTCCAGCTTGAACGGCTCGTGCCGCCCACGGTAATACTCCACCGCCCGCGCGCGGTCCCACACCTCGGTCTTGACCGGCTCGCGGGCGTTGATGATCTGCTTCATCCGCGCCTCGATCTGGCCAAGGTCCTCCGGCGTGAACGGCTCTTCGCGGTCAAAGTCATAGAACCAGCCGTAATCGCGCACCGGCCCGATCGTCACCTTCACATCCGGCCAGATTTCCTGCACCGCCCGCGCCATGATATGCGCGCAGTCGTGCCGGATCAGCTCCAGCGCCTGCGCGTCATCGGCCAGCGTGTGAATCGCAATCGTCGCATCCGCCGCAATCGGCCAGGCCAGATCCCAGTGCGCCCCGTTGACGCTTGCGGAAATCGCCTTTTTCGCCAGCCCCGGCGCAATCGACGCCGCCACCTCGGCAGGCGTCACACCTGCAGCATACTCGCGCTTGTTGCCGTCGGGAAATGTCAGAGAGATGTTGGACATCGCGTGTCCTCCTCGTCGTTTTGGCGCCTACGAAACGCCCGGTTGCGGGTTATGTCGGGCGCCTTGTTGCCCCGCGCACCGCTTGATGTCAACCACTTGGCGGTTCTTTGCGCGCAGCCGGCACGCGCCCTGCCCCGCGCGCAGCACCCCTGCTATACCAACCCCATGACCACCTACCTCACCACCCCGCAAGGCCGCCACATCGCCTATGTCCGCACCCCCGGCAAGGAACCCGGCGTCGTGTTCCTCGGCGGCTTTCGGTCCGACATGACCGGCACCAAGGCTGTCCACCTACAAGTCTGGGCTGAGGCGCAGGGCCGCGCCTTCCTGCGCTTCGACTATTCCGGTCACGGCCGTTCGCACGGGCAGTTTGCCGACGGCGCGATCAGCGACTGGGCCGAGGACGCCCGCACCGTGATCGAAGCCCTCACCGAAGGCCCGCAAATCCTTGTCGGCTCGTCGATGGGCGGCTGGATCGCCCTCCTCCTCGCCCGCCAGATCCCGGAAAAGCTCGCGGGCCTCGTCGGCATCGCCGCCGCCCCGGATTTCACCGAAACCATGTGGGCCGAGGCGACGCCCGCCCAGCGCACCCAGCTTCTGAACGAAGGTGCCATCGCCAACCCTTCGGCCTATTCCGACGATCCCTACGTCATCACCCGCCGCCTGATCGAAGATGGCCGCCAGAACCTCGTGCTGCAATCCCCGCTTTTCCTGCCCTTCCCGACGCGCCTTCTACAAGGCAGCGCCGATGTCGACGTGCCGCCGCACCGCGCCCTTGCGCTGTTCGACCACGCCCGTGGCCCAGATATTCGCCTGACCCTCGTCAAGGATGCCGATCACCGCTTTTCAACCGGGCCGTGTCTTGCGATGATCACCGCAGCCGTCGAAGACATCCTGAAGGGAAGCCCCGATGCCAGCTAAGGCCCCGCCCCGCTGATGAAAGACCCGCTGGTCGTCCTGCCGGGCTTCATGGCCGACGCGCGGGCTTTCCTGCCGCAGCTTGTGCATCTGGGCACAAACCGGATGGTCATTGTCCTGCTGCCCACGCACGGCGATTCGGTCGAACAGATCACGCAGGCGGTTCTGCCGCTGCTGCCACCGCAGTTCGGCCTGCTTGGCCACGGGCTTGGCGGCCTTGTCGCGATAGAGATTCTGCGCCGCAAGCCCGAGGCTGTCACCCGCCTCGCCCTCATTGCCACCGATCCCCTGCCCGAACCGCCCCAGGCCGCCGCCGCTCGCGAGGTGCAGATCATCGCCGCCAAATCCGGCAAGCTGGCCGATGCCATGCGCCACGAAATCCCGATGACCGCGCTTGCCGAGACCGAATGGTGCGATGATGTGCTGGCCTTGGTGCAGGACATGGCCGCAGGGCTTGGCCCCGACCAGTTCCAACGCCAGTCCCGCGCGCTGCAACGGCGCCCCGACCAGCAAAAGACCCTGCGCAAGCTAAAGGTGCCGGCCTTGGTCATCGCCGGGGCAGCCGACACCATCGTGCCCTTGCGTCGTGCCGAATTTCTGGCGGGCCTCGTCCCGACCGCACGCCTGCACATAGTGCCGGATGCCGGCCACCTGCCGCAACTGGAACAGCCCGAGGCCGTGTCCGAAGCGCTGACAGAATTCTTCGCCGGGCCGCTTATGCTGCGGCCCGAACCCCTGTTACTGCGATGAGGCGAGGGCGATCTTCGCCTTCTTGCCCGACGCGCCACCTGAATTTGCGTCGATGAAGTTCAGCACCAGCGGGCGAATGTTCAACCGCCAGCTTTTGCCCGCGAAAATCCCGTAATGGCCCGCGCCCGGCTCCAGATGCTGGGCCTTCTTGGCATCGGGCAGCCCGGTCAGCAGGTTCAGCGCGGCCACGCATTGCCCCGGCGCGGAAATGTCGTCGTTGGCCCCCTCGACTGTCATCACCGCAACCTTGGTGATGGCACCCATGTCGACGGTCTTGCCTGCAACAACAAAGCTGTTGGTCGCAATCTCGCGGTTCTTGAAGATGCGCTCGACTGTGGAAAGATAGAACTCCGCCGTCATGTCCATCACGGCAAGGTATTCGTCGTAGAACCGGTTGTGCGCATCATGGTCGCTGCTTTCGCCGCGCGACACCCGGAAGATCTGCTCGGAAAACGCCTTGCCATGCCGCTCGGCGTTCATGGTGATGAAACTTTGCAGTTGCAGCAGCCCCGGATAGACCAGCCGCCCCGCGCCCTTGTGCTGGAACCCGACACGCTGGATCGCCAGATGCTCCAACTGCCCCATCGTGATCCGGCGGCCGAAATCCGTCACCTCGGTCGCAGCAGCGTCGGGGTCGACCGGCCCGCCGATCAGCGTCATGCTGCGCGGCTGTGCGTCAGGGTCTTGCCCTGCCAGATAGGCCGTCGCTGCCAAGGTCAGCGGCACCGGCTGGCAAACCGCGATCACATGCGTCTCCGGCCCCATGAATTTCATGAACTCGGCCAGATAGAGCGTATAATCCTCGACGTCGAACTTGCCCGCGCTCACCGGAATGTCGCGCGCGTTGTGCCAGTCGGTCACGAACACGTCGGCATCGGGCAGCAGGCTCGCCACGGTAGACCGCAGCAGCGTCGCGTAATGCCCCGACATCGGCGCCACCAGCAGCACCTTGCGCGCCATTGGCGGACGGCGGCGCACGAAGAACTGGATCAGGTTGCCGAACGGTTTTTCCACCACTTGGTTCACGTCCACCAGATGGTCCTGCCCATCCGGCCCGACAATCGACCGGATGCCCCAGTCGGGCTTGGCGATCATCCGGCTGAAGGTGCGTTCCGTCACCTCGCCCCACGCGGCCATCATCGGCAGCATCGGGTTCATCGACATCGCAAACGCCGGATATGACGCCATCGCCCTTGCGGTCGCGCCCAACCACTCATTCGTGTTGCGCGCACTTTCCATAAGGTCGTAGGTGAACATATACTTCATGACGTCTCCTTGCCCGGCGCGGGCTTCCCGTCGCGTGGCACGCTCACGGATAAGGTGACGCAATGCTGCACAGCGGCGAGAATAGGGTGGAAATGTTAGCATGACAACAGAAGACCGCACCCCCGGTTCCCCAACCGAAGCCGCCGATGCCGAAATGTCCGAAGCACGCGCCCTGCGGTTGCAGGAAAATCTCGCGCGCATCGAAGAGCTGTCCAAACGCCTGACCGCAGCCCTCACCCACCGCAAGCAGGCCGACCCCGCGCTCGCCGGCCCCGCCCCCGACGTCTACATGAAGGCCGCCACCGCCTACATCGCCGAAATGATGCAGAACCCGGCCCGCGTGGTGGAACATCAGGTCAACTACTGGGGCAAGACGCTGAAGCACTACGTCGAGGCGCAGCAGACCCTCGCCAAGGGCGAATTCAAGGCCCCGCCCGACCCCGGCCCGAAAGACCGCCGCTTCGCAAACCCGCTCTGGGACACCCACCCCTTCTTCAATTTCCTGAAGCAGCAATACCTCCTGAACTCCGAAGCGATCACCACCGCCGTCGACGACATGGAGGCCCTGCCCGACAACGACCGCCGCCGCGTGGAATACTTCACCCGCCAGATCGTCGACATGATGGCCCCCACGAACTTCCTCGCCACCAACCCCGACGCGCTGGAAAAGGCCGTGGCCACCGACGGGATGAGCCTTGTCCAAGGCCTCGAAAACCTCGTCCGCGACGTCGAAGGCAACCACGGCGAGCTTGTCGTCACCCTAGCCGACCGCGAAGCCTTCAAGGTCGGCGAGAACCTCGCCACCACCCCCGGCGAAGTCGTCTACCGCAACCGGATGCTGGAGCTGATCCAGTACACCCCGACCACCGACAAGGTCCACAAGATCCCCCTCCTGATCTTCCCGCCGTGGATCAACAAGTTCTACATAATGGACCTCAAGCCCCAGAATTCGCTGATCAAATGGATCGTCGACCAAGGCTTCACCCTCTTCGTCGTCTCCTGGGTCAACCCCGACCACACCTACGCCGGCACCTCGCTTGACGACTACATCCGCGACGGCTTCTTGCGCGCGATGGCCGAGGTCCGCCGCATCACCGGCGAGCCCAAGATCAACGCCGTCGGCTACTGCATCGGCGGCACCACCCTTGGCCTCACCCTCGCGCACCTGCACAACGCCGGGGATGCATCCGTCAACGCCGCCACCTTCTTCACCACGCTGGCCGATTTCTCCGATCCCGGCGAAGTCGGCGTGTTCCTGAACAACGATTTCGTCGATGGCATCGAACGCCAGACCGAAACCGACGGCATCCTGTCCAAGCTTTTCATGGCGCGCACGTTTTCCTTCCTGCGCTCCAACGACCTGATCTACGCCCCCGCGATCAAATCCTACATGATGGGCGAAGCCCCGCCCGCCTTCGACCTGCTTTACTGGAACGGCGACGGCACCAACCTGCCCGCCCGCATGGCGGTCGATTACCTGCGCGGCCTCTGCCAGGACGACGGTTTTGCCAAGGGCCAGTTCAAGGTCTTCGGCAAGCCCGTCTCGCTCCACGATATCAAACTGCCGCTCTGTGCCATCGCCTGCGAAACCGACCACATCGCCCACTGGCGTGGCAGCTTCAATTCGGTCCGCCAGATGGGGTCCGACGACAAGACCTTCATCCTGTCCGAGTCTGGCCACATCGCCGGCATCATCAACCCGCCGTCGAAGAACAAGTACGGCCACTACTCCAACGACGCCCCCGTCGAAGGCCCGCCGGAAGATTGGCTGAAGGCCGCAACTTTCCACAAGGGAAGCTGGTGGCCGCGCTGGAAAGACTGGCTCGCTGCGCGGTCCGGCCCGCTGGTAAAGGCGCGGCAACCCACCGATTCGCTCAGCCACGCGCCCGGCACCTATGTCACTGCCACTCCTGCCGACTGACATTTCAGCCGCTTTCCGCAGGGTTACGGGTGACTCGCCCGCCGCGCTTGCTGCATTGCAGAAAACACTTGAATTGCTGCGGTGCAGCATGTATATCTCTGTCATCGAAAAGCGGGCGGGTGCCCGTCAGCAAACGGAGCAGATGACATGACCAAGACCCCCGATTTCGCCAAGACCATGCAAGACATGATGGCTTCGTTCCCGGTTGACGCTTCGGCGTTCCAGAACGCATTCAAGACCCAGGCAGCCTTTGCCGAGAAGTTCTCGAAAGTCGCCCTCGAGGCCGCTGAAAAGTCCACCGAGATCACCTCGAAGTGGGCCAAGGACTCGATCGCCAAGCTTTCGGACGTCTCCAAGGCCAAATCCGAACCGACCGACTACACCAAGTCGGCCACCGACTTCGCTTCTGCCGCTGCCGAAATGGCTGCTGAAAACATGGCCGCTTTCGCTGAAGTTGCGAAAAAAGTTCAGATGGAAACCGTCGAACTGATGCTGGCTGCTGGCAAGGACATGTCGGAAGACGCGACCGCCGCCGTCAAAAAAGCCACCGCTGAAGTGACCTCGGTCGCCAAAAAGGCAGCCGCTGCCGCCAAGTAACACCCTTTCCAAGGTGTAACGAGTATCACGCTGTTGGAAGGGCGGGCCGGGGGCAACCCCGAGCCCGCCCTTTCTTTTTCTGCGGCGCTGCCATAAGCTTCTCTGCAAGCGCATAAACGGGCGCGATAACAGGGGGCGACAGATGGCCGATACCGAAAAGCCGCTGCTGATCAAGCGTTATGCCAGCCGCCGCCTCTACAATACCGAAACCTCCGATTACGTGACGCTGGAAGACATCGCCGGCTTCATCCGTCAGGGCCGAGAGGTGCAGATCGTCGATCTGAAATCCGGCGATGACCTGACCCGCCAGTATCTTCTGCAAATCGTCGCCGAACATGAATCCAAGGGCGAAAGCGTGCTGCCCGTCGATGTGCTGACCGACCTTGTGCGCAGCTACACCTCCGGCGTGCAGTCGATCGTGCCGCAATTTCTTGCCTCGTCTTTCGAAATGCTGCGCGAAAGCCAGACCAAGATGATGCAGAACCTGACCACCCTGCCAAACCCGATGGCCGCCGTGCCGGGGTTCGAGGCGATCCGCAAACAGCAGGAAGCCTTCCTGAAGACCGTGATGACCGGAATGCCCGGCTGGGGCGGCTCCGGCCCCGCCCGCGACGCCACAGAAACGCCCGCCGCGTCCGGCGACGATCTGGCCGACATCAAGCGCCAACTGGCCGAGCTTCAGAAAAAACTTTCCAAGCTCTGACCGATGGCCGAAGCCGAAGGCCGCGTCACACTCTGGGGGATCGAGGTCTTTCTGGCCGCCGCCGACGAAGGCGCAATCTCCGCCGCCGCCCGTCGCCTTGGTGTCAGCCCCTCTGCCATCAGCCAGCAACTGTCCAGCCTTGAAGCGGCCCTCGGCACCCAGCTTCTTGACCGCTCTGCCCGCCCGAACCGGATGACCACCGCTGGCTCCATCTTCCGCCGTCACGCCCAAGTCATCGTCAACGCCGCCGCCGAGGCCCGCGCCGAACTTGCGATGTCCGATCTTGCCGGGCTCACCACGCTGCGCCTCGGCATGATCGAGGATTTCGACAGCGACGTGACCCCCCGCCTATTGACCCGCCTTGCCCAGGATCTGCGCGGCTGCCGCTTCCTTCTGGAAACCGGCGCCAGCCACCGCCTGCTTGACCAGCTTGACACCCGCGCGCTCGACATCGTCGTGGCGGCCGATTTCGGCGCCGAACTGGCCAACGATGCCGACTGGCGCGAGGTGCATCCCTTGTTGTCGGACCCTTTCGTCGCCGTCACCCCGCCGGGCCGTCGCCCGGAAGACCTGCCGCTGATCCAGTATACCGCGCGTCATCTGATGGGTCGCCAGATCGCCGCCCACCTCTCGCGTCTTGGCCAGCGGCCCGCGCACCGGTTCGAACTCGACAGCTATCCCGCGATCCTCGCGATGGTCGCGGGCGGCGAAGGCTGGACGATCCTCACCCCCCTCGCGCTGCATCAGGCCCGCGCCTTCCGCGCGCAGGTCGAGGTGCATCCCCTGCCCTTTGCACCCCTCGAACGCACCCTGTCGCTCTCCACCCGCGCCGGTGTGCTGCGCGACATGCCGCTCAGGATCGCTGACCACCTGAAAGCCCTGATCGACAGCGAGGTGGTCCAACCCGCTCTCGCCACCTGGCCCTGGCTCGCCCCCGCCCTGCGGGTCCTGTAGGCGTTACCAATTCGTTAACGGGCCGAATTTATCCTTTTAAATCATGGCGCCAAAAAATGTCCCACCGTGGGACACCGCCTAGCCCCGCGCCTCGGCCACCGCATCCAGCAAGGCGGCCGCGATGAAATCCAGCTCCGCCTCGGTCAACCGCACCGGCAGCCTCACATCGCAAGCCCGCATCAGCATCGCCCGGGTCTGCGGCAGGTCCGGCAGCTCTCCCAGAAACTGCCAGTTCCAGAACGCCCGCGCATTGCCCTCGCTCAAGCCAAAGACCTGCACCGTCACGCCCCGCGCCTTCGCCGCCGCCTGAAACCCCAAGGCCTCCGCGTCGCTCCAGCCCCCCACCAGATTGAACTGGATCGAGTCCGGTGCACGCTCCTCCGGCCCCAACGGCGACGGCACCTCCAGATGCACCGACCCGTTCAGCCGCGCGGCCACATGGTCATGGTTCGACCGCCCCTTCGCCACCCGCTCGGCCACCAACGGCAACTGCGGCCTGATCACCGCGGCCGAAAGGTTCTGCATCCGAAGGTTATAGAGCGGCAGCTTGTTCTGCCAGTGCGCGCAGGAATTGGCCAAGCCGGGATGCTTCTTCCAGTTCGTCTCATACGCCCCCGACATGATGATCGCCCGCGCCGCAACCTCGGGATCATCGGTGATCAGAATACCGCCCTCGCCCGCATTGACAAGCTTGTAGGACTGGAACGAGAAACACCCCGCTTTGCCCAGCGTCCCGATCTTGCGCCCACCCCACACCGTGCCCAACGAATGCGCCGCGTCCTCGACCACCGGCACCCCGGCAGCATCACACAGCGCCATGATCGCATCCATGTCCGACGTGTGCCCCCGCATATGGCTGATCAGCACAGCCGCCGCCCCCGCAAGCTTGGCCGCAAAGTCTGCCATGTCGACGCGGTAATTATCCCCCACCTCGACCAGCACCGGTTCACAGTCAGCATGCACCACCGCCGACGGCACGGCGGCAAAGGTGAAAGCGGGGATCAGCACCTTTGCACCCTTGGGCAAATCCAGCGCCTTCAACGCCAGAAAAAGCGCCGCCGAGCAGGACGACACCGCCAGAGCATACCGCACGCCCATCAGCGCCGCGAACTCTGCCTCCAAAAGCGCAACCGGCGCGTCGGAAGGGGCCGTGTAGCGAAAGAGATCGCCGCTGCTCAGCAGCCGGTCTATCTCAGCCCGCGCCGCTGGCGGGATCGGCTCGGCATCGTGAACATTCGGGGCGATCGCCTGTCCGTCGGGGGCCATGCTGCACCTTTTCTAAATCTAGCATTCAGAAAAGGTGTAAACAGCCATGCCGTGACACGCCAGTGACAATTTGTTCTTCGGGAGTGGTTCCGCCTAGGCTTTGAGCGCTGCCCGCGCGGCAAGCGCCTGCATCGCCGCTTCGATCTCATGCCACGCGGTCCGCGCCATCGACCGGAATACCCAAAGTTCGAAGGTGTATTCCTCGGTCCGCAGCAGCACCGCGTTCATGTGGTTCAACGGCGCGCGAACCGCCCGCCCGACCGGAAAGGCGTTAGCCCGCAGGTCCATCGGCACCAACCGCATCAGTGCGTCAACCGCAGCGGGGCCGCTGATCGACAGCACGGCCCAGCCGTCAGATTGATCCGTCACCGCGGCCCCCTCCATCATCGGCGGCAGCACACCAGTGAGGAAGGCCTGATCGCGCCCGGTCCAGATGATGCGGGCCGCGCCTTTTACGGCAAAACTGTTCGGTACGGGCATCGCAAGACCAAGCGGTTTCAACGCCTTCGCCACCGCCTTTTCGCCTCCCGGCAATATCGCCACCGAGGTGACCGGCCCCACGTCCACCTCAGCCAGCGTCGCGCCACCCAAGGTCAGCGCCCCATGCCCTTCAAGGGCCGATTTCGCGATAAGCTCAGGCACGCAGCTTCTCCCCCTCAGGGTCGTGGACAACTGGATTGCAGACCTCGCAGATCACGTCGAGCCCGCGCAGATGGTCAACAAGCCGTACTTTTTCGCCGATCCGTGCCCGCCCGTCCTTCAGGAACGCAAGGCCCAGCCATGCCCCCATCGTCGGCGACCAGCCAACCGAGGTGACATAGCCCTGATCCGTCTCGCGGTGAACTTCGGCACCCGGCACGAACAGATGCGCACCGGCGCTGATCGCGTCGCTGGCCTTCAGGCCGACCAGTTGCTCGCGCTCTGGTCCCCAAAGGCCGGGGCGCTTGGCGGCTGCCTTGCCGATGCAATCCTTCTTCGCTGAAACCATCTTTTCCAGACCGATGTCATGCGCCGTCACCCGACCATGAATTTCGGCATGGGTGATAAAGCCTTTCTCGATCCGCAGGACGTTCAACGCCTCCATCCCGTAGGGGCCACCGCCCATCGTTTCGGCGCGCGCGACCAGATCGCGGAACAGCGCCTCGCCATAACGCGTCGGCACGGCGATCTCGTAGCCTTCCTCGCCGCTGAACGAGATGCGGAAAAGCCGCGCATCAACGCCGCCGATCCGCACCGGCGCCACGCCCATAAAGGGCAGGTCCACAGGCGTTTCCAGGAACGAGTTCACCAGCGCCCGCGCCTTTGGCCCAGCCACGGCGAACTGCGCCCAAGCCTCGGTCACGGAAATGAAACGCACCTGCCAGTCGGCACAGAAGGCTTGATGCACGAAATCGAGGTGCCGCATTACCAGACCCGCCGCCGCAGTCGTGGTTGTCATCAGATAATGCTGATCGCCCAGCCGTGCGCTGGTGCCGTCATCCAGCACCATCCCGTCCTCGCGCAGCATCAGGCCATAGCGCACCCGCCCGACCGGCAGGGTCGAGAAAGTGTTGGTGTAGACGAAATCAAGGAAGCGCCCCGCGTCCTTCCCCTGAATGTCGATCTTGCCAAGGGTAGAGACGTCGGCAACCCCCACCGCTTCACGAACCATGTTGACCTCACGGTCACAGGCCTCGCGCCAAGTCGCCTCGCCCGGTTTCGGAAAATAAGAAGGCCGATACCACAGCCCGGCCTCGATCATCGGCGCGCCGCGGTCGCGGCTGGCTTGATCGCTGGTCAGGAAGCGTTGCGGCGCAAAGCCGGCCCCCCGGCCCCCGGCCCCCATCGCAGCAATCGACACTGGCGTGTAGGGCGGACGGAACGTCGTCACGCCCGTCTCGGCAATCCCACGACCGGTCGCATCGGCCAACACCGCCAGCGCCGCGACGTTGGAGTTCTTGCCCTGATCGGGCGCCATGCCTTGCGTCGTGTAGCGCTTCATGTGCTCAACCGAGCGGAAGCCTTCCTGCGCAGATAGCTTCACATCCTTTGTCGTCACGTCATTGGCAAAGTCGAGCCACGCCCGACCCTTGCCCGGCACCTGCCACAAGGCCTTGATGACATAGGGCGCATCCTCGGCTTGCGGCAGATCGACCGAAACGCGCCGCCCAAGGGCCTCGGCCGCGCGCACCGCTGCCGCATGGCCGCTGGCCAGCGCCCCGTGGGTGGACATCGACCCATTCGCCGCGCCAACTGCCACCAGACCCGGCACCGCTCCCTCCATCGGCACGAAGGCGGCAAGCTCCTCGTTCCAGCGCGGGCGGCCGTTCATGTGGCAAGTCAGGTGGATCGTCGGGTTCCAGCCACCCGAAACCGCAAGGCAATCCGTCTCGATCTCGAACGTCTCGCTGCCCTTGCGCGCCGTGATGCCGGTCAGCCCGAGGCGCCCGCGCGTGCCAATAACCTCGGCCCCCAGATGCACCGGGCAATCCTCGACCGAAGACGCATCGGGCCGCGGGTCAATGATCGCAGCCACCGTCACCCCTGCCGCCATGAGATCGCGCGCTACACCCCGCGCGGCATCGGTGTTGGCGAACACCGTCACCCGCTTGCCGGGGCTGACGCCATAGCGGTTAAGGTAGGTCCGCACCGCCGAGGCCAGCATGATCCCCGGACGGTCATTGTCCTGAAACGCCACATGCCGCTCCAGCGCGCCCGAGGCGAGCACGGCATGCCCCGCGACGATCCGCCAGAAACATTCGCGCGGCAGGCTCGGGCGCGCGGCCTTGTGCAGACCCACCCGCTCCAGCGCGCCGTAGGTGCCGTTGTCGTAGGCCCCGGTAACGGCGGTGCGCAGCATGATCCTCACATTGGGCAGCGCGGTCAGTTCCGCCACCACCTGCGCAACCCAGTCCGCCGCCGCCATCCCGCCGATCACACCGCCATCCGACAGCAGTCGCCCGCCCAGATGGTGGCTTTCCTCGGCCAGAATGACGTCGGCGCCTGACCGCCCGGCGGTCAGCGCGGCCATCAGGCCCGCCGGGCCCGCCCCGATCACCAGCACGTCGCAGAACGCGAAGGCCTTTTCATAGACCCCCTCGTCATGCTTGCCCGACAGGCTGCCAAGCCCCGCCGCGCGACGGATGATAGGCTCGTACAAGCCCTCCCAGAACGCGCGCGGCCACATGAAGGTCTTGTAGTAGAACCCCGCGCTCAGGAACGGAGAAAGGTAGTCGTTCACCGCCATCAGGTCATACTTCAACGACCCAAAGCGGTTCTGGCTTTGCGCCACCAGCCCTTCGAAAACCTCCTGCACCGTCGCCCGCACATTTGGCGTCTGGTTCTTCGCACCGATGATCTCGACCATTGCGTTCGGCTCTTCCGACCCAGCGGTCAGAGCGCCGCGCGGACGGTGATACTTGAACGACCGCCCAACCAGCCGGACATCATTGGCCAGCAGTGCCGAGGCCAGTGTGTCGCCCTTGTAGCCGGCGTAGTCCTTGCCATCGAAACGAAAACGCACCGGCTTCGTCCGGTCGATCAGGCCTTTGCCGTCGATCCTCATTTCGCGCTCTCCGCCACCAGTGCCACGCCGGAAATCTCATGTGTCACCGTGTTGCGCGTGACGATCAGCCACTGCGCGCAGCCAAGCTCGTGATACCAAAGGTCTCGCACCACGCCCGCAGGGTTGTCCCGCAGGTGAAGGTAATTGTCCCACGCGTCAGGCGCATCTTCTGCCGCAGGCCGGTGCAGATAATCCTCCGCCCCATAATAATGGAATTCCCGCCGGTCGCGCGACCCGCACAAAGGGCATGTCAGCCGCATATCACAGCCCCCGATTTCATCTGTCCGAAAATATCCCCGCCGGAGGCTTCCGCACGGTCCGCTAGGCGCAGCGTTGATCGCATGGCACGGCTCCTCAATGCAGGTTGTGCTGGCTGCCGGTGCCTTCTTCATCCAGAAGATGCCCCGTCGCAAAGCGGTTCAGCCGGAACTTCCGCGCCACCTCGTGGCTTTCGCCCGTGGCCATCAGATGCGCCATGCACCAGCCCGACGCAGGCACCGCCTTGAAGCCCCCGTAGTTCCAGCCACAATCGAGGAACAACCCATCGACATGCGTCTTGTCGATGATGGGCGACCCGTCCGGCGACATGTCCATGATCCCGCCCCAGGACCGCAGCACCTTGGCCCGCCCGATCATCGGCATCAGCGTCATGCCGGCCTCCATCACATGCTCGACCATCGGCAGGTTCCCACGGCTGGCGTAACTGGCGTAGAAATCCAGATCGCCGCCGAACACGAGGCCCCCCTTGTCGGACTGGCTGATATAGAAGTGGCCCATGCCGAAGCTGATCACATGGTTGATCACCGGCTTCAGCCCTTCGGTAACGAAGGCCTGCAAGACATGGCTTTCGATCGGCAGCCGCATCCCGGCCATCGCGGCCACTTGGCTTGACCGGCCCGCGACAATGATCCCCACCTTCTTCGCCCGGATCGCGCCGCGCGTGGTCTGCACTCCGCGCACCACGCCATTCTCGATGTCGATACCCGTCACCTCGCAGTTCTGGATCAGGTCGACCCCGCGTTTGTCCGCGCCGCGCGCATAGCCCCAGGCAACCGCGTCATGCCGGGCACTACCGCCGCGTGGATGCAACAGGCCGCCATAGATCGGGAACCGGGTCTGTTCGAAATCAAGGTAGGGAAGCTGCTCGCGCACCCCGTCGCGGTCCAAGAGGATCGCATCGTCGCCCTGGTTGATCATCGCATTGCCGCGCCGCACGAAGGCGTCGCGCTGCCCGTCGCTGTGGAACAGATTTATCAGCCCGCGCTGCGAATGCATCACGTTGTAGTTCAGGTCCGCCTCAAGCCCTTCCCATAGCTTCAGGGAATGCGAGTAGAATTCTGAGTTCCCCGGCAGGAAGTAGTTGGCCCTCACGATTGTCGTGTTGCGGCCGATGTTGCCCGAACCGATGTAGCCCTTTTCCAGCACGGCGATGTTGGTCATCCCGTGGTTCTTGGCCAGGTAATAGGCGGTGGACAACCCGTGCCCGCCGCCACCGATGATGATCGCGTCATATTCCGCCTTGGGCGCGGGGTCGCGCCATGCGGGTGCCCAGCCGGTATTTCCGGTCAAGCCTTCCCAGATCACCTTCAGCCCTGAATAGCGCATCACATCCATCCCGCTCGCGACGGTTGGAGTAGAAGACCGTCACCGCCAAAGATGCAAGCCCCACCCCGACACGGAAGTGCGGGCTGCGACATCAGATGTCGCCTTTTCGCGCGTTTCCGTGGCGCGGCGACGCGGCGTGCGGTCACAGCCCCTTTGACCGGTAGGTCGCTGCCACCCGGCTGATCGACACGATGTAGGCTGCGACCCGCAGATCCTCGACGTCGTCGCGTTCGTGCCAGATCTTGCGCATCGCCTGATAGGCAGTCCGCATCGTGTCGTCGAGACCGGACCGCACCAAGGCCAGTTCATCCGAGCCGGTCAGAAAGCGTTCCTTGAAATCAGCTGTCAGAGACCAGCCGAGGTGCTGGTCAGCACTCAACCGCTCCAATTCCTCGACCAGAAGCCGTGACCGGGCTTCTTCGGCCCGCCTCTGCATCCGGCCAAAGCGGATGTGGGACAGGTTCTTGACCCATTCGAAGTAGCTGACCGTGACGCCACCCGCGTTAGCATACATGTCGGGGATGATCACCACGCCCTTCTGGCGCAACACCTCGTCGGCGCCATAGGTCACCGGCCCGTTCGCCGCCTCGATGATCAACGGCGCCTTGATGCGGGCGGCGTTGCCAAGGTTGATAACGCCTTCCATCGCCGCCGGAATCAGCAGATCGCACGCCTCCTCCAGCACCGCCGCGCCGTCCTCGACATGCCGCGCCTTGGGGTAGCCAGCCAGCAGCCCGTCGTTGGCATTCATCCACTGGCGCACGTCCTCGACATCAAGGCCTGTGTCGCTGAGCAGCGCGCCGTCACGTTCGATGATCGAGGTGATGATGCAGCCATCCTCCTCGCTCAGGAACTTCGCCGCGTGATAGCCAACGTTGCCAAGGCCCTGAACGATGACCCGCTTGCCCTCCAGCCCGCCGGAAAGGCGCGCCTTGGCCACATCCTCGGGGTAGCGGAAGAATTCGCGCAGCGCGTATTGCACGCCCCGGCCCGTCGCCTCAACCCGGCCCTGAATGCCGCCGGCATGCGGCGGCTTGCCGGTGACGCAGGCCTTGGCGTTGATGTCGGTGGTGTTCATCCGGGCATACTGATCGGCGATCCACGCCATCTCGCGCTCGCCCGTGCCCATGTCTGGCGCGGGCACGTTCTGCGCCGGGTTGATCAGGTCACGCTTGATCAGTTCATAGGCGAAGCGGCGGGTGATCTGCTCCAGCTCATGTTCGTCCCAGGCGCGCGGGTCGATGCAAAGCCCGCCCTTCGATCCGCCGAACGGAGTTTCCACCAGCGCACATTTGTAAGTCATCAGCGCTGCCAACGCCTCCACCTCGTTCTGGTTGACGCTGAGGGCGTAGCGAATGCCACCCTTCACCGGCTCCATATGTTCGGAGTGCACCGAACGATAGCCGGTGAAAGTCTCGATCTTGCCGCGCAGCCGCACCCCGAACCGCACCGTATAGGTAGAGTTGCAGACCCGGATCTTCTGCTCCAACCCGGGGCTCATATCCATCAGCTTCACCGCACGGTTGAACATCAGATCGACCGACTCGCGAAAACTTGGCTCACCTGAAATCTGCATTCCGTTCCTCCCTGTCAGGCACGGTGCGCACCGCACCAAGGCCCACCCTATCGGGCATTCTGGCCGGATGCACCCGTCATCCCGGCGCGCGAGTGGCCAATTAAGGCAGCATTGTGGCGGTTAAAAATCGAATCAGTTTACCCAAACAAGGCGAGTACACTCAACCTTAGCGTGTTTGTTTCTTCAAGACGGGCAAACAATGCCGAATTCGGCGATAGATCGTTTCCAACCACCAGCAATTCCCCAAGCCAAGCGCACTGTTGCCACACTTCCGCCCAACCTTGTGACAATCATCATTCTTGGGAACGTCTGTCGCTGCCGACAGGCTTGTATGTTTGGAACGGGTATAGTGATGAAAACCATAGCTGCGGCTTCTGTGGCCGCCCGTGAACGCATTTCGCTCTACCGCTTTTACAATGACGAACGCGGTGTGATGGCATTTTTCATGCTGGCGATGTTCCTTCTGATGCTGATGTTCGGCGGCATCGCAGTTGACGTGATGCGCTACGAGACTCGCCGCGTCGCCCTGCAACAGACAATGGACCGCGCCGCCCTGGCCTCGGCCAGCCTCAAACAGGGGTTGGTCCCGAAAGCCGTGTTCGACGACTATTTCGCCAAGGCCAACCTAGGTGACGGTGTGGAAATGGTCGATTTCGCAACGCCGACGGTGGTGGTCGACAGCAATTCCACCTACCGCAAGGTCGAAGCCAGCGCGAAGGTCACATCCTACAACTTCTTCATGCACATGATGGATGTCGACACGCTGGAAAGCGTGAACACCACCAGCGCGCAACAGGGCGTGTCGCAGATCGAGGTGATCCTCGTTCTCGACGTCTCCGGTTCGATGGGCAACAGTGATGGCAGCGGCAGCACCAAGATCGCGGCACTGCGCGCCTCGGCCACGAAATTCGTGACCACCATTAAGAACCTCGACACCTTCAATCAGGTGTCGATCGGCATCGTCCCGTACAACGCGCAAGTGAACATCCCCGCCAACCTGCGCCAGCAATACACGGTCACCAACGTGGCCACCTATGACGGTGTGCCGAACGCGGGCTTCCCGAACGCAAACTGCGTCGAGATCCCGCAGAGCAGTTACAGCACGACTGCACTCTCCAGAACCACGCCCATGCCGATGATGGCTGTGGCCGATACGGTCACCAGTGTCAGCACCACCACCAACTTCCTGGCTCTATCGAGCGCCGCACCGGTCGATAACCCCGGCAATCGGTCTTGCAACCCGACCACCGCCAACCGGGTGTCGCTGCCATCCCTGAACGCCACCACGATCAGAAGCCGCATCAGCGCGTTGACCCATGGTGGCAATACCTCGATCGCGATCGGCATGCGCTGGGGCGTAGCGCTCCTGGACCAGTCTGCACGCCCGATCTATTCGGCACTGATAACCGAACCCGAGATGGCTGGCCGCCCGGCCGACAATACCTCCACCGACACCCGCAAGATCATCGTCTTGATGACGGACGGTGAAAACGTCGCCACCGACTTCGTGCCGGACGCCTACAAGACCGGCCCTTCGCCTATCTGGCGCGGCCAAGATGGAAACTACGCGATCCAGTTCACGACAGGGGGCACGGCACTGACGAACACGGCGCGACCATCCTGCGCAGGCACCAACACCTATTTCGTAAATCACCTCAAGACCAACACCACCACCAACTGTCAGTCTGCGGCATGGCGTGCAACACCAGCATGGACCGGCAGCGGCACCGCGGTCCGCCTCGATTGGAGCGAGGTTTGGCGCTACCTGTCGATCAGCTATGTAACCCGGCAGCTTTACGGACGCTCGAACACAGGCATCAGCAATACCACGCTGATGAACATGTTCCGCACCACCTATATTCCAGCGACCACGCTTGACTCGCTTCTGGCGTCAAATTGCGCAGCGGCCAAGACTGCCGGTATCGAAATCTACGGTATCGCCTTCGCAGCCCCCGCGATTGGCCAAACGGTGATCAACAACTGCGCGTCCAGCCCAAAGACGAACTACTACTTCAACTCCACCAACGGCACCGCACTTGATGCCGCGTTCCAGCAGATCGCGACCAACATCTCGGAACTGAGGCTGACGCAATGACCCGCCTCCAGCATTTCCTGAAGGCCGAAGACGGGACTTCGACGATCGAATTTTGTTTCGTCGTGCCGCTGGTGCTGACCATATTCTTCGCCTCGTTCGAAAGCAGCTATTACATGGTCCGCCATGTCATGCTGGAACGCAGCGTCGATCAGGTCGTGCGCGATCTGCGCCTTGGCACGCTTATCCCCACCGGCACGACACCGACTGCGGGCCACGCGCTTCTGAAGGATGCGATCTGCAAACGCAGCGCGCTGATCTCGTCCTTGAATGGCTGCCTCGATTCCATCCGCATCTGGCTTCAGCCGCTCAACGCCAGTTTTGACATCAACCCTCCGGACGCCTGCGTAGACAAAACTGCCGGAGTCGCTCCGCTTACGACGATTCCCGCCGGCGAATTCGCACCCGGCAACGCCAACGACATCATGCTGATGCGCGTCTGCCTGCGAGAGGAGCCGATGTTCTCGACCACCGCCGTGGGCGCCGCAATGATCCGGTCCGATGGCGAGTTCGCCCTCGTCAGCACATCCGTCTTCGTGAACGAGCCGGGTTGAGGATCCAGTGATGATGGTCGAACGCAACCTCAAGAACTTCTGGCAAGACGAAAGCGGCGTGCTCTTGGCCGAAGCGCTGATCATGCTGCCGCTATTGATCTGGGCGTTCCTGGCCCTGTTCGTCTACTGGGACCTGTTCCGCACCATCAACACCTCGCAAAAGGCCGCCTATTCCATCGCCGACCTGATGTCGCGGCAAGCCGTGGTAACGCCGACCTATGTCGACGGCATGAAGAACGTCCTTGATTTCCTGACGATGGGCTCGGCCGGATCGAGGATGCGGATCACCAGCATCCAGTACGACCAGCCGAACAACCGCTATCTTCTGTTGTTTTCGCACAGCAGTTCTCCGACCAAGATGCCGGCCTATACGCAAACATCCGTTCAACCGCTCAAAACGCGAGTACCGAACATGTCCCACCTCGATTCCGTGGTGATCGTCGAAACCGAGGTTGACTATATCCCCGGCTTCAACACCGGCGTGATGAACGTGGGCACCGGCGTCTCGCCGCAGACGTTCCAGCAGTTCATCGTGACCCGACCGCGCTTTTACCGGCGGATCTGCATGACCATTCCCGCCTGCCCGCCCGACCCATAAGGCGAAAGCGCCCTTTAACCTGATCCAAAGCCCGGCTACCCTGCCCCGAACCGTCGGTCGGAGGTTGCCAGATGCCCCGCTTTTCCGCCGCCATCTTTGTCGGCCTTCTGGGTGTGGCGGGCTTTGTCCTGACCGCCTGCGCCACCTTCCCGGAAGTCGACGCCGTTCCCGCCTCGACGATCCCGACGCCCCCTCAACTGGTGCCGCTTGACACGCTCTTGGCCGAGGCTGACGTGGGCAAACCCTTCGCGCCCACCTCTGTCGCGGACCGCGCCGCACGGCTGAAAGCGCGCGCGGCTCTGATGCGCGGCGCGGTCCACGACCCCGAAACCCGCGCCCGGCTTGAAGCGGCCGCCCGCGAAAACGCCCCATGACGCCAAGCCCGGCGGGGGCCGTTGCACCGGCCCTTTCAACCGGCTAACAGACAGCCCAACTCAGCCGTCCGCTTTGCACGAGGTTCCCCATGCCCGCCGCCCCCCTGCGTCTTGGTCTTGCCGGTCTTGGAACCGTTGGTATCGGCGTCGTGCAGATCGTCCAGCGTCAGGCCGACCTGATCGCCGCGCGCACCGGCCGCTCGGTCACCATCACTGCCGTCTCGGCGCGCGATCGGTCGAAAAACCGTGACGCCGACCTGTCGGCCTACGCCTGGGAGACTGATCCGGTTGCCCTTGCCCGCCGCGATGACATCGACGTTTTCGTCGAGGTTATGGGCGGCCATGACGGCCCCGCCAAGGCGGCCACCGAAGCCGCCATCGCCGCTGGCAAAGACGTGGTCACCGCCAACAAGGCGCTGCTTGCCCACAACGGTCAGGCGCTGGCCGAAGCCGCCGAAGCGAAGGGACGCGTGATCCGCTTCGAAGCCGCCGTCGCCGGTGGCATCCCGGTTATCAAGGCGTTGACCGAAGGGCTGGCCGGCAACCGCATCAAGCGGGTGATGGGCGTAATGAACGGCACCTGCAACTATATCCTGACGCGGATGCAGTCCGCAGGCCTACCCTACGATCAGGTGTTCGAAGAGGCACGCCAGCTTGGCTATCTGGAGGCCGACCCGAACCTTGACGTCGGCGGCATCGATGCGGGCCACAAATTGTCGCTGCTTGCAGCTATTGCCTTCGGCACCCGCGTGTCGTTCGACGCGGTCGAACTTGAAGGGATCGGCAGTGTCTCGATCGACGACATTCGTCTCGCCGAAGACATGGGCTACCGCATCAAGCTGCTGGGCGTGGCGCAGATGACCGGGCGCGGGCTGGAACAGCGCATGACCCCCTGCCTAGTCCCGGCGGACAGCCCGCTCGGTCAGTTGCAGGGCGGCACGAACATGGTGGTCCTGGAAGGCGACAGTGTCGGCCAGATCGTCATGCGTGGCCCCGGCGCCGGTATGGGCCCAACCGCCTCGGCCGTCATGGCCGACGTGATCGACATTGCCCGCGGCAGTCGCATCCCCACGTTCGGCCAGCCCGCCACCACGCTCGCCATCCCTACCGCAGCACTTGCCGCAACCCCCGCACCCTATTACCTTCGGATGACGCTTCTGGACAAACCCGGCGCCTTGGCAAAGATCGCGACCTGCCTTGGCGATGCGGGCATTTCCATCGACCAGATGCGCCAGTATGGCCACGTTGGTGTCCATGCCACTGTGCTCATCGTCACGCACAAGGCCGCCCCGGGGGATATCGTCCATGCAACCGCCCAATTCGCCGAAACCGGCGTTCTGGTCGACGCGCCGGTCGCAATCCGTATCGAGGAAGTCTGACGTTAGCGCCACCGTGCTTGCCCGCTGCGGTTGACCCGGATAGACCGATCCAAAGCCACAGGAATTGGATCAAATGTCCGACAAAACGCAATTTCAAGACCGTATGCTCTCGTTGGGCCTTGCCCGCGTTTCCGAAGCCGCCGCCCTGGCCTCCGCTGGCCTCATCGGGCGCGGCGATGAGAAGGCCGCCGATCAGGCCGCCGTCAACGCGATGCGCGACCAGCTGAACCTTCTCGACATCGCCGGCGTCGTGGTGATCGGCGAGGGTGAACGGGACGAGGCCCCGATGCTCTATATCGGCGAAGAGGTCGGCACCGGCTCTGGCCCCGCCGTCGACATCGCGCTAGACCCGCTGGAAGGTACCACTCTCACCGCCAAGGACATGCCGAACGCCCTGACGGTGATCGCGATGGCCCCGCGCGGCACGCTTTTGCACGCCCCCGACGTCTACATGGACAAACTGGCGATCGGCCCCGGCTTCAAGACCGGCACCGTGACCCTGACGATGACGCCTTCCGAGCGCGTCTCGGCCCTTGCCGCCGCCAAGGGCTGCTCGACCGAAGACATCACCGTCTGCGTGCTCGAACGTCCGCGCCACGAAGAGATGATCCACGAACTCCGCTCCACCGGTGCCGCGATCCGGTTGATCACCGACGGCGACGTGGCCGGCGTCATGCACTGCGCCGAACCCGAGATCACCGGCATAGACATGTACATGGGCTCGGGCGGCGCACCCGAAGGGGTGCTGGCGGCCGCCGCGCTGAAATGCATGGGCGGGCAGTTCTTCGGCAAGCTTCTGTTCCGCAACGACGACGAGCGTGCCCGCGCGCGCAAGGCCGGCATCACCAACTTCGACCGCGTCTACACCCGCGACGATCTGGTTCGCGCTGATGTGATTTTTGCAGCCACCGGAGTGACCACCGGTTCGCTTCTGGCCGGGATCAAGCGCGAGCCGCATTGCGTGACGCTGGAAACCATCCTGATGCGGTCCAAGACCGGGTCGGTGCGGCGCATTTCCTACCGCAGTCCGGTGCGGTGACGCTGGTGCGCTGCGCCTACTCGGGCTGAAGGTCGACCTCGGCCTTCGCCTTGGCCGCCAGAAAGGTCACGAACGCCCGCACCCTTGCGGCGATCAGCCGGTTGTCGGGGTAGACTGCGTGCAACGGCACGGGTCGCCCCCTCCAGCCGGCCAGAATCGGCACCAGCCGGCCTTCGCGCACGTCGTGACCCACCACGAACGCGGGCAGTTGCACCACGCCTGCCCCTTCCAGCGCCGCGGTGCGTAGCGCCCATCCTTCAGACAGCTCCATCCGGGGGCTTACCGGCACATCGGTGCGCTCTTCGCCGCGCAGGAAGGTCCAGCTCCGCCCCTGCCGCAGGCCTGAAAAATGCAGCAGGTCATGGCCCGCCAGATCGCCGGGTTGGTCTGGCACCCCCCGACGCATCAGGTAATCGGCCCGCGCGCAGGTGATCAGACGTGATTGGCCCAGCGCGCGGGTGATCAGGTTCGGCCCCACCTCCAGCGTGCCACGAATGGCAAGGTCAAACCGGCTTTCAATCAGGTTGCGCGGCGCGTTCGACAGTTCCATGTCGATGGATATGCCGGGATGCTGGCGCAGGAACTCGGCCACCCACGGCACCAGAAACCGCACCCCAAGGTCGGGCGGAGCCGTGACCCTTAGCCGTCCTTCTGGCACCGTCTGTTCGGCACGCGCCGCCCGCTCCGCCTCGGTCAGCCGCCCGGGCAGGTCGGCCAGACGGTCGCGGTAGGCCTGCCCCGCCGGTGTCAGCCGCACGTTCCGCGTGGATCGGTGCAACAGCCGCACGCCAAGCCGCGCTTCAAGATCGGCGACCTGCGCACTGACCGTCGCGCGCGTCAGCCCCAGCGCCGCCGCCCCGGCGGTAAAGCCCTGATGTTCGGCCACAGCCAGAAAAGCCGCCACGCCATGCAGCGGATCAACCGTCTTCATTCGTCAAGTCATCCAGACAATCATGCAAGGTCCGGCCGGATTATCACAGGCCCTTCGCGCGAGTATACACCCCCTCACGAAACCAAATTTACCCACGATTTTCAACCGAGGAGATAGAAATGACCACATTCAACCAGGCTGTCCTTTCCCCCGCCGGAGCCGGCCACGAGGCCATGGCATTCGGTCGCCACATCATCCGCATTACCGCGGACCAGACCGGAGGGAGCCTCGGCTGCTTTGAGGCCGAGGTTCCCGCTGGCGAAGGCCCGCCATTCCATGTGCATGAAAAAGAAGATGAATTCTTCCGCGTCCTGCAAGGCCATTTCGCGTTTTGGTGCAACGGCACACGCGTCGAACTGACCGAAGGTGGCCTTGTCATGGTGCCGCGCGGCGCGGTGCACCGGTTCCAGAACATCGGTGACAGCATCGGCCATCTGATGGTGGTGGTGACCCCGGGCGGGTTCGAGGGGTTTTTCCCGGCTGTGGCCAGCGAAGACGCGCCCTCGGTCGACCGGATCTGCCAGATCGGCGAACGTTTCAACCTGCGCTTCGTCTTCGACGCTGCCGAGGCAGCCTGATCGGCACCGCAGGCTGGGCGTCATGTCCAGCCTGCCCCCAACGGGCCCGACGCCCCTTGCAAGGACCGGCCCTTTGCGGCACCCCTGTGCCATGCTTCGCGCCCCAGCCTTCCTCAACGTCGAAACCTCGCTTACCGGCCGCCGCTGGATCGGCCCCAGCGCCGAGGCCGACCGTCTGGCCGAGGCGATGGTGCAGGCCACCCGGCTTCCGCTTCCGCTTTGCCGCATTCTGGTGTCGCGCAACGTCTCCCCGGCCGACGCAGAGGCCTACCTCGCCCCGTCGCTGCGCGATCTCCTCCCCGATCCGCTCTCCCTTCGCGACATGGCACCTGCTGCCGCCCGCCTGATCCGCGCCGCCACCCGCGCCGAGCGGATTGCCGTCTTTGCCGATTACGATGTCGACGGTGGGGCATCTGCGGCGCTTTTGCTGATCTGGCTGCGCGCGATGGGGCGCGACGCCACGCTCTATATCCCCGACCGGATCGACGAAGGTTACGGCCCGAACGTCGCGGCGATGGCCAGCCTCGCCGCCACGCATGACCTGATTGTCTGCGTCGATTGCGGCACCCTCAGCCACGAACCCGTGGCCGCGGCAAAGGGCGCCGATGTGGTGATCCTTGACCACCACCTCGCGCTGGAAACGCTGCCCGATGCGCTTGCCGTGGTGAACCCGAACCGGCAGGACGAGGACGGCACGCTTGCCCATCTGTGCGCCGCCGGGGTCGTGTTCCTGCTTTTGGTCGAGGCCAACCGCCAGCTGCGCGCCACCGGCATCACCGGCCCCGACCTCATGGCGATGCTTGACCTTGTGGCGCTGGCGACGGTTGCCGATGTGGCACCCCTTGTCGGCGTGAACCGCGCCTTCGTGCGTCAGGGCCTGAAGGTCATGGCCCGCCGCGACCGCCACGGTCTGCGCGCACTGGCCGACATCGCCCGCATGGATCAGGCGCCCACTACCTACGCGCTCGGGTTCCTCCTTGGCCCGCGCGTCAATGCCGGGGGCCGCATTGGTCAGGCCGACCTTGGCGCGCGACTGCTTTGCTGTGACGACCCGGCCCTTGCCGCCAGCCTTGCCGCGCGGCTTGACCAGTTGAACACCGACCGCCGCGAGATCGAGGCGCGCGTCCGTGAAGAAGCCCTGGCGCAGTGCGATGCGCGCGGCACCGACGGCCCGCTGGTCTGGGCGGCCGCTGATGGCTGGCATCCCGGCGTCGTCGGCATCGTTGCCGCCCGCCTGAAAGAGGCGACCCACCGGCCCGCCGTGGTGATCGGGTTCGAGGATGGTATAGGAAAAGGCTCTGCGCGTTCGGTGCCCGGCGTCGATCTTGGCGCCGCGATCCAGCGCATTGCCGCCGAAGGGCTGATCCTGAAGGGGGGCGGGCACAAGATGGCGGCGGGCCTGACCCTGACCCGCGACCAACTGGAACCTGCGATGGCCCGCCTTGGCGAGTTGCTGGCGAGGCAAGGTTCTGGCGCAGGCGGCCCCGCCGACCTGCGCATCGACAGCCTGCTGATGACCTCTGCCGCCACCATTCCGCTTCTGGAGCAGATCGAGGCCGCCGGCCCCTTCGGCGCCGCTGCCCCCGCCCCCCGCTTTGCCTTTGCCAATGTCGCAGTCGCCACCCGACGCGTCGGCGAAAGCCACCTGAAGGTCAGCCTGTCCGATGGCTCCGGTCCCGCCCTTGACGGCATCATCTTCGGTGCCTTCGACGGCCCGCTTGGCCCGGCGCTGGAAAACGTCGGCCACCGGCGTTTCCACGTCGCCGGAAAGGTTGAACTGAACCACTGGAATGGCCGTGCGCGGGTGCAGTTGCGCGTCGATGATGCCGCGCCCTCCTGACCGCAGCCTCGATCAAAAGAACGGCATTTTTCTGCTTGCAGAAGCCTGACACCAGCTTTAGACACCGCCGCACCGAAAGCGTGGCCCGTTCGTCTATCGGTTAGGACACCTGGTTTTCAACCAGGTAAGAGGGGTTCGACTCCCCTACGGGCTGCCACTTTTCCCAATAGCGCGATACGCGACCTTAAGGGTGTCTGGGCGTTAGTTTGCCGCCGATTGGTGTCGTGCATGATCAGTCAGATATCTGGCAATTCCGTCTGATCACCGTCTTGCCTGGCAACGTCTATTCGCACGACGCTGAAGGGGGTGGCTCGATGCCGCGGTGGGGCAGCAGAAAGATGGAAGGAACCGCGCAGTTGCCCGCGCGGCTACCGTTTCACTGCAACACGCCTCAGCCGTAAAGTGCTGGCACGCCCAGTTTCGAATGCATCTTGTTCACCTCGGCCGGAGCAATTCCCAAGCCTCGCGCCAGTTCGTCGAGGTAGTTCGCCTCGTTCTGGTTGTCCAACGTGGTCGCCATCACCGACACCGAGTATACTTGCGGCCCAAGGCCTCTGGGAACCTGCTTTACAAGCTTCTCAACATCGACCGGTGCAGCAAGTTCGGCCTTGAGGAAGGCCATGTCCTCATCCGTGATTTCCCCCATCGACCCAAGAAGTTTTTTCTTCTCGGCTTCATCGATCTTGCCATCCGACTTTGCCGCCTGAATCATTGCCCGCAGCATGAGGGCGGCAAATGCCTCCTGATCAGACGTCGGCTGAGCGTCCGGCTCACCAAAATTCCGAACGGACTGATTAAGTAATTCGCCGAATTCCTTCTTTTTCACGCCGGGCACAGTGCTGCGCGCTACGGTGCGCCCAGCAGCGGCACCGCCCAGAAGATCACCAAAGCCCCCACGCCCCGTTGACAGCTGACCTAGAAGGTCGTCCAAGCCGCCCTTCTTTCCCGAGGCGGGCACAGCCTGGTCGCCTCCGCCGGCCAACTGCTCCAAAAGGCCGCCAAGCCCACCCATCTCACCGCCCGATGAGGCAGTGTCCACGTGGCTATCTGCGGTCTTCTGGCCCGGCTTGCCGGCCAGAATGTCCTTCATCATGTCCTGCAAATCGCCGGGGGCTTGGCTGGTGCGTCGCCCGGTCGAATTGGGGCCGCCGAAAAGTCCGCCGCTACCGGGAGTGCCAGTTCCGCCCGAGGGTGCGGAACCCGCGTTCTGCATCATGTTTCCCACGCCCTTGGCTATCACGACGCCGACGGCAACCTTAGCAAGAGTAGACAGCAGACTCATTTCAACACACTCCACACTACGACATTCCCAAGCGGCCTGCCGCTGGAACGATTGCCTGCTTATTTCTTCCGAGCAAGCATTTTGCTGCCAGATCTGGCCCTGACAAAGCTGGCGGACAGAAGCGGCGTTGTCCCGTCTCATGCAGTCAAGTCAAACCGGCCCCGGATCATCGGGTTACCAAGACGCCGTCAGCGACCAGGGTCGCTTTCCCGTTCGTCAGGCGTTCACATCCACCACAACCCGACCGCGCACCTGCCCGGCGAGGATCTCTTCGCCGAGGCGCGGCAGGTCCACCAGCGTCGCGGTGGAAATCATCCCTTCCAGCAGATCCATCGGCATTTCGCGGGCGATCCGGTCCCACGCAACCACGCGCGTCGCATAGGGCTGCGTGACGCTGTCGATGCCCAGCAGGTTCACCCCGCGCAACAGGAACGGGATCACCGTCGCTGGCAACGACGCTCCCCCCGCCAGCCCGACTGCCGCAACCGACGCGCCGTGCTTCATCTGCCCCAGCACCCGCGCCAGCATCGCCCCCCCGACCGCATCGATGCAGCCGGCCCAGGTTTCCGTCTCCAGCGGTCGCTTCACGGTTTCGGCAAGCTCCGCCCTCGGCACGATCCGTGTTGCACCAAGCCCGCGCAGGTAGGCTTCGGTTTCCGGCCTTCCGGTCACCGCCGCCACCTCGTAGCCGGCCCGCGCCAACAGCGCCACGGCTACCGAACCCACACCCCCGGCCGCCCCCGTCACCAGAACCGGCCCCTGACCCGGCTGCATCCCGTGTGCCTCCAGCGCCATCACCGCCAGCATCGAGGTGAACCCCGCCGTGCCGACCGCCATCGCCGCCCGCGTCGTCAGCCCCTCGGGCAGCGGAACCAGCCAATCCGCCTTTACTCGCGCCTTTTGCGCGTAGCCACCCCAATGCGCTTCGCCAACACGCCAGCCGGTCAGCACCACCCGGTCGCCGGGGCGGTAGCGGGCATCGTCCGACGCCTCGACCACTCCGGCAAAGTCGATGCCCGGCACATGCGGGTAGGCCCGCACCAGCCCGCCTCCCGGCCCGATGCAAAGCCCGTCCTTGTAGTTGATCGTGGAATACTCGACCGCCACTGTCACATCGCCCGCAGGCAACGCGGCCTCGTCCAGCACCTGCACTGCCGCATGGGTCTTGCCCTCGGCATCCTTCTCCACCACCAGCGCTCTGAACGTCATAATGCCTCCCCGGTTGATCCGCCTTACCGGCATAACAAACTTTGCAGCCTGCGAAACCCTGCTTGAGGTCCGCGCCGTAGAACGGCACAAGACACTGGCTTGATTATCGCTGGTCGGGCAATAAAGTCATGACACGTTCAATCAAAAGGTGATCCTGTGCTTCGGTCCTCGCTTGTGCTTTCCCTTGCCGCTTCGCTTGCCGTTGCGGCCACCGCCGCCCATGCCGTCCCGTGCAGCGACACCGGCGGCCGATATGAGGAGTGGAAGCCGGCGATGGCCGCCGAGGCTGCCGCCGCCGGGGTGGGCGGCCGGGGCATCGCGGCGCTGATGGGAACCTCCTACTCCAAGGCCACCATCTCGGCTGACCGCAACCAGAAAAGCTTCAAATACAGTCTCGACAAGTTCCTTCAGGTGCGTGGCGCCGACACGATCGTTGCCCAAGGCCGCACGCGCAAGAAGAAGAACCCGGATTTCTACGCCAGCCTCGAGGCACAGTATGGTGTCCCGGCGGGTGTCATCATCGCCATTCACGGCATGGAAACCGCCTTTGGCGGCTTCATGGGCGACACCAACGTCGTTTCGGCCATCGCGACTCTGGCTTATGATTGCCGCCGCACCGACTTTTTCACCCCCCACCTCCTTGCCGCGCTGAAACTTGTCGATCGCGGGTCGATCAGCACCAAATCCATCGGTGCCAAGCACGGCGAACTTGGGCACACCCAGTTCCTGCCCGGCAACGCACTGACCTACGGCGTGGATGGCAATGGCGACGGTGTGGTCGACCTCAACAACGTCACCGATGCGCTGGCGTCGACGGCGAACTACCTGCGCCAGAAGGGTTGGAAGCCGGGCAAGGGCTATCAGGAAGGCGAGCCGAACTTTGCCGTGATCAAGGAATGGAACGCCGCCAAGGTCTACCAACAGGCCATAGCGCTGATGGGCGCACGCATCGACGGCTAAGCCGCCATAAACCCTCTTGCGCCAAACCGCAGCCTCGCTTACCAAGCGCCGCAGTGGCCCGTTCGTCTATCGGTTAGGACACCTGGTTTTCAACCAGGTAAGAGGGGTTCGACTCCCCTACGGGCTGCCACTTTCCTCATGTTTCAAACCGCAAACGTCAGTGTGACTGGCGTTTCAGCGGACGTTCGGATTGAAGTGCGCGAAACCACCGCCACAGGAACCGCCATGCTCCGCAGCTTCGCCCTTGCCACCCTTCTGCTTGCCACCACCGCCCATGCCGACACCGCCGACGGCGAGGCGCTGAAGGTGATGTCCTGGGATCAGATCGTGGCCGAGGCCAAGGGCGGCACCGTCAACTGGTTCATGTGGGGCGGATCGGACGTCATCAATCAATACGTCTCCGACCATGTCGGCGGCATCCTGGCGCGCGACTACGGCATCACCCTGAACCGGGTCGGCGTCGCCGACGCGGCCGAAGTGGTGAACCTCGTGCTGTCGGAAAAGGCCGCCGGCGTGACCGATGCAGGCAGCGTCGACCTCATCTGGATCAATGGCGAAAACTTCCGCTCGATGCGTCAGGGCGACCTCGCGTTTTGCGGCTATACTGACCTTTTGCCGAACAATGCCCTCGTCGACTGGAAAAACCCGGCCATCGCCAACGATTTCGGCGTGCCAGTCGATGGCTGCGAGGTGCCGTGGAACACCGCGCAATTCGCCTTTGCCCATGACGGCGCGACCCTGCCAGCGCCGCCCACCTCGATCCCGGCCCTAATCGACTGGATCAAGGCCAACCCCGGCCGCTTCACCTACCCCGCCCCGCCGGATTTCACCGGCTCGGTGTTCGTGCGCCATGTGTTCTACTACGCTGCCGGCGGCGCCGAAAACCTGCTTGGGCCGTTCGATCAGGCCAAATATGACGCCGCCGCCGCCAAGACATGGGCGATCCTGAACGAGATCGAGCCATTCCTATGGCGCGAAGGCCGGACCTATCCGAACACCATCGTGCAGTTGAACGAGCTTTTCGCCAACAACGAGGTGGCGTTGACCTTCAACTACGAACCGGCGCAGTTCGGCCTTGCGGTCACTGCCGGCACCTACCCCGAAACCACCCGGTCCTTCGGGCTGACCGACGGCACCATCGGCAACACCAATTACACGCTGATCCCGTTCAACTCACCGAACAAGGCGGCGGCGCTGGTGGTGCAGAACCTGCTTCTGTCAGCCGAAGAACAGTTGGAAAAGGCAAAGCCCGAGGTGTGGGGTGCAGCCCCGGCCATCGACATCACCCGCACCCCTGCCGAAATTCAGGCCGGGTTCGCGGCGATCAAGGCGCACCCGTCGGTGGTTCCGGCATCCGAACTGGCACAGGCTGCTCTCCCCGAACTGCAAGCCGACTGGATCACCGCAATCGAGGACGGTTGGCGCGCCAACGTCGGCAACTGACAGGGCGGCTTGCCGCCCGCGCCATCCTCGCGCACTCTCGCGCCAACGCCTCCAGAACCGCGAGCATGTCAGACAGGACCCGGACCCTTTTCCTCCTTGCACCCGCGATCCTCGTGATTGGCGGGCTGTTCGTGACATCCCTCGGCCTTGGGCTGGTGCGGTCGTTCGGCTACCTGCCCGCCATCGGCCTGTCCGATCCGAACCTTGATGCCTACAGGGCGATCCTGACCGACCCTGCCTTCCTGCGCTCGCTCGGCCTCACGCTCTGGGTCGCCGTCGCCTCCACGGCGTTGGCCGCACTCATTGCACTCGGCTCTGCGCTTTTGCTGCGCCAAACCTTCCCCGGCCGTGCGCTTGCGCTGTTTCTGTTCCAGCTGAACCTCACCATTCCCCACATCGTCGGCGCGATCGGCATCCTGTATCTCTTTTCGCAATCGGGCAGCTTTGCCCGCCTTGCCCATGCCACCCACCTCATCACCACCCCCGCCGACTTTCCCGCGCTGGTGTTCGACCCCTATGCCATCGGCATCATCCTCACCTACGTCTGGAAAGAGGTGCCCTTCATCGGCCTCATCCTCCTCGCCCGGATGCAGACCATCGGTGCCGATTACGAAGCCGTCGCACGCAGCCACGGCGCGACGCGACGGCAGGCAATCCGCCACATCCTGCTGCCGCTGCTGATGCCCAGCCTCATTGGCGCCTCGGCCCTGACCTTCGCCTTCACCTTCGGCGCCTACGAAATCCCTGCCCTGCTTGGCGCCAGTTTTCCAAAGGCGCTGCCCGTGCTGGCCTACCAAAGCTTCACCGACGTAGACCTGACCGCCCGCCCCGAGGCCCTTGCAATGGCCGTCATCATCGCCCTGATCGGCACCGCAATGCTGGCGATCGTCTTCTCGCACCAGACCCGCACTGACGATGCCGACAGGTAGAACCCTCCGCCTCGTCTCGCTTGTCGTGCTGGTCGGATGGCTGGTGCTGCCGCTGATTCCGCTTGGCATCTGGTCCGTCGCGCGGGGCTGGCGCTTCCCCGATCTTCTGCCGCTAACCCTGACCTTTGACGCCTGGCGCTACGCGCTGTCGCCCACATCTGGCGTGCTGCAAAGCCTGGGGGTCACCACCGCCATCGCCCTCGCAGCCACCACGCTTGCAATCCTGATAGGCGTTCCGGCCGGGCGCGCGCTTGGCCTGCACCGCTTTGCCGGCAAACGGTTGGTGGAGCTTTTGATCCTTGCGCCCGCTATCGTTCCGGGCATTGCGGTGGTGTTCGGCCTGCACGAGGTTTTCCTTGCCCTCCGCCTTGCCGGCACCATTCCCGGCGTGATCCTCGTCCACCTGATCCCGACGCTGCCTTACATGATCCTCGTTATGGCAGGCATCTTCGCCCGCTTCGACACCGCGCTGGAAGATCAGGCCCGCAGCCTTGGCGCCACGCGCGCGCAGGTGTTTCGCCATGTCACACTGCCTGCGATCCTGCCCGGCATCCTCGTCGGCGGCCTGTTCGCCTTTCTGATCTCGTGGTCGCAGTACATCCTGACGCTGGTCATCGGCGGCGGGCGGGTGCAGACCCTGCCGCTTTTGCTGTTCTCCTTTGCCACTTCGGGGCGGAATGACGTGACCGGGGCGATCACTCTGATCTACGTCCTGCCCGGCCTCTTGATCCTTGCCCTTGGCGCCCGGCACCTGACAGGGCGCGGCCCGACCATCACCGCAGGGGGCAGGCTGTGACGCAGGTGTCGCTTCATGCGCTGACCAAGCACTATCCTGGAGCGCCAGCCCCGGCGGTCGACGGGTTGACCCTTGACCTTGCGCCGGGGTCGCTGACGGCTATCCTCGGCCCGTCAGGATGCGGCAAGACCACCACGATGCGCCTGATCGCGGGCCTCTTGGACCCGACGTCGGGCGACATCCGGCTTGATGGAACATCCGTGCTCGCCACCCCGCCGGAACGGCGCGGCGTAGTGATGGTGTTCCAGAACCACCTCCTTTTCCCGCATATGTCAGTGGCTGAAAACATCGGGTTCGGCCTTCGCATGCAAGGCCGCCCTGCCAAGGAGACGGCCCAGCGCACCGAAGAAATCCTTGCCCGAGTGCAGTTGACCGGCTTCGCCCGCCGCCGCCCGACCGAGCTTTCGGGCGGCCAGCAGCAGCGCGTCGCCCTTGCTCGCGCACTGATCCTGCGGCCAAAGGTGCTGCTGCTGGACGAACCGCTTTCCAACCTTGATGCTAGTCTGCGCGCCGAGATGCGCGATCTTGTCCGTGACTTGCAGCGCGAAACCGGCATCACCACGCTTGTCGTCACCCATGACCAGTCCGAGGCGACGATCCTCGCGGACAGGATTGCCCTCCTTCTGGACGGCAAGCTTCGGCAAGTTGCGAGCCCGGCAGAGCTTTACGCCCGCCCCGCCGACACCGCAGTTGCGCGGTTCTTTGGCGGCGCGAACTTCATCACAGGGCAATCCCGCAGCGGAAAGTTTCATTCCGCCCTTGGCCCGTTGCGCCTGCCCGAGGGTGCGCCCGTGGGCGACGGCATCCTGACCTTCCGCCCCGAAGAGGTCGAAGTGGGCGGCGCTGGCGAAAACTCCCTTTCCGCAGTGGTGTTCAGCCGCGCCTTCCACGGGTCTCAATCCAGGGTGACGCTGCACGCGGGGCCGGTCGTGATCGAGGCGCTCTTGCCCCCGGCCGCGGCAGCCTCGTTGCCAGATGCCCAGCCTTTCCGCATCACACTGCCACCCGCAGCACTGTGGGTGTTGCCGCCCGTGCGCTAGGGTAACACCGTCTTTACCAGTGCCCCTCAGCGCGCCCCCTTGTCAGAGGCCAGCACCGCCCGCCCCCTGCCGGCACGCTTTGCCCTGTAAAGCGCGGCATCCGCATCCGCCAGAAGCTGCGCGGGTTCGGGATAGGCGTGGTCAATCGACCGGCCGATGCCGACGCTTGCCGACACCCGCGCCAACTGGCCCTCAAACAGGATCGGCTCCGACACCCCGGCGATGATCCGTTCGGCCACGGCAAGCAGATGCGCAACCTCTGTCTGTCCGGCAAGGATCAGCACGAACTCGTCGCCACCAATGCGCGCGGCGCAATCCTCTGCCCGGGTCTGGCGCCGCAGCACCCGCGCCACTTCGCCCAGAACAAGATCGCCGGCGGCATGGCCAAAGCTGTCGTTCACCGCCTTGAAGTAATCGAGGTCCATATGCAGGACGCCAAACGGCACACCCGTCGCGCAAAGCCGCGCGAGGTAGGCATCAGCGGCGCGGCGGTTCTTCAACCCGGTCAGCGGGTCGGTGATCGCCTCCTCCTCCGCCGCAACGCGCGCGCCGTCCAACCGAAGGTTCAGGCCGCGCAATTCGCCGGTGACCGCGCGGTTCGCCTCCGCCAGATAAAGCAGTTCCATCGCAAGATCGGTGGGCGCAAAGTCTGCGACGGTCAGACGGTAGGCCCGAACCGCCGCGACCACGTCGATCCCGAAGCTGAGATTGACCAGCACCTGCCCGCTTTCTGGCAACGCCACTGCAAGGCCCCGCATTCCGGTGCGCGCTGCGCCGGGCGCCCGGTCCCTTGGATAAAGCCTTAGCCGCCGCCCACCGCGTGCCATGATGTCTGCCAGCGTCGCCGCCCCGCCGGACGCGCGAAGTTCGAAAAGATCGCCGAATTCGGCCCCCATCAGCGCCCGCCCCGGAAACACCCGCGACAGCGTCGGCCCGGCCCGTTCCACCACCCCGTCCTGCCCAACCAGAAGGTGCATCGGCATGAACCGGTCCAACACCGCCCCGTCCCACAACAGAACCTGCTCCGGCATCTGTCCGTCCATCTACGCCCCCGGCATCGCAAGATCGAAGCGCCGGCCCGTGGTGTGGCGGATCTCTGGCACATCGATCAAAATCGCATCGCCCCCCACATAGTCGATAACGACCAGGGCACCATAATCGTCGGCCATTGCCATAACCACGCCCCCAAGGATCCGCGTCGCACCGGCAATCGGGAACTGGCAGGTCAGGCAGAACCGATCCGGCCCGACTTCTTCCAGCACAAGATCCGGCACCTGAAGGTCAGGCAGCGCCAACCGCGCGCGGTCTGGCAGTTCTTCCAGCGAATAGAGGAAGTCGGTGAACCCGACGCCGCCGAACCGCAAAAGCCGTCGCACTCCTTCGTGCCGGGCGTTGGTGACAAGGTGGGTTCCCACATCTTCCCACAGCACATCGGACGGGCGGTTCAACACCCGTGCCGCAGCCATCGCCACGCGGTCAGCCATGCCGTCGCCGTAGCGCAGCATCGGCTCAAAACCGTCCACCGGCAACGTCGCTTCGCGCACCACCGCAGCCCAGACCTCGGCACCAAAGGTGGCGCGTAGATAGGCTTGCATCGACCGCAGCATCAGACCTTGCATCCAGCGCCCCCTTCTTTGGAACGCAAACCTACGACCTGCGGGTTAACAAATCGTCGCCAAGCAAGGCGGGTTGATCGAAATGGCTGGGCGCGGTCACGGCAGGATCAGGATCCCCGCCTCGCCGGTGCCAAGCTGGTTCAACAACGCCGGCGTCACCGCCGGGGGCTGGTCCTGGAATGTGCGCAACAAAGCGCGCGCCTCGTCGGGGCCGGGGTAGGTTCCGTCCGACCGGACCGCCGTGCGCTGCGCAAGACTGCCATCGGCAAGGAAATAGAGCCCGTAGACCTGCGCGTAATCGCCCGCCTCGATCAGCACCACCATCGCCTCCTCGCCGGGGATCATCGGCAAGAGGTCGGCCACCGCCAGCACGCACCCCGGGCGGCCATCGGTCTGCACCCGCTTGCAGGCATCCAGCCACGTCGACAGTTCATACTCCTGCATCGCCGCAAGGATCATGTCGCGCGTCCCTGTGGCACTGGCGGGTTGCAGCGGCATAAGGGCCGCCAGTTCCGCTACCAGAGCCGCCCGTTTTTCGCCCGACATCACCGGCTCGGCCCCCGGATTTGCCAGCCGCGCGGCCAGCGCCTCCTGCCCCGGTGCTTTGGCCTTCTCCTCAAGCGCGGCGATCACCGCAGCGCCCGCCTTGCCCCACTGCCGGATCGCCGCGATATCCAGCGCCTCGACCGCCGTGCGCCCCGCGTCAAACCGCGCCAACTGGTCGCGCGCCGAAATCCGTTCGGCGTTCAGGACCGGCGTCAGCCACAGCGCGGCAAGGGCGATGACCGCCAGCGCCATCCACAGGTTGCCCGCCCGGATGCGGGCCATCCAAGGGCCGCGCCGAAGCACCGCCACAGCGTAGATCATGCCGTATGCCACCGCCAGGGCCGCCACCAGCGCCATGAACACCCGCTCTGGCGTCCAGCCGTATTGCGCCACCCGCAGCCACACGGCCCAGGCTCCGAACCCCGCCACAGCCGGCAGGACGAGCGCTTGCGCCTGCGCCGCCAGCCGCAAGAACGGGCTTGTCGTCGCATCCGCGTCGCTCTGGTCCACGGCAATCGACACCAGCGAAATTCCGGCCGCAACCATCGCGAAAAGCACAAGCGCCGGCGACCAGTCCTGAAACAGCCCGTTCAATCCGCGAAACGGCAGCGCGACCAGAAACACCGCCATCACTGTCAGAACCACCGGCAGCAACAGCCGGAACAGCCGCAGCACCACGTAAGGCGACAACAGTTCGGCATATTCGTGCACCACGGCCATCGCCAGCCCGATGATCGCCCCGGTCAGCACAAACGGCACCACCTCAATCGCCAGAAGGTCGTTGATCACCGTCAGCCCGACAATCCCCAGCATCCGGTCGGAAAGCAGGATCACAACCCACACAAGGCCGGTAAAGGCCCATGCCGCCGCGTACCGCACCACGATCGACCAAGCCTGCAGGAACAGCGAAGGATAATCACGCCACCCCGGCCCCACGCGGGCAATCAGGAACGGCATCGGAAGGCTTGCCACCGTCAGCGCCGCCAGTGTCGGCAGCGGCCCGTTGAAAAACCCGTCCGCCGTCTCGAACCGCAGCGAGCCGAGCCACACCAGCCCGGCCGTCCCCACGGCCAGACCGGCAGCATTCACCGCCGCCCGTCGCACGCCCATCGGCCCGGCCATCGCCAGCAGCGTGGCAAAGAACGTGCCCGTCATCACGATCAGGGTCAGCACCGCCCGGTCCGGAACGATGCCGTCGATCCCGATGGTCAACCAGTAAAGGCTGCCCCCACCCAGCGCGCCCACCAGCGCCAGAACCCAACGTTCCCGCAACGTGCCGTCCATGCCGCCCCCCGCCTGTTTCCCCGCGACAGTAGTCTTGACAAGTGGTTCCGGCCAGTGGCTTGCACGGTCCGGTTTGCGTTACCCGAGGTCCGTCCGCATCTGTCGCTTGGCCTTCTTCCACGGCTCACCGACACTGACGGAAAAAAGGACCATCGTCTTGCCCGTGGCCATCCGCCCTGAAGGCGAAGCCGATTAGCGGCGTCTCCGGGCTGCCTGCCTTGCGTTCTACGGCACGAGCGTTCCCGAAGCGGTCTACGCCAGCACCTTTGCCCGCCAGCTTGGCGACGATCCGCGCCGGCCGCTCTGACGCGCACTATTCCTGGATGGACTTCAAGTATTCGGCCACCTGCACCAGACGGACCGGTGTGGGGCTGGCGATGCCGTCGCCGCCGTCGTACCCGACAAGCTGGCCATCGAGCAGCGGGGCAAAGGATGGCATCGGCGTCTCGGCCCCCGGCCCGCCGCTGTAGGACCAGATCTTCGCCATCACCTTCGTTCCCGGGAAAACACCGCCGTTGCGGGCGGAAATCCGCGTCAGGTCAGCAGGACGCCTGTCAAGGCTGGCTGCCATCGGCCCGTCACCCTTGGCCCCCGCGCCGTGACAGGCCGAACAATAGGCCGCGAAATCCTCGGCTCCGGTGGGTGGCTGCTTCTCCTGTCCTTGCGGCACGCAGGCCGACAGGATCAGGACGGTCGGTAGAACCAGATGACGCATGGCAGATCTCCCTCGCTATACTTAAAACACGTGCGGCCAAAGGCGGCCATGATCTACGTCACACGCCCCTGATCCAGACGTACCAAGCGATCCATTCGCGCCGCAAGATCAAGGTTGTGCGTGGCGATCAGCGCCGAAAGCCCGGTTTCGCGCACCAGCCCCAGCAGCACCTGAAACACCGTCTCGGACGTGCCGGGATCAAGGTTTCCGGTCGGCTCGTCCGCCAAAAGAAGCTTTGGCCCGTTCGCCAGCGCCCGGCAGAACGCCACCCGCTGCTGTTCGCCCCCTGACAGCGCCGCAGGCCGGTGCCCGGCCCGTGGTCCGACACCCACACGGTCAAGCAGATCACGCGCGCGCGCCTCTGCGGCAGCCTTCGGGACGCCGTTCGCAAGCTGCGGAATTACCACGTTTTCCAGGGCCGAGAACTCTGGCAGCAGGTGGTGGAACTGGTAGATGAAGCCTACATCCTCGCGTCGCACCTCGGTGCGCGCCCGGTCCGAAAGCCCGCCCATTTCGCGACCGTCGAGCTGCACGGACCCCGCATCCGCCGTATCCAGAAGCCCAGCGATGTGCAACAGCGTCGACTTGCCCGCACCCGATGGCGCGACCAGCGCCACCACCTCGCCGCGCGCCACCGTCAGGCTGGCCCCGCGCAGCACGATCACCTCGGAAGGCTTGCCCCGGTTGTAGCCCTTTTCGATCCCCTCCAGCGCCAGCCCGTCACTCATATCGCAGCGCCTCGACCGGGTTCATCCGTGCGGCCCGCCGCGCCGGGAACAGCGTCACGATGAACGAGAGGCCCAGCGACAAGGCCACCGCCGACCCCACGTCCTTCAACTGCAGCTTCGCCGGAAGGGCGTAAATTCCGCGGATCGACGGGTCCCACACATCGGCCCCGTTCATCCAGTTGATGAAGCCCATGATCCGGTCGATATAAAGCGCGAACAGGCACCCAAGGCCCACGCCCATCAGCGTGCCGACGACGCCGGTGAATGCGCCGCAGATGAAAAACACCCTGAGAACAGAGCCTTCGGTCAATCCCATCGTTCGCAGGATGCCGATATCTCGGCCCTTGTTCTTGACCAGCATGATGAGGCCGGAAACGATGTTCATCGCGGCGATCAGGACGAGGATCGACAGGATGACGAACATCACGTTGTCCTCGATATCAAGCGCGCGCAGGAACGATCCCGCACTTTCCTTCCACGTCCACAGCATCGCATCCGGCCCCGCTGCATTCAGGATCGGCAGCGCGTAACCCTCTATGGCGTCAGGGTTTTCCACCATCACCTCGATCTCGTCAGCGATGCCTTCCTTGTTGAAATAGCTCTGCGCTTCGGCAAAGGGCATGTAGATGCGGGTGGTGTCGATGTCGTAGCGGCCTGCGGTGAAGATGTAGACCACCTCGTAGGCGCTGACGCGGGGCGAGGCGCCCATCGCTGTCTTTACGCCACCGGGGGCGATCAGGCGGACGCGGTCGCCCACCGTGACGCCCAGTTCGCGGGCGATGCCGGAGCCGAGGGCGATGCCTTCGTCGAAGCGGGCGATGTCGCCGAGCGCTTCGGAACCGAGGCCGACGCGGGGGATGGTTTCGAGGTTTTCCTTCGATATGCCAAAGACTTGCGCGCCGGTGGTCCGCTCGCCATCGGTCACCATGACCTGCCCCTTGATCAAGGGCGCGGCGCGGGTGACGCCCGGCACGGCGCGGATCGCCTCGCTCATCGCGTCGGCGTTGGCAAAGCCTTTGGTGACAGTGCCGTCAGGATCGACGGTGCCAGCGGTATAGACCGTGACATGGGCGTTGGCGCCAAGGATGGTATCGACGAATTCCGCGCGAAATCCGGCCCTTACGGCCAGCGTGGCGATCAGCGCGAACACCGCGAGGGTGATGCCGATCAGGCTGATCCAGGTCATCACGCTGACCCCGCCTTCTGCCCGCCGGGCGCGCAGATAGCGCCAGGCGATCATGAATTCGAACGCCGAGAAAGGTGCTGTCTTGGATGCCATCTGCCCTGCCTGCCAGTTGCCGCGCAACGTGGGCGAGCGGGCGGGAAAGGTCAAGGCGCGGGGTGTTTGCGCCGGTCTGCAAAGCGTCTGGCAGGTGTATGGCAGGCGTATGGCAGAAGACCTGCCCGAAGCCCTACCGCGCGGCCCACATTAGGCCACGGCGCATCAACTCGGCCGCAGGGCCGTGGTCGATCACGTTCGCCTGATGGCCAAGCGCGTTGTAGTAGACCCGGCCCTGCCCCCAGCGTTTGGTGAAGACAACCGGCATCGCCACCGGGCCGTTCGGCGCATGCGGGCCATCGACCACCGGAAAGTCGCAGACGGCATGAACCTTCACCGCCGGATCGACGTGCAGGTAGTATTGCTCGGTCGCAACGCGAAAGTCATCGACGCCAGCGACGAGGGCATCGTCGGTCACCATCCGCACCGCGTAATCCACCCCGTCATTGCCGGGATGCGCCACCCACTGCGCGCCGGTCATGAACTGCCAGTCGACGTTTTCGCGAAACGCGTCGCACATGCCGCCGTGACACCCCGCAAGCCCCACGCCCGAGGCGACGGCGGCGCAGGCGTTCAGCGCCTGTTCCTTTTCGATCTTCGACATGGTCCAGACCGGCACGATCAGGGAAAGGTCGGCAAGCGCAGCGGGGTCATCGAAACAGGCCAGAGTATCGGTGACCGTCACCGAAAACCCTGCCTCGCCCAGCCAGCCTGCAAACAGGGAAGCCACCTTGTCCGGCTGATGCCCATCCCAGCCGCCCCATGTGATCAGTGCCTTCGCCATACCGGCCTCCTCATTTCCGGCCACGCTAGGCAGCGGCCCCGGCAGGGTCAAGCAGGTGGGGTCAGGATTTCCGACCTTGGCGAGTTTGGGCTTTACCTTTGTTTCAGGCTGCGAAGACTGCGCCTGATAAGATTGCGCCTGATATCTTGGAACGGAGATCGGTCATGAAGATCGCCCGCTACACGGCCTATGGCGGCCCGGAAACCATCCGCTTCGAGGATGCGCCGATCCCCGCGCCGGGGCCGGGCGAGGTGCTGGTCCGGGTGCGGGCGGCACCGGTGACGGCGGGCGATGCGCGGCTGCGGTCGGGCATGGTGCCGCGTGGACTGGGGCTTTTGTTGCGGGTGGCAATCGGGCTGACGCGGCCACGGGTGGCACCAGGCTGGGCCTTTGCGGGCGAGGTGGCAGGCGTTGGCGCGGGTGTCACCGGGTGGAGCGTGGGCCAGCGGGTCTTCGGCCTTACCGGGTTCAAGGGCGGCGCGCATCGCGAGTATCTGGTGATCACGCAAAGCGGGACGATCCTGCCCTTGCCCGACACGCTGAGCTTCGAGGCGGGGGCCGCGTTCTTCTTTGGCGGTCTGACGGCGGCAGAATTCTTGATCGACCGGGCCAAGGTGACGGCAGGCGAGCGGGTGCTGGTGGCGGGGGCGACCGGGGCAGTGGGCGGTGCGGCGGTGCAGATCGCGCGGCATCTGGGCGCGAAGGTGGCTGCAACGGCGTCGGCGGCGAACCACGACCTTGCCCGCCGTATGGGTGCCTCCGAGGTGAGCGATTACCGGGACGGCTCGCCTGCGGGTCCGTTCGATGTGGTGATCGACGTGATGGGCAAGCTTGGCTGGGACCGCGCCGCCCCGCTTCTGGCGCCGGGCGGTCGGCTGGTGCTGGTCACCGCCGATCTTTCGGCGATGCTGGGGTCGGCATTGCGACCGCGCCGTGGCGACCGTCGGGTAATCACCGGCACCAGCAAGGAAGACCTGCCGTCGATGCTGCGGCTGGTGGGCCTGCATCAGGAGGGGGCGTATACGCCTGTCGTCGGCCAGGTGCTGCCGTTCGCACATTTGGCCGAGGCGCACCGGATTGCCGAGGGCTTTCACAAGCCCGGCAATCTGGTGGTCACGATGGATCAGACACCGGCGTAGATCTGGGCGATGCGGTCGACGGCAGCCTCCGGCGACATTTCTTCGCTGACGCCGGAGCGGCGCGAGGTCACTTCGACGACGCCATTGGCCAACCCGCGCGGGCCGACGGTGATGCGCCACGGCAGGCCGATAAGGTCCATCGTCGCGAACTTCGCCCCCGCTCGTTCGTCGCGGTCGTCATAAAGCGCCTCAAGGCCCTTGGCAGCAAGCGCTTTGTAAAGCCCGTCGCAGGCGGCGTCGGCCGCCGTGTCGCCCTGCTTGAGGTTCACGATGCCGACCGGGAAGGGTGTGACACCCTCGGGCCAGATGATGCCCTTGTCATCGTGGCTGGCCTCGATGATCGCGCCGAGAAGGCGGGAGACGCCGATGCCGTGCGAGCCCATCTCGACCGGCACCTTGCCGCCATCGGCGGTGGTGACCATCGCGCCCATCGCCTCGGAATACTTGGTGCCGAAGTAGAAGATCTGGCCGACCTCGATGCCACGCGCGACCTTGCGGCGGGCTTCGGGGATCTGGTCGAAGACGCCTGCGTCGTGGGTCTCATCCGTGCGGGCGTAGAGCGTGGTGAACTCCTTGCAGATCGCAGCCACTTCGTCGCGGTTGTCGTAATCGACCTCGCGGTTGCCAAGCTTCAGGTCGGTGACGGCTGAATCGAAGAACACTTCGCTCTCGCCGGTCGAGGCGAGGACGAGGAATTCATGCGTATCGTCGCCGCCGATCGGTCCAGAGTCGGCGCGCATCGGGATCGCGGTCAGGCCCATGCGTTCGTAGGTGCGCAGATAGCTGACCATGTGGCGGTTATAGGCATGGAGCGCCGAGGCCTTGTCGACGTCGAAGTTGTAGCCGTCCTTCATCAGGAACTCGCGCCCGCGCATCACGCCGAACCGGGGGCGCATCTCGTCGCGGAATTTCCACTGGATGTGGTAGAGCGTCAGCGGCAGGTCCTTGTAGCTGTTGACGTGGGCGCGGAAGATGTCGGTGATCATCTCTTCGTTGGTGGGGCCGTAAAGCATCTCGCGGTCCTGGCGGTCCTTGATGCGCAGCATTTCCTGACCGTAGTCGTCATAGCGCCCGCTTTCGCGCCAGAGGTCGGCGGGTTGCAGCGTGGGCATCAGCAGGGGGATGTGCCCGGCGCGCACCTGTTCTTCATGCACGATCTGCTCGATCCGCTTCAGGACGCGGTAGCCAAGGGGCAGCCACGAATAGATGCCAGCCGCCTGCTGCTTGATCATGCCCGCGCGCAGCATGTAGCGGTGCGAGACGATCTGCGCCTCGGCCGGGTTTTCCTTCAGGACGGGCAGGAAGTAGCGGGTCAGACGCATCGGGCGGCCTTTCGGGTCAAGGGTCGGCGATGGGTTTAGGCGAGGCGTGACGATCAGGCAAGGGCGGCCGTGTCAGCCAGCCTTTGCGATGGGTTCCACCAGCGAGGCGCCCAGCAGATCCTCGACGAAAAGGGCAGCGAACTGGGCGCGGTTCGACACGCCCGCCTTGGCGTAGACCTTGGTCAGTTGCGCGCGGACCGTGCCTTGGGCCGAGCCGCGCATCGCGGCGATTTCGGCCACGTCCAGACCCTTCAGCGCAAGGAAGGCCACGTCCTCTTCGGCCACGGTCAGGCCCCAGTCGGTGAACTGGGCGCGGATCACCTCGGCCAGCGCGCCCGAAGCCACCGCCAGTGCCGCCTCTTGGGTGCGCATCCGTTCCAGCGTGCGGCGCAGTTCCACCCCGCCGAAGATGACGCCCATCACCAGCGCCACGGCAACCAGCGTTTCGAAGATCGAATGTGCGCCGGCCGGATCCATGAACAAGTCGCCCAGCGCATCGCCGACGAAGAACACCGCAGCAAGCGTCTGGACCACAAGAAACGTCGCAACGGCGACAGGGCGTCGCCGTTGCGATCCGGGTTTCAAAAGCGGAACCTTCACCCGCGCCGCCGCCGACTGCCGGCCAGCATCGGCGCCACAAGGTTGCGGCGCATGGCGCGGGATTCCACCGCCACCCCGGCGATGTGCAGCGCCGCCAGGATCAAGAGAAGGTTCGCCGCCACTTCATGCACCTCTTTCGACGCTTTGCCAAACCGGCCATCGCCGCCGTCATCATCTTCTGCAACCAGCACCGACCAGTCGCCCGATGCAACCGCTGCATCATCACGCGCCGCCTGCATCGGCGTCTGGCCGCCGGTCATCACAAGGCCCGTCCCGATCACCACGGCCAGCGTGGCCCAGAATGCATAGACCATCAAGGCACCGGCCGGATTGTGCGAAGGGTAATGTGGCGCGCGGCCCGAAACCAGCCTGCGCATGTGTGACAGGGCAGCGCGGGGGTTCGGTGGAAACGCCGAGAACCGCGCCTCCACCGGACCAAGAACCCCCCAGACCAGTCGCAATACCAACAGCGCCATACCGATCCAGCCCAGCCAGAGATGCCATTGGCTGCCGCCTTCGGTGAAGATCGCGTTCATCACGACAATGAACGCAAGCCCCCAATGGCTGATGCGCACCACCGGGTCCCAAAGGTCGGGCGGTGAAAGAGGTGCCTGCCGTCCGGATGTCTGAGGGGCTGCCATGATCAGTCTTCCGACTTGATGTCAGCCACGGCGCCGGTCTTGGGGTCGATGTAGACCTCCATCATCTTCGAGGTGGCGGTGTCGGTGCATTTGGCCTCGATCTTGCCGTCCTCGGCCTCGAATTCGGCAACCTTGCAGCCGGCCTTTTCCAGCGCGGCGGTGGCGTCTGCGGGGTTGGTGCCGACAATGTCACCGATGGCGGGCATCGCGAGGGCGGCCATCGGGAAGGTCAGGACGGCAACGGTCAGGGAGAGGAGGGTTTTCATGTGGTTCAAGCTTTCTTGGGTTTTGTCAAAAGTCAGTCATGGCCGGGGGTGTCGACCCCAAAGCCATGCCGTTGATCTGACGGCCAAAACCGGCGCGGTCGATCCGCAAGGGGCTTATCCGCCACACCCTAAGCGCGCGCTGACAGCGGATAACGGCCCATCACCGATGCGTCAGGCCCGTGAAACATCCCATCCGGCATTACGGCTCGCTTCGTATTGCTCCTGACCCGCCACAAAGGTGTGTCGTCAACAGGGGACCAAACACATGAAACTCCATCTTGCACTGGGCGCACTGGCGCTGAGCACCACGCTGGCTCAGGCCCAATCCATCACCGAAATCGCTGCCGGAGACGAACGCTTCACGACGCTCGTGGCCGCCGTCACCGCTGCGGGCCTTGCCGAAACGCTGGCCGGCCCCGGCCCCTTCACCGTGTACGCGCCGGTCAACGAGGCCTTCGCCGCACTGCCCGCCGGCACGGTGGACACGCTGCTGAAGCCGGAAAACAAGGCGCAGTTGACGGATATCCTGCTGTATCACGTCGACGATCGCTTGCTGACTGCAGCCGACATTCCGAACGGCTCGACCACCTTCAAACCGCTTCTCACCTCGCAGCGCCTGTGCATCACCAAGGGCGCGTCCGGCGTGACCATCGCTGATGGCACCGGCGAGATGGCCACCGTCATCGTCGCCGACATCAAGGCCGACAACGGCGTGATCCATGTGATCGACAAGGTGCTGCTGCCCGGCAAGCGGCCCGCCTGCCACTAACCCCGGCCTGCCACTGAAACTGCCCGCCCTACCCCGCCAATGCGCGGGGTCGGGCATCCCAAGCCCCGCCGCCCCTTGCACGGAACCGGCACAGGGGCGATATGTCGCAAAACGGGAACGGATTTGCGCATGGCCCTGCCACTGACAGCACAGGCGAAATACTGGGGCATCGCCGCAGTCATATTTCTGCTGCTCTTGTGGTTTCTGGGCAATGTGCTGCTGCCGTTTCTGGTGGGCGGTGCGATCGCCTATTTCCTTGATCCCGTCGCCGACCGGCTGGAACGCGCGGGGCTGAGCCGCGTCTCGGCGACCACGGTGATCTCGCTGGTGGCGCTGCTGGCGGTGGTGCTGCTGGTGCTGGCGGTGATCCCGACGCTGGTCAACCAGTTGACCGCGCTGATCAACTCCGCCCCCGACATTGCCAAACGCCTGCAGGGCTTTCTGGTCGAACGGTTCCCCGACCTGACCGACAGCACCTCGACCATCCGTCAGACCCTGGCGGAAATCGCCGCCGCGATACAGGCGCGCGGGGCCGAGCTGGCCAACGGCGTGCTGACCTCGGCGCTTGGCGTGATCTCGGCGGTGGTTTTCATCGTGGTCGTGCCGGTGGTGGCCTTCTACCTCTTGCTGGACTGGGACAAGATGGTGGCGCGGATCGACGCCATGCTGCCCTTGGACCACGCCCCCACGATCCGCCGCCTTGCCGGCGAGATCGACGCCGTGCTGGCGGGCTTTGTGCGAGGGCAGATCTCGGTCTGCCTGCTGCTGGGCACTTTCTATTCCATCGCGCTGATGTTTGCCGGCCTGCAATTCGGCCTTATCGTCGGTGCGATTGCCGGGGCGATCACCTTCATTCCTTATGTCGGCTCGATCATCGGCGGCACGCTGGCGGTGGGGCTGGCGCTGTTTCAGTTCTGGGGCGACTGGGTGTCGATCGGTATCATCGCCGCGATATTTGCCGCCGGGCAGTTCATCGAAGGCAACATCCTGACGCCGAAACTGGTGGGCAAATCGGTTGGCCTGCATCCGGTGTGGCTGTTGTTCGCGCTGTCGGCCTTTGGGTCGGTGTTCGGCTTTGTCGGCATGCTGATCGCGGTGCCGGTGGCCGCCAGCATCGGCGTGCTGACCCGCTTTGGCATCAGCCAGTATCAGTCTAGCCTGCTGTACAAGGGCACGACCGCGCGGCTTGACCCCCTTGGCGCGCCGCCACCGCCGCCGTTGCGCAAGACGCGCCGGCCGCCCCCCGGGGATGCTGCGTGACCGGCCAGCTGATTTTCGACCTGAGTGGCACCGAGGCAATGACTCGCGACGATTTCTTCGTCTCGCCGGCCAATGCGCTGGCCTTGCAGACGGTGGAGGGCTGGCAGGATTGGCCGGGGCGCAAGCTGCTGCTGATCGGGCCGGAGGGATCTGGCAAGACGCATCTGGCGCAGATCTGGGCCACGCTGGCGGGCGCGACCGTGATCAGCGCGACCGATCTTGCGACCGCCGATCTTGGCGCGCTGGCCGGCGCGCGGGTGGTGGTCGAGGATGCCGACCATATCGGCGCGGCGGAGGCGGCGCTGTTCCATCTGCACAACCTTGTCACGGAAACCGGCGCGCTCCTCCTGACCGCCGCCACACCGCCGCGCGACTGGGGGTTGAGCCTCGCCGATCTGGCAAGCCGCTTGCAGGCGGCGCCGATTGCCCGGCTGGAAGCGCCAGACGACGCGCTTTTGGCCGCAGTGCTGGTCAAGCTGTTCGCCGACCGCCAGATCGCCGTTCCGGCAAACCTGATCCCCTATCTTGTCAGCCACATGCCCCGATCCATCGGTGCCGCACGCGGCCTTGTCGCTGCACTTGACGCCCGCGCGCTGGCGCTGGGGCGCCCCGTGACGCGCGCCCTTGCCGCCGAGATGTTGGGCGAGGGGTAAGCGGTTCCCGGGCCCACTGGCGCCTGCACTGGACAGACCCCCGCGCCGGTGAAACAGTGTCACATAACCTTCATGATCCGCGCGGCATAAGCCCTTCCATGACCCAAGCCGATTTCCTCCGCTCCCCCTTCCCCGCCCCCGTGGAACTGCCCTTCGCCGAAATCGCCGGACCGGGCCGGTTTTTCAACCGCGAGCTTAGCTGGCTGGCCTTCAACTGGCGTGTGCTGGAAGAGGCCGCGAACCCCGCCGTGCCGCTGCTGGAACGGCTGCGCTTCCTGTCGATCTCTGCCACCAACCTTGACGAATTCTACACCGTCCGCGTCGCGGGCCTGCGTGCGCTGGTGCGCAATGGCAACGCGACCCTGTCGGAGGATGGCCGCAGCCCCGCCGAACAGCTTGGCCTGATCAACGCCGACGCCCGCCGCCTGATGCAGACGCAACAGGCGACCTTCAACCGCCTCCGCCGCGAGATGGAGGGTGAGGGCATCGTCATCGCCACCCGCTCGAAACTGAACGCGCGCGACCTCAAACACCTCGAGACGCACTTTCTGACCAACGTGTTCCCGGTGCTGTCGCCCCTTGCCATCGACCCGGCGCACCCGTTCCCGTTCATCCCCAACACCGGCTTTTCGCTGGCGCTGGAACTGGAACGCACCGTCGATCACCGCACGCTGAAGGCGCTTCTGCCGATCCCCCAGCAGATCGCCCGCTTCGTGCCGCTGCCCGCCAAGCCCGGCGAATTCCGCTTCCTGCCACTGGAAGACCTTCTGCTCCTGCACCTCGGGATGCTGTTCCCCGGCTATTCCGACCAGGGCCACTGCATGTTCCGCGTGCTGCGCGACAGCGACCTTGAAGTAGAAGACGAAGCCGAAGATCTGGTGCGCGAGTTCGAGACCGCGCTGAAACGCCGCCGCCGGGGCGAGGTGATCCGGCTCAAGATGAGCGCGGGTGCGCCTGAAACCCTGCGCGCCCTGATCATGGAAGAACTGGCCGTCACCGAGGACGAGGTGGTGGAGGTGAAGGGTCTTCTGGGCGTGGCCGACCTCAAGGAACTGATCCTATCCAGCCGCAAGGATCTGATGTGGCCGCCCTTCACCCCGCGCATCCCAGAACGGGTGCAGGACCACGAAGGCGACCTGTTCGCCGCGATCCGGCAAAAGGACATGCTGCTGCATCACCCGTATGAGACCTTCGATATGGTGATCCGGTTTCTGGAGCAGGCGGCGCGCGACCCGGATGTGCTGGCGATCAAGCAGACCCTTTACCGCACCTCGTGGGACAGCCCGATCGTCGGCGCGCTGTGCGAGGCGGCCGAGGCGGGGAAATCCGTCACCGCGCTGGTCGAACTGAAGGCCCGCTTCGACGAGGCCGCCAACATTCGCCAATCGCGCCGTCTGGAACGCGCAGGCGCGCATGTCGTCTACGGCTTCGTCAACTACAAGACCCACGCCAAGATCAGCACCGTGGTGCGGCGCGAGGGCGACCATCTGGTGACCTACACCCATTACGGCACCGGCAACTATCACCCGATCACGGCGCGCATTTACACCGACCTGTCGTTCTTCACCTGCGACCCGGCACTGGGCCGCGATGCAACCAAGGTGTTCAACTACCTGTCGGGCTATGTGCAGCCCGAAGGGCTTGAAAACATTGCGATTTCCCCGATCACCCTGAAACCCCGCCTGCTGCAGCTGATCGCCGCCGAGGCCGATCACGCCCGCGCCGGCAGGCCTGCCGAAATCTGGGCCAAGATCAACTCGCTGATCGAACCCGACGTGATCGACGCACTGTATGCAGCCAGTCAGGCAGGCGTGAAGATCAGCCTTGTCGTGCGCGGCATCTGCGGCGTGCGCCCCGGCGTGAAGGGGCTGAGCGAAAACATCCGCGTCAAATCCATCGTCGGGCGGTTCCTCGAACACTCTCGCATCGTCTGCTTTGGCAACGGCGAGGGTCTGCCGTCGAAGAAAGCCCGCGTGTTTTTCTCATCCGCCGACTGGATGGGCCGCAACCTGACCCGCCGCGTGGAAACGCTGGTCGAGGCGCTGAACATCACCGTCAAGACCCAGATCATGGGTCAGATCATGGCTGCCAACTTTGCTGACGAGGCGCAAAGCTGGGTGCTGTCACCCGATGGTAGCTACCACCGCGACCTGACCCCGCAGGAAAACGGCATGTTCAACTGCCACCGCTTCTTCATGGAAAATCCGTCGCTGTCCGGTCGCGGCACGGCGGGGGCAAAGGACGTGCCGCGGCTGGCTATCCCGCGCGACGAAGCCCGGGTAGCCGGGCTTTGACAGCGCTTGCCACCTGCCCCGGATCGCCGGTTCCCAAAGCCGTTTCGGGGTTGACGAGTTGACCCCTTCGGCAGAGGTCGGCATGGTGCGGCCAGATGCCGAAGGGGGACCTGCCATGCCCGAACACAAAGGTGCCGACGACGACGAGGATGGCCCGTTTGGCCGCCCGCTGTTCGATGATCCGTCGGCCCGTGCGCTTAGCCGCGTGGGCGTCGTGGACGTGGGATCGAACTCGGTCCGGATGGTGGTGTTCGATGGTGCCGCGCGCTCTCCCGCCTATTTCTACAACGAAAAGATCATGTGCGGCCTTGGCAAGGGCTTGGCCGAAACCGGGCGGCTGAACCCGCAAGGCCGCATCCGCGCGCTGGCGGCACTGAAACGCTTTGCGCTCTTGGCCGACGGCATGGGCATCAGCCCCCTGACCGTGGTCGCCACCGCCGCCACCCGCGAGGCCGAGGACGGGCCGGAGTTTCAGGCCGATGTGTTGCGTGAAACCGGGATGCGCCTGTGGGTGATCGACGGCGATGAAGAGGCGCGGCTATCGGCGCAAGGCGTGCTGCTGGGCTGGCCGGATGCCAAGGGCATCGTCTGCGATATCGGCGGCAACTCGATGGAACTGGCGCGGATCGGCAATGGCCGCGTCGGCAAGCGCGTGTCCACACCGCTTGGCCCGTTCCGGTTGCAGCAGATCAAGGGCGACGCCGCGGTGCGGCAGGCGCATATCGCCAAGGTGCTGAAAGCCGCGCAGGCCGACCTTCAGTCGGAAGGCGAGCGGATCTATCTGGTCGGCGGATCGTGGCGCGTTATAGCCCGGCTGGATATGGAGCGGCGCAATTATCCGCTGACCGTGCTGCATGAATATCGCATGACGCCCAAGGGCTTGACCGACACGCTGGATTGGCTGGCTGTTGCCGACCTTGCCGTCCTGCGCGGCCGCACCGGCACGTCATCCGAACGCATGGAACTGGTGCCACTGGCCTGCGAAGTGCTGCGCGAACTGGTCCGGATGCTGAAACCGTCCGAAATCGACGTGTCGGCCTACGGCATCCGCGAGGGGCTGTTGTACGAACAGATGCCCGAACGGCTGCGCGCCCGCGACCCGTTGATCGAAGCCGCGCGGATGACGGAACTGACCCAGTCGCGCATCCCCGGTTTTGGCAAGAAGCTGTTTGAATTTCTTGAACCCCTGTTCCCCGAGGTTGGCAAGGAACGGCTGCGCCTGATCAAGACCGCGTGCCTGCTGCATGACACCACATGGCGCGCACACCCTGATTACCGGGCCGAGGCGTGTTTCGACAACGCCACCCGCGCGAACCTTGGCGGGCTGGATCATCCGGGCCGGGTGTTTCTTGGCCTTGCCCTTCTGCACCGCTACAAGAACAGCCGCGCCGGATCGCGGCTGGAGCCGATGTTCCGGCTGTTGAGCGAAGACGAGGTGCAAGAGGCTGAAGTGCTGGGCAAGGCGATGCGGTTCGGCGCGATGTTTTCGATCGGCAATCCGGCCAAGGCGGGCGCGCTGCATTGGAACCCCAAGAAACTGCTGCTGACGCTGGAATTGACGCCCGCCGGCGAGGGGCTGTTCGGCGAGGTTGCACAAGCGCGGTTCGCCTCGCTGGCACAAGCCATGAAGGCGCAGACCGCCGTGACAAAGGCCGCGTGATGCTGCGGCTGGATCATCTGGCGGTGACGGCGGAGCGGCTGGAAGATGGCGTCGCGGCGGTCGAGGCGGCGCTTGGTGTGACGCTGAGCGGCGGCGGCCAGCATCCGCACATGGCGACGCACAACCGGCTTCTGGGGCTTGGCGATATCTACCTTGAAGTCATCGCAACCGACCCCGCCGCCGAAGCGCCCGCTTGGCCACGCTGGTTCGACATGGATCGCTTCTTGGGTCCGCCACGCCTGACGAACTGGATCGTGGCGTCGGATGACATCGCCGCCGATCTGGCGCTTGCCCCGCCCGGAACCGGCACCCCGGTAGCCCTGTCGCGCGGCGATTACCGCTGGCAGATGGCGGTGCCGGAAGATGGCCGATTGCCGTTCGACAACGCGCATCCTGCGCTGATCCAGTGGCTCGGCACGCTGCACCCCGCCCGCGCCCTGCCCGACATGGGCGTGCGGATGACACGGCTGGAGGTGGCCCACCCCGATGCCGCAGGTCTGAACCGCGCGCTTGCCCGGTTCAGTGACCCGCGCGTGGTGATCGTGCCGGGCGCCGAGAAAGCGTTGCGTGCCACTTTCATCACGCCGCACGGGATACGCAGGTTGTGATCCGCCGCGCCACTGCCGCCGACGCTGCCGCGATCGCCACGCTCTGGAACCCGTGGATCAGCGGCACCGCCGTCACCTTCAACGCCACCGAAAAGACCCCCGCGGACGTGGCCGCGATGATCGCCGAGCGTGACCGCTTGGGCCATGCCACCTTTGTCGCGGAAGGGGAAACCCTGCTTGGCTTTGCCAGTTACGCCCAGTTTCGCGGCGGCATCGGTTACGCCACCTGCATGGAACACTCGATCATCCTCGCCCCCGAGGCGCGCGGCAAGGGTGCGGGCCGCGCGCTGCTGGCAGCGGTCGAACATCATGCCCGCAGTGCCGGTGCGCACCAGATGATCGGCGGCGTGTCGGGCGAAAACACCGCCGGCATCGCGTTTCACGCCGCCCTCGGCTACACCTCCATCGCCACGATCCGCGAGGCCGGCTTCAAGTTTGGCCGCTTCATGGACCTTGTGCTGATGCAGAAATTCCTCTGACAAGACCGCGCCGGACGGGTAGTATCGCGCCACCATGTCGATCTGGACCCGCATCGCCGACGCCATCGCCGCCCTCGCCCGGGGCGAACCCCTGTCGGTGGTGTTTGACCGGTTGCGCGACAGTGGCACCCCGGAACAATCGGTCGGCTTCACCATCGCCGTCCTTGCGCTGGGTGCCAAGATGGCCAAGGCCGACGGCACCGTCACCCGCGACGAGGTGACCGCGTTTCGCCGCATCTTCACCTTTCCCGAAGGCGAGGAAACCCACGCGGCCCACGTCTTCAACCTCGCCCGGCAGGACGTGGCAGGCTTTGACGCCTACGCCCGCAAGATCGCGCGCCTGTTCAACCCCGAAGGCCGCCGCATCTGCGCCGACGACCACCATGTGCTGGTCGACATCCTCGAGGCATTGTTCCAGATCGCCACCGCCGACGGCTCGTATCACGATGGCGAGGATGCATTCCTGACCCATGTCGCCAACACATTCGGGCTGGACGAGGCCTGCTTCCGCATCGTCCGCTCACGCCTTGTCGAAGGCGCGCCGCGTGATCCCTACGATGTGCTGGGCCTGCCGCGCGGCGCCACCAAGGACGAGGCGCGCAAGGCGTGGAAGGCGCTGGTGCGCGACACCCACCCCGATGTGATGCAATCCCGCGGCGTCCCGCCCGAGGCCATGAAACTGGCCGAACGCCGGATGCAATTGATCAACGAGGCGTGGCGCGAAATCTCGGCCAAGGAGGCCGCGTGACAGCCCCGACCGGCCTGCGGCTTGCCACCTACAACGTCGAATGGTTCAACGCCCTCTTCGATGATCGAGGTCGGCTTCTGGCCGACAACGGCCCCTCGGCCCGCTACAAGACCACCCGCGCCGAACAACTGGGCGCGCTTGGCATCGTGTTCACCGCGCTGGACGCCGACGCCATCACCATCATTGAGGCGCCCGACACCAACGGCCACCGTTCCACCGTCACCGCGCTGGAAAATTTCGCGCGCCAGTTCCGCCTTCGTGCAAGAAAGGCGCTGATCGGCTTTCCGTCTGATACCGAACAGGAAATCGCCTGCCTCTACGACCCCGACCGCCTGACCATCACCCATGATCCGCAAGGCAACGCCTCCACCAGCCACGGCTCTACCGATGCGCCACGCTTCGACGGCACCTTCCGCTACGATCTTGACGCCGACATGGTCCATGAAACCATCCGGTTTTCGAAACCCCCGTTGGAAATGGCCGTGACCACCTCGGGCGGCACCGCGCTGCGGCTGATCGGGGTGCATGCGAAGTCGAAAAACCCCTACGGCGCCAATGGCCGCGAAGCGCAATTGCGCCTGTCGATCGAAAATCGCCGCAAGCAACTGGCGCAATGCCTGTGGCTGCGCCAACGGGTCGAGGGGCATCTGTCAGCGGGGGACAGCCTGATCGTGATGGGCGATTTCAACGACGGTCCCGGCATCGACGAATTCGAAAAGCTGTTCGGTCATTCCGGGGTTGAGATCGTGCTGGGCACCGGCGAGGCCACCCGACTTTACGACCCCCATGCAGCGATGGCGCTGCAAAGCCGGGTTTCACTGGCCCCCACCACGGCGCGCTTCTACGTCGCCCCGCAAAAGCGGTTCTTGGAGGCGCTCCTCGATTTCATCATGGTGTCGCCGGATCTTGCCGCCCGCCAGCCGGACTGGCGCATCTGGCATCCCTTCAACGACCCGGCCGTGATGGCGGTGCCCGACCTGCGCGAGGCTCTGTTGCAGGCCTCCGACCACTTCCCCGTCACGATTGATTTGCCGGGGCTGAATTGAAACCGGAGGATGGGCTTCCCATATCGCACCCATGAACAAGATGACCCTCTTCGCCCTCGCCCTCTGTGCCGTCACCGCACCCGCGCTGGCGCAGGACGCTCCCGCCCCGGAAGCCCAGGCCGAAGATGACGGCTTCAGTCTGATCGACGAAGGGATCAAGCTGATAATGCGCGGCTTCATGACCGAAGTCGAACCCGCGCTGACCGAGATGGGCAAAGCCCTCGAAGAGCTTCGCCCCGCCATCGAGGAGCTTGGTCCGAAGTTCAAGGACCTCATCGACATGGTCGGAGACTTCAGCAACTACGCCGCGCCGGAAGTGCTGCCGAACGGCGACATCATCATCCGCCGCACCGCGCCCTTGCCCACAGACCCGAACGCGGCCCCAGAGGCGGCTCCCGAGGCCACGCCGGACACCCTGCCCACCCCCGACGCCGACGGCGCGATCGAGCTTTGATGCACCGCGGCGTCCGGTCCTGACCCGCCCCGAACGGAGTGCGGGGGGCAGACAGCCCCCCAACGCGGCGCCCGGTTGCTGTCAGTCGCGTGCGGCGCGGATCAGATCAAGGATCTCTTTCGCCGCCGCCGGGATGTTCGTCCCCGGCCCGAAGATCGCCTTCACCCCGGCATCATACAGGAACTGGTAGTCCTGCTGCGGAATGACCCCGCCGCAGATAACCAGAATATCCCCTGCCCCCGCAGCCTTCAGCGCCTCCACCAGTTTCGGCGCCAGCGTCTTGTGCCCCGCCGCCTGACTGCTGATCCCGATCACGTGCACGTCATTATCGATCGCATCCTGCGCGGCCTCCTCTGGCGTCTGGAACAGCGGCCCCACGTCCACGTCAAAGCCGATGTCGGCAAAGGCGGTGGCGATCACCTTTGCCCCCCGGTCATGCCCGTCCTGCCCCATCTTCACCACCAGCATCCGCGGCCGGCGGCCTTCGGCTTCGGCGAAAGCTTCGACGTCCTTCTGGATCGCGGCAAAGCCTGCGTCGCCCTCGTAGGCAGCCCCGTAGACCCCGGCCAGCGTCTTGACCTCGGCCCGGTGGCGGCCGAACACCTTTTCCATCGCCATGCTGATTTCCCCAACCGTTGCCCGCGCCCGCGCCGCATCAACCGCCGCTTCCAGAAGATTGCCGCCGGCTTCCGCGCGGCGGGTCAGTTCGGCAAGCGTCGCCTCCACCCGGGCCGCGTCGCGCCCCCCACGGATCGCCGCCAGTTTGGCCACCTGCGCCTCGCGCACCGCGACGTTGTCGATATCGCGGATGTCGATCGCATCCTCTTTCTCCAGCCGGTATTTGTTGACGCCGACGATCACCTCGTCGCCACGGTCGATCATCGCCTGCCGCCGGGCTGCCGATTCCTCGATCCGCAGCTTCGGCATTCCGCTGGCGACGGCCTTGGTCATGCCACCCATCGCCTCGACCTCTTCGATGATCTTCCACGCCTCGGTGGCCATCTGGTCGGTCAGGCTTTCGACGTAATAGCTGCCGGCAAGCGGGTCGACGACATGGGTGATCCCTGTCTCTTCCTGCAAGATCAACTGCGTGTTCCGCGCGATCCGCGATGCAAAGTCAGAAGGCAGCGCCATCGCCTCGTCAAAGCTGTTGGTGTGCAGGGATTGCGTTCCGCCCAGCACCGCCGCCATCGCCTCGTAGGCAGTGCGCACGACGTTGTTGTAGGGGTCCTGTTCCTGCAAGCTGACACCCGAGGTCTGGCAATGCGTCCGCAGCATCAGCGACGACGTCTTCTTCGCCCCGAAGCCTTCCATGATCCGGTGCCACAAAAGCCGCGCAGCGCGCAGTTTCGCGGCCTCCATGAAGAAGTTCATCCCGATGGCGAAAAAGAAACTCAGCCGCCCGGCGAAATCATCCACATCCATCCCGCGCGCAATCGCGGTACGCACGTATTCGCGCCCATCGGCCAGCGTGAAGGCCAGCTCCTGCACCAGGTTCGCGCCCGCTTCCTGCATGTGGTAGCCGGAAATGCTGATCGAGTTGAACTTCGGCATCTCGGCCGCCGTGTATTCGATGATGTCCGCCACGATCCGCATCGAAGGTTCGGGCGGATAAATGTAGGTGTTGCGGACCATGAACTCCTTCAGAATGTCGTTCTGGATGGTGCCCGACAGTGCCGCGCGCGGCACGCCCTGCTCTTCCCCCGCCACGATGAAACTGGCCAGAACCGGGATCACCGCGCCATTCATCGTCATGGAAACGCTGACTTTTTCCAAGGGTATCCCGTCGAACAGAAGCTTCATGTCCTCGACTGAATCGATCGCCACCCCGGCCTTGCCGACATCGCCCACCACGCGCGGATGGTCGCTGTCATAGCCCCGGTGGGTGGCAAGGTCGAAGGCCACCGACACGCCCTGCTGCCCCGCCGCCAGCGCCTTGCGGTAAAACGCGTTCGACGCCTCGGCGGTGGAAAACCCCGCGTATTGCCGGATCGTCCAGGGCCGGCCCGCATACATCGTCGCCCGCACGCCACGGGTAAAGGGGGCGACCCCCGGCACGCCGCCCAGATGCGCCAGCCCCGCGGTGTCGGCTGCGGTGTAAAGCGGCTTGACGGCAATGCCCTCCAGCGTGTTCCATCGCAGGCTGTCGGGGCTTTGCCCTTTCAGCTCCCTTGCGGCCAGAGCTTCCCAGGCTTTCACTTTGTCGCTCATTGCAACCCTCGCTGCGGGGCTGCATCGCACCCCTTTGGATTTGGCACCGGGCGCCCTATATCCCGATCAAAGAGGGGCATCATGAGATCCATTTACGCGCTTGTTTTCGCGGCACTTCTGCCAACCGTCGCGCTGGCCGAGGCGGCAACCCCGGCCTTTGGCCCGGTGGCCGCCGCCGACGTGGTGTTCGACGACCAGCTTTACGTCAAACGCCCCATCGTGGTCTTTGCCGACAGCCCGAACGACCCGAACTACATCCGCCAGATGGAGCTTCTTGCCCGCGAATACGACCAGCTTGCCGAACGCGACGTGATCCTTGTCACCGACACCGATCCCGCCGCGCGCACCGAATGGCGGCTGAAACTGCGCCCGCGCGGCTTTTCGCTGGTGATCATGGACAAGGACCTGCGCCCCGTGGTCCGCAAGCCCCTGCCGTGGGATGTGCGCGAGATCACCCACGCCATCGACAAGATGCCGCTCAGGCGCACAGAAATCCTTGAACAGAACCCGGCAGGGCGCTGACGGGCGCATCACTCGAACTCCAGTATGACATCGTCCACCCGCAGGCTGGCCCCCGCGCTGGCCTTGACTGCCTTGACTACGCCGCGACGCTCGGCCTTGAGGATGTTTTCCATCTTCATCGCCTCCACCGTAGCCAGCGCCTGACCTTCCTGCACCTCGTCGCCGACCTCGACGTTGATCCGAACGATCAGGCCGGGCATCGGGCACAAAAGGTATTTCGACGTGTCTGGCGCCGCCTTTTCCAGCATCAGCCCGGCCAGCGCGTGCTGGCGCGGCGTCCTGACATGCACCTTCAGGTCCGCCCCGCGCAGCCGCATCCGAAACCCCATCGGGATTTTCCCGACCTTCACCGCCATCAGCACGCCGTCCACTGTCAGCCGCGCCAACGGCTGCCCCGGCGTCCAGTCAGACGTCACGCGCATCGCGGTGCCATCGGCGAAAGTCACCGTCGACCCTTCCGGATCAGCGTCGATTTTCACAGCATGTTCCGTGCCTTGCAGGCTGACGACCCAATCATCGCCGACGCGGCGGGTGTGGTTGTCCATCGTGCCGGAAATCCGGGTGCGGCGAATCTCGGCCACCCGGTTCATCGCAGCCGCCGCAGCAGCAACCCGGCGCAGAACGTCATCAGTCAGAACCGCGCCCTTGAAACCGTCGGGATATTCCTCGGCAATGAAGGCGGTGGTGATATTGCCGGATTGGAAGCGCGGATGATCCATCACCGCGCCGACAAAAGGCAGGTTGTGGCCGATGCCCTCGACCTCGAAGGTATCCAGCGCGATGCGCATTTCCTCGATCGCCCCTGCCCGCGTCGGCGCCCAGGTGCAAAGTTTCGCGATCATCGGGTCGTAGAACATGCTGATCTCGCCACCCTCGAACACGCCGGTATCGTTGCGCACAATGCCGGTGGCCGTCGCGCCTTCGACGGGCGGGCGGTACCGGGTCAGGCGACCGATGGAGGGCAGGAAGTTGCGATAGGGGTCTTCGGCGTAAAGGCGCGATTCCATCGCCCAGCCGTTGATCTTGAGGTCGTCCTGGCGGAACGGCAGCGCCTCGCCATAAGCCACGCGGATCATCTGTTCCACCAGATCGACTCCGGTGATCAGTTCCGTGACCGGATGCTCCACCTGCAACCGGGTGTTCATTTCGAGGAAATAGAAGTTGCGGTTGCCGTCGACGATGAACTCCACCGTGCCGGCGCTGGTGTAGCCGACCGCACGCGCGAGGGCGCAGGCCTGTTCGCCCATCGCCTTGCGGGTAGCCGCATCAAGGAACGGCGACGGCGCCTCTTCGATCACCTTCTGGTTCCGCCGCTGGATCGAACATTCGCGTTCGTGCAGATAGACGGTGTTGCCGTGCTTGTCGGCCAGCACCTGAATTTCGATGTGGCGGGGTTGCGTCACGAATTTTTCGATGAAGATGCGGTCGTCGCCAAAGCTGGCCGCCGCCTCGTTCTTCGACGACTGGAACCCCTCGCGCGCCTCGGCATCATTCCAGGCAATCCGCATTCCCTTGCCGCCGCCCCCGGCGCTGGCCTTGATCATCACCGGATAGCCGATCTGGGTGGCAATCTTGACCGCCTCGTCCGCATCCGCGATCAGCCCCATATGGCCCGGCACGGTGGAAACCCCCGCCTCCATCGCCAGCTTTTTCGAGGTGATCTTGTCGCCCATCGCCTCGATCGCCCCTGACGGCGGGCCGATGAACACCACCCCGGCAGCCTCCAGCGCCGCAGCGAAGTTCATGTTCTCGCTTAAGAATCCGTAGCCCGGATGCACAGCCTCGGCACCCGTCGCCTTGATCGCCGCCATGATCTTGTCGATCACGATGTAGCTTTGTGCCGCGGGCGATGCACCGATGTGCACCGCTTCATCTGCCATCAAGACGTGCAGCGCATTTCGGTCGGCGTCGGAATAGACGGCTACCGTCTTGATCCCCATCTTGCGCGCGGTCTTTATAACGCGACAGGCGATTTCGCCCCGATTGGCGATAAGGATTTTCTTGAACATGCGGTCCCCCCGGAGCGTGCGGCCAGTCGAAATGCAAAAAGACCATCCGGACGGTCGGCCCGGATGGTCCTTGATGTGGTGTCAGCCCGCCCGCAGGCGGTGATCAGATCAGTAGCAGGGCGGCAGGCCCAGCTGGATGCCACAGGTGGCCGCACCGGCAAGACCGCCGAGGGCAGCACCTGCGACCATGTTTTCATCCAGCGCATCCGCAATAGCAGCACCGGCAACCGCACCGGCCACGCCGCGCGACGTGGGGTCCTGCAGGCAACCGGCCAGCGGAAGGATAAGAAGGGGAAGAAGGAAAAGCGACTTGCGCATGACAGACTGCCTCGTTGGTTTGTTGTTATTGTCGGCAAGTTTACCGCAAACCACCGGGAGTTGAAGCCGAAAGTCGCCGTTGCCCGGACCGAGCCTGGCGCTTCGGCAAATCCTCGCCGGTGCTGAAGGGTGGGAAAGGGTGTCGGTCCGGCCTGGGACGGACCGGACCGACGGGAAGGGGAAAGGGAACGTATGTCGGAACGCAGGCCAAGGCACCGCCCCGCACCTGCCAGCACAGAATGACCAGCCCGTGCCCGCAGCGCAAACATTTCATAGCCCGCTTCGCCTGGCTTGGCAGAACCCTGCCGGAATGCGGATGCGGTCAGCGGGATCATGCCTATTCGTCCTCGTCGTCCCAGTCGTCGCCACCGATCATCGGCGCGTCTGGCGCGAACACCGCCGGGAACGCGGCTTCTGCCCGCGCCACGTCGATCCTTAGAAGCGCCTCATAGCTGGCCGGATCGAACGGATCTTCTGCCGGCACCACCTCGCGCCCGAAAAGCCAGCTTAACCGGCCCGCATCCAGATTGCCGCGCTCGAACGGCTCCTCGCCGAACTGCTGCCAAAGGGCGGCCATGAAGCCCTCGTCGGCCTTGCGGTCGGCCTGCTTGCGGTCCTTGAACCGCTCGCGCCGGGTCAGCTTGGTCGGGCCGTCCTTCAGGTTGGCGCGGCGGATGGTGAACTGGAAGTCGGTGCCGGGCAGGCGCCCCGGAAAGCCACGGTGTTTCAGCATCTGACATCACTCCTCATCACGCTGGATGGCCGAGCGATAGCGATTGCCGCGGGCCGGGGCCAGTGCGGGTTGGGCGCAAATGTCAGGGAAACGGCGTGCCTCGGAACCGCATCGATCAGCGGGAGGCGAAGATTTGAGGCGGGCGCAATCGGCAAAAGCCGACCGGCCCGCCCCGAAACATTATTTGTATTTGCCCGTGTAGGTCGGCTCGACCGAAACCGGCTCGACCGCAACGACTTCTGCTTCTTTCTTGGCGCAAGCTGCAAGGGTTGCTGCAACTGCAACCGCCAGAATGATCCTCGACATCCTCTACTCCATCTTTCTTGGGGGGTAGTGCGGATAACGCCGTCAAGCGCCCGCCCCCGTTCCGTTTTACAGGCCGCTTGAGTTCGACCTGACGAAACCATATCCGAACGAAGCCCGGAATGACACGCCAAATGGCCCAAGTTGTCAGCCTGTGGCGTTCCTACATCAGCAAGGAATCCGTGGCCAGCCGGTTTTATCATCCCCTTCGGCGGCATCAGAACACCTCCCATACGCAGGCGCCGTCCTGCACGGAATAGGCCTCGAAAAACTGCACCACTTCGGGCGCGGCCTCGCCGAACGGGGTTTCCTTCCCGGCCAGCGAGATGATGATCTGCTGCGGCGGGGGTTGCATCGCGTCGATCCGCGGCAAGGCGTAGGTATCACACAGCGCCTGCATATCGGCGGCATCGGCCTCGCTGTCGCCTTCGGCCAGCCCCGGCACCACGAAGCGGAACCGCGCCGTCGCGCCCTCTGCCCCCGGCACGTTGCTGATCACGTCCAGAAACCGCACCTCACGCCCCGACGGCACCGTGACCGCATCGGCCGACGGCGTTTCCTCACACCCCCCCGCCCCGGCGAAAAGCACGGCCAGCGAGGCGGCGAAGATACGGTGCAGGTGACGCACGTTCAGATCCTTCAAAGCGGAATGTTGTCGTGCTTTTTCCAAGGGTTGGTCAGCTTCTTGCCGCGCAGGCTGGCAAACGCCCGCGCCACCCGGCGTCTGGTAGAATGCGGCATGATGACCTCGTCGATAAAGCCGCGCTCGGCCGCCACGAACGGGTTGGCAAAACGGTCCTCGTAATCCTTGACCCGCCCCGCGATCTTGGCCGGATCGCCCAGCTCGCTGCGATACAGGATCTCCACCGCGCCCTTGGCCCCCATCACCGCGACCTCCGCCGTGGGCCAGGCATAGTTGAAATCACCGCGCAGATGCTTTGACGACATCACCACATAGGCCCCGCCATAGGTCTTGCGCGTCAGCACCGTCACCTTCGGCACGGTCGCCTCGCCATAGGCGAACAACAGCTTCGCGCCGTGCTTGATGACCCCGCCCAACTCTTGGCTGACGCCCGGCAGAAAGCCCGGCACGTCGACCAGCGTCAGGATCGGAATCTCGAACGCATCGCAGAACCGCACGAAGCGCGCGGCCTTGCGGCTGGCGTCGATATCCAGACACCCCGCCAGCACCATCGGCTGGTTTGCCACCACGCCGACCGACTGGCCTTCGATGCGGATGAAGCCGGTGATGATATTGGCCGCGAACGCCGCCTGAATTTCAAAGAAATCGCCCTCGTCGGCCAGCTTGGTGATCAGTTCCTTCATGTCGTAAGGCTGGTTCGGGTTGTCCGGCACCAAGGTGTCAAGGCTCGGCTCCAGCCGCGCCGGATCGTCGAAGAAGGGCCTGACCGGTGCCTTTTCGCGGTTGTTCAGTGGGAGGAAGTCGAACAGTCGCCGGGTTTCGGCCAGCGCCTCCACGTCGTTCTCGAACGCCCCGTCAGCAACCGATGATTTGCGGGTATGGGTCGACGCGCCGCCCAGTTCTTCCGCCGTGACCTGCTCGTTCGTCACGGTCTTCACCACATCGGGGCCGGTGACGAACATGTAGGAGCTGTCCTTCACCATGAAGATGAAGTCGGTCATCGCCGGGCTATAAACCGCCCCACCCGCGCAAGGCCCCATGATGAGGCTGATCTGCGGCACCACGCCTGATGCAAGGATGTTGCGCTGGAATACCTCGCCATAAGCGGCCAGCGATCCCACGCCCTCCTGAATTCGCGCACCGCCGGAATCGTTGATCCCGATCACCGGCGCGCCGTTCTGGATTGCCATGTCCATGATCTTGCAGATCTTTGCGGCATGGGTTTCCGACACCGATCCGCCCAGAACGGTGAAATCCTGGCTGAACACATAGACCATCCGGCCATTGATCGTGCCCCAGCCCGTCACCACGCCGTCGCCGGGATGGCGGTTTTCCTCCATCCCGAAATCGACCGACCGGTGCGCCACGAACATGTCGAATTCCTCGAACGAGCCCTCGTCCAGCAGCAACTCGATCCGTTCGCGCGCCGTCAGCTTGCCCTTGCCGTGCTGGGCCGCCACGCGCTTTTCGCCGCCGCCCGCGCGTGCCACGGCGCGGCGCGCCTCAAGCTCTTGCAAAATGTCTTTCATCGCATCGCCTCCCCGCACCGCCCGCAGGCAGCGTCCCGCCGAGACCATAGCCGCGCGCTCGCGCATGACAAAGCGCGATCTCGTAAATTTGCAAAGTTGACCCGAGCCATCCGCATCAAATCGCAAACATGCAAACTACTGGTCGGCGCGACGCCCGCGCGTTATTCCGGGCCCCTTGGCAAACTTTCAGGGCAACCATGACCAGCCTTCCCATTCCCTTCATGACCATCGGCCTTCTCATCGCATCCAACGTGTTCATGACCTTCGCCTGGTATGGCCACCTGAAGTTCAAGGAAACCACGCTTGTCACCGTCATCTTCATCAGTTGGGGCATCGCGTTCTTCGAGTACTGCCTGATGGTGCCGGCCAACCGCATCGGCCACGGCTACTTTTCCGCGGCCGAACTGAAGACGATACAGGAGCTGGTCACCCTGTCGGTCTTCGCGGTGTTCTCGGTGGTCTACCTCAAGGAACCGCTCGCCTGGAATCACCTGCTCGGTTTCGGCTGCATCGCGCTTGGAGCGTTCTTCATCTTCCACAAATGGGCGTGAAGACGCAGCGTCGCACAGCAAAACCTGCAGCCCTGCGGGTAGACAACTTGGGCGCGCAGGCGTAGCCCAACGATATGATTCACGCCAAACCCCGCTTTCTTGACCGCACCACCCCACCCAAGGTCGTGACGCTGATCCTCATCGCCGGGCTTTCGGCGCTGACGATGAACATCTTTCTGCCGTCGCTGCCGCAGATGGCCGCCTATTTCGGCGTGTCCTACGGCGTGATGCAGCAGTCGGTGGCGCTGTATCTTGCGCTGTCAGCCGCCCTGCAGATCGCCATCGGCCCGATTTCCGACCGGTTCGGGAGGCGCAATGTGCTGATCTGGTCGCTGGTGATCTTCCTTGCCGCCACCATCGGCACCATTCTGGCCCCGACCGCCACGATCTTCCTGATGTTTCGCATGATGCAGGCCGTGATCGCCGCCGGCATGGTGCTCAGCCGCGCCGTGGTGCGCGACATGGTGTCCGACAGCGAGGCGGCGTCGATGATCGGCTACGTCACGATGGGCATGTCGATCGTCCCGATGATCGGCCCGGTGATCGGCGGCGTGCTGGATGATGCCTTTGGCTGGCACGCGAACTTCATCCTTCTCTTCGTCCTCGGGCTTGCCGTGCTGGCGCTGGTCTGGGCAGATCTTGGCGAAACCGCCACCCTCCGCCGGGTCAGTTTTGCCGACCAGATCCGCACCTACCCCACGCTTCTTTCTTCGCGCCGGTTCTGGGGCTACACCCTGTCGGCCGCCTTCGCCTCGGGCTGTTTCTTCGCCTATCTCGGCGGCGCGCCCTATGTCGGGACCGAGGTGTTCGGGCTGTCGTCGGTGCATGTCGGCGCGCTCTTCGCGCTGACGGCGATCGGCTATGCCGCCGGAAACTTCCTTGCCGGGCGCTATTCGGTGCGCTTCGGGATGAACCGCATGGTCCTCTTTGGCGCGCTCGTCACCACCTTTGGCCTCAGCCTTCTGACCATCCTCACCCTCGCCGGCCTCTCCGGCCCGGTGGTGTTCTTCAGCCTCACCGTGTTCATGGGCCTCGGCAATGGCATCGGCCTGCCATCGGCCAACGCCGGGATGCTGTCGGTCCGCCCCGATCTTGCTGGCACCGCCTCGGGCCTTGGCGGGGCGATCACCATCGGCGGTGGCGCGCTTCTGGCCTCGGCCGCAGGCAAGGTGCTTGGCCCCGGCGCCAGCGAACTGCCGCTGGTCCTTCTGATGCTCGCCTCCTCCATCGCCTCGGTCATCGCGATCCTTGGCGTGATCCGCCGCGCAAAGGCCATCGGTCTGGCTTGACGCCACAGGTTTGCAAAGCCACGCTCCGCTTTGCAAACCCGGAGGCCCGATGCCCGTCCAGAAACTCTACGCCGGCGTCAAGCTGCGCGAAATCCGTGGCCGCCTCGGCCTCACCCAACGCGCATTTGCCGACAAGCTGACCGTCTCGCTGCCCTACCTCAACCAGATGGAAAACAACCACCGCCCGGTTTCCGCGGCTGTGGTGCTGGCGCTGGCGCAGGAGTTTGGCCTCGATGTCACGGAACTGACCGTCGGAGAAAGCGAACGCCTTGTCACCGACATGCGCGAAGCCTTGGCCGACCCGGTGTTCCCCGGTGCCACCCCGCCCCTGGCTGACCTGCGCCTTGCTGCCTCAAACGCCCCGGCCCTTGCCCGCGCCTTTCTCGACCTCCACCGCGCCTACCGCCAGACCCACGAACGCCTCGCCTCGCTGGACGAAGCCTTGGGCCGCGAAGACGCCACGCTGAAGCCAAGCCCGTGGGAAGAGGTTCGCGACTTCTTTCACTATTGCGACAATTACCTTGATGCGGTCGACCGCGCTGCCGAACATTTCGCCACCTCATCCGCCAGCAAAACCATCGAATCCACTGCGCAAGACCTGCTGCGCCGCGCCGGCATCAGCTTGCACTTTTCCGACAAATCGCCTTTGCGTCACTACGACCCCGCGGCCCGCCGCCTCGACATTTCGGCCCGCGCCTCCAGCCCTTCGCAACGCTTCCAGCTGCTGCACCAGATCGCCCTTCTCACCCAGAACGACCTGCTGGAAGCCACCCTCGACCTCGCCCGCTTCTCCACGCCCGAAGCCCGCGACATCGCCAAGATCGGCCTTGCCAACTATTTCGCCGGCGCGGCCCTGCTGCCCTACCGCGCCTTCCAGGCCGCAGCACTGGAAACCCGCCACGATCTGGAACGTCTGGCCGACATCTTCGGCGCGTCGCTGGAACAGGTGGCGCACCGCCTGTCCACCCTGCAACGCCCCGGCGCCAAGGGCATCCCTTTCTTCTTTGTCCGCGTCGATCAGGCCGGCACCATCACCAAGCGCCACTCCGCCACCCGGCTGCAATTCGCCCGCTTCGGTGGCGCCTGTCCCTTGTGGAACGTCCACCGCGCGTTTGAGACCCCGGGCCAGTTCCTGCGCCAACTGGCCGAAACCCCCGACGGCGTGCGCTACCTCTGCCTTGCGCGCGACGTGTCGAAACCTGCGGGTGCCTTCCTTGCCCCCGTGCGCCGCTATGCCATCGGCCTTGGCTGCGAGGTGCAGCACGCGGCGCAACTGATCTACTCCGATGGCCTGGATCTGAAGGGCCGGTTCGAACCGATCGGCATTTCCTGCCGCATCTGTGAACGCACCAATTGTCACCAGCGCTCGGTTCCGCCGCTGGAAGGCCGGCTCAGCGTCAACCCGAATTCCCGCGACGTGCTGCCCTACGAGATCGGGTGAAAGAAAAACGGCGGGCACTTGGCCCGCCGTTTTTCGCAAGGCTTACGCCTCCTTCAGATGCGCCCAGATATGGTCCTTCAGATGCACCCGCTGGCGGCGCAGCGCCTCTTCTTCCTCGTCTGTCAGAAGGTCCAGCCGGGTCTCAGACCGATGTATCTTGGCGTTGACGGCATCATAATCGACCAAAAGCTGGGCGAAATGCGCGCTCGAATTCTTAAGTGCGCTCAACTTCTGCGCATGGTCGGGGAATTCGTCATGCAACGTGTGCGGGGTGTTCGACATCGACATCTCCTTCTTGACTGTCGAGTGAAGTCTAGAAGGCCACGCCGCGCTCCGCCTTGACCCGGATCAACCCGCAAACCGCCTAGCGCTGCGCCACGCGCCAGTTCGGGTTCACCCACGGTTCAAGGTTCGATGCGGGCAACGGCGTGCGGCCAAGGATGTGATCGGCAGCCTTCTCCCCCACCATGATCGAGGGCGCGTTCAGGTTGCCGTTGGTCACTTGCGGGAAGACCGAGCTGTCGGCCACCCGCAGCCCTTCAACCCCGATCACCCGACATTCCGGGTCGACCACCGCCATCGGATCGGTCTTGCGCCCCATCCGCGCCGTGCCGCAGGGGTGATAGGCGCTTTCCGCGTGCTCGCGCAGGAAGGCGTCGATCTGATCGTCCGTCTCCACCGCGGCACCCGGCTGAATCTCGTGGCGGACGAAGGGCTTGAACGCCGCCTGCCCAAAGATTTCCCGCGTCAGGCGGATGCAAGCCCGGAACTCCGTCCAGTCGTCGGGGTGCGACATGTAGTTGAACCGGATGCGCGGCGCATCCGCCGGGTTGGCCGACCGCAGGGTGACAGCCCCCCGCGACTTCGACCGCATCGGGCCGACATGCGCCTGAAACCCATGCCCCTCGGCCGCCACCTTGCCGTCATAGCGCACGGCGATCGGCAGGAAGTGATACTGGATGTCGGGATAGTCGATCCCGGCCCGTGACCGGATGAAGGCGCAAGCCTCGAACTGGTTCGACGCGCCAAGCCCCGTGCCCGTAAACAGCCACTGCGCCCCGACCGTCGCCTTGCCCCAGAGGTTCCAGTATTTGTACAGCGTCACCGGCTGGCTTGCGGCGAATTGCATATAGATTTCAAGGTGGTCCTGCAGGTTCGCCCCCACGCCCGCGCGGTCGGCCAGCACCGGAATCCCGTGTTCGGCCAGATGCGCCCCCGGCCCGATGCCCGAAAGCATCAGCAGTTTGGGCGAATTGATCGACGATGCCGCAAGGATAACCTCGCGCCCCGCACGGATCACCTGCACGAGGTCGCCTCGCCCGATTTCCACGCCCACCGCGCGCTTGCCCTCGAACACCACGCGCCGCGCCATCCCGCGCACGACCTGCACATTGCCCCCCGCCATCGCGGGTTTGAGGTAGGCATTCGCCGCCGACCAGCGCCGACCCTTCCAGATCGTCGCCTCCATCGGGCCGAAGCCTTCCTGCTGCGCGCCGTTGTAATCGGTCGTCACCGGATACCCGGCCTCTTCGCCCGCCTTGATGAAGGCGTCGAACAACGGGTTCGACCGTGGCCCGCGGGTAATGTGGAGCGGCCCCTTGGTGCCGCGATACTCAGGCCCCGACCCGCCGTGCGAATGTTCCATCCGCTTGAAATAGGGCAGCACGTCGGCATAGCCCCAGCCATCCGCGCCCATCTCGGCCCAGGTGTCGAAATCACGGGCGTGGCCGCGCACATAGACCATCCCGTTGATGCTGGACGACCCGCCGATCACCTTGCCGCGCGGCGTCGCCAGCACCCGCCCGTTCAGGTGCGGCTCGGGTTCGGTCTGCAGGCCCCAGTCGTAGATCGCCATGTTCATCGGATAAGACAGCGCCCCCGGCATCTGGATCAACGGCCCCGCGTCCGACCCGCCATGTTCGATCACCGTCACCCGCCGCCCCGCCTCGGCCAGCCGGTAGGCCAGCGCACAGCCCGCAGACCCGGCCCCGACGATCACGTAATCGGCGTGCATCACAGCCTCCCCAGTTCGGCTTCCAGATGGCGCACCGCCACGGCCACCGCCGCCGCCCCGTCAGCCGGGCCGGATTTCAGCACCTCACGCAGGTAAAGCCCGTCGATCATCGCCCCCATGCCCAGCGCAATCTCACCCGCCCGCGCCCCCGCAAGCGGGCGCAGTGCATGCACAAGGTTGGACCTGAGCCGCCGCTGATACACCGCCAGCAAACGCTTCGCCTCGGGCACCGATTGCGCCAGCACGTAGAAGTTCAGCCACGCCCCCACCGCCTCGCGCCGAAAGTTGCCCGCGCTGAACGACGCGCGCAGAATCGCCCTGACCCGCCCCTCCGGCCCCTCGGCCGCCGCCAGCGCCCCGCGCACCTCGGCGCCATAAAGCGTCAGCACATGGCGCATCGCGGCCAGAAACATGTCTTCCTTCGATCCGAAATAATGGTGCGCCAGCGCCGAGGACATGCCCGCCCGCTTGGCGATCTGGCTGACCGTCACATCAAGCGAACCGACCCTGCCGATTTCCACAATCGTGGCTTTCACCAACGCATCCTTGCGAATAGGCTCCATTCCAAGCTTCGGCATCGGCGCGGCCTCATAAAACACTTGCCAAACCGTATCAGCACGAAGTTTATTGACTCGTCAATCAACAAAAATGGGGGAGGTCCCATGTCCATCCGCACCACGCTCCTTACCACCGCTGTCACCTTCGCGCTTGCCGGGTCCGCCTTTGCGGAAGGCTGCGACAAGGTGATCTTCTCCGACGTCGGCTGGACCGACATCACCGCCACCACCGCCGCAACCACCGCCATCCTCGAGGCGCTGGGCTATGACACCGAAACCAAGGTGCTCTCCGTTCCGGTCACCTACACCGGCCTTGCCGAAGGCGATATCGACGTGTTCCTCGGCAACTGGATGCCCACGATGGAGGCCGACATCGCCCCCTACCGTGACGCAGGCACCGTGGAAACCATCCGCACCAACCTTGAAGGCGCGAAATACACCCTTGCCACCAACGAAGCTGGCGCTGCCCTTGGCATCAAGGATTTCAAGGACATCGCCGCCCACAAGGACGACCTTGAAAGCCAGATCTATGGCATCGAACCCGGCAATGACGGCAACCGCCTGATCATCGACATGATCGCCACCGGACCCTTCGGCCTCGACGGCTTCGAGGTCGTGGAATCCTCCGAACAGGGCATGCTGGCCGAGGTCAAGAAGGCCACCGAGGATGCCAAGCCGATCGTCTTCCTCGGCTGGGAACCGCACCCGATGAACGCCAACTTCAAGATGACCTACCTGACCGGCGGCGACGATTACTTCGGACCGAACTTCGGCGGCGCGATCGTCGCGACCAACACCCGCGCGGGCTATGTCGCCGAATGCCCGAACACCGGCAAGCTTCTGTCAAACCTCAGCTTCTCGCTTCCGATGGAAAACGAGATCATGGGCGCCATCCTGAACGACGGCGAAGACCCGACCGACGCCGCCAAGGCCTGGCTCGCTGCCCACCCCGAGGCATGGGAGCCGTGGCTTGACGGCGTCACCACCAAGGATGGTGGCGATGCCAAGGCTGCGGTCGCGGCCGCGCTCCAGTAAGCTGCCCCACGAACCCCGGTCGCTCCGGCATCACGCCGGGGCGGCCCTTGCCCAGGCGCGGAGCGGCTGAATGGAATGGTTGACTGACTACAAGATCCCCGTCGGCAAGACCGCCAAAGCGGTGTTCGACTGGATGAACGACAACCTTGGTGGCGTGTTCGACGCCATTTCCACCGGCCTCGAAGCCATGATCAACGGCATCCTGTGGCTGCTGCAAACACCGCATCCCTTTGTCATCATTGCGCTGTTCGTCGCGCTGACGTGGTTCTTGCAAAAGAACTGGAAGGTCTGCCTTGGCGTCGTGATCGGGTTCCTGTTCATCCTCAACCAAGGTTACTGGGAAGAAACCACCGAAAGCCTCACCCTGATCCTGTCGGCCTGCGTCGTCTGCATGGGCCTTGGCGTGCCGGTCGGCATCGCCGCCGCGCACCGCCCGAAGCTTTATCGCGTGATGGTGCCGATCCTCGATCTGATGCAGACGCTGCCCACTTTCGTCTACCTGATCCCGGCCATCGTGTTCTTCGGCCTCGGCATGGTGCCGGGCCTGATCGCCACCGTGATCTTCGTGCTGCCCGCGCCGATCCGCCTGACCCACCTTGGCGTCTCTTCCACCCCGCAGGCGCTGCTGGAGGCGGCAACCGCCTTTGGCGCCACCCCGAAACAACGGCTCTGGAAGGTAGAAATGCCCTACGCCTTTCCACAGATCATGGCGGGCCTGAACCAGACCATCATGCTGTCGCTGTCGATGGTGGTGATCGCGGCACTTGTCGGCGCCAACGGCCTTGGCGTGCCGGTCGTCCGCGCGCTCAATTCGGTCAACACCGCGCTTGGCTTTGAATCCGGCTTCATCATCGTGGTGGTGGCCATCCTACTTGACCGCATGTTGAGGGTCAGCCGATGACCGATACCCCCACCGAAAAGCCCGCCGTCATCTTCGACCGCGTCTCCATCGTGTTCGGCGACCACCCCGAACAGGCGCTTCCCCTGATGGATCAGGGCCTCAGCCGGTCCGAAATCCAGACCCGCACCGGCCAGATCCTCGGCGTCCACGATTGTTCGCTGACGGTGGCCAAGGGCGAGATCCTCGTGCTGATGGGCCTCTCCGGCTCTGGCAAATCCACGCTTCTGCGCGCGGTCAACGGGCTGAACCCGGTCGTGCGCGGCTCGGTCACCATCAACGATGGTGACTGGACATCGAATGTCACCACCTGCTCCACCGCCGATCTTCTGAAGGTGCGGCGCGAATGCATCGCGATGGTGTTTCAGCAGTTCGGCCTCTTGCCGTGGCGCACGGTGCGCGAAAACGTCGGGCTCGGCCTCGAACTTGCCGGGCAAAGCCCCGACCAGCGCCGCGCCAAAGTGGATGAACAGCTTGCCCTCGTGAACCTCACGCAATGGGCCGACCGCAAGGTAGGCGACCTTTCGGGCGGCATGCAGCAGCGCGTCGGCCTCGCCCGCGCCTTCGTCACCGACGCGCCGATTTTGCTGATGGACGAACCCTTCTCGGCGCTCGACCCGCTGATCCGCTCGAAACTGCAGGACGAGCTTCTCGACCTGCAGGCCAAGCTGAAACGCACCATCATCTTCGTCAGCCACGATCTGGACGAGGCGTTCAAGATCGGCAACCGCATCGCGCTGATGGAGGGCGGGCGCATCGTGCAATGCGGCACCGCGCGCGAGATCATCGCCAATCCTATCAGCGATTACGTCGCCGATTTCGTGGCCCACATGAATCCCCTGTCGGTGCTGACCGCGCGCGATGTGATGGAAACCGGCACCAGCCCCGGCGCCCGTGCGATCGACGCGGAAATGCCGGTAAAGGATGTGATGGCGCTGCTGTGCAACGACGTGACCGAGATGGTGGTGCAGGAAAACGGCCGCAACCTCGGCCTCATCCGAACCGCCGGGCTGATGGCGAAACTGCTCAATCCGCGCGGCTGAAACCCTAACGCCGGGTTAACGTCGCCACGCAAGCCATTGATATGACGTCATGCCTCAAGGTGTCCCACCGTGGGACACCTCTCACCCGGCTCTCTTAGCCGCAGGCTTTTTCGCAACCGCCTTCTTGGCCGCCGGCTTCTTGGCTGCCACTTTCTTGACCGCAGGCTTGGCTCCTGCCTCGGTCTTTGCCGCCACCTTCTTCGGCGCAGCTTTCTTCGGCGCGGCCTTCTTCTTGCCCCCGCTCTTGCCCGCCTTCTCGGCGACCAGCGCCAGCGCCTCGTCCAGCGTCACCGTCTCGGGGTCCATCTCCTTCGGCAGCGTCGCGTTGACCTTGCCCCACTTCACGTAAGGCCCGTATTTGCCGGGCATCACCTGAACCTCGCCCCCGTCAGGGTGTTCGCCCAGCACCTTCAACGGCCCCGCAGGCGCCGCCCCCCCACGCCGCCCCGCCGCCTTCTGCGCCAAGACCTCCACCGCCCGGTTCATCCCGATGGTGAAGACCTCCTCCACATCGGGAATGTTGGCATAGACCGACCCGTGCTTCACATAGGGCCCGAACCGCCCGATGGCCGCCTCCACCGGCAGCCCATCCTCCGGGTGCGTCCCGACGAGCCGCGGCAGGGACAGCAGCTCCAGCGCCCGCTCCAGCGTCAGGCTCTCCGCCGACCAGCCCTTTGGCAGGCTCGCCCGGTCAGGCTTCGGCTGCGCCTCGGTCGCCTCGCCGCGTTGGACGTATTGCCCGAACCGCCCGGTGCGGATCGAGATCGGATTGCCCTTCGCATCCTCCCCAAGCACCTTGCCATCGACGCCGCCCTGATCCTCACCACCAGAGATCGGCCGCGTGTACCGGCACTCGGGATAGTTGCCGCAACCGATGAACGCCCCGCCCGACCGCGAGGTTTTCAAGTGCAACCGCCCGGTGCCGCAAACCTGACAGATCCTCGGGTCCGACCCATCCTCGCGCAGCGGGTAAAGGTGCGGGCTGAGGAACTCGTCGATCTTGTCCAGCACCTCACCGATCCGCAAATCCGCCGTCTCGGCAATCGCCGCCGAAAAGTCGCGCCAGAACCGGGTCAGCACGTCCTTGTAATCACGGTCCCCGGCCGAAACGTCATCCAGTTCCGTCTCAAGGTCGGCGGTGAAGTCGTACTCCACATACTTGCGGAAATAGTTGGTCAGGAACGCCGTCACCAGCCGACCCTTGTCTTCGGGGATCAGGCGGTTCTTGTCCTTGCGCACATATTCCCGGTCAACGATCGTCGTCAGGACGCTGGCATAGGTCGACGGCCGCCCGATCCCCAACTCCTCCATCCGCTTGACCAGCGTCGCTTCGGTATAGCGTGGCGGCGGCTGGGTGAAACTTTGCGCCGGCGTCACCGACCGCTTCTCGACCGCCTCACCTTGCATGATCTGCGGCAGACGCCCCTCGTCGTCGCCCTCCTCGTCGCGGCCCTCGTCATAGACCTTGAGGAAGCCGTCGAACAAGACCACCTGCCCATTCGCCCGCAGCACCACCTGCCCGTCGGGCGAGGCGACGTCGACCACCGTGCGTTCCATCCGCGCCGCCGACATCTGGCTGGCGATGGTGCGTTTCCAGATCAGGTCGTACAGCTTGCGTTGGTCCGGGTCGGCCAGACGCAGCTTTTCGGGCGCCGCCGACATGTCGGTGGGCCGGATGCATTCATGCGCTTCCTGCGCGTTCTTGGCCTTGTTCTTGTACATGCGCGGGCTGTCGGGCACGTAGGTCGGCCCGAAACGGCGGGTGATTTCGGCCCGCGCCGCCATCACCGCCTCGGGCGCCATGTCGATGCCGTCGGTCCGCATGTAGGTGATGTAGCCGGCCTCATAAAGCCGCTGCGCCGCCGACATGCACTGCTTGGCGCCCATGCCGAACTTGCGGCTAGCCTCCTGTTGGAGGGTCGAGGTCATGAAGGGCGCATAGGGGTTGCGGCTGGCCGGCTTTGCCTCCACCGCCGTGACCGCAAGTGGGCGCGAGGTGACGGCGTGCACGGCCAGTTCCGCCGCTTCGGCGGTCGGCACGTCGAACTTGTCCAGCTTCTTGCCACCAAGAACGGTCAGCCGCGCTTCGAATTCCTGGCCGCGCGGGGTGACAAGCACCGCCGTCACGGTCCAGAATTCCCGTGCCCGGAACGCCTCGATCTCCTGCTCGCGCTCCACGATCAGGCGCAGGCAGACCGATTGCACGCGGCCGGCGGATTTCGCGCCCGGCAGCTTGCGCCACAGGACCGGCGACAGGGTGAAGCCCACCAGATAGTCCAGCGCACGGCGGGCGAGATAGGCCTCCACCAGCGGCTTGTCGACCTGGCGGGGGTTCTTCATCGCCTCGGTCACAGCGTCCTTGGTGATCGCGTTGAAGGTGACGCGGCTGACCGTCTTGCCCTTCTTCAGGCTGGAAGCCAGCGCCTCTTGCAGGTGCCACGAAATCGCTTCGCCCTCGCGGTCGGGGTCGGTTGCGAGAATCAGGTGGTCATCCGATTTCAGGGCTTCAGTGATCGCTTTCACATGCTTGCGACTGTCTGCGGCCACTTCCCAAGTCATCGCAAACCCATCGTCGGGGTTGACCGAGCCATCCTTCGGCGGCAGGTCGCGAACGTGCCCGTATGAGGCCAGAACCGTGTAATCGGGCCCGAGATACTTGTTGATCGTCTTGGCTTTCGCGGGCGACTCGACAACAACTACTGGCATGAAATCCGTTCTCCCGAGGCCGCCCGAATGGCGCGGCAACATGGGGGCCAAGCGTCGTGATTGTCAACCGGCGCGCCACAAATGCTCCTTTCTCAGACCGCGCGCGACAATAACCCACCCGGTTGGCGCAGCACGCGACCGTCCAGTTCCAGCGCCAGCAACTCGGGCGCAAGCTCGGCCGAGGTGACGGCAAGGTCGCGCACCAGCTGGTCTTCCGCCACTGGAGAAGGGCCAAGCCGCGCCAGGATCATGTCGTGCAGGACGCGCATTTCCTTCAGGCTGCGCTGCGGTGCCGCCGGGCCCGGCAGCGGTGCAATCCGCGGTGCAGGCGGTTCGGCCAAAAGCACGGCCGCGCCGATCACCTCCAGCACGTCCTGCGCGCCGCGGACCAGCGTGGCCCCGTCGCGGATCAGCATGTTGCACCCCGATGCCCGCGCATCGAATGGATGCCCCGGCACCGCCATCACGTCCCGCCCCTGATCCAGCGCAGTGCGCGCGGTGATCAGGCTGCCCGACCGCGCCGCCGCCTCGACCACGATGACCGCACGCGCCAGCCCTGACACGATCCGGTTGCGCAGCGGAAAATGCCGCGCCTGCGGCTCCAGCCCCATCGGCTGCTCTGATACAAGGCAGCCCGTCGCGGCAATCTCGGCGTGCAAGGCGGCATTTTCCGACGGGTAGATCACATCCACCCCGCCAGCCATCACCGCGACGGTGCCCGTGGGCAGGGCGGCGCGATGCGCCTCGGCGTCGATGCCGCGCGCAAGGCCCGACACCACCACCTGCCCGGCCTGCGCCAGCCCCTCGGCCAGCCGCCGCGCCATCCGCACCCCAAGCGACGAGGCGTTGCGCGCCCCGACCATGGCCACCATCGGCCGGTTCAGAAGTGCCACATTCCCAAGCGCCCAAAGGACGGCGGGCGCATCCGGCAAATCCATCAGGGCCAGCGGATAGGCCGCCTCGCCATGACACAAAAGCCGCGCGCCCTTAGCCTTTCCGGCACGCAACTCCGCTGCCGCCACCTCGACGGGGCAGACGGCATAGCCTTCGACCCCCGCGGCGCGCGCGATCTCGGGCAAGGCCGCAAGTGCCGCCCGCGCTGTCCCATGCTCCCCAACAAGCCGGTGGAACGTAACCGGGCCAACCCGACGCGACCGGATCAGGCGCAGCCAGTCCAGCCGCTCCGCCTCGGTCACAGCGCCCGCAAAAAGCTGCCCATCCGCCATCTTGGCCCTCGCAAGATCCCGACCCGATCCTGCACCGTCCAGGGTTAACGAAATCTGAATCTCGATTTGCTCTTTTCAAAAATACTCCCGCCGAAGGCTCCCACCCCTGCCACAGGCGCATCATCGGCATTGAACCCGCCCGCATTATTTGATCAAATGGGCGCAACATCATAGGGAGCACGACCATGCTGAATGCCGAAGTAGCCAAGCGCCGCGACCAAGCCATTTCGCGCGGGGTCGGCATGATGACGCAGATCTACGCCGATCGCGCGCTCAACTCCGAGATCTGGGATATCGAGGGCAACCGCTACATCGACTTTGCCGCCGGCATCGCGGTGGTCAACACCGGCCATTGCCATCCGCGGATCATGGCGGCCGTGGCCGAACAGATGTCACGCTTCACCCATACCTGCCACCAGGTGCTGCCCTACGAATCCTACATCCGTCTTGCCGAACGCCTGAACGCCGCCGTTCCGGGTGATTTCCAGAAAAAGACCATCTTCGTCACAACGGGTGCCGAGGCCTGCGAGAACGCAGTAAAGATTGCCCGCATCGCCACCGGCCGCAACGGCGTGATCGCCTTTGGCGGCGCGTTCCACGGCCGGACCTTCATGGGTATGTCGCTGACCGGCAAGGTCGAACCCTACAAGAAGGGCTTCGGCGCGATGATGCCAGACGTCTGGCACGTGCCATTCCCGCAGGAAGTTCACAAGATCTCCACCGACGATGCGATGGCGGGCATCACCAAGCTGTTCAAGGCAGACCTCGACCCCGCCCGCGTCGCGGCGATCATCTTTGAACCGGTGCAGGGCGAAGGCGGCTTCTACCCGGCGCCAAAGGAACTGGTCCGCGCGATCCGTAAGCTGTGCGACGAACATGGCATCGTGATGATCGCAGACGAGGTGCAGACCGGCTTTGCCCGCACCGGCAACCTTTTCGCCATGCACGGCTATGACGTGGCGGCAGACCTGACGACGATGGCCAAGGGGCTGGCAGGCGGCCTGCCGCTTGCCGCCGTCACCGGCCGTGCCGAGCTGATGGATGCGGCCCACCCGGGCGGGCTTGGCGGCACCTATGGCGGCAACCCCCTTGGCATCGCCGCGGCCAACGCCGTCCTTGACGTGATCGAAGAGGAAGACCTCTGCGCCCGCGCCAATGAACTTGGTGGCCGCCTGAAACAGCGGCTCGAGGCGATCCGCTCGGTCACTCCGGAAATCAGCGATATCCGCGGACCCGGCTTCATGGTCGCCGTCGAATTCGCCAACCCGTCTAACCACGAACCGGACGCGGGCTTGACCAACCGCATCCGCATGGAAGCACTGAAGCGCGGGCTGATCCTGCTGACCTGCGGCGTCTACGGAAACGTGATCCGTTTCCTTGCACCGATCACCATTCCCGACGCGCATTTCGCCGAAGCGATGGGCATTTTGGAAGAATCGATCGCCGCCGCCCGCACCACGGCCTGAAATCCGACCCATGTTGCCAAGGCCCGATGCGCTGCGTCGGGCCTTTTTTCTTTGGCCCCCCCCTTTGCCCCCGCAGGATTGGCCGGCTTTCGCCGAAATGCGCGCTTCGCTGACGCGGCTTTACGCTGATCAATCCGGTCAGAGGTGGAACCGACCCGCCCGGCGTGCGTTGCTGCTGCAGCGCGGAACTATTGCCTGGAGGCACACATGACCAAATTCTACCTGATTCTTCCTGTCGCGGCCCTTTCGCTGGCGGCTTGCCAGACATCTGACCAGAATGCTGCCCTCGGCGCATTGGGCGGCGCGGCGGTTGGCGCTGCGGTGTCCTCGGACGAAGATCGCACGCAGGGCGCCCTGATCGGCGCTGCGGTTGGCGTGGCGGCATCGACCCTGATCGGCCCGGCGCCGACGCAGGGCCAGTGCTATTACCGCGACCAGTACGGCAAGCGCTTCATCGCGGCCTGCTGACGTTACGACCGGGCCGGCGGCGCAAGCCCCGGCCCGGCGATCACTCCGGTCGACCGAACGGTCCCGAAACCCGTCTCTTCCCCCTTCGCAGTCTCTTCCCCTCTTCGCAGACAGCCGCCTTTCCAGTTCTGGCCCCAGCCGCTAGAACGGCTCCAGCTTTCGGAAAGGCCGTGCATGTCTGCTCTCCCGTCCCGCATCTCGGGCCGTGCTGCATCGTCAGGCATAATGCTTGACCGTGCCCGTGTGACGCTGTCGGGGCATGTCATCCTGCAAGACCTGACCCTGCACCTGACCGAACAGCGCATCGGCATCGTGGGGCGCAACGGATCGGGCAAGACCACGCTGCTGCGCCTGATCGCCGGGCTGATCGCACCCGACGCAGGCATTGTGCGGATTGACGGCCTCGATCCCGCCACCGACCGCAAGGGCACGCTGGCGGCACTTGGCATCCTGTTCCAGAACCCCGATCACCAGATCCTGTTTCCCACCGTGGAAGAAGAACTGGCCTTCGGTTTGCGCCAACTGGGCCGGTCGCAGTCAGAGGCCCTTGCCACGGCCCGCGCGGCCCTTGCTGCCGAAGGTCGATCGCACTGGGGTCTGGCCCCGACCTCCACCCTCAGCCAAGGTCAGCGGCACTATCTGTGCCTGATGGCCGTACTGATGATGGAGCCGCGCACGATCCTGCTGGACGAACCCTTCGCGGGCCTCGATCTGCCAACCCAGGACCGCATCGCCCGCCGACTTGCCGCCTTGCCGCAGCGGCTTTTGACCATCACCCACGACCCTGCCGCCGTGGCCGACACCGACCGCGTTTTGTGGATCGAGGCTGGTCGCATCGTGGCGGACGGCGCACCTGCGACCGTCCTGCCCGCCTTCCGCGCCGAAATGGCCCGTATCGGAGAGCGTGATGCTGACACTGACCTCGCCGGTTGAAACGTCGGCTCACCACCTGCCCGCCGGGGTGAAATTGGCGGCGCTGTCGCTTTGGACGCTGGTTCTTTTCCAGCTTTCCACCCCTCTGGTGCTGGGGCTGGCGCTGGCCGCTGTCGTGGCGCTGCACCTTGGCCTTGGCGGGGCCACCTTCGCTGCGCACGGGGCGCGGCTGTTGCGCCCGCTCTGGCCCTTCGTGCTGATCGTAGCGCTCTGGCACGGCTGGACCGGCGATGTTGCCGGGGGTGCGGTGGTGATCCTGCGGATGCTGGCTGCCGTGGCCGCCGCCAATCTGGTGACGATGACAACCCGCCTCTCCGATATGGTGGCCGTGATCGAGGCTTTGGCACGCCCCCTCGCCCGCCTTGGCCTCAGCCCGCGGACGCTGGCCTTGGCGCTGGCGCTGGTGGTGCGCTTCATCCCCGTGATGCTGGACCGGATGGACCGGATCACCGATGCGTGGCGCGCGCGGTCGCCCCGCCCGGCGCGCTGGCGGGTGCTGGTTCCGGCTACCCTCGCCGCCCTCGACGATGCCGATCACGCGGCGGAAGCCTTGCGCGCCCGCGGCGGCGCTGATTAAACAAGCGCATCCAATTCCCCAGGAGACGCCCCTTGGAACGCAGCCTCACCCACATCGCCCTCTTTGCCGCGCTGATCGCGATCCTTGGACTTGTGCCGAAGATCGACCTTGCTGCCGGGGTGCCGATCACGGCGCAAAGCCTTGGCGTCATGCTGTGCGGCACGGTGCTTGGCGCACGGCGAGGGGCTTTGGCGGTGGTGCTGTTCCTTGTGCTTGTCGCGGCGGGGCTGCCGCTTCTGTCAGGTGGTCGCGGCGGCTTGGGTGTCTTTGCCTCGCCCTCGGTCGGCTTCCTGCTGGGCTTTCCCGTTGCCGCCTTCGTCGCCGGCTGGGTGATGGAACGCACCAGCCTTGCACCCGGCATAGCCGCTGCGGCAGGCGCGGTGATCGGCGGGATCGGCGTGCTTTACGTCTTCGGCATCCTCGGCATGGCGCTGATGCTGCAAAAATCGCTGACCGAGGCCAGCTATCTGGCCATCGCCTTCCTTCCGGGCGATGTGGTCAAGGCCGTGCTGGCCGGCATGGTCACGCAAAGCCTCGCCCGGATGCGGCCCGCGTCGCTGCTGTCACGCGCCTGACACCTCGACCAGAAGCGCGCTGCCGATGCCACCCGCTGCCGCAATCGCGGCAAGCCCCCGCCCGGTGCGAAGGCCATGAAACAGCCGCACCGCAAGGATCGCGCCTGAAGCACCGATCGGATGCCCCCGCGCCAAGGCACCGCCGCCAAGGTTGACGATGGCCGGGTCGATCCCCGCACCTCTGACCACCGCCATCGCCTGCACGGCATAGGCCTCCATCACCTCGGCCATCGCCAGCGGCCCGCCGTCCCAAACCTTGCGGATCGCTGCAAGCGGCGCCAGCCCCGGCTCCATCGGATCGGCGCCAAGCGTCGCCCCGCCGACGATCCGCAACCGGTGATCGTAGCGCGCCGCGATCCGGTCAGACACCACCACCACGAACGCAGCCGCATCCGCCGCGACCGCCGCCGTGGCTGCGGTGATGCTGCCCGCAACCACCGGCGCTCGGGCCGCCAGCGCAGGGGTCAGCCTGCGGGCGAAGGCATCGCGTGCCTGCCCCGCCAGCGGCACGATCTCGGCACCCAGATCGGCGGCCAGCGCCTTGGCGTGGCTGGCCACCGCCCACGCCTCCTGCTCGGCCCGCGAAATGGACAGACCGCGCGCCAGCGCGTCCGCCGCCTCGGCCATGCCGGGGTTGCGGTCGGGCCAAGGGGTGAACGGTGCTTCGTCATAGGCCACCGGCGGGCCGCCATCAGGATCGGTTGCAAAACGCAGCGGACGACGCGAATAACTTTCCACACCGCCCGCCAGCACCGCATGGGCCGCACCACTGTCGACCATCGCCGCCGCGATCAAGATCGCATCCAGCCCGCCCGCGCATTGCCGGTCGATCGACAGCCCCGCAATCCGCTCGGGCAACCCGGCGGCAAGGGCGGTGCGCCGGGCCGGATTGCCACCCGCCCCCAGCGCGTTCGACACCACCAGTTCGTCAATGTCGGCCGGATCAAGGCCCGCCGTCGCAAGACAGGCGCGGATCACCGGCACCCCAAGCTCTTCGATCGACAGCCGCGCAAAGGTGCCGCCACGCGGTACGACAGCGGTGCGATACGCGGCGATCAGATGGGCCATGACGTTTCCCGCTCAAGTGCCGAAAGGTCGGTCTTGCCCGAGGCGAGCGTCGGCCAATCAGCACGCCAGATCAACGCCTTGGGCGCCTTCAACGGGCCAAGTGCCGCCCGCAGCGCCGCCATGATCGCCGCCTCCTGCGCCGGGTCACCCTGCGCCACCGCAAGCAGAACCATCCCCCGCCGCGCATCGGGGCGGGCAAGGACAGCGCCGTGCCGGATACCGGGCAAGGCCGCCAGAAGCGCCTCGATTTCCTCGGGAAACACATTCTGGTCGGCCACCGTGACCATCCGGCCCGCGCGCCCCGACAGGTAAAGCCAGCCCGCGTCCAGCCGCCCCATCTCGCACACAGACAGCCAGCCCTCGCTCAAGACCGCCCCGCCCGGATCACCGGCATAGCCATCGAACAGATAGGGGCTTTTCACCCAGACCTGCCCCGCGCGCAGCTCAAGTTCCACCCCCGGATACACGGCCCCGACCGAACCTTCCGGCGTCGTAGTGTCGGCCAGCGTGATGAACGAGGTTTCCGCCGCGCCGTAAAACTCGACGATGCGCGCCGCTGGTGCCAGCTTCCCGGCGGCGGCCCGCAGCGCAGCGTCTAGTTTCGACCCGCCGACAAGGATCAGGCGCAGATCGGGGCAAACCGGACCGGAATGATCGGTCAGCAGCCGCAGTTGCGCTGGCGTCGCGTAAAGCTGCGTGACCCTGCGTTCGGCAAGCGCCCCACGCTGCCGGTCAGGCCGAAGCCCATCCAAAAGATGCACCTCTGCGCCCAGATGCATCCCCTCCACCGCGCCGTAAAGCGACAACGAATGGACCAGCCGTCCCAGCACCGCGACCCGCGCGCCGGGGCCGATGCCAAAGCGCGCGGCATTGACGTCGAAACTGGCGATCCACGAGGCGTGGCTTCGCCGGATGCGGCGCGGCGTGCCGGTGGAGCCGGAGGTAAGTGTCTCGAACATCGGCACGGGTCCGGGCTCTGGTGCCGGACCTTCGCCGCCGATGCGGAACACTGGGGTGGCAAGCGCCGCCGCCAGCGCCAGCGCAGACGGACGCTCGGCTATCACCGGCGCCCCGGATGCCACCGGGCGCTGCTCACCCTCGGCATCAAACAGACGCGCCGCCGGGTGCCAGAGAAACCCGGCCGGGGACGCCCCGCCGCTCACCCTTGCCGAAAGCTGGCGGCCAGACCCCGCGCGGCGGCGGCAAGCAGCCAAAGATCGACACCAACCGCCGTGTAGCTCGTGCCCCAGTCAATGCACTTGCGCGCAAAATCGGTGTCCACGACCAGAATACCTGCAGGCTTTCCGGCGGCAACGATGCGCTTGATCGCGGCTTCGATAGCCGCCACCACATCGGGATGCGCCATGTTGCCCGGATGGCCAAGCGAGGCCGCAAGGTCCGCCGGCCCGATGAACAGCGCATCAACCCCGTCGACGGCGGCAATCTCCTCGATCGCGGCCACGGCCTCATGCGTCTCGATCTGAACGATCAGGCACAGTTCTTCCTCGGCGCGGGTGAAATAGTCGGGCACCGCGCCGAAGCGCGACGCTCGCGTCCCGCCCGCCACACCGCGAAACCCGCGCGGGGCATAGCGCATCGCGGCAACCAGCGCCCGCGCCTCGTCAGCCGACTGGACATAGGGGATCATCAACGTCTGCGCCCCGAAATCCAGCAACCGCTTGATCAGCGCCGGATCCTGCGACTGAGGCCTGACCACGGGCGACACCGGATAGGGCGCAAGCGCCTGCAACATGCCCAGAATATCGGGAATGTCGGTCAGCGAATGTTCGGTATCTACAGTTATGAAATCAAAGCCGGAGCCTGCCAGCATTTCGATCACCACCGGGCCGGGGATCGAATTCCACAGCCCGATCTGCTGGCGACCTTCACGAAGGTCGCGCTTGAAGGCATTGATCGGCAAAGTCATTTCGTCACCTGTGCTGCCAGATGCCGCAGCGCCAGCGGGTATCCATGCGTGCCGCAACCCACGATCACGCTGTCGGCTCGCAGGCTGATGTAGGAATGGTGCCGAAACGCCTCGCGCTTGTGAATGTTCGAAATGTGCACCTCCACCACCGGCCCCTCAAACGTGTTCAGCGCATCCAGAAGGGCAATGGAGGTATGTGTCAGCGCGCCCGCATTGATGATGATGCCCGCCGACTTGCCGCGCGCTTCCTGCACCCAGTCGATCAACTGGCCCTCGTGGTTCGATTGCAGGCAGCGCACCGCCAAACCCAGATCATCGGCCAGATCCGACAGGGCCGAGGCCACGTCATCCAGCGTTTCACGCCCGTAAATTTCCGGCTGGCGGGCGCCAAGCAGGTTCAGGTTCGGGCCGTTCAAGACGGTAATCAGCTTCGGCATTGCGCATCCTCGGGCGGGTTGGGCAGACCTTACCCGATCCCGCCGGGGGAACAAGCGGCACGAAAAAAGACGACCCCCGATGCGGTTTCACCGCATCAAGGGGCCGCGAGGGAGACATCGTGCGCCCCGAAGGGCGAATTCAGGCGACCTTTTCCAGCACCAGTTCCGGCGTGATGCCCAGCGCGCGGACAACCTCGCGGGTCAGGTGCGGCCGGTTCAGGGTGTAAAAATGCAGATCGTCCACTCCGCCCTGCAGCAGCCGGTCACAAAGCGCCGTGCATTGTGCCAGCGCCAGCAACTCCTCGCGCCCGTCGCGGGCGGCGGTGGTGAAGGCTTCGTCCAGCTTGGCCGGAACCTTGGTGCCGCAGCGCGCGGCGAACTTTTTCGCGCCTTCCCATGAAGTGATCGGCAGGATGCCGGGAATGATCGGCGCGGTGATCCCCGCACGGGCGCAGGCATCGCGGAAGCGAAAGAAGGTGTCGGCATCGAAGAAGAACTGCGTGATCGCAGACGTCGCCCCCGCGTCGATCTTGCGCTTCAGCCAGGTCACGTCGGCAAAGCTGTCGGCGGCGTCGGGGTGCGGCTCGGGATAGGCACCGACCCTGATCTTGAACTTGCCGGTCGCGGCCAGCGCCTCCACCAGATCGACCGAACTTGCAAACCCATCGGGATGCGGGGTGAAGCGGGTGGCCCCCTTCGGCGCGTCGCCGCGCAGGGCCACGATCTCAGTCACACCCGCTGCGGCATAGGCCTCGGCGATTTCCAGCGTCTCGGCGCGCGTCGCATCCACACAGGTCAGATGCGCAGCGACGTTCAGCCCGTAGTTGCGGCCAATCGCGCTGACCGCCTCATGTGTCAGCTTGCGTGTGGTGCCGCCCGCACCATACGTCACCGACACGAAATTGGGCTGCATCGGCGCCAGCGCCTGCACCGTTTCCCACAGCCGGAACGACGCATCCAGCGTCTGCGGCGGGAAGAATTCAAACGAGATGCGGGGCGTGGCGGTCATGGACAGGCTCCTTCTATGCCCCCTTGTCTCAGATTCCCTGATGTGAGACAAATTCATAATACTCACCATGATTATGAGGTTCACCGCATGTACGTCGAGCTGCGCCATCTGCGAACCATCCGCGCCATTCATCAGGCAGGCGGCCTCGCCCGCGCCGCCGAAATGCTGAACATGACGCAATCGGCGCTCAGCCATCAGGTTGCGGGGCTTGAGGATCAGGCGGGGATGGAGCTTTTCGTGCGCCGGTCAAAGCCGATGAAACTCTCCTCCGCAGGCATCCGGATGCTGCGCGCCGCCGACCGCATCCTGCCCGAGATCGACGCGATGGAGGAAGAATTCCGCAGCTTGCGCTCCGGCAAGACCGGGCGGCTGCACATCGCCATCGAATGTCACGCCTGTTTCGACTGGCTGTTTCCAGTGCTCGAACTCTTCCGCCACGCCTGGCCCGAGATCGACGTGGACATCCGCGCCGGGCTGGCCTTCGACGCCCTGCCCGCCCTGAACCGCGAAGAGGTCGATCTGGTGATTTCCTCGAACCCCGTCGACCTGCCGGGCATCACCTACAACCCGCTCTTTGATTATCACCCGACGTTTCTGGCGTCAGCCGCCAACCCCTTGGCGCAAAAGGCGTTCATCGAAGCCGAAGATTTCCGCGATCAGGTGCTGATCACCTACCCCGTCACCCGCGACAAGCTGGATGTGTTCACCGAGCTTCTGACCCCGGCCAAGGTCGAACCCCGCGCCCAGCGCACCGCCGAACTGACGGCGGTGATCCTGATGCTGGTCGGGTCGAACCGGGGCGTGGCGGTGTTGCCCGACTGGGTGCTGCGCGAGGTGAAGTCGAGTGCCGATTACGTCACCCGCCCCCTTGGCCCGGACACCGTGACCAAGCGGCTGTTCGCAGCCACCCGGTCCGAGGATGTGGCCAAACCCTTCATGGCCCATTTCCTGCGCCTTGGCCGCAGCGAGCCGGTAAAGCTTCAGCGCCAGTAACTGAGGCCTCTGATCAGCCGGAGTTTTCCACCGCCAGCCCGGCATCCACCCGCAACAGATCGCGACCGGAGTAGATGTCTCCCGCCAGCTGCAATGCAAAGCGGTCGGCATCACGGAGTCGCACGTCGTTCAGCGTTTCCTCGACGCGCCCCTCGTCTACCCCGAAGTGGCGCAACAGGTTGCCACCCAGCAGCAACGCCGATTCGTAGGTTTCGCGGATCGGCACTTCGACCCCCGCCTTGATCAGGTCGATCGAATGGCGCCTGTCATAGCTGCGCGCAAAGACCGGGATCAGCGGGCATTCATCCCGCAACAGATGCGCGATGCGGGTGGCGGCACCCTGATTATCGATGCATATTATGATGGCGCGGGCATGGGTCGCCCCGGCGGCATGCAGGATATCCAGCCGCGTGCCATCCCCGAAATACACCTTGAATCCCATGCTGGTTGCGGTCGTGATCATCTCGGTGTCGATGTCGATGATCGACACCTTGTAGCCCGACGCGAACAGGGGCTGGCTGACCACCTGCCCGAACCGGCCGAACCCGATCAGAAGCACCGACGCACCGTCATCTTCCGGCATCGGCAGACCGTCGGTCGAAGCCACAGGTTTCGGCATCAGCCGGTCATGCGCCAGCACGAACAGGGGCGTCATCACCATCGAAATGATGATCACCGCCGTCAGCGTGGCGTTTTCCTCGGCATTGATCAGCCCCACCGACAGCGCGGCCTTATACAGCACAAAGGCGAACTCGCCGCCTTGCGCCATCAGGACCAGCCGCTCCACCGCCTCGCGGTGGCTTGCCTTGAAGAGGCGCGCCACCGAATAGATCGCCAGCATCTTCAGCAGCGTGAGTGCCACGACCGACCCAAGGATCAACCGCCAGTTCGCCGCGACCACCGAAAGATCCAGCGCCATGCCTACGGCCAGAAAGAACAACCCTAGAAGCAGCCCCCGGAAAGGCTCGACATCCGCCTCAAGCTGGTGGCGGTAGGTCGATTCCGACAAGAGCACCCCCGCCAGAAACGCCCCCATCGCCGCCGAAAGCCCGCCAAGCTGCATCCAGAGCGCGGCTCCCAGCACGATCAAGAGCGCCGCCGCCGTCATCACCTCGCGCGCCTTGGCGCCGGCCAGCACCGAAAACACCGGGTTGATCAGATAGCGCCCGGCAAGGATCAGAACCGCAATCGCCCCAAGCCCCATCCCGACCCCAAGCGCCCGGTCGGCCAGCGTCACATCCGCCGCCCCCGGTGCCAGAAACGCGACCAGCGCAAGCAAAGGCACGATGGCAAGGTCTTCCAGCAGCAGGATCGACACGATCCGCTGCCCTTTCGGCGCCGAAAGGTCGCCACGCTCCTCCAGCATCTGCATCACGATCGCCGTCGAGGTCAGCACGAACCCCGTCCCCGCCACCAAAGACGGCGCGAACGGGTAGCCCAGCCCCAGCCCGACCAGCGACAACAGCGCCATGCAGACCAGCACCTGCGCCAGCCCCAAACCAAAGATGTCGCGCCGCATTGCCCACAGGCGCGACGGCTGCATCTCCAGCCCGATGATGAACAGGAACATCACCACGCCCAGTTCGGCCACATGCAGGATCGCCATCGGATCGGAAAAAAGGCCAAGCCCGAACGGCCCGATCGCCAGCCCCGCCGCCAGATACCCCAGCACCGACCCCAGACCAGCCCGCTTGAACAACGGCACAGCCACCACCGCCGCGCCCAGAAGCGTGACGATGGCGGGCAGATCGACGCCAGCGCTTTCAGTTGCCATGTGACCCCTCGGTTGCGCGCAAAGCGTGCCGGTGGACACGGCGAATGGCAAGCAGGTTGATTTGCCAAAGCCACCTGTCCCCGCAGCCCACGACGCCCGCGCGATCCGCAGCAAACTGCTGCGTGAGCCGCACTGGCCGATGCCGGGCGTACTTGCACCCGAAAATGCCACGCCGGGGCTTGGCTGCGGGGTTTTCATCGCGGCCTATCCCCTGTAAGCCACCGGGCGGAACCGACCGGAGGGATCCCATGCAAGGCTCAGCCAACCTCAACCTGATGATCAAGGCCGCCCGCAAGGCGGGCCGCAGCCTGGTTAAGGACTTCCGCGAGGTCGAGAATCTTCAGGTCTCGACCAAGGGCCCCGGCGATTTCGTCAGCCGCGCCGACCGCGAGGCCGAACGGATCATCAAGGAAGAGCTGCTTGGTGGCCGCCCGACCTATGGCTGGCTGGGCGAGGAAACCGGCGCCGCCGATGGCGCCGACCCGACCCGGCGCTGGATCGTCGATCCGTTGGACGGAACCACGAACTTCCTGCACGGGATGCCGCACTGGTCGGTGTCGATCGCGCTGGAACACAAGGGCGAGATCGTGTCCGCCGTGGTTTTCGATCCGGCCAAAGACGAGATGTTCTGGGCCGAAAAAGGCGCCGGCTGCTGGCTGAACGACAACCGCCGCCTGCGCGTATCGGGCCGTCGGAACATGTCGGAAGCGGTTTTTGCCACTGGCGTTCCGTTCGGCGCCAAGGCCACCCTGCCCGCCATGCTGCAAGACCTTGCGCGCCTGATGCCGGCCTGCGCCGGGGTGCGGCGCTGGGGCTCGGCGGCGCTTGACCTCGCCTACGTCGCGGCAGGCCGCTACGAAGGCTACTGGGAACGCGAACTGAACGCATGGGACATCGCTGCAGGCATCCTTCTGGTGCGCGAGGCCGGCGGCATGGTATCGGGCATCCGCGACGGCGCCGACCCGCTGGACGGCTCGGTCATCGCGGGCAATGACGGATTGTTCGACGCGTTCCGGGGCGTGGTGCGCGGCTAGATCACGGCTGGCGGCGACGCGGCACCAGCGGAATGTTGGACCGCGCCGCCTTGAACTCGGTCTCGGCGTGGGGCGGGTGGCCTTGGGTCTTGCGCCAGTAATCCGCAGCGCCCCGCCGCACCCAGACCGGGATCGCCAGCAACAGCCCCCCGACGAACCCGCCGGCATGCGCCCAATAGGCCACGCCCCCGGCGTCCGAGGGCGTGATCACGCCGGACACCACCTGGATGGTCAGCCACAGGCCCAGCACGATCCAGGCCGGTATCGCGAAGATGCGAAAGAAGATCAGGAAGATGAACAACACGTCGACCTTCGCCTTCGGGAACAGCAGAAGATACCCCCCCATCACCCCTGCAATCGCCCCTGACGCGCCCACCATCGTAGTCGGCGAGGCAAAGTCAGCCGCCATCTGCAGCCCCGCCGCCGCGACGCCCGAGGCGAGGTAAAAGAGCAGGAAGCCGACAGGGCCCATCTCTTCCTCGAGGTTGTCCCCGAAAATGTAGAGAAAAAGCATGTTGCCGATCAGGTGCATCCAACCGGCATGCAGGAACATGGACGTCAGGATCGTCTCGTATCCCTGCCCCGCCATCATCCGCGCCGGCACCAGACCCCAAGTCTGGAAGAACCAGCCAAGCTGGTCTTCGGTCATCGACGGGAAATAGCCAAGAAACACGATCACGTTGACCGCGATCAGTGCCAGCGTGACGAAGGGCACGTGGCCCGAAGGATTGTGGTCGCGGATCGGAAACATGGGGGTAGAGTTTCCGATCCGGATCGGGGCGTCAAGCGTCGGCAGAGGGGGGGCTGTCTGCCCCCCTCGCCACCCGAGGATATCTTCGCAAAGAGGAAGATCAGGCACCGACCTCGGCCAAAAGCTGCGCGTTGCCGCCCGAGGCTGTGGTGTCGATGCAGAGGTGGCGTTCCAGAACCGCGTGCCCGGCATCCGGCATATCGCCGATCAGGGGCAGGATCGGGCCTGGCCGGCTGGCAAGGGCCTCGGCACAGGCGCGCGCGACACCAGCATCGCCCCACCAGATCGCGCCGGAAAACCCCTTCAGGCGTGCCAGCTCGGCAGGGTCCAGTCCCGGTGCCTCCACTGCGCGCCCGCCGAGCCCGCGGACCGCCTCGGCCTGCTGGCGCGCCGCCGCCTGGCCGGGGCCAAGGCACAGAAGGGGCGCGCGGGCGGTCAGCGTCAGGCGGTTGGATTCGCCCGTCGGCCCCGGAAGGTTCACGCTGCGGTCCGCCAGCTTTGCCTGCGGGGCGGACAGCACGCGGGCAACCTCGGCCTCGGTCACACCGGTGCCGTCAGCCTCGGTCACCGGGGCGGCCGCGCGGGTGAAACGGTGCAGATACTCCGGCCCGCCAGCCTTTGGCCCGGTACCGGACAGACCCTCGCCGCCAAAGGGCTGGCTGCCCACCACAGCGCCGATCTGGTTGCGGTTGACGTAGGCGTTGCCGACCTGAAGCCGGTCGACGATGCGTTGAACCCGGTCGTCGATCCGGGTGTGCAGCCCGAAGGTCAGCCCGTAGCCGGTGGCGTTGACCGCGTCGATCACCCGGTCGATCTCGGATGCCTTGAAGGTGGCGACATGCAGCACCGGGCCGAAGATCTCGCGCGGCATGGCGCTGATCCCGCTAACGGAAAGCACCGTTGGCCCGACGAAGGTGCCACCCTGCGGCGCGGCCAGTTCCTTCAGCACGCAGCCCTCGCGTCGCGCAGCGTCGATGTAATCGCGGATTCCCGCCTGCGCTTCGGCGTCGATCACCGGGCCCACATCGGTCGCTAGATTCCACGGATCGCCAAGCGCAAGATCATCCATCGCGCCGAACAGCATCTCGGTAACGGTTTCGGCCACATCTTCCTGCACGTAAAGACAGCGCAGCGCCGAGCAGCGTTGCCCGGCCGACTGGAACGCTGCCGCCAGAATGTCGCGCACCGCCTGTTCGGGAAGTGCCGTCGAATCCACTAGCATCGCATTCAGCCCGCCGGTTTCCGCAATCAGCGGCGCGGTTGGGTTGGCGTGGGCCGCCATCGCCTTGCGGATCAACAGCGCGGTGTCGGTCGATCCGGTGAAGGCCACCCCTGCGATGCGCGGGTCGCGGGTGATCGCGGCCCCCACCGTGCCGTCGCCGGGCAACAGTTGCAGCGCGGTGGCAGGCACGCCGGCCCGAAGCATCAGGTCGACCGCCAGCGTGGCGATCAGCGGTGTTTGCTCGGCGGGCTTGGCCAGCACGCCGTTACCGGCGGCAAGGGCCGCAGCAATCTGGCCGGTGAAGATGGCCAGTGGAAAGTTCCACGGGCTGATGCAGGCAAACACCCCGCGCGCGGGGTTGGCCAAAGCCTCGGCTCCATGCGCGTAATAGCGCAGGAAATCCACCGCCTCGCGCAGTTCCGATACCGCGTCGGCAAGTGTCTTGCCCGCCTCGCGCGCCAGCAGCGCGAAAATCGGACCGAAGCTTTCCTCGTAGAGATCGGCGGCCTTCAACAACACTGCCTTGCGGATCGCCGGGGTCGCGACCCAAGTTTCGGCAAGGCGAAGCGCGGTATCGACATCCGGCAGGGCCGCGGTCAGCACATGGCCCACCGATGCGCCGGTGGCCGGGTTGGTCACCGTCAGGCGCGGGCCACCGGCCACACGCCCCGCCAGACGCGGCCCGGCCTCGAACAGCGCCTCGGTATGGGGCGCACGGGCAGCCTCGATGGCGGCCAGATCAACCGCGTCGGTCAGATCCCAGCCCTTCGAATTCCGCCGCGCGCCAAAAAGCCCAGGCCCCGCGGGCAAGGCGGGCGATGCGACATGCTCCATCCCCTCCATCGCCGTAACCGGACAGGCGGCCACGGTCTCCGGCGTCACCTCCTCATTGACGATCTGGTTGACGAAGCTGGAGTTTGCGCCGTTTTCCAGCAGACGGCGCACCAGATAGGCCAGCAAATCCCTGTGCGCGCCGACCGGCGCATAGATTCGGCAGCGCGTGCCACGGTCGGTCAAAACGATGTCGTGCAGCCGTTCGCCCATGCCATGCAGGCGCTGGAATTCAAAAGCCATCGGGTCGCTGCCCATATCGAGGATCGCCGCCACCGTATGCGCGTTGTGGGTTGCGAACTGCGGATAGATCCGGTCGGTCATGCCCAGCAATTTGCGCGCGTTGGCGATATAGGACACGTCCGTCGCCTGCTTGCGGGTGAATACTGGAAAGCTCTCCAGCCCCAAGACCTGCGCCCGCTTGACCTCGGCATCCCAATAGGCGCCCTTCACCAGCCGGACCATGATCCTCCGGTCAAGCCGCTGGCTCAGCGCATAAAGCCAGTCGATCACCGCGCCGGCACGGCGACCGTAAGCCTGCACCACCACGCCGAACCCGTCCCACCCGGCCAGCGACGGGTCCGACAGCACCGCCTCGATCACCTCAAGCGACAGCGCCAGACGATCCGCCTCCTCGGCGTCGATGTTGAAGCCAAGGCCTGCGGCCCGCGCCAGCCCTGCCAGCGCACGCACGCGGGGCACCAACTCCTCCATCACCCGGGCGCGCTTCGCCACCTCGTAGCGCGGATGCAGCGCCGACAGTTTCACCGAAATACCGGGGTTCTGGCGGATGTCGTTGCCACGCGCCGCCGCCGCAATGGCGGTGATCGCCTTGGAATAGCTCAGATGATAGCGCCGCGCGTCGGCTTCCGTCCGGGCCGCCTCGCCCAGCATGTCGTAGCTGTAGGTGTAGCCCTTACCTTCCAGTTCACGCGCGCGGTCCATCGCCTTGTCGATCGTCTCGCCCAGAACGAAGTTGCGCCCCATCTCCTTCATCGCGCGCGACACGGCGGTGCGGATCACCGGCTCGCCCAGCCGCTTCACGGCGGCGCGCAGGTGGCCGGCAATGCCCGGCTCGCGGTCGTCCAGCACCTTGCCGGTCAGCATCAGCGCCCAGGTCGACGCATTTACAAGGCTGGAGGCGGAGCGGCCCAGATGCCGCCCCCAATCCGACGGCGCGATCTTGTCTTCGATCAGCGCATCCATCGTTTCGGCATCCGGCACCCGCAGCAGCGCCTCGGCCAGACACATCAGCGCGATGCCCTCGTCGGTCGACAGCCCGTATTCCGCCAGAAACACCTCCATCAGCCCCGGCTTGGCGCTGCCCCGGATGCGCCGCACCAGATCGGCGCCCGACGCCGTGATCCGCGCCCGCGCTTCGGCATCAAGGCCCGCCTCGGCGATCAGGCGGCGCACCAGTGTCGCCTCGTCGGCAAGGCTGCCCGCTTCGATGACGGACCAGGCTGTGTCGTGATGATCGCGCGGCATGGCGGCTCTCCCTCTTTTGCCCAGCATACACCCTGTCGCGCAGGCTGTTTTCCCGATTGATCCGTGATATGCGGGCACAGTGACCCAAAACCAGAGAAACCGCATGGCGAATGACCTGGACCGCTTCGACCTCGCCATCCTGCGCGTGCTGGCCACCGAAGGCCGCATCGCAGCCGTCGAACTTGCCCGCCTCATCGGCCTGTCGAAATCGCCCACTCAAGCCCGCCTGAAACGGCTGGAAGAGGCCGGGGTAATCACCGGCTACCGCGCCATCATCGACCCGATCCGCATGGGACAAGCCCACGTTGCCTTTGTCGAGGTGCGTTTGTCGGACACCCGCGAAGCCGCGCTGCAAGCCTTCAACAAGGCCGTCCTGTCGGTGCCCGAAGTGGAACAATGCCACATGATGGCCTCCTCGTTCGATTACCTCCTGAAGGTGCGCACCGCCGATATCCAGTCCTACCGCCGCGTACTGGGCGAGGTGATCTCGGCCCTGCCCCACGTCGCCTCGACCTCCACCTACGTCGCGATGGAGGCGGTAAAGGAAGTGTTCTAATCCTGCAACTTCCCCCCGCTGCGCCACGTATATGCAGCAAGGGGAGGAACCGCATGGACCTGATCGGACGCATCCTTCTGGCCGCGCTTTTCGCCGCCGGGGCCGCACAAAAGGCGCTCGCCCCCGCCGCCGCACAAGGTCTGCTCGCCGGGATCGGCGCACCGGTCTGGCTGATCTGGCCCGCGCTCGGCTTGAACGTGGCCCTTGGCGTGGGGCTGATCTGGCCGCCCACGGTGCGCGCATCCGCACTGGTCGCCGCCGCCTATTGCGCGGCAACCAGCATCTTCCATTTCCAACCCGATGACGGCTGGCAAATGTCGATCTTCGTCAAGAACTGGTGCCTTGCGGGCGGCTTTCTGGTGCTCGCCGCCGCGCGCAAGGCGTGACGGTCAGTCCTTCGGCTTGCCCGACGAAATCGTCACCTTCGCATTGGTCGATGCCACCGAAACCGCAGGCTTCGCAGCCTCTTTCTTCGGCTTCTTCACTTCCTTGCGCTTGTTCATGCCCTTGGCCATGCTTGTCCCCTTCACTGCGGCCCGGATCAGGCCCTGAACCCAGAATACCCTCGCAACGCCCGAATTGCACGGCCCAAACGCATCGCAAGCCTTGTCAGCCGGGGCGCGTCGGCGGCACACTCCCCCCGACCGAAGGAGCCGCAGATGAGTCTCGACCGCACCGAGTTTGAACCAAGCCTGCAACCCCTGAACCGCGCCCGCTCGATGCCCGCCGGGTTCTACACCGACCCTGCAATCTTCAAGGCCGAACGCGACAACCTGTTCCTGAAACACTGGTTCTTCCTGACCCGGGCCGAGGAATTGCCCAACCCCGGCGACTACCGCGCCTTCGACACGCCCGGCGGCCCGATCGTGCTGATCCGCGGCAACGACGGGCAGTTGCGCGCCTTCGCCAACTACTGCCGCCACCGCGGCTCGATCCTTCTGGAAGGCACCGGCAATGTCGGCGGCCGCATCACCTGCCCCTACCACGCGTGGAGCTACCTGAACGACGGTCGCCTTTACGGCTGCCCCGACATGAAAGACGCGGAAGGCTTCGACAAGGTCGAAAACGGCCTCGTCTCACTCGACCTCGACCAGTGGGAAGGCTTCGTCTTCGCCCGCTTCACCAAGGACGGCCCGACCCTTCTGGACCATCTCGGCGATTTCCCCGACCGCATGGCCAGCCACAAACTGGGCGACATGCGCTGCACCTGGAAGATCACGCTGGATGTGGCCTGCAACTGGAAACTCATCCTTGAAAACGCGGTGGAGACCTACCACACCGGCATCGTCCACAAGAACACCGTCGGCGCGCAGCAATCCCGCACGCCGGCCACCAAGGGCAACTGGATCACCATTCAGGTCATCTCGGGCCGCTCCATCGCCACCCTGACCGACGAGATCCCGCCCTTCGACCCCATCGCCGGCCTTGATGACGACGCCCGCATGGGCACCTACTTCACCGTGATCTTCCCTACCGTGCAATTCGCCGTGGCACAGGATTGCCTGTGGTGGCTGAACACCATCCCCGTCGCCGAAAACCGCACGCTCCTCGAGGTTGGCGGCTGCTTCCCCGAAAGCCGCCTCTCGCTGCCCGATTTTGCCACCCGCGCCGAACCCTATTACGACCGCTGGGAACGCGTCGCGAAAGAGGATGTGGGCATCCTTGAAAAGCAGCAGCGCGCCCTCGGCTCCGCGCTTTACAAGCCCGGCCCGCTATCATGGCGCGATGACATGGTGCAGGCGATGGGCGTCTGGGTGGTCGACCGGCTGGGGCTTTAGCGCGGAAACCCCCGGCTGAACCCCACGGCCCCTGCCAGCCCGAACCGCCACGGCGCGTGCTGTGCCTTGCTGATCCCGATCCGCGGTCCGACCAGCAGATCGGGCACCGTCTCGCCCAAAACGATCGCCAGATCACCCCCGTCGAACGCCACCCCGTCATCCTCCGGCCTGATCCCCAGCGCCTCGGCCAACCGCCCCGGACCGTTGCACAGTTCCGGCCTGCCCCGTCGCGCCTGCATCAGCTCCAGCCCCACATCCGGCCAAAGCGCCCGGACCAGCACCGCCTCGCCCGGCCGCGCCACCACGTTCAGGCACAGATGGATGCCATAGGACCGGTAGACATAGGCGTGCCCCGCTGGCCCGAACATCGCCGCATTGCGCCGCGTCGGCCCGCCAAAACTGTGCGACGCCGGATCATCGCGCGCATAGGCCTCGGTCTCTATCACCACGCCGCCTGCGCCCCGCACCACCAGCCGCGCGCCGATCAGCCTCCGCGCCAGACCCACCGCCCCCAGCCCCGCGATCTGATCCCGAAATGCCGCCGCCGTCATCGCCTGCCCTAGCGTCCTCGCCACACCCGCAACCCTACCTTTCGCCCCGCCTCACGGCAACTTTCGCCGCCAAGACTATTTTGACTTGCATACGTATGCCAAACCGGGCACTCCTTGCGCAGACAAGCCACGATCCGGCACAGTGCAAGGGTCGCGGCCCAGCGGAATCGGGAGAAGCGCTATGGCAGAAAAAGGCGAAGGCACAAAGTCGGGCAGCGAGCTTGCCCCAACCCGCCCGGACAGCGCCAGACAGGTCGAGCGGCACGACTACCCCGATCTCGCGCCCGCAAACGGCAAGCGCACGCAGGCCATGCGGGGTTTTGACGACATCTATACCGACATTGTCGATTACATCGTCCGCTGCACCCACCTGATCTGGGACGAACGCGACATCGGCCTGATCTACAGCCACTACACCCACAACTGCGTGCTCTACGGCACGACAGGCACGCTTTACACCCGCGAAGAAGTGGTCCGCGACACGATCCAGCGCCTCGTCTCCTTCCCCGAACGGCGCGGCATGGCGACCCATGTTATCTGGAAAGGCAACGAAAACGAGGGGTTCTACACCTCTCACCTCGTCACCGGAACCGGGCGGCACAGCCAGAATGGCCACCTCGGCCCGGCGACCGGGCGCATGTTCACCTCGCGCACCATTGCCGACTGCATGATCTACGAAAACAAGATCTACCGCGAATGGGTGGTGGCCGACACCACCGCCATCCTGCAACAGCTTGGCATCGACGTGCAGGGCTACGCCGAACGCATCGCCAAGACCAGCTTCGACAAGGGCTTGGTTTCGCTTGATATTGGCGAAAATCGCCACATGATCGGGCAGTATCCGCCCGAGGCTGAGCCCGACCTTTCCATCGCCTCGACCGATCTTGAACGCCACACGCTGCGCTGGCTGCACGACGTCTTCAACCGCAAGATGCTTGGCACCATCGCCAAGGTCTATGCGCCCACCGCGCAATACCACGGCCCGCTGATGGCCGAACTTTACGGCCACGCCGCGATCATCCACCAGACCCTCGGCCTGATCGGCAGCATCCCCGATGCGGCTTTCACCGTCCACCACATCTGCTCCACCCCGTGCGAGGAGGGCGGCGAAAAGGTCGCTGTCCGCTGGATCATGGAAGGCCACCATATCGGCTACGGCATCCTCAATCACCTCGGTGCGCCCACCGGCAAACGGGTGCAGATCATGGGCATCACCCATTTCCACTACAAGAACGGCAAGATCGTCGACGAATGGCGCGTCTATGACGAAGCCTCGGCCCTCGTCCAGGTCAAGCTGGCGCAGATGGCCGACGTAAAGGCCGCCCGCCTCAACCCCGACGCCTGAATTTTCGGCAATCGCCACCCAGGCGGCCTGCAGCGATGCGGGCCGTTTTCGTTTCCCCCTCCGCCAGACCCGATCCGGCAGCAGAGCTGCACATACTGTTTGCAATCGTATGCAAAAGATGTTTAGCATTTCTGACGGAACGGGGACCATTGAGTCCCCTGCCGCGAAAACCGGGCGATGCGCTTTCGCCAGCAGAGGGGAAGAACAACCATGAAGCTTACCAGAACCTTCGCGGCAGGCGCTGTCAGCCTGACCGCACTTCTAGCCGCCACCACCGCCTTCGCCGACTGCGGCATTCAGGGCAAAGGCTCGGTCCGCATTCTTTCAAACGACTTCGAGGCGCTGCGCATCGTCAACGACGTGGCCGAGTCCTGCGCCACCGCAGACGTGACCGTCACCACCAACGCCACAGCCGAACACAAGAACATCCAGGGCCCCGCCCTGACCGTGGAGCCTGCGGAATACACCGTCGCGGTCGTTGCCAACAACTCCATCGTTCCCTTGCTGAACGACGGCCTGATCCGCCCGCTGGACGATCTGGTCGCAAAATACGGCCAGTCGCTGCAACCCAACCAACTGATCAAGATCGACGGCAAGGTCATGGCCATCGCCTTCATGGGCAACGGCCAGCACACATTCTACCGCAAGGACATTCTGGAAAAGGCCGGTGTCGCGGTGCCCACCAGCTATGAAGAAGTCCTCGCCGCCGCCAAGGCGATCAAGGACGCGGGCCTGATGGAATACCCGCTCGCCGCCTCCGACAAGCCCGGCTGGGATCTCGCCGCCGAATTCGTGAACATGTATCTTGGCACCGGCGCGGAATTCTTCGCCCCCGGTAGCGCCGAACTGGCCATCGACAACGAAAACGGTCGCAAGGTGCTGGAAACCATGCGCGCGATGACCGCCTACATGAACCCGGACTACCTGACCTATGACGCGAACGAGTTGAACAAGCTCTGGGATGCCGGTTCCGTCGCGATCATGAGCCAGTGGGGCTCGCTTGCCGGGGCCGCCACCGATCCGACCAAGGCCAACCCCGAGGTTGCCGCCAATACCGGCTTTGCCGCCGCCCCCACCATCGGTGGCGGAACGATCCCTGCCGCAGCCCTGTGGTGGGACGGCTTCACCATTGCCAAGAACATCTCCGACGCCGATGCCGAGGTATCGTTCCAGGCGATGGTCAAGGGCATCAGCCCCGAAACCGTGGCCGCCCATCCCGACGCTGCGACCTGGCTTGTCGCCGGCTTCCAGCCCGGCCCTACCGCAGTCGGCGTGATCGGCAATGCCACCGGCGGCGCCCGCGCCTATCCGATGCAGCCCTACATGGGCCTGCTGCACACCGCGCTCTCTTCCGAACTGGCCGACTTCATCGCCGGCAAGGAAGAGGCGGATCAGGCTCTGGCTGACGTGAAGGCTGCCTATGACGCCGCAGCCAAAGAAGGCGGCTTCCTGAAATAACCCCCTCGCCCGACCGCCCCCCCGGCGGTCGGGCACCCCCTGCGGTCCTCCGCGATTGCCGCGACCCCTGCGGGAGCCCTAAGGTTCCCCTGCCGCCGGTCCCTCATTCCTCCGGAACCCCCGATGCCGCACCGCACCTTCGCCGTCTTCATCTTCCCCTCGATCCTCGCGATGCTGCTGTTCATCAGCCTGCCGATCGTGTCGGTGGTGGTGCAATCGCTGTTCGTCCAGCACGAGGCGGTGCTGGTCACGGTTGAGAACTGCGATCCCTTCGGCTGCTCAAGCCAGACCAAGGTCGATACCGAGGCGATGGCAAAACTGCGGACAGAAAAGCCCTTGGGCCAGTTCGCGGGCTTTGCCAACTACCTAAACCGCAACCACCTCGCCGTGGATGAAATCAGCGCGATCCTGTCGGAAAATCAAGGGCTTGGCGACATCGCAACCCGCATCTTCAACCTGCCGTTCTACAAGGCGCTGACCTTCACCCTCGTCTACTGCTTCCTTGTCACCCCCCTCGCAATGGCCCTCGGTTTCGCTATCGCGCTGGCGGTCAATACCCTGCCGAAGCTCCTCAAGGGCCCGGCGATCTTCGTCTCACTTCTGCCGATGATCATCACGCCGCTCGTCGGCTCGCTGATCCTTGCGTGGATGTTCAACCCCTCCGGTATCCTCGGCGCATCCTTGCAAAGCCTGACCGGCGACCCCACCCTGTCGCTGCGCGCCTCACCAATGCTGACGTGGATCGTCCTCCTCCTGTATGGCGTCTGGACCAACGGCCCCTTTTCCTTCGTCGTGTTCTACGCGGGGCTACAGACCGTCCCGCAAGACACCGTCGAATCCGCCCGCATCGACGGCGCGAACCGGTGGGAGGTGACGCGCTATGTCCTGATCCCCCACCTTGCCCCGCTCGCCACCTTCGTCGCCCTCGTGCAGTTGATGGACAACTTCCGCGTCTTTGAACCCATCGTCGGCTTTTCGGCCGAGGCGAACGCCACCTCCCTCAGCTGGCTGGTGTTCAACGACCTCGTCGGACAGGACTCGCAGCTTTTCGGCTCTGCCGCCGCCACTTCGGTCATCACCATCGTCGGCGTGCTGATCCTGCTCGCCCCCGTCCTGCGCCGCACCTGGGCTGACTTCAACCGTAAGGCGGTGTGACATGTCCGTAGCCACCCGCCGCCCGCTTGGCCTGCAAACCCTGACCACCGCCTTCCTCGCGATCTGGCTGATCGCAGCCCTCTTCCCCTTCGCCTGGACGGTTTGGGGCAGCTTCAAGGTCGAAGCGGATTTCTTCTCCCGCCAATCATGGTGGATGGCGATCGAAGGCACCCGCACCCAAGCGCAGACCGGCGGCCCCTTTACCCTCGCAGGATATGAAGGCGCATGGGTCCGCAACGAATTCTGGAAGGCCGCGATCAACACTCTGATCGTCACCCTTTCGGTCACCTTCATCTCGCTCGCCATCGGCACTTTGGGAGGCTACGCCCTTGCCCGCTCCGGCTACCGCTACGCCTTCTGGATCCTGATCGCCGCCCTCGTGTTTCGCGCCATGCCGCATATCACACTGGTGTCCGGCTACATGCTGCCGTTCTTTCAACTGAACATCTGGGGCGTCCTGCCCACCACGATCATCGTCCTCGTCGCCATCAACCAGCCCTTCACCCTGTGGATGCTGCACTCGTTCTTCCTGTCGATCCCGAAAGACCTTGATGAAAGCGCGATGGTCGATGGCTGCACCCGGTTTCAGGCGTTCCGCATGGTCATCATGCCGGTCATGTGGCCCGGCGTCATCACTACCGGCCTTTTCTCGTTCCTCCTCGGCTACAACGACTTCGCCGTGACCTCGATGCTGCTGAGCCAGGAAAACCAGACGATGGTGCCAAAGATCGCCAGCTTCCTCGGCTCCATCCAGAACGAGGGCAACGTGATGTATGCCGTCGCCGCCGTCGTCTCGGCCACGGTGCCCTTGTTCATCCTCGTCCTCTTCTTCCAGCGCCAGATCGTCTCCGGTCTGACCGCCGGCGCCGTGAAAGGTTAACCGATGGCCCAGATTCGCCTTGTGAACGTCTCGAAACGCTGGGGCTCCTATGTCGGCGTCGACCGCTTCAACCTCGACATCGCCGATGCCGAATTCCTTGTCCTCCTCGGCCCCTCGGGCTGCGGCAAGACCACCACGATGCGCATGATCGCGGGGCTGGAGGATGTGACCGAAGGCGAGATCTGGATCGGTGACCGCATGGTCAACCGGCTGGAACCGAAGGACCGCGACATCTCGATGGTGTTCCAAAGCTACGGCCTCTACCCCAACCTTTCGGTGTTCGAAAACATCCGCTTCCCCCTCCGAGTCCGCGGTATCCCCAAAGCCGAACACCACGCCCGCGTCATGAAAGCGGCCGAGATGGTTGAACTTGGCCCCTTCCTCGACCGCCGCCCAGCCGCGCTGTCGGGCGGCCAGCGCCAGCGCGTCGCCCTTGCCCGCGCCATCGTCCGCGAACCGAACGCTTTCCTGATGGACGAACCCCTGTCGAACCTTGACGCAAAACTCCGCGTGTCTACCCGCGCGCAGATCAAACACCTGCACCACACCCTGCGCCGCACCACGATCTACGTCACCCACGACCAGATCGAAGCGATGACCCTGGCCGACCGCGTGGTGGTGATGAGCCACGGCATCGTCCAGCAGCTTGGCACCCCCACAGAAATCTACGACCGCCCCGCCAACACCTTCGTCGCGTCCTTCATCGGCTCGCCCGCAATGAACCTTATCGAAGGCACCATCACCGACGGCACCTTCCGCGCCGAAGGCCTCGCCGTCCCGGCCCAAGGCGCAGGCCCAGTCACCCTCGGCTTTCGCGCCGAAGATGTCCGCGTCAGCGCCACCGCGGCCCAACTCACCGCCCCGGTCTACTCGATGGAACTTCTCGGCGACGCCACCCTCGTCTCGGTCCGCATCGGCGCCGCCCTCGTCTCGATCCGCGCGCCCAAGGACTACCGCATCGACATCGGTGCCCCCCTCCACGTCGCGATCCCCGCCGACAAGGTCCACCTCTTTGACAAGACCACCGGGTCGCGCCTGACACCATGACAGGCTTGCCCGCGCCCTTCGCTTCGTCAAAGACTGTCCCCGCAAACGGGAGGGTTCTTCTTGGCGACTGACAAGGTCACATCACTCGAGGTCGCGGCCCTCGCCGGCGTCAGCCAATCCGCCGTCAGCCGGGTCTTCACCCCCGGCTCCTCGGTGTCAAAGAAAACCGCTGACAAGGTGCTCGCCGCCGCAGCCCAGCTTGGCTACCGGCCGAACGTCCTTGCCCGTGCGATGAAATCCGGCAAGTCCCGCATCATCGGCCTCGTCGTCGCCTATCTTGAGAACTACTTCTACCCCGAGGTCGTCGAACGCCTGTCCGTCGAACTGCAAAAGGTCGGCTACCACGTTCTGATCTTCCTCGCCCCCGTCTCCTCCGACAATGTCGACAAGGTCGTGCGCGAGATCATGGATTATCAGGTCGACGGCATCGTCCTCGCCTCGGTCTCTGTCTCGTCCGACCTCGCCGCCCGCTGCCAGTCCACCGGCGTCCCGGTCGTCCTGTTCAACCGCGGCCACGCCGATCCGAACCTCTGCTCCGTCACCTCCGACAACTTCGCGGGCGGCAAGGCGCTGGCCGATTACCTCTGCTCCCTCGGCCACCAGCGCATCGCCTATATCGCAGGCTTCTCCGGGGCGACCACCCAGATCGACCGCGAGGCAGGCTTCCGCGCCGGTCTGGCCGAAGCGGGCCACGACCTTTTCGCACGCGCCGAAGGCAATTTCGACTACCGCACCGCCCAATCCGCCGCACGCGAGTTGTTCGCCACCTCCCGCCGCCCCGACGCCGTTTTCGTCGCCAACGACCACATGGCCTTCGCGGTGATGGACGTGCTGCGCTTCGAGCTTGGCCTCAAGATCCCCGAAGACGTCTCAGTGGTCGGCTTCGACGATGTCCCCCCCGCTGCATGGCCCGCCTACAACCTCACCACCTTCCGCCAGCGCGTCGACCTCATGGTCGGCGAAACCGTCTCGATGCTGACCAACTGGATCGCCGCGAAGGAGCCCGAAACCGCTCATGTCGTCCTCAGTGGCGAGCTGATCATCCGCGGCTCCACCCGCCGCTACGGAGACGCCAGATGACACCCGCCCTGACCGAAGCCGACTTCCGCGCCCGCCTCGCAGCCCTCGGCCTTACCCTCGACGAAAAGGCGTTCGCCGCCGCATGGGCCGGCGCGCAACACCTGCGCGGCGAAGTGGCGAAAATCGAGGCCTACCTCGCCTCATGACCAACCCCGCCGACCTCTCATTGCCCGAGGCCGCTGCCGCTCTGCGCGCCGGCACTCTCACTTCCCGCGCGCTGACCGAGGCCGTCCTCGAACGCATCGCCGCCCTGAACCCCCGCCTCCACGCCCTCACCCACATCGCCGCCGATGCCCTGCAACAAGCCGACCGCGCCGACGTCCTCCTGCAAACCGAAGACCCCGACCCCCTCTGCGGCATCCCCGTCGCCGTCAAAGACCTGATCGACGTCGCGGGCCAAACTGCCACCTCCGGCTCCCGCGTCCTTGGCCACCGCATTGCCGACACTGACGCCCCAGCCATCGCCCGCCTGCGCGCGCAAGGCGCAGTCCTCATCGGCAAGACCGCCACCTACGAATTCGCGATGGTCGGCCCCGACTTCACCCTGCCCGACCCGCCTGCCCGCAACCCGTGGAACACCGCCCACATCACCGGCGGTTCCTCCTCCGGCTCCGCCGCCGCCGTCGCAGGCAGCCTCGTCCGTCTCGCCATCGGCACCGACACCGGCGGGTCGATCCGCGCGCCCGCCGCCTACACCGGCTGCGTCGGCCTGAAACCCAGCTACGACCGCGTCGCCCGCACCGGCGCCTTCCCGCTCTCCCCCAGCCTCGACCACACCGGCCCCCTCGCCGCGACGGTCGAGGAAGCCGCCCTCGCGCTTGATGCCCTCACCGAACACCCGGAAAACTGGCGCCCCGCCACCGCCCGCCTCGGCCAGACCATCGCTGGCCTCAGGGTCGCCTACGCACGCGACTGGTTCGCAGCGGACCCGCAGGCCAGCCCCGCCCTCATCCGCGCGCTGGACGACGCCGCCTCCACCCTCTCCCTCCTCGGCGCGCAGATCACCCTCGTCACGCTTCCCGACTACGCCCCCTATGAGGCCGCGGCCTCGATCATCCTCCACGCCGAGGCGCTGGACGAACACCGCGCCATGATCCGCAACCATACGGCAGACTATGGTCGCCCCACCCTGCAATGCCTCGCCTTTGGCGCCGCCATCGACGCTCAAGACGTGGCGAAAGCGCGCCAAGCGCAAACCCGCCTGACCGCCGAAATGCTGGGCGCGATGGAAGGCCACGACCTGATCCTCACCGCCACCACGCTTACTCCGGCCCTGCCCTTCTCCGCCTTCGACGGCGAAAAAGCCGTCTGGACGCCGATGCGCACCATCGCCTTCAACCTAACCGGCCAGCCCGCCCTCTCCCTGCCCGCAGGCTTCGAGAACGACCTTCCCCTAGGCCTGCAACTCATCGCCCGCCACGGCGACGAAGACCTTCTCTGCGCCGCCGGCCATGCGTTCGAGCGGGCAACGGACCACTCCGTCCAACGCCCGCCCGTCTGATTTCATCTGTCCCGAAATATCCTGGGGGTCCGGGGGCAAAGCCCCCGGCGGCCCGCCTCAGCGCACCTGCATCCGGTCAAGCCGCAGTTGTGCCGCGCGCCGATGCCCTTCCAGCCCCTCGCTCGCCGCCTGCCGCGCCGCCGGAGGGGCCACTGCCTTGACGCCTTCCTCGGTCAGCCACTGGTGCGTCGCGATCTTGACATAAGCCCCGACCCAAAGCCCCCCGGTATAGCGCCCCGCCGCCATCGTCGGCAGGGTATGGTTCGTCCCCGAACACTTGTCCGAATAGACGACCGAGGCCAGCTCCCCGATGAACAGCGACCCGTAATTGGTCAACTTCTTCGCCATCTCATGCGGATCGCGGGTGTGGACCTGCAGATGCTCCGCCGCGATGAAATCCGAATAGGCGATCATCGCCGCCTCATCCTCACAGACGGCGACCTCCCCGTAATCGCGCCACGCCGGTGCCGCGACCGAGGCTGTCGAAAGCCCTTCCAACTGCCGCTCCACTTCCGCCACCACCGCCTCGGCCAGCGCCCGGTCGGTGGTGATCAACCCCACCCGTGTCCGCACGTCGTGCTCGGCCTGTGCCAGCAAATCCGTCGCGATCATCTCCGCGTCGCCGGTCTCGTCGGCCAGAATGTAGATCTCCGACGGCCCCGCCAGCTGGTCGATCCCCACCGGCCCGAACACCTGCCGCTTCGCCTCGTTCACAAAGGCATTGCCCGGCCCCATGATCTTCATCACCGCCGGCACCGATTCCGTGCCGTAAGCCATCGCCGCAATCGCCTGCGCTCCGCCAATTCGGAACACCCGGTCCGCGCCCGACAGGTGGCACCCCGCCACCATCGCCTGATGCGCGTTCGGCGGCAGGCAGGCAATCACCTCGGCCACCCCCGCCACCTTGGCCGGCACGATCGTCATGATCGGCGCCGACAACAACGGGAAACGCCCGCCCGGCACATAACACCCCACCCGGGAAATCGGGATCACCCGATGCCCCATGTGAACCCCCGGCAGCGCCTCCGTCTCCAAGGGCAGGATCGTCGCCAGCTGCGCCTCGGCAAAACGCCGCACGTTGGCGATGGCAAACTCGGTATCCTTGCGGGTCTGAGGGTCCAGCGCCGCGACCGCAGCCTCGCGCTCGGCCATGCTGATTTCCAGCGCCCCGACCTCGGCCTTGTCGAACCGCAGCGAATAATCCCGCACCGCCGCATCGCCGCGCGCCTTCACATCCGCCAGCACCCCCGCCACCAGATCTGCCACCGGCTTGTTGTCATTCTCCGCACTCCGCCCGGGGGACTTGACCCAGCTGACTTTTGTGGAAGGATAGGCTTCGGACGTGGCGGACATGGTTTCTCCTTTCGGCCCTGCGGCCGGGCTTGTACATGGCTCTATGTAGCCCACATTGCATACGTCTGCAAACATTTCCTGCCTGCGTTTACTGGCCACCAACACACCACGCACAATTCAACTCTGAAATCTGCGGAGTTGGCGCTTGCCATTGCCAACCCCGATGTTCTATCAATATTGCAAACGTATTCAAACGAGGCTCCCATGGCGATCACCTGGCTCAAGCGCGGCAAGCCCGAAGCGGAACGCGCGGCGGATGATGCCCAGGTCCGCGCCACCGTCGAAGGCGTTCTGGCCGACATTTCCGCCCGTGGCGATGCCGCCGTGCGCGACCTTTCGATCAAGTTCGACCGCTACGATCCCCCGTCCTTCCGCCTTGCCCCTTCGGAAATCGAAGCCGCCATCCAGAAGGTTGCCCCTCGCGACATTGAAGACATTCGCTTCGCCCAAACCCAGATCGGCCGCTTTGCCGAAGCCCAGCGCGCCTCGATGACGGACGTCGAAGTTGAAACCCTCCCCGGCGTCATCCTCGGCCACCGCAACATCCCCGTCCAGTCCGTCGGCTGCTACGTGCCGGGCGGCAAGTTCCCGATGGTCGCCTCCGCCCACATGTCCGTCCTCACCGCCGCCGTCGCAGGCGTGCCCCGCATCATCGCCTCCGCGCCCCCCGTGAACGGCGCGCCCCACCCCGCCATCGTCGCGGCCATGCACATGGGCGGTGCGCATGAAATCTACGTCCTGGGCGGGATGCAGGCCGTCGGCGCAATGGCGATCGGCACCGAAACCATCCGTCCCGTCGACATGCTCGTCGGCCCCGGCAACGCCTATGTCGCCGAAGCCAAGCGCCAGCTTTACGGCCGCGTCGGCATCGACCTCTTCGCCGGCCCGACCGAAACGATGGTCATCGCCGACGACACGGTGGATGCCGAACTTTGCGCCACAGACCTCCTCGGTCAGGCCGAACACGGCTACAACTCCCCCGCCATCCTCGTCACCACGTCGCGCAAACTGGCCGAAGCCACCCTGACGGAAATCGACCGCCTGCTGCAGATCCTGCCCACAGCCGCCACCGCCGCCGTCTCGTGGCGCGACTACGGCGAGGTGATCCTCTGCGACACCCATGACGAGGCGCTGGCCACCGCCAACCACATCGCCTCCGAACATGTGCAGGTGATGACCGACCGCGACGACTGGTATCTTCAGAACATGCACAGCTACGGCGCGCTCTTCCTCGGCCCGCGCACCAACGTCGCCAACGGCGACAAGGTGATCGGCACCAACCACACCCTGCCCACTAGAAAGGCCGGGCGCTACACCGGCGGCCTCTGGGTCGGCAAGTTCCTCAAGACCCACAGCTACCAGCGCGTCACCACCGACGCCGCCGCCGCGATGATCGGCGAATACGGCTCGCGTCTGTGCATGCTCGAAGGCTTCGTCGGCCACGCCGAACAGTGCAACATCCGTGTCCGGCGTTATGGTGGCCGCAACGTCCCCTATGGAACCGCCGCCGAATGACCCTGCCCCGCACCCCCTCCTTCCGCCTCGACGACCGCCGCGCGCTGGTTGCGGGCGCCTCCTCCGGCATCGGCGCCGCCGCCGCCGTGGCACTGGCGGAACAAGGCGCCCACGTCACCCTCTGCGCCCGGCGCGAAACCGAACTCGCCGCGCTTGCGGCCGAGATGACAGCCAATGGCATGCAGGCTGACATCCTGCCCCTCGACATCACCGATGTCGACGCCACCGAAGCGGCGCTGGCCCACCTTCCCGCCTTCGACATTCTGGTGAACTCTGCCGGCATGGCACGCCATTCGCCCGCCACCGAAACCACGCCGCACGACTTTGACGCAGCCACCGCGCTCAACTTCCGCGCGGCCTACTTCCTCACCCGCACCGTCGCCGCCCGCCTGATCGCCGAGGGCAGACCCGGCAGCCTGATCAACATCACCAGCCAGATGGCCCATGTCGGCGGCATCGACCGTGCGGTCTATTCCGCCACCAAACACGCCGTCGAAGGCATGACCAAATCAATGGCCATCGAATGGGGGCCACACGGCATCCGCGTCAACACCATCGCCCCCACCTTCATCCGCACCGCCCTTACCGCCGCCACCTTCGCCAACCCTGAACGCGCCGCCTGGATCGCCTCCAAGATCAAGCTGAACCGCGTGGGCGAGGTCGAAGACATCATGGGCGCCGTCGCCTTCCTCGCCTCCGACGCTGCCGCCCTCATCACCGGAACCTCACTCATCGTCGATGGCGGCTGGACCGCCGACTGAAAGGAAGACCCATGACCCCCGCAGAAATGGAAAGCCGCATCGTCCGCTACGGCGACCTGCGCCCCTGCAAGACCGCCTTCATCGACGCGCATACGCCCGGCTCCGACCGCAAGGAAAACTTCACCATCATCGGCGGCGGCGTGTCCGAATCCCCCGATCAGCACGTCCACATCGTCGACACCCCCGGCTTCAACATCGGCGCCGCAGGCCAGCCCCCCGGCTGCCGCAACTCGCTCCACACTCACCGCACCGCCGAAGTGTTCTTCGTCCTGAAAGGCCGCTGGCGGTTCTTCTGGGGCCGCTGGGGCACGGCGGGCGAATTCATCGCGGAAGAAGGTGACATCTTCAACATCCCGACCGGAATCTTCCGCGCCTTTGAAAACGTCGGCACCGATTACGGAATGATCATGGCGATCCTCGGCGGCGACGATGCCGGGGGCGGCGTGGTCTGGGCGCCGCAGGTCATCACCGACGCCAAGGATTACGGCCTGATCCTTGGCCGCAACGGCAAGCTTTACGACACCAAGAAAGGCCAGTCCCTGCCCGAAGGCGTCCCGCCAATGCCGCTCCTGACGGATGAGGAACTCAAAGCCTTCCCCGAACCCACCACCGCCGACGTGATCCCTACTTGCGTCGCCCGCTACTGGGATCTGATGGCGCTTTCCGACCACCAGCCCGCATCGGTGATCGGCGCCAACGGCAAACTGCGCGACCGTCCGGGTTTCGAGGTCGACTTCCTGTCGCGAAATTCCATCCCCGACACGCCCTATACGCTCACGAAGCACGAGGTGCTGATGCCGATGCGCGGCCACTGGCGTCTCACGTGGTCCGAAGGCTCCACCGTCCTTAACCCCGGCGACACGGCGGCGATCCCGCCCGGTCTGGAACACAGCCTCGCACCCTCGATGACCGGCGAAGCAAGCCTTTACCGCATCGTCGCCACCGATGATCCCGCAGGCCCGACCGGTCGCCTTTTGTAAGGTCGCCTGCCATACAGGTGCCATACGCTTGCCAGACGCAAACTAGACGAGGTTTTGATGCCCATTCTCGCCACCCATGTCGGCTCCCTCCCCCGCTCGCTACAGGTGGTGGACTTCATCTTCGCCCGCGAACGCAAAGAACCCTACGACCCCGCCGCCTTCGATGCCTGCATGACGGCAGCGGTGCGTGAAAACGTCCGCCGCCAGAAGGCCGCGGGCATCGACATCGTGTCAGATGGCGAGGCATCGAAGATCAGCTACGCCACCTACGTCAAGGACCGCTACACAGGCTTTGACGGCGACAGCCCAAGAAACCCGCCCGCCGACCTGAAGCTCTTTCCCAGCTTCCTCGAACGGCTGGCAAAAGACGGTGGAAGCCCTCGCTACGCCCGCCCCCAATGCGTGGGCCCAGTGGTCTCAAAGGGTCAGGGAGAGCTGCAAAAAGACATCGCAAACCTCACCTCCGCGATGGCCGCCGAAGGCGTAGGGCGCGGCTTCATGAACGCTGCAAGCCCCGGAGTTATCAGCCTTTTCCTGCAAAACGTGCACTACCCCACGCGCGAGGAATACCTCTTCGCGCTGGCCGATGCGATGCGCGACGAATACCGCACCATCCTTGATGCAGGCCTCGATCTGCAGCTTGATTGCCCCGACCTCGCGCTCTCGCGCCACATGCTCTTTACCCACCTGACGGACGACGAATTCCTGCGCACCGCAGCCACCCACGTCGAGGCCCTGCGCCACGCCCTGCAAGGCCTGCCGCAAGACCGCATCCGCCTGCATATCTGCTGGGGCAACTACGAAGGTCCGCATGTCTGCGACATCGACATGGCCAAGGTCTTCCCACTGTTGATGAGCGTCCCCGCCCGCTATGTCCTGTTTGAAACCGCAAACCCCCGCCACGGCCACGAATGGACCGTCTTCCGCGATCGCGCGACCGAAATCCCGGACGACAAGATTCTGATCCCCGGCGCCGTCGACACCACCACGAACTTCGTCGAACACCCTGATCTTGTTGCACAAAGACTGGAACGATTTACCTCGATCCTCGGCACCGAACGGGTGATCGCAGGCTCCGATTGCGGCTTTGGCACCTTCGCGGGCTTCGGCGCGGTCGATCCCGAAATCGCCTGGGCCAAGCTTGCCACGCTGTCCGAAGGCGCGCGCCGGGTCGGATGACACCCCTCGTCCTGATCCCCGGCATGATGTGCGACGCCCGCATGTGGGGCGGCATCGACGCCACCCTCGGCGTGCCGGTGATTCACCACCTGCCCACTGACGCCGACAGCATGCCCGCCCTCGCCACGCTTTTCCTGCGCGACGCCCCGCCCCGCTTCGCGCTGGCCGGTCTTTCCCTCGGCGGCATCCTCGCGATGGAAATCCTGCGCCAAGCCCCCGCCCGCATCACCCGCCTCGCCCTTCTCGACACCAACCCCCGCGCAGAGGCGCCCGAGGCCCAGGCCCGCCGCACCCCCCAGATCGCCCGCGCTCATGCAGGCGACCTCGAAGGCGTGATGCGTGACGATATGAAGCCGAACTACCTCGCTCCCGGCCCGCGCAAGATCGAAATCCTCAATCTTTGCATGGACATGGCTATGTCACTTGGCCCCGAAACCTTCGCCCGCCAATCCCGCGCCCTGCGCGACCGCCCTGACCAGCAGGCCACACTCGCCGCCTACAAAGGCCCCGCCCTCATCCTGATGGGCGCCGAAGACCGGCTTTGCCCCCTCGACCGCCACCAACTCATGCACGAACTCATGCCACAAGCCCATCTGCAAATCATCCCCGGCGCGGCCCACCTGCCGCCCCTCGAACGCCCGACCGAGACCGCCGCCGCCCTGCGCGACTGGCTTGCCTGAAGGACCGCCCATGCCGATCACCGACCTCAAATCCCACTTCACCCAAGGCGGCACCGCGATCAACGGCTGGTGTGCCGTTCCCTCTCCCGTCACTGCCGAAATCATCGGCCGCGCCGGGTTCGACATGGTCACCGTCGACCTGCAGCACGGCCTGATCGACTACCAGATGGCGCTGACCATGTGTCAGGTCCTGCAAGGCCTGCCCGCCCCGGTCATCGCGCGGGTGCCGTGGAACGAACCCGGGATCCTCATGAAATGCCTCGACGCGGGCTTTGCCGGCGTGATCTGCCCGATGGTCAACACCGCCGATGACGCCCGCCGTCTGGTCCAGGCCTCCCGCTACGCGCCGATGGGCGGGCGGTCGTTCGGCCCGACGCGCGCGAACCTTGTCCATGGTGCCAGCTACGCCAAAGGCGCCAACGCCTCGGTCCTTGTGCTGGCCATGATCGAAACGCGCGAGGCGTTGCAAAACCTCGACGAGATCCTCGCCGTCGAAGGTATTGACGGGGTCTACGTCGGCCCCTCAGACCTTGGCCTGTCGCTTGGCTATGAACCCACCCTCGAACCCACCGCGGTCGAGGTCCTTTCCGCCATCACCGACATCGTCACCCGCACCCGAGCCGCCAACCGGATAGCCGGAGTCCACACCGGATCACCCGCAATGGTCGCGCGGATGCTTGCCCAAGGCTTCCATTTCGCCTCGCTTCTGACCGACATGCGTATCTTTGTGAACGCCGTTGGCTCCCAGCTTGCCGCCGCGCGTGACGACGGTTTCAAGGCCGTGCAAGGCTACTGACGGGTCAGGTTTGCAGCACGTAAACGCCGGGGGCTGGCTCCGCCGGGGGAAATCCAGCCTCGGCGGCACCCATCGCCGGGGGTGGCACCAGATCGCCACTGTGCGCCGACAACCAGTCCGACCATTCGGTCCACCATGATCCGGGCTTCGGCTCGGTCGCGGCAAGCCACCCGTCGGGGCCGATGTAATGCGAGGCGGGCGCGCGACGGCCGATGCGGTAATGCCGGTTGGGGTGGCCCGGCTCGGACAGGATACCGCCATTGTGGCCACCTTTTGTCAGCACAAAAGTCAGGTCGCAATTGGTGAACAGCGCAGTCTTGTATGTCGACCGCCAGGGCGCGATGTGATCGGTCTCGGTTCCAACCACGAACATTGGAACGTCGATGTCCTTCAGCGCGATAACGCGGCCCTCCACGGCAAACCGGCCCGCCGTGATGCGATTTTCCAGAAAGATCCCCCGCAGATACTCCGAATGCATCCGCGCCGGCATCCGCGTGGTATCACTGACCCAGATCGCCATGTCGGTCGGCAGATCGGGTTCATCAAGGTAATACCGTCGCACCGCGCGCGACCAGATCAGGTCTTCCGACCGGATCGCGGCAAAGGCACCCGACATCTGCGGCCGGTCCAGATAGCCTTGCGCCCACATCATGTCTTCCAGAAACGCCACCTGACTTTCGTCAAGGAAAATCAGCAACTCCCCCGCTTCGGCAAAGTCGACCTGCGCTGCCATCAGTGTGACCGAGGCCAGCCGATCATCCTGATCGCGCGCCATCGCTGCGGCCGCGATGGCAAGCAGCGTGCCGCCAAGACAATAGCCGTTGGCATGCACCTTCTGGCCCGGGACGATGGCGTTTATCACCTCCAGCGCCTGCAAGATCCCCTGCTTGCGGTAATCCTCCAGCGACAGATCGGCCTGATCGGCACCGGGATTGCACCACGAGATGCAAAACACCGTATAGCCCTGCCCGACCAGCCACCGGATGAACGAATTCTCGGGCGACAGATCAAGGATGTAATACTTCATGATCCAGGCCGGCACGATCAGCACCGGCTCGGCCCGCACCTTGTCGGTGCTGGGGGAATACTGGATCAGTTCCATCAGGTCGTTGCGGTAGACAACGGTTCCCTTGGTCGAGGCCAGCACCCGGCCAAGCGCGAACTCATCGGGCACCGGCCGGTGTTCCTGCGCCAGCACATGCAGCGCATCGTCGATGAAATGCGCGGCCCCTTCCATAAGGTTCTTCCCACCGGTCTGGCGCGTCTTTTCGATGATCTCGGGGTTGCCCAATGGAAAGTTCGACGGCGACACCGTGTCCAGAAGCTGCCGCATCATGAACCCGGTCCGCTGCGCGTTCTGCAGCCGCAGGCCCCTCAGGCCGGACGTGGCGGTATGCCACCAGTCCTGAACCGCAAGAAAGCCCTGCTGCCAATGCGTGAAGGGCACCTTGTCCCACCCTGCATGTGACCAGCGCGTGTCATAGGGGCCGGGATGGAAGGGCTTTGCCGCGGTTGGGTCCTTCAGCCTCGCAATGGAATACTGCATCAGTTTCAGCCAGTCGGCCTGCGCCCGTTCCAACAGTTCCATCTGACGGCCCGGCGCGCGTGACAGATGCATCGCCCAGTCGCTCCAGGCATCGATCATCGCGTGCGGTGACAGTCCGGCGGTCAGCCGCGCAAGGCTGGCCATCGCGCCACGGTCCAGCGCTGCATGAGGATGCGCTTCGCCCGCCGACGGGATTGGTGCCGACCTATCCGGCGCGCTTACCAACGCGCGTTGTGCCGGCGGTTCAGTCACCGATTCCGGCACCAGACGCGGCGATTGACGGACGGGTTTGCGGGTCATGCTGCAACCACCTCCTGAGGTCTAAGCGGCGGGAACTCGGCCGGGGTGATCGTCTCGCGCTCCATCAGCAGGGCCGCGCCTGCGGCAAGATCGGCATGGCAGGTCTTCAACAGCGCCGTCGCCCGCTGCAGGGCCATATCCAAAAGGCCCCGGATGGCCAGATCGACCTCGCGCGCGGTGGCCTCGGAATGGTCGCGCGGGGTGAATGTGACGCGGTCCTCGCCCAGAAAGCCCCCGCGATCCTGTTCCAGCACAGCCTGACCAACGGTCGTGTCCATGCCGAACCGCGTGACGATCTGGCGGGCGATATCGGTGGCGCGGACCAAATCGTCGGCCGCACCGGTAGAGACCTCGGCAAAGCGGATCTGTTCGGCCGCCCGCCCCGCCAGAAGCATGACGATGCGGTTTTCCAGTTCCGACCGCGTGATCACGAAACGGTCCTCGGTGGGACGGGTCATCGTATAGCCAAGCGCGCCGATGGTGCGGGGAATGATCGACACTTTGTGCACCGGATCGGCACCTGGCAGATGCGCTGCGGCAAGGGCATGGCCCATCTCGTGCCACGCGACCGTCTCGCGTTCGCGCGCGTTCAGCAAGCGACCCTTGCGTTCCATTCCCGCCACCACGCGTTCCAGTGCGGCGGTGATATCGTCCATCCCGACCACCGTGGCACCGCGCCGTGTCGCATGGATTGCCGCCTCGTTCACCAGGTTGGCCAGTTCCGCCCCGGTGAAGCCCGGCGTCAGCCCGGCGACCTCATCCACATTCAGCGCAGGGTCCACCGCCACCTTGCGCAAATGCACGCGCAAGATCGCGGCGCGCCCGGTCTTGTCGGGACGGTCCACCACCACCTGCCGGTCAAAACGCCCCGCCCGCATCAGCGCAGGGTCAAGGATTTCAGGCCGGTTGGTCGCGGCCAGAAGCACGATCCCCTCGCGCGGGTCAAACCCGTCCAGCTCGGCCAGCAGCTGGTTCAGCGTCTGCTCCTTCTCGTCATGTCCACCACCAAAGCCACCGATCCCGCGACGGCGGCCAAGCGCATCCAGCTCGTCGATGAAGATGATGCAGGGGGCTGCCTTGCGCGCCTGATCGAACAGATCGCGCACGCGGGCGGCACCGACCCCCACGAACATCTCGACGAACTCGCTGCCCGAGATCGAAAAGAACGGCACCCCGGCCTCTCCCGCGATGGCTCGGGCGAACAGCGTCTTGCCGGTCCCCGGCGGGCCGGTCAGCAGGATGCCTTTCGGGATATGCGCCCCAAGCCGACCGAACTTCTTTGGTTCTTTCAGAAAATCGACGATTTCCTTCAATTCGGCCTTCGCCTCGTCAACGCCGGCCACATCCTCGAAGGTCACGCCGGTATCCCGCTCGACATAGACTTTGGCGCGCGACTTCCCGACACTCATCATCCCGCCCATGCCCTGCTTGTCGATCACTCCGCGCAGGAAATAATTCCACAGCGCAAAGATCAGCAGCATCGGCACCACCCAGGACAGGATGGCGCTGATGAAGGTGTTCTGCACCGTGCCGTCGAATTCCACTTTCGACTTTTCCAGCCGGGCGGTCAGGTCCGGCGGCACGACGTTGGTGACGAAATTGGTGTGCCCGTTGACCGGCTCACGGTAGCGGCCGTCGATTCCTTCCGCCCGGACCGTGACCGAAGCGATGCGCCCCGACTCCAGATGTTCAAGGAATACGCTGTAAGGAATGCGCTCGGTGACCGAAGCCTGCGACCACCACTCCTGCAGCAGAAGCAGGCCGATGAAGGCCGCCACGAAGTACCACAGGTGGATTTGCTGTTTTCGGTCCATGTCCCGCTCCCGCCTCGGCGTCGCGCCACCTTTGGACATGTCGGCGTGGCCTGTCCTTGACGCAGGTCATCCTGTGATGAACGCGCTTCACAGCCGCATCGCGCGGTCGCTTGATCGTGATCAATGCGGCGCGTTCCGTTTCCGGTGACAGTCGCCGCGTTCGACTCCGTCACCAACGAATGGAAACCAGCGCGATGAAACCGATCCTGCCGCTTGCCCTTTTCCTGATGGCGCTTGCAGTCACAGGCTGTACCGAAAACCAGTATCCGATCAGTGGCGAGACCTGCGGTCCCAAGGACCCGGTCCAGACGCTGCATGCCAACGACTGCACCGTCGCACCCTGAGGCAAGGCGATCATCCGTAAGCGACCGGTCATTGGCACCGGTCGCGCCACAGAAAAGGAAGACAGGAATGCCCGCGAAACCGCCGAAGCCCCAAACCCCGAACGCAGCCGATCCGGCAGGCATCGCCGGAATGGGAATTGCCATGTCGGCCGGCCGCCTGGCCGCGCAGGCCTGGATGGATTTCGGGGCCGAGGCTGTCCGCTTTGCCTGGGACCGCCTGCAACAGGACATCAAGACCCAGCAAGCGATGCTGTCCTGCACCTCACTGGATCAGGTCCGCGCCGTTCAGGCCGATTACATGACCGCCACGCAGACTCAGTACGCAGCCGAAGCGCGCAAGCTGCTGGAGATGTTGCAGCAGGCCACAGCTTCCGGGCTGACCGTGGCGTCAAAGGCACGTCGCTACGATGATGTGCCGCTTTAGCCAGTCTGGCGGGGTGGCCAATCGCCACCCGGACCTTCGCCACTGAACCACGTCTTCGCAAACGCGCGGACGATCGGCAGTTCGCCCGTCAAAGCGCTCTGCGATGCGGGCTTTCCTCGAACGTCAGATCATCACCCGACGCATCGACCAGCGCCTCTTCATCCAAAATCTCCAAATGATAGGGATCGACCATCCGCAACACGCCCTTGGCTTCCAACTCGCGGAAGGCCCGGCTCAGGGTCTCTGGCCGCGCACCCAGATAATGCGCAAGATCCTTGCGCGCCAACGGCACATGCACCAAGGCCGGGCCGACAACCCGTCGGAACCTTGACCGTCGTGCCAGAACATTCAGGAAAGCGGCAAGGCGGTTCACCGCCTTGCGGCCACTGATCAACAGCAACCATTCCCGCGCGGCATCGACCTCGTCCAGCAGGTGAACCAGAAACAGCCGCTCCGCTTCGGGGTTGTTTCGCAGTTCCGCCTCGAAACTCACGCGCGGAAAGGACAGGATTCGCGCAGCTGACAACGACTCGATCCGATAACTTGAAGGCCCGTCGAAGAGACGCCCGTAGATGTCGGTCGGGACCAGCAGCCCGACGATGTGCTTTCGCCCATCCTCAAGACTCTGGACCATGGCAAGCGTGCCATCCAGCACATAGCCCACATCACTGGACTGGGTGCCGCGTTCAACGATTGTTTCCCCGGCGGCCACGTCATGAAACGTGGCTTGCAACAGAAGCCTCTCTGACACTTCGGGCGGCAAAGCCCTGAGAAGCTTCTCCAACAGACCATTGCCCTGTGTTGCCAAGGCCTTCAGCGCGTGCGCCGTCGTCATCTGATCTGTCATCTGGCAAACCCCCGTTACCAACTATGCTGCAGGAAGAATCCTGCCACAGGCCCACACTATCAAATAAACGCATTTGTCGCGACGAAGTTGACAATGATCAATGCAACGCCTTTCCGCCCGTTCCACGTTGGTCGCGCAACGAGATCGAGTCGTTGTGCCGGAATCCTGCGCCTTTTCACAGCCGCCAGATCTTAAAGGTCGTGCCGCCGGTGCCGGGGTGACAGGACGTAGCTTGGGGGAAGTTCATGAATCAGTTCACTTCGGTGGCACCGGTGACAAACGGGCATGCCATCATGGCCGCAGTAGAGACCGCCCGAAAGCCCGAACCCTTGAGATGCAGCTTGCCCTTTGGCCGGGCAATGATCTGCGGTGCGGCACGCTACCGCGAAGACCGCGCCCCGGACGACAAGGTGCTGGCAGGTGACGCACCCGGTCAGCATGTGTGGTTCATCAGATCGGGGATCCTGCGTCTGCAACGCCACGCCTATGACGGGCATCGCCAGATCCTGTCCCTGTTCTTTCCCGGAGAGATCGTCGGCTTTGATGGCGAATTCCGCGGCGAAGTCAGCGTCGAAGCGGCCACTCAAAGCAGCCTCTGCCGGATTGACCGGCGCAAGTTCGAAACTCTGGTCACCGAAAACGACGCATTGCGGGCCGACTTCTTTCGTCAAAAGCAGGATCAGCTTGACCGGCTCCATTGGCTGACCTGGTCGCTTGGTGCCCTTGGGCCGGAAGAACGGCTCTGCGCGTTTTTGGCGCTGTCCACCAGGTTCATGCCGTTTCAGCCGCTACCTGACGGCACCGGGGTGCTTTCGGTCGAACTGCCCAGAAAGGACATCGCAGACCTGCTTGGAACCACGGTCGAATCAATCAGCCGGATCGTTCACAGGCTTGACGAGGCGGGTATCATCGAGATCAGGGACCCGGCGCATTTCCGGCTGCTTGACCTCCCCGGTCTGGTTGCCCGCGGGCAGATCGACGGGCTGTTCGACAGGATGACCACCGGATTGGCGATCCGCCGCCACCAGATCGAAAGCCTTGTCGCCCCGGATTCCGCCGATCCTATCTGCTTTTGCGGCCGATGAACGGGGCCGTTGACGCCGGTCAATGATCGAAAGGCCGGCTTTGCTATCAATGTTTCAGTCTGATCGACCTTACCAGGAGGATTTGAAAATGACCAAGACCGAGATCGAAGTGAAACGCGAGCCTTCCCGTGCCGTCGGCACTCCGGTGCCGGATTGGGAACCGATCCGCGCGCTCCGCCAGCAGATCGACCGCCTGTTTTCCGATGTCGACTGGCCCGACCTGCGCCTTGCGTGGCCCCACAAGGCGCTCGCCTTGCCGGAACTCGGCATCGCAAGCCCGCCGGTTGACCTTGTCGAACGCAATGGCGGATACGAGCTCCAGGTCGAACTGCCGGGGCTGACCGAGAAACAGATCGAGGTGAAGCTGTCCAACGGCATGGTAACGATCAAGGGCGAAAAGTCCTCGGAACGCGTCGAGGACGAAGGCGACTATCACCTGCGCGAACGCAGCTACGGGTCGTTCCAGCGGTCGTTCCGGGTGCCGGAAACCGTTGATGCCGACAAGATCTCGGCGCAGTTCGACAAGGGCGTTCTGAAGGTCACGATGCCCAAGTCTCCCGCCGCGATCCAGAAGGAACGCAAGATCGAGGTTAAAGCGGCCTAGGGTCCCCCCTGTCCTGTCCCTGGCAGTCCAAGGCCGCTTTCAAGGGCCGCGCTCGTCGCGGCCCTTGTCTTTTCCCGGGTTCCGCCCGTGTCGATGCTCAGGTTTCCGTGCCGAACGCCCATGCGGGGTCATGCACAACGTCCGGCTTGGTTAATCAAAGGAATGGTGGTGCCCGCAGCCGGAAGTGAATCGGCCTGTCCCGGTGCTTCAGGCAGCATCCTGCGGCGGCGCAGAGGCCGTGGTCAGCCGCTCCATCTGCGCGGGACCCGGTGTGATCTACGAGACCGCTTTGCAAAGTTGGCCCTTGCCGGAACCTGCGGGAGCAAGGGCCGGACCAATCGTGCGGCAAGATAATCGTCAGTCGGAGACTTCTGAACGCTTCGGGCGTTAGTGCAGCTTGCCGGACATATCGATAGCGACGCAGACACATTCGACGCCGTCCAAATCGAGAAGCGGCCCAACCGGTTCACATTCAAGGCCAACCCTGCGACCCAATCGGCGGGAGCTTTCGGGGATGAGGCCGAGTACTTGCGTAGCGCCGACGGCGCGGGCCGAGACCACCATTTCATGGCGTAACTGCAACTGGACCCGCAGGCGCATGTTCGCAGGCACCGTGTCGGAAACGAACACCCGGCTGCTTTCCCAAACATGACCAGCAACCGGAGCTTCAAAATTCAGGAGGTTGGTGGGGATGCTTTCCAGAAGACCCTTCTGCGCGTCGCGGATCATATAGGAATAGATGCCGCACCGATGCGTGGTGGGCGTCAGTCGGATTCCTGCAAGAACCTCGCCGTTTTCATGGACCGCGAGCCAGCGGCTGGCCGGGGTGTCATACTGGTCGAATTCCATCCCATCGGCTTCGGGCAGGCTCCATTTGTTATGCTGGATGAAAGCACGGTGCCGCGCTCGGAACATGTTGGCGAACAACTCCCCGTGCTTATGCAGGTTGTCGTAAGAGAGAGTCGTCACTTCCATTTCATCGTCTCTTTCTGAACCCAGCGGTCATGCCTGAGCGGGCACGGCTGCACATCCTCATAAAAACCGATACTCACGCGCTTTTTTCAGTGCCTCAGATGTCGTTCTCGCTTCCAGTCGGATGCGCGCCGATGTCAGTCGCGCCTTGAAGGCGCTTTCCGATATTCCCAGCTTTGCTGCCGCGGCCGTGTGTCGGTCCCCGTTCGCGACGCATTGCAGCGCTTCGATTTGCGCTCCAGTCAATTCTGACGGTGGCTTGGCCGCTATGTGCAGCCGAGCCGTGATGTCCGTCAGGGTATCCATTTCTTCGTCCGTGAATTCCCGTTCGCTATGGCAGATGCCCGCCATCGAGCGCGACGTGATCGGGCCATAGGACGACACCGCGCCGAACTTCATCCCGTAGCCGGCAGCTTTCTTCAGAACCCCGAACGGGTCTGGAAGCGGGATCTCGCTCCAGCGCCGCGTTCCCGTAGTCCCAACGCCCCAGAACACGAGAGGATCGCGCAAATAGTAGGAATTTGAGTTGTAGTACTCGACCCATTTTGGCGGATACTTCGAATAGTACACAAGCGGCGTTGCAAAGCGGATGTGCAAACCTACAGCGTAGCCTTGCGGTGCAAGCTCATCCATTTCCTTATATAACTCAGGTAACCGCTTTCCCTGCATCATAAATCCCGAGGTCCTGCCAGCCAGTCCGTCCACAACCGACCTTCGGTATGGGGGCCAAACGGTTCTGTAGCAAGACCACGAGGCAGCAAAAAAATGTCAGAAAAACGATGTTCTGAGTGGCTGGAAAGACAGCGGCGCGCGCTTTGCCCGGCCGTCCGGTCCATTGGTTGTGGTTGCGGCTTCGCGTCTATCTATATCCCCGGTGCCCAACCAGTTTCTCGTTCGTCATGACGGTGAGAACAAGGGATCAGAAAAATTGACGCGAGACAGTCGAAATCAACGCAGCATCGACTTCCAGCGAACCTGAAGGATGCCTTTCACCGCCTGAACGAATCACAATATGGCATTGGAAGGGTGCTTCTGTGGCAGAAAGATGGCCCTTTCCCTGCATTGATTAACGATCGCTTAACCACGCGGAAACTGAACGCGGAAGGGCGACAATGGCTTGTCTTTTCGGACAGGTGCAAACGAACCTCGTGGCTATGCCGAATTGCCGGTGGCATTAACCTTTCCATGGCTTCCAGCGCTGCACGAAGGCGCCGAAGGAAGGCAGGTTCAGACGTTTAACGAGTGTAGGTTTGTCATGAAATACGTGTTCCTAAGCGCAGTTATTGCTGTCTGCGCATCTTCGTCGGTAGCGAGTGCAAAGGTTATCTATGGTTGCGAAGTGAGGAAGATCGCCGGATCGAATGCCTACTACCTATCCGACGCGAACTGTGCGTTCGGTGCCGGTGTGAATGATGCCCGCGTCAAGGCATCCACACCGGCACGGCGCGCTGCCGTGATCCCCGAGGAAGAGACGCCGATCAAGGTCATCCCGCCTGTCGACGCTCCCAAGGAACCGCCGGCTGACGAGGCCGCGCCTCCGGTCACAGTCGACGAGCCGGTTGACCAGGCGCCCCAGCCGGCCGCCGACATCGAAGACGGCTCTGACGATGAACCTCCCGTCGTCGACATCGAAGACGGCTCTGATCCTGAAACTCCAGTCATCGAGGAGCAGACCGAACCGACCCCGCCCAAGGTGCCGGACGTGGAAGAGGCTGCTCCGCAGGAGGAGGAGGTTGTGGTCGACGAGCCCAAGCCGGAAGCTCCGGTCGCAGAGGAAGAGAAACCCGTGAAGGGCGGCGATCACGACAAGGGTCACGGCAACGACGCGGATGGCGTGGATGAGGACAATCCGGGGAAAGGCACGGGCGCTGGCGGACAGCACGACCGCGAAGATAACGACGCCGACGAGTCTGAGAAGTCGAAGCCCGAGCACGACAAGAAGGACGATGGCAAGGGCTCCGATGACTCCAAGGGAGGCCCCAAGAACGACAAGCCGAAGAAGTGATTTAGATAAGCAATTTGAATGATATCGGCGACGGCAGAGCAATCTGCCGTCGCTTTTTCATGCCAAGCCCTGGGACACCTTACGAATGATGTCCGGCCGCATTGGATCCAATGCTAGCCCACCACCATCCCCCCCGCGCGCCGTTTGTCATGGAGGGTCGGCGCAGCGCCATACCTATGGCACCGCCCAAGTTGCGCATTAGGTTAAAGCCTTCTTTCAGTGCGATCTCGAGGGATGCAAGGCCAATGGCTAGGAGCCCAAAGGATTAGAGCAATTAACTCAAGACATTGTAAAGTATAAATACTTTACAGCTTACCATGGTGCCCGCGGCCGGACTCGAACCGGCACGGCCGTACGGCCAAGGGATTTTAAGTCCCCAGTGTCTACCATTTCACCACGCGGGCACGCGGGCATTCAGCATAGCGGCTTTGCCGGGGGCGGAAAGGGGTGGATACGGGATTTGACAGCCGCGCGCCAATCCGCACACTGCCCGCATCGCCACCACCGGGATGACATGATGGCCCTCGCCACGCCGCAGACAACCTTCGATCCGCGCCAGATTGTGGCCGACAGTCTTGCGCATCTGGTGCGCCTCGTCCGAAAGGACGGGCGGTTTGTCTATGCCCATCCTGCGGGCCGCCCTGACACGCCGCTCGATGGCTACAACATGCTGCGCCACTGCGGCACGCTGTGGTTCATGCTGCGAGCCGTCAACGACATGGGCCTCGATCCCGGCGCGGCGGGCTTTCGCGCCATCGAACGCGCCGCCGCCTATGCCGGTCGCAAGCTGCAACGCCCCGGCTGGATTGCGGACCCAAGCCTTGCCCTTGTGACGAAAGAGGCGGTCAAGACCGGCGGCATCGGGCTGATGCTGGTGATGCTGGCCGAATACCGCCGCGCCCTGCCAAAGGGGCTGTCGTCCGAAGTCATGCCGGAACCCCTGGACGATACCATATCCGCCCTGCAAACCTATGCGCTGGCACAGATCGAGGGCGGCGATTTCCTGCACAAGCGACGGATCGACGACGGCACCGTCCTGCCCTTCCGCTCTGACTATTACACCGGCGAGGTCATCCTTGGCCTGCTTGACACCGGCTGCACCGATCCCGCGATGGTCGCGGTGGCCGAAGGCTTGATGGCGCGGGGTTACGGCATCCCCGAACACAGTCACTGGATGGCATACGCCGCGTGCGAGGCGGCGGAACGCGGTCTCGGGGACCCGCTGACCGTGCGCCGCTACCTGGGCGCGCTGATGCGGGCAATCACCACCGAAACCGGCTATCACGCCCGCCGCGCCTCGACCCCAATCGCGTGCCGGACCGAGGCGCTGACCCGCTTCCTGCTGCTCAGCGACCGACATCCTGGCCTTTTTGACGCGGATCTCCTTGCCGCTTGCCTCTTCGCGGCCGAAACCAATCTGGAGCTTCAGCTTGGCTGGTATGCCGAGGGCCAGTTCTGGAAGGGCGACGGCGACGAAAAGGTGCAGATCGACTATATCCAGCACAACGCAACGGCTTTCATTAACCTTTGGCAGCATCTTTCGGCACAAGGCTGAGGTGGCGGTTTGACGCGTGCCCTGCCCTGCGCCATCCTGCCCGCGTAGCCGCGCAGGGAACTTGCAAATGCCCACCAACCTTTTCCGTACACCAAAGCTTGCCCTGACGCTGGTGGCCTGTCTCGCCGCTACCGCCGCTTCTGCGCGTGATGTGACCGGCACCCTCGCCTACCGCGAACGCATCGCCCTGCCCGCCGGGGCAGAGGTTCTGGTGGAACTGTCCGGGCCGGGAACCCGCGCCGAACAGCGGGCCGAGGCTGAGGGGCAGGTTCCCCTTCCCTTCGCGCTGACAACCGAAGACACCGGCCCGCTCACCTTGCGCGCCGCCATCTTCGTCGATGGCGCGGCGGCCTGGACCTCCGCAGCGGTCCCCGTCGCGGCGGGCGAGGCCGACCTGGATCTTGGCACCGTGGCCCTGAAGCGGCCCGTGACCATCGGCTACAGCCACACTTTCCTCTGCGGCGACATGCGCGCCGACGTCACGCTGACCGAAACCGGCGCGCTGATGCGTGTCGCTGGGCGCAGTTACACCCTAGCCCCGGACCCTGCCGCCTCGGACGGCCACTTTGCCGACGCTGCCGGCAACAGCGTCTGGCTGAATGGCAACCGCGCGCTGGTGGTGCTGCCGGACATGTTCCTGCCCGAATGCCTGCCCGGCTTTCCCACTACCCTGCCCCTTACCCTGCGCGGCAACGAACCCGGCTGGGTCGCCACGCTTGCCCCCGACGGCATCACCCTGTCCACCGAATCCGGCGACCGGGTGACAACGCCCCTGCCTGCCCCCGCCACCACCGCGCCCCTGACCACCACCTTTGCCGCCGATGGCCTGACCGTCGCGGTCACCGATGCCCTTTGCCGCGATACGATGACCGGGATGCCCTACCCCTACGCCGCGACCGTGACACGCGGCGACGCCGTTCTCGACGGCTGCGGCGGCGATCCCGGCACGCTTTTGCAAGGCACCTGGCGCCTTGCCTCAGCCGAAACCGTCACCCTTCTGCCCGAGGTCGAAATCACCCTCGCCGTCGACAAGGACCGGATCTCCGGCCTGTCCGGCTGCAACCGCATGATGGGTAGCCTCACCCTCACCGGCGAAGGCTTGACGCTGTCGCCCGGCGGAATGACTATGATGGCTTGCCCCGAACCGATCATGGCCCTGGAACGCGACTGGCTGGCGCTTCTGGCAACCGTCGACGGCTTCGACATCGCCGAGGACGGCAGCTTGATCCTCCTGTCTGGCGGCGATCCGCACGCCACCCTGACCCCCACTTCGCCCCACTGAATGCCGCATCGCGGCAATTGACTTCCCGAACTGCCCCCGCCCATATGTCGAACGACAGCTTCGGGAGGGGATGCATGCAAAAGGTCTACTCATCTGCGCAGGCGGCGCTGGACGGGATACTGCACGACGGAATGCTCATCGCTTCGGGCGGGTTTGGCCTTTGCGGCATTCCCGAACAGCTGATCGAAGCGATCCGCGACGTGGGCGTCAAGGACCTGACGATCGCCTCGAACAACGCAGGCATCGACGGGGTCGGCCTCGGGATGTTGCTGGCGACCCGGCAGGTGAAGAAGATGATCTCGTCCTACGTCGGCGAAAACGCCGAATTCATGCGCCAATACCTCGCGGGCGAGCTGGAGCTGGAATTCAACCCGCAAGGCACCCTTGCCGAACGGATGCGCGCGGGCGGCGCCGGCATCCCCGGTTTTTACACCCGCACCGGCGTTGGCACCGTCATCGCCGAGGGCAAGGAGCACAAGGATTTCGATGGCCAGACCTACATCCTTGAACGCGGCCTCGTCGCCGACCTTGCCATCGTCAAGGCTTGGCGCGCCGACCCGTCGGGCAACCTCGTCTTCCGCAAGACCGCGCGCAACTTCAACGCCCCCGCCGCCACCTGTGGCCGGATCTGCGTGGCCGAGGTCGAAGAGATCGTGCCCCTAGGCAGCCTCGACCCCGACAAGATCCACGTCCCGGGCATCTACGTCCACCGCCTGATCGGCGGCGCCCGCGAGAACCGCATCGAAAACCGGACCGTCCGCAAGAAGGAGACCGCATGATGAGCGAGGCAAAAGGCTGGGACCGCAACCAGATCGCCGCCCGTGCGGCCAAGGAATTGCAGGACGGAACCTACGTCAACCTCGGCATCGGCATCCCGACGCTGGTGTCGAACTACATCCCGGCGGGCGTGAACGTCACGCTGCAATCGGAAAACGGGATGCTCGGCATGGGCCCCTTCCCCTTCGAGGGCGAGGAAGACCCCGACCTGATCAACGCCGGCAAGCAGACCATCACCGAACTGCCGCAAACCGCCTACTTCGACAGCGCCCAGTCCTTTGCGATGATCCGCGGCGGCAAGATCGCGATGGCAATCCTTGGCGCGATGGAAGTCAGCGAAAAGGGCGATCTGGCGAACTGGATGATCCCCGGCAAGCTGGTCAAGGGCATGGGCGGCGCGATGGACCTCGTCGCCGGCGTCGGCCGCGTCGTGGTGGTCATGGACCACACCTCCAAGCACGGCGAATCCAAAGTGCTGCGCGAATGCACCCTGCCGCTGACGGGCAAGGCCGTGGTCGACCGCATCATCACTAACCTTGGCGTGCTCGATGTCGGCCACAAGGGTCTGCACATCGTCGAACTGGCCGATGGCGTGACCGAAGCCGAGCTACGCGCCGCGACCGAAGCAACGATCGTCTGAAGACTGGAAGGGCCGGGAATTCCCCCCGGCCCTTCCAGCATCCTTAACGATCGTTCTTGTGGCTCTGGCTACCCGCCTTCGCGTGCTGCTCGGACGTGCCGCCCTGCTTGCCGCTGCTGTCACCCTTGTTGCCAGTACCGGACTGCTTGCCGTCGTTCTTGTGGCTCTGGCTGCCCGCTTTGGCGTGCTGCTCGGATGTGCCGCCTTGTGTTCCCTTGGCCATGGTCATGCTCCTCGCATAAAGCCCGGCTCGAGACCGGACACCAAAGGAACAGCAGTCTGATTTGTTTGTTCCGCGGCTCAGCCGCCTGCTGCGATCACCCGGAACACGCAAGGGTCGGTCACCAGTTGCGGTGGGCTCAGGCACAACCCCTGCGCCACCTGCCACGCGGCCAGCACCTTCGGCACGTAATCGCGCGTCTCGGCATAGGGCGGCACGCCCTGGTTTGCCCGCACCGCACCTTCTCCGGCATTGTAGGCGGCCAGCACCATCAAGGGATCATTGTCGAACTCGCCCAGAAGCCAGTCCAGATACGCGACGCCGCCCTTGATGTTGGCCACGGGGTCGGTCGAATCTGTCACGCCGAACCGCTTGGCGGTGTCGGGGATCAGCTGCATCAGCCCCACCGCCCCCGCCGAACTCACTGCCTCGGTCCGGCCTGCGCTTTCGATGCCGATCACCGCAAGCACCAGCGCCGGAGAAACCCGTGTACCGATCGTGGCCTTCAGAATGTCGGTGCCGTAGGATTCCGCGATCTCCTGCATGTGCTGCAGCCTTGGCCCCCGGACCGCAGTTCCCCCCGGGCCCTGCGCCAGCGCCGACAGCGCCAGATCAAATCGCCCCGAGACCTCGGTCATCCCCGTCGGCACGGTATCCCAGAACCAGGCGTAAGATGATTTCGGCGCCGGTCCGGACGGCTCCTGCCCGGTCTCTGCAGACTTCGGTTCGGGATGGTCGCGGACCGGGTTGGGGTCCACCTTGGGCAGGGCAGCCAGCCGCCGTGCCTGTTCCGCCGGGTCGATCTGCACCGTGATGCGCTTTCCCGGCAGGCTTTCACCCACCTTGATACGCTTGAAAGAAAAATCCTCTGCCGCCGCCATGAACGGGGCAAGGACGCACAGAATCGCCAGTGTCGCGCCTGTCGTGGTCCGCATCTGCGGTATGCCTGCTCTTATTGTTCTTTTGCGGGGACGCTTGCAGAGAATCGGCCCTCCGACCAGCAGTTTCGGGCACAAAACATGGCAATTCCGCCAGATTTGACCAAAAAACCACGCCCTCAGGTAGAGTGCTTAACGGTGCATTTAGAAAAGAATCTATCCTTTTGGCTAGCTTAGCCCCTATTTCGCAGTTTTCTTGGGTGCGTCCGAAAACGCCCCTCGGTGTCCAAACTGCCGCCACGATTGGGGGGCTATATGGCTGCATACCGAACGGCAACGGGACAGCAAGACGACGCTGAACCGAAGCGAGCCGGAGCGGTTGCTGACTTAACCTTGTGCACCTTTGGAAAGGGATACCACCATGTTCATGAACTTCATCAAAGACGAAACCGGCGCCGTCACCGTTGACTGGGTCGTTCTGACCGCTGCTGTTGTGGGCCTCGGCCTGATCGTTCTGGCCGCTGTGCGTCCGGCTGTTTCGACCCTCGCCACCGACATCGGCACCGAGATCACCGCTGCTGGCACCGCGATGAAAGCTGCTGACGGCACTCCGTGATCGATCTGACCCTCGGGTCATGATGAACCAGGCCGCGCTTCGATCGAAGCGCGGCCTGTTTCTTTTTGCCCTGCAGGCCTTCGCCAGCTCGGCACGCACAATCCTTGCAAATAAGTGAATTTTTCTTCGGGTGGGCGCAAAAACACCTCTTGCCTTCCCAACTCTTGCCACGATTCACCCGCCAAATGCCCTCAGACCGAACGGAACAACGGATCTGAAGCCAGACCCAAGCGAGCTGTAGCGGTTGCCAAACACTTGTCCTCAGTCCCCAGAAAGGGATCTCGACCATGTTCATGAACTTCATCAAAGACGAAACCGGCGCTGTAACCGTTGACTGGGTTGTGCTGACCGCTGCTGTCGTGGGCCTTGGCCTGATCGTTCTGGCCGCCGTGCGTCCGGCCGTGTCCACCCTCGCAACCGACATCGGCACCGAAATCGGCGCTGCCGGCACCGCGATGAAGGCTGCTGACGGCACCCCGTGATCGGTTGACGCCAGTCTACCAACACGGGCCGCGCTTCTGCTGAAGCGCGGCCCGTTTTCTTGAAATCCCGCCAGGGATGGCGTGCTTCCAAAGAAATGCCTGATTGCGGCCCTTAGTTTCGCCGTATTCAAACGCCAAACTTGTCAAAGAACGCCAACCCGCCAGTGAGACGGAGACGACGGATGCGCCACACAATGAAGGCCTTTCTCCAGGATGACGATGGCGCCGTAACCGTCGACTTTGTGGTGTTGACCGCAAGCGTCGTGGCCATGGTCATCATCGTGATGCCGCTCATTATCCCTTCGGTTGGCGAACTCGCCGCCTACATCGCCGAACGCCTTGGCGCCGCAAGCGCCTTCCTGGCCTCGGTAGAGTAGACCCCGCCACCCGTCCCGGCTGCTTCCGGCTTGAACGCCGCGCGGTTGTGGATGAACGGCAATGTGAGACCCGGGATCGGCCGCTCCGCACCGGGCAAGAGAGAGTGATGGAAGATGAGAGCTATCTTCGGTTTGGTCCTTCTGGCCGGCCTCGCGCTTGCGGGGGCAGCCGTCTACATGGCGCAGAACTTCATCGGGCAGACGCAAAGCGCGCTACAGCGTGAACGCGAGCTGAACGCCAAGGCCGGAACGCTTGTTCAAGTTTATGTCGTGAACAAGCCCAAGAAATACGGCGACGCACTGTCACCGGACGATGTCGTGCAGATCTACTGGCCCGAAAAGGCACTGCCGGAAAACATTTTCCGCGACAAAGCCTTGCTGTTCCCCGAAAATGCCAACGGCCCGCGCTACCTGATGCGCTCGATCGAAGCCTTTGAACCGGTTCTAGCAACCCGCGTGACAGAACCTGGCGCGCTGGCCGGCCTGACCGGCAAGCTTGGCAAGGGGATGCGCGCCTTCGCGATCAAGGTCGGCGTTGCTTCGGGCGTGGCGAACTTCGTCCAGCCAGACGACTCCATTGATATCTACTGGACCGGCAGCACCTCCAACTCCAATGGCGAGATTACGCGCCTGATCGAATCCGCCATTCAGGTCATCGCGGTCGACAACGCGTCGGATCAAGGCCAGTCTTCCTTCGGCACCGTGGCCCAGACAATCACCGTCGCCGGCACCCCCGAACAGATCGCGCGGCTGGCGCAGGCTCAGGCAACGGGCAGCCTGTCGATGTCGCTGGTTGGGGATGCCACCGACGTGGCGACGGGCACTGTCGAGGTCGATGGCGACACCCTCCTTGGTTTCCAGGAACAGGAAGTCCAGCAGGTCGAGGCCGCTCAGGTCTGCACCATCAAGACCCGCAAGGGCGCCGACGTGGTCGAAATCCCGATCCCCTGCAAAGAGTGAAACAACCAGAAATTGCGGGGCGCGGCCACATCATATGGGGCCGCGCCCTTTTCATTTGCGCCAGAGTTTGCGCGCTGTTGCATGTTATCCACATCAACAAAACCTTCCAACCATCTGATTATTGCAAATAAACCTTATGTCCTGCATGGTTGCAGAATTATGGGCGCTAAGACCCGAACCGAGGCGTGATCGAAAGGGCAGATCACATGAGCATGAAACGAATTCTTGTGGCCGGATGTCTGGGGGCCATTCTTGGCACCACAGCCATGACGCCGGTTTCCGCCGAAGTCCTGCGCGTGATGCAGGGCGAAGCGTCCGAAGCACTTAACGTTCCGATGAACCGGGCCGTCGTCGTCGAAAGCGACGTTCCCTTCGCTGAACTCTCCATCGCCAACCCGGGCATCGCGGACATTTCCACCCTGTCCGATCGGTCGATCTACGTTCTTGGCAAGGCTCCGGGGCGCACCACGCTCACGCTGCTGTCACCCGAGGGCAAGCTGATCTCCAACGTCGACGTGAACGTCACGCCCGACGTGGCCGAATTCAAGGAACGGCTCCAGCAGATCCTTCCCGGCGAAAAGATCGAGGTTCGCACCGCCAACGATGGCATCGTGTTGTCAGGCGTCGTCTCGTCGACCGCCAAACTGGACCGCGCGCTTGATCTGGCCAACCGTTACGCACCTGACCGGGTATCCAACCTGATGAACGTCGGCGGCACCCAGCAGGTCATGCTGAAGGTCCGCTTTGCAGAAATGCAGCGCTCGGTCAGCAAGGCGCTCAGTTCCGGCCTTACCATCACTGGCAGCGGCACGGACGGCGGCGTATCTGTCGGCCTCGGCGCCGGCAACCTCGTGCCAGGCGGCACCATCGGGGCCCCCGGGTCGACCGAACTTCAGCTTGGCAGCCAAGGGTCAGGCGGCGGCGTTGCCGTCGGCTTCGGCATCGGCGATGTGGGCTTCTCCGTCCTCGTCGAGGCGCTGGAATCCAAGGGTATGGTCCGCACCTTGGCCGAACCCAACCTGACCGCGCTTTCCGGGCAGGAAGCCAAATTCCTTGCGGGTGGCGAATATCCGGTTCCGGCCGCGCAGGAAAACGGCAACATCACCGTCGAATTCAAGCCCTTCGGTGTCGAACTGAACTTCACCCCTACCGTTGTGGATGAAGACATCATCAACCTGACCGTCAACGCGGCAGTCTCGTCGCTTGACCCGACCGTATCGGTCGACGTCGGCGACGGCCTCAGCCTCCTCGGCTTCAAGCGTCGCGAGACCTCGACCACGGTCGAAATGCGGGATGGCCAAAGCTTTGCCATCGCGGGGCTTTTGCAGGATGACTTCCGCGATCTGAACGGTCAGGTGCCGTGGCTTGGCGACGTGCCGGTGCTTGGTGCCCTGTTCCGCAGCGCCGACTACCAGCGCTCGCAATCCGAACTTGTCATCATCATCACCCCGCACCTCGTGACCCCGGTTTCCGGCGAGGCGCTGGCCCTGCCGACCGACCGTGTTCGCATCCCGACGGAACGCCAGTTGTTCCTCAACGGGCAGGTAGATGGCGGGACGACCAAGGGTGCTGCAGGCGAAGTGGCCCGGCAGGACTTCAGCAGTTCCTACGGCTATGTGATGGAGTAAGGCGATGACCGGCATGTTTTCCAAACTGTTTGCGACATCGGCCATCCTCGCGCTGGCTGCCTGCGGCAACTCGTGGGACACCGAAGTCGGGTCCGGGGTCGACAAGGGTGATTTCGGCAACGCCACCATGAACAACACCCTGATACAGTCGGGTCAGCTCGAATACACCGTCGCCCTCGCCGAACGCTTCTCGGCCGAGGTGCCCGACACGATCAACTTCGCCTTCAACTCGGCGCAGCTGACCGAAGAGGCGCGCGGAATCTTGCGGACCCAGGCGAACTTCATCAAGCAGTTCCCCGAAGTGCGCTTCCGCGTGTTCGGCCATACAGACCTTGTCGGCTCGGCCAGCTACAACCAGCGGCTCGGCCTGCGCCGCGCCCAGGCTGCGGTTGCCTATCTTACTTCGCTCGGCATCTCCAAGTCGCGGGTGGAGGCGGTGGTGTCCTACGGCAAGACCCGCCCGATCATCCAGACCTCGGCACCCGAGGAACGCAACCGCCGCACCGTCACCGAAGTCTCGGGTTTCGTCGAATCGGCCCCGCTGATCCTGAATGGCAAATACGCCGAGGTGATCTGGCGGGAGTATGTCGGCAGCGCTGTCCGGCCGCACCCGACAAACGTGGTGATCGAAACGCAGGTAACCGGCGGCGAATAATCCGCCAGCGACCGCAAGAACTTTCGAAGGCCGGGCCATCGCCCGGCCTTCGTCGTTTCCAAACTGTGAAGAAACCCAACATTAATGCGCTTTTGGCCCAATTATCGCCACCATCTCTGAGCAAGGTCATCGAAACTGGACCTCTGCCGAACCGCACCCCGCGTCCCAGTCGTTGTTTCTGAATGCTGCCACAATCGCGTGGTAGCGACGGGGTTTGCGGTCCGGGCACTGAAAAGGACGATACGAGTATGTCGAGCACTGCCACGCTTCAGCCGGATCCTGCGCCGATCCTAGCCTGCACCGTTTCGCGCGATGTGCAGCGCTTCGACCTCCTGATCGACGACATGGAGCATGAACTGGGCGAGGCCTGGGGTGACCTCAGCTTTGATGATGCGCTGGTCTTCCTGCGCCAGCCCGACAGCTCCGCGCTGCAATTCATCGCCATCGCCGTCGACAGCGAAGACGAGACCGAGCTTCAGAAGATCAGCGATGTCATCAAAGCCGCCAAGGCGCGCAAGGTGAAGGTCGTGCTGATCGCCAACCAGATCAGCCCCACCATCCTGCATCAGATGCTGAAGCTTGGGGCCGACGATTTCGTCCCCTACCCGCTGCCCGAAGGCGCCCTGCACGACGTGCTGGAACGCCTGCGCCGCCCCGATCCGGTCATGCCCCCGTCCGTCGATGCCGATGGCGGAGTCGTCCCCACCTTCCGTGCCAAAGGCGACCGCCACGGCGTGATCCTTCCCGTGCACGGCATGTCCGGCGGTGTCGGCGCCTCGACCTTTGCGGCCAACCTCGCGTGGGAACTGGCCACCATCACCCCGACGGACGCCCCCCGCGTCTGCATCCTCGATCTCGACTTCCAGTTCGGCTCGATCGCCACCTACCTTGATCTGACGCGCCGCGAGGCTGTCATGGAAATCTTGGGCGATACTGCCTCGGCCGACAGCGACAGCTTCCTGAAGTCCATGCTCACCTTCAACGAAAAGCTGCACGTCTTCACCGCGCCCTCCGACATGCTGCCGCTTGACATCGTCACCGGCGAAGACATCGGCCGCATCCTCGACATGGCACAGGCGAACTTCGATTTCGTCATCGTCGACATGCCCTCGACCGTGGTCGGCTGGACGGAAACCATCCTGACCCGCGCGCATGTCTACTTCGCCCTGCTGGAGCTTGACCTGCGTTCGGCGCAGAACATCCTGCGCTTCGTGCGCGCCCTCAAGGCCGAGGCGCTGCCGCATGAAAAGCTGCGCTACGTGCTGAACCGCGCACCGAAATTCACCGACCTCAGCGCCAAAAGCCGGGTCAAACGCATGGCCGAAAGCCTGGATATCGCCATCGAAGTGCAGATGCCCGACGGTGGCGAACAGGTCACCCAAGCCAACGACCACGGCCTGCCGATCGCGGAAAGCGCGCCGAAGAACGTTCTGCGCAAGGAACTGCACAAACTCGCCAAGTCCTTGTACGACCTTAACAAAGCCGCCGAAGCCGGAAAAGTTTGACCTGAAGAGAGGGTTCGCCTGTGTTTAGCCGTTTCAAGAAAGACGCCGCTCCCGGCCGCCCCACCACGGCGCCCGCGCAAGCCGTCGGCGCCGTCGCCGAAAAGCCAAGCCTGACGGGGCGTGCCCCTGTTGCCCTGGCTCCCGGCAAGACCCCTGCCGAGGTGCTGGCCGCCGACAAGGAGAAAAAGCGCAAAGAACGCCTGATGGAACTCAAGCTCGAGATCCACAAGCGCCTTCTGGAAGACCTCAACCTCTCTGCCCTCGAATCCGCGTCCGAGGCCAGCCTGCGTCAGGAAATCTCCTCCCTCGCCTCCGAGGCGCTGGACGAGATGTCCGTCGCGCTGAACAAGGAAGACCGCCAGTCCCTGACGCAGGAGCTTTATGACGAGGTCATGGGCCTCGGCCCGCTGGAACCCCTGCTGAAAGACGACACCGTCAACGATATTCTGGTGAACGGCCCGAAGCGCATCTTCATCGAACGCGCGGGCAAGCTGGAACTCTCCGACATCACCTTCCGCGACGAACGCCACCTTTTGCGCATCATCGACAAGATCGTGTCCGCCGTGGGCCGCCGGGTCGACGAATCCAACCCCTACGTCGACGCCCGTCTTGCCGACGGTTCGCGCTTCAACGCAATGGTGCCGCCGGTCGCGGTGGACGGCTCGCTGGTTTCCATTCGTAAGTTCAAGAAAGAAAAGCTGAAGGTCGAAGACCTCGTCCGTTTCGGCGCCTTCACCGAAGAAATGGCCGCCTACCTTCAGGCCGCCGTGTCCTGCCGGCTGAACATCATCGTGTCTGGCGGTACGGGTTCGGGTAAGACCACCACGCTCAACGCGCTGTCGTCGTTCATCGACAACCACGAACGCGTGCTGACCATCGAAGACACCGCCGAACTTCAATTGCAGCAGGTCCACGTCGGCCGGATGGAAAGCCGCCCCGCCAACGTCGAAGGCAAGGGTGCCGTCACCCAGCGCGACTGCTTGCGCAACGCCCTGCGGATGCGTCCTGACCGCATCATCGTCGGCGAAACGCGCGGCGAGGAAGTGATCGACATGCTGCAGGCCATGAACACTGGCCACGACGGCTCGATGACCACGATCCACGCCAACAACCCGCGCGACGCGATCTCGCGTCTCGAAAACATGGTCGCAATGGCTGGTATCGAAATGCCGCTCAAAGCCGTCCGCAGCCAGATCGCCTCGGCCGTCAACCTGATCGTGCAGGCCAGCCGCCTGCAGGACGGCACGCGCCGCATGACCTCCGTCACCGAAATCACCGGTATGGAAGGCGAGGTCATCTCGATGCAGGAAGTGTTCCGCTACGAACGCCTTGGCATCGAACCGAACGGCAAGATCATCGGTCGCTTCAACGCCACCGGCATCCGGTCCAGCTATTCCGACCGCTTCCGCCAGTGGGGTTACGACCTGCCCGCTTCCATCTATGAACCCGTGGTCTGAGGCCCGACATGGAAATCAGCGCAGCCCCCCTGATCTACGTCCTTATCTTCGTCGCGGTCGTGGTTCTGGTCGAAGGCCTTTACCTGACCGTCTTCGGCAAATCCATCAGCCTCAACAGCCGGATGAGCCGCCGCCTTTCGCTTTTGGAAAAGAACTCCAACCGCGAACAGGTGCTGGAACAGCTTCGCAAAGAGATGAACCAGCATCTCAACGCCAAGAACATCCCGCTTTATTCGATCCTTGCCAAAAAGGCGCAAAAGGCCAACATCGCCTTCTCGCCAAAGGCGCTGATCGGGATCATGGCGCTTTTGTCGGTGTTCTCGTTCCTTGCCCTGACTGTGGCCACCTCGGCGGATGCCATGATCCGCGCCGTGCTGGCCGTGGCGATGGGCATCGGCGGCGTCTACGTCTGGGTGAACAACAAGGCGAAAAAGCGGATCGGCCTTCTGGAAGAACAGCTTCCCGACAGCATCGAACTGATGGTGCGGTCATTGCGCGTCGGCCACCCGTTCTCGGCCGCGATCGGCATCGTCGCCAAGGAAATCCCCGATCCCCTGGGGTCCGAATTCGGCATCATCGCCGACGAGGCCGCCTATGGCCGCGACGTGACGGAATCGCTGAAAGCCTTCGCTGAACGGATGGACAGCCAGGATTTGCGCTTCCTCGCCGTGGCCGTCGCGATCCAGCAGCAGTCAGGCGGTAACCTTGCCGAAATTCTCGAAGGTCTGTCCAAGGTGATCCGGGCGCGCTTCAAGCTTTTCCGCAAGGTCAAGGCGATCACCGCCGAAGCCAAATGGTCCGGCATGTTCCTGTCGGCCTTCCCGATTCTCGCGCTGATCATGATCAACGTGATCCAGCCCGACTATTACGACGAAGTCCGCGAGACGTCCGTTTTCATCCCGACAGCGCTGGTCGTCGCGGTGTTCCTGACGGTCAACATCATCTTCATGAAGATCATGACCAACATCAAGGTATGAGGCCGAAATGAACCCCTTCTCTGCCATCAACACGATGTTGACCGATATGCTCGGCCCGCTGGGGCCCCTGATCGCGATCGGGATGCTGGGCTTCCTGCTGATCCTGATCGCCCTGCCGACGATGTTGAAAAAGCAGCGCGACCGGTATGCGGAACTGAAGGACTCGGTGCCGAACGCCGGCGCCAAGGCCAACCAGAAAACCCTGCGCCGTCAGGAAAAGACCGACAAGCTTGAACGCTTCGCCCAGTATCTGGAACCTCAGAAACAGGAAGAACTGTCGGCCGCCAAACTGCGCCTTTTGCGCGCTGGCTACTCGGCCAAGAACTCGGTTCGCATGTATCACGCGACCCAGTTTATCCTCGGTATCACCTTCCTCGCGCTCGGCCTCATCTACGCGCTCCTGAAGTCGTCGCAAGGCGAAGTCGACACCCAGATGCTGATCGTCTACACCCTGCTGCCGGGCTGTATCGGCTATTACATCCCGATCTACTGGGTCAACAAACGCCTCGAACAGCGCCGCACCCAGATCATCGAAGGCTTCCCCGATGCGCTTGACCTGATGCTGGTCTGCGTCGAGGCCGGCCAGTCGCTTGACCAGTCGATCATCCGCGTCGGCAAGGAAAGCCGCGCCGGCTATCCCGCACTCGCCGACGAATTCGACATGATCAGCCAGGAAGTGAAGGCCGGCAAGGAACGCATCCAGGTTCTGAAGGACATGTCGGAACGTGTCGGCGTGCCCGATGTCGCCTCCTTCGTCACCACCCTCGTGCAATCGGCCACCTTCGGCACCTCGGTCGCCGATGCGTTGCGTGTCTATTCTGCCGACATGCGCGACAAAAGAATCATGCGCGCCGAAGAGAAGGCAAACATGTTGCCGACCAAGCTCACGCTCGGCACAATGCTGTTCACCGTGCCGCCTCTGCTGATCATCCTGATCGGCCCTTCGGTTTATGGCATCGCCACGATGCTGGGACAGATGAACGCCGGAGGAGGCTAAAAGGCGGTCGACAGGGAACCAAAGTGCGCGGCAAGACCACGATCCTACTTCTCCTCTGCCTCGGCCTCGCTGCTTGCCAAGACGCAGGCAACGTCAGCCGCAACACCCCCTACGGCGTCGATGCCAGTGGCACGGCGGTCGATGGCCTGACCGTCGGCCACCGCCTGATGGCCGCGAACGAACCCGAACTGGCGCTCAAGGCCTACCTGCGCGCCGCCGGCGAAACCGGCATCGACGCCGAAGTCCTGTCCTCGATCGGGTCGGCCAACCTCGCGCTTGGCCGCTTGGGCCAGGCCGAAAGCATCCTTCGCCGCGCGCTGGAAATGGACCCGACCTTCGTTCCCGCGATGAACAACCTTGGTGTCGTCCTGATGGAACGCGGCAAGACCAGCGAAGCCAAGGTCGTGTTCCAGCAGGCTTTTGCGCTGGATAGTGGCCAAACAGACTCGATCCGCGAAAATCTGAAGCTCGCTATCGCGCGAACCGATGCCGCCGTGTATGATATCCCTGAGGAAACGGGAGAGTTCCGTCTCGTGCGGCGCGAAAAGGGCAGATACGTCCTACTCACGCAGCTCTGAGGAAAGGGCTCCGAGCAGTCAAAAAAGGACGCAAACATGCGCCACCCTGTTCTAGTTGCACTGTGCCTTGGCGGCACGGTGGCTCTCGCTGGTTGCGAGAAGGGCTTGTCCGACGCGCAAGTTGAACGCGCGATCAAGGACGTAAACGTCATCGACGAAACCAACCTGAATGACGTGATGCTGACCGTGGCCGATCCGGCCGAAGCGGTCGCCTATTTTCAGGGTGCCGTGCAGAAGGAACCCGACCGGGTCGATCTGAAGCGCGGCCTCGCGAAATCCCTTGTCCGGGCGCAAAAGCCGACCGAAGCGGCGCAGATCTGGACGATGGTCGCGGCCAGCCCCGAAGGCGGGCCGGAAGACCGCGTCATGCTGGCCGATGCGCTGATCCGCTCGAACCAGTGGGACAAGGCCAAGGCGGAACTGAACCAGATCCCGCCCACCCACGAAACCTTTGATCGCTACCGTCTGGAAGCGATGGTCGCCGACAGCGAAAAGAACTGGAAAAAAAGCCGACAGCTTCTACGAAATCGCCTCCGGGCTGACCACGAAACCGGCTGGCGTGTTGAACAACTGGGGCTTTTCCAAGCTGACCCGCGGCGACAACGGCGGTGCCGAAAAGCTGTTCACCGAGGCGCTGACCTACGATCCGTCCATGTTCACCGCCAAGAACAACCTCGTTCTGGCCCGCTCGGCACAGCGCAAGTATGACCTGCCGGTGGTCAACATGACCCAGACCGAACGCGCCGAACTGCTTTACACAATGGGCCTTGCGGCCATCAAGCAGGGCGACGTCGCCGTCGGCAAAGGCCTTCTCGCCCAAGCGGTTGAAACCCACCCGCGCTACTTCGAGGCCGCGGCCCGCAGCCTCGCCGCCCTCGATGCGAACGTGACCCAGTGATGCTGAGTTCAACGTCGGCGCTGATCCTTCTGGTCATCACCCTGCCCATCGCGATCTGGGCCGCGATGAGCGATCTGAAACGCATGAAGATCCCGAACAAGGCCGTGCTGGCCTTGGCGGCGGTCTGGCCCCTCATCGGCTGGTATCTGGTGCCGTTCGACGCCTGGCTCTGGGGCTTTGCGCTGATGGCGATCGTGCTGGTGATCGGCTACCTCGCTTATGTCACCGGCACGTTCGGCGCGGGCGACGCGAAGTATGCCGCCGCGATGGCCGGTATCTTCACCGGGGCGGACTACGGCCTTGTGATGCTGCTGGTGGCGGGCTGCCTGATCGGCGCGCTTGTCACCCACCGCATCATGCGCGCCATTCCGGCCATCCGCCGCCTGACGCCGGATTGGGAAAGCTGGACACAGCGCCGCTATTTCCCGCTTGGATTTGCGATGTCGGGCATCCTCGTTTTCTATCTCCTTGCCCAAATCTGGCCGCAAGTCTGACATAACCGCGCGGTAGCATTGTTTCCGTAAGGCAGCCAGTCTGCGGTTAAAGCGGGGTCATAACGATGAATGTTGCGCCAACTCCGGTGTCTGACGGCACGCTCGCCTCCAACGTGCAGCCGCCGGCATCGCCTCGGGCGCTGGCAGACGTTGGCCTGACCACCGTGATGATGCGTGACATCCTTCTGAAAACGATGTTCCGCACCAACCTCGACCTTGTCTCCGCGATCTCGAAGGCAATCTGTCTGCCGGTTCCCCTGACCCAGGAACTGGTCGACAGCGCCCGCGGCCAGAAGCTGATCGAGGCGACCGGCACCCTGCACGCCAACTCCGGCAACGAAATGGGCTATCAGCTCACCGACGGCGGCAAGGCCCGCGCGCTGGATGCGCTCAGCCAATCGGAATACTACGGCGCGATGCCGATCCCGCTGGAACACTACAAGGTGCAGATCCAGCGCCAGTCGGTGCGCAACATCCGTCTCGACAAGACCCAGCTGATGTCCGGCATGGGCCACCTGATCCTGCCGCCCGACCTGATCGACAACCTCGGCCCGGCCGTGACCTCCGGCCGCTCGATCCTGATGTATGGCCCGCCCGGCAACGGCAAATCGTCCATCTCGCACGGCATCCGCGCGGCCCTTGGCGACAAGGTCTATGTGCCCCGCGCAATCGAATACTCCGGCCAGATCATCTCGGTCTACGACCCCATCGTGCACTCCGCCGCCGAATCTGCGGTCGACGACCCGAACTCCCTGCGCCGCACCTCGAACCGCTTCGACAACCGCTATGTCTACTGCGAACGCCCCTCGGTGATCACCGGCGGTGAACTCAGCCTCGACATGCTCGACCTCACCTACAACCCCACCGCCCGCACCTATCAGGCGCCTTTGCAGCTCAAGGCCACCGGCGGCATCTTCATCATCGACGACCTTGGCCGTCAGGCCGAACCGCCGCAAAAGATCGTCAACCGCTGGATCGTGCCGCTGGAAGAAAGCCGCGACATCCTCGCCCTGCAGTCGGGCGAGAAATTCACCGTGCCGTTCGACACGCTGGTGATCTTCTCCACCAACTTCCACCCGAACGAAATCTTCGACGGCGCCGCCCTTCGCCGGATCTTCTTCAAGATCAAGATCGACGGCCCAAGCCAGGAAAACTTCCTGAAGATCTTCGCGATGGTCGCGCGGAAAAAGAAGATGCCGCTGGATGAAGCTGCGCTGATGTATCTGATGAAGGTCAAGTTCCCGACCATCAACAACAACTACGCCAACTACATGCCGGTCTACCTCATCGACCAGATGATCGCCGTGTGCGAGTTCGAGAACCTGCCCTACCGCATGACCCCCGACCTGATCGACCGCGCCTGGGACAACATGTTCGTGCGTCAGGAAACCATCGCCCGCTAAGCCTCAGGCGAACAGCCTGACGCCGGTTTCCGTCACCACCGCGTCCAGCCGCTGGTCGGTGGGCTCGGTCGGCACCTCTGCCACCTCCTGCGCCGCAAAGGCAAATCCCACCGCCAACACCGGCCCCTTCGCGCGCAACCCTTCCAGCGTCCGGTCATAAAACCCGCCGCCATAGCCCAAGCGGTAGCCCCGCGCGTCGAACGACAACAAGGGCACGATCAGCACCTGCGGCTCCAGCCACGCGCCCTCTTCCGGGATCAGCGCCTTGAAGCTGCCCTCGACCATCTTCGCCCCTGGCGACCATTCCCGAAACCTGAGCGCCATGCCCTTGCCCACGATCACCGGCACACCGACCGGCCCCTGATGCGCCGCCATCGCGGGCAAGGGATCAATCTCGGTCCGCATCGGCATGTAACCCGACAGCACCCGCCCCGCCTGATCGGCAAGGTAATCCGCAAGGATTTCCGCCGCCTGCCCCTGCCCCGCCGCAAACGCCGCCTTGCGCACGGCAAACGCCGCCTCGCGCGCCAAAGCCTTGATATCGCTCATATCAATACCACCGACGCCAACCCCAGAAACGCAAAGAACCCCATCACGTCCGTCAGCGTGGTGACAAACGTCCCGCTTGCCAGCGCCGGGTCCAGCCCGAACCGTTCCAGCGTCAAGGGCACCAACACCCCGCCGAGGGCTGCCACGATCTGGTTCACGATCATCGCCAGCCCCAACACCATCCCCAAATGCCAGTCGCCAAAGATCAGCACCCCCGCGATCCCCAGAATGACCGCCAGCCCCAGCCCGTTCAGCACCCCCGCGCCCAACTCGCGCCTGACCACCCGGCCCGCGTTCGCCCGCGTCAGGTCGCGCGTCGCCAGCGCCCGCACCGCCACCGCCAGCGATTGCGTCCCTGCGATCCCCCCGGTTGACGCGACAATCGGCATCAGCGCCGCCAGTATCACCAGCGTCGACAGCGTCGCCTGAAACTGACTGATCACGATCGCCGACAACGACGCCGTGAACAGGTTCACCACCAGCCACGGCAACCGCTGCTTCATCGTCGCAAAGGCTCCGTCGCTGACGTCGGCATCGTCGCCCACGCCCGCCAGACGCAGCATGTCTTCCTCGTGCTCCTCGTCCAGCACATTCATCGCGTCGTCGATGGTGATCACGCCCACCAACCGCCCGCCCGCATCCACCACCGGGCAGGAAATCAGGTGGTACTGGTTGAAGATATAGGCCACGTCGGCCTCCGGGTCCGTCGCCTCCACGGTGCGGAAACTTTCCTCCACGATATCAGCCAGCTTCACCGACCGTGCCGCCGACAAGATCCGCCCCAGCGTTGCATAACCCACCGGCTTCATCCGTGGATCAACCAGAATCACATGGTAGAACTGGTCCGGCAGATGCTCGGATTTCCGCAGGAAATCAATCGCTTCGCCTACCGTCCAATGCTCGGGCGCCACCACCGTCTCGCGCTGCATCAGGCGGCCCGCTGAATACTCCGGATAAGCCATCGCCTGTTCCACGGCGACCCGGTCCGCATCCTCCAGCGCATCCAGGATCAGCTCTTGCTGCGGCTCGTCCAAGTCTTCCAGAATGTCGACCACGTCGTCCGACTCAAGGTCGCGCACCGCATCGGCCAGAACTTCTGGCGGCAGGCTTTCGATTACCTCTTCCCGGATCGCGTCCGAGATTTCCGACAGGATCTCGCCGTCGATCTCGTGCGACCACAGCGCCAGAAACGCCCGCCGGTCCGATGCCCCTATCTGTTCCAGAAAGTCGGCGATATCGGCAGCGTGCAGCGGCTCCAGAAGCGCGTCGATGGCGGCACTGTCCCCAGCCTCCACAGCAGCCAGAACCGCGTCGATGCGGGTCTGGTCCAGCGTCTCGTCCTCCGCCTCCAGCTGCTCCGCCATGCCGCCTCCATCTGATTGCCGCGACCTTAGCGAAAACTGTTTCTGGGAAACAGGGGCGGCGGGCAAATTTACCAAACCATGCAAAGGCAATAGGGTGCACAAGAACGTAACGGAGGCGCAGCATGGCCGATCTTCTCTTGGGGCAAGTGGTCAGCTTTCAGGGCGACCCCTTCGTGCAGGCCGATGCCGCCCGGCACCTTGCGAACGGCGCGGTTCTGATCGACGCGGGCCGCATCGCGGCGGTAGGCGATGCCGCTGATCTTCGCGCCCGCCACCCGCAGGCGCGGGTTCATGATTACGACCGCGCCCTCATCTCGGCAGGTTTTGTCGATGCCCATGTCCACTACCCGCAGACCGCGATCATCGCGTCATGGGGCAAGCGCCTGATCGACTGGCTGAACACCTACACCTTCCCCGAAGAGATGCGCTTCGCCGATAGCGCCTATGCCGACACCATCGCCAATCGCTACCTCGATCTCGTGCTGGCACGCGGCACCACCACGGTCTGCACCTATGCGACGATCCATCCGGCCAGCGTCGACGCGATCTTCACGGCGGCGCAATCCCGCGGGATGCGGCTTTATGCGGGCAAGACCTGCATGGACAGGAACGCCCCCGCGGGCCTGACCGATACCGCGCAATCCGCCTACGACGACAGCAAGACGCTTTTGCAGAAATGGCACGGGGTTGGCCGTTTGTCCTACGTCATCACCCCGCGCTTTTCGCCAACCTCCACACCCGAACAACTCGCAGCCCTTGGTGCGCTCTGGCGCGAATACCCCGATTGCCTGATGCAGACGCATCTCTCTGAACAGCTTGACGAAATCGCCTGGGTGAAGGACCTCTTCCCCCAATCGCGCGATTACCTCGACACGTACGAGGCGCAGGGCCTCCTCCGCGAAGGCGCGCTCTACGGCCACGCCATACACCTGACGGAACGCGAGAAATCCCGCCTGATCGAAGCCGGGGCCAGCCTGATCCACTGCCCCACCTCCAACACCTTCATCGGTTCCGGCCTTTTCGACATGGGCCTCGCTCGCCACCTGCGCGTCGGCCTCGCCACCGATACGGGCGGTGGCTCGTCCTTCTCCATGCTGCGGACGATGGCCGCAGCATACGAGGTGGCCCAACTGCGCGGCCAATCCTTGCACCCCTCGCAGCTTTGGTGGCTCGCTACCCAAGGCTCCGCCCGCGCGCTGCACGCCGATCACCAGATCGGCAACATCGCCGTCGGGATGGAGGCCGACCTCGCCATCATCGACCTCGCCTCCACCCCCGCCATCGCCCAGGCCACAGCACGCGCCGAAGATATTTGGCAGGCGGTTTTCCCAACCATCATGATGGGCGACGACCGGGCGATTGCCGCCGTGTGGGTGCAAGGGTCAAACGTTAAGTATTCGTAAATCTCAGAAATTATCCGTTTCTTATCAAGGGCCTGGAAAATGTCCCACGGTGGGACATCATTCCGCCAGTTCCCACCCATCCGGGTAGAAGTCATGCTTCAACGCGATCGAGGTGGCGATCCGCTCATAGTTCCAGACATCCTCAGGCGTCACTGGAATGGGTCCGATCGAGGCGATCAGCGTCTCGCCATCCTTGCCCCGCCGGGTCTTGAACCCCTCCAGCCGCAAGGCCCGCTCCAACGCAGGCCAGCTCGCATCCAGCTCCTCGATGAAGAAGGCATAGTCGATCACCGCCTCCTTCGGCAGCTTGACCCCCTTGGACTGCTTGAAAGTGTCATAGGTCTCGCGCCGCTGCGTCTCGAAATTGTGGTCCATCAAACCCTCCATCGCGCCGCGTTCTAGCGCATCCCCGACCCGATCACCACTACCCCGCCAGCCGCGCCGCCAACGCCCGCTGCCGCTCCAGAACGAGCGGCAGGTCGATCGTCACCATCTGCCCGTCCCGCACCACCTGCCGCCCCTCGACAAACAGGTGCCGCACCCGCGTCGGCCCGCACAGGATCAAGGCCGCCACCGGATCCCACGCCCCCGCGGCCTCCACCCCCCGCATGTCCCAAACGGCGATATCGGCACGCTTGCCCACCTCCAGCGATCCCACATCGCTGCGCCCCAGCACCCGCGCGCCGCCCAGCGTGGCAATCTCCAACGCCTCCCGCGCACCCATCGCATCCGCGCCAAGGCTCACCCGCTGCAACAACATCGCCATCCGTGCCTCGCCAATCAGATTGCCCGCGTCGTTCGACGCCGATCCATCGACACCCAGCCCGACCTTCACCCCCGCGTCCCGCATCGCACGGACCGGAGCAACGCCAGACCCAAGCCGACAATTCGAACAGGGGCAGTGCGAAACGCCCGTCGCGGACCGGGCAAATAGACCAATTTCCGAACCATCCAGCTTTACACAATGCGCGTGCCATACATCATCGCCAGTCCAGCCCAGATCCTCGGCATACTGCCCGGGCCGACAGCCGAACTGCGCCAGCGAATAGGCCACGTCCTCGTCATTCTCGGCCAGATGAGTGTGCAGCATGACGCCTTTATCGCGCGCAAGTAGGGCAGACTCACGCATCAGGTCACGACTTACCGAAAACGGCGAACAGGGCGCCAGCCCGACCCGGCACATCGAGCCTTCGGCCGGATCGTGAAACCCGTCGACCATCCGCACCATATCGTCAAGGATCGCCGCCTCCCGCTCGACCAGACTGTCCGGCGGCAGCCCGCCATCGCTTACACCAATGCTCATCGCGCCGCGCGTCGGGTGGAACCGCAACCCCACCTCGCGCGCAGCGTGGATCGTATCCTCCAGCCTTGCGCCGTTTGGAAAGAGATAGAGGTGATCGGACGTCAGCGTGCAGCCCGACAAGGCCAGTTCCGCCAGCCCCACCTTGGCCGACACGAAAATCTCCTCCGGCCCAAAGCGGGCCCATATGGGATAGAGTGTCTTCAACCACCCAAACAGCAAAGCGTCCTGCCCGCCCGGCACCGCCCGTGTCAGGGTCTGGTAAAGGTGATGGTGCGTGTTCACCAACCCGGGCGTCACAACGCAGCCGCTCGCATCGACAACTTCCGCCGCCGGCGCCACCAACCCGTTCCCCACAGCAGCAATCACACCGTCGCGCACCAGAACATCCGCACCAGACAGTTCTTGCCGACCGGGATTCATCGTTACGACTACATCCGCGTGACGGATCAGGATTTCGCTCATCCACGCCTCCACACCCTTCGGTTGTGGTCATGCGGGCCGACAGAAGGGAGCAAGGACTCGGGCGCGCGGGATCAATTTATCCAGCGTAACCCAAGCGACAATCAACTTTTGCACGAAACAGACTTAACTATTCAAAAGCGCAATGGCCTCGGCGTGAATGCTCCGGTTTGCCGCAGCCAGCACCCGCCCGCCGTTGTGACACGGCGCGCCGGACCAATCGGTCATCACGCCGCCGGCCGCTTCGATCACCGCAATCGGCGCCTGCACGTCATAGGCCTGCAAGCCCGCCTCGATCACAAGATCAATTTGACCCGCGGCAACCAGGGCGTAGGCGTAGCAATCGGTGCCGTAACGGACCAGCTTTGCCTTTGATGCGACGCGGCGAAACGCGGCCTCTTCATCCGCGCTGCCCACTTCTGGGAAAGTCGAGAACAGGATTGCCTCGGACAAGGGGCGCGCGGGTCTGGATTGCAAGGCCATCTCGCCCTGCGGACCAACGACGCGCGCGATGCCAAGGCCGCCCTCGAACCGCTCTCCGATATAGGGTTGGTCGATAAGCCCATAAAGCGGACCCGTCGCATCCCGAACCGAGATCAACACACCCCAGGTAGGCGTTCCCGAAAGATACCCGCGCGTGCCGTCGATCGGATCAAGCACCCAGGTCAGGCCCGAGGTTCCCTCGACAGGACCAAACTCCTCGCCAAGAATGCCGTCGTCGGGACGGCGTGCCGCCAGTACGGCGCGCATTTTCTGCTCGGACAACCGGTCAGCAACTGTGACCGGGTCAAACCTTTGACTTTCCTTGTTTTCCGCCAAAAGGTTCGGCGTACGGAAATGGGCAAGAGTTGCTACACGCGCCACATCCGCCAATTCATGTGCTGCGGCAACCAGGTGTGCCGCAACGTCCTGTGATACCCGCATTCCTGCCCTCCGCCTTGACCGGACCTCGGGGCACTCGCGGCCCTCCCCCCGGGCGCTAAACGCTCGGAGAGATCAGGTCAAGCGGGAGGGGCCTCCTAGGCCGCTTCGGACAGCACGCGCGCCAGATCGAACAGGCGGCGACGCTGAGCTTCCGGGATGGCGTAGTACGAGCGTACCAGTTCCAGCGCTTCCTTGTCAGCCATCATGTCGCCTTGGGCAAGCATTCCAGCCGCCTGACCCTCGCTCAGGCCTTCGAAGAAGAACGAGATCGACACGCCCAGAGCATCGGCAACGTCCCAAAGACGCGATGCGCTGACCCGGTTCATTCCGGTCTCGTACTTCTGGATCTGCTGGAACTTAATTCCCACCTTGTCGGCGAGCTGCTGCTGAGTCATGCCGACCATCCAACGACGGTGACGGATACGTTTCCCAACATGGGCATCAACTGGGTGCTTCATTCTTTACTCCGATACATATTTAGTCCCCTCACCAGACTACAAGCAATTTTCGTGCCAAAGTCTGGCATTTTCGGAGCCGGTTCAGAAAAAAATGCCAAGGTGCCAAAACCTGTCTTTTTGGATATGCCCGATTATACATCTGTATAAGACACGGTGGGGTTGTTTTGCTTAACACTTCCAGCCTACCTCGCAGCCCATCGATTCGCCTTTAACGCGAATTTCATTGTGCGCTGCATTTTGCAAAAATCTTAGCATTTCGTCGCAAAATGCAATTGTACAATGGTTTCTTACGCGTCTCACTGTTGCTTCGTAGGAAATATGTCTACGACTTTCCACTTAGCCAATGGAAAATTCGGAGTTCTGGATGCGCGCCTGGCAGGTTTTGACGCTCGCGGATGCCCCGCGCATTGTCAGCATACCCGATCCGCAGCCGCTGCCGGGCGAGGTTTTGGTCAGAGTCAGCGCCGCAGGGCTAAACTTTGCCGACCTTTTGATGCTGGACGGTCGCTATCAGGAAAAGCCCGCCCTTCCCTACATTCCCGGAATGGAGATTGCGGGCGTGGTGGAGGCCGTTGGCCCGGGCACAGACGGGCCACAGCCCGGCACGCGCGTCATCGGCGTGTGCCGCACCGGAGGTCTGGCTGAGATGGCGTGCGTACCAGCCGCGCATTTGGTGGTCATGCCAGACGCAATGCCGATGACGGTCGGTGCGGGGTTCCAGATCGCTTATGGCACATCGCATCTTGCCTTGACGCACAAGGCCCGCTTGCAACCGGGTGAAACGCTGCTGGTCACGGGGGCTGCCGGCGGTGTAGGCCTGACGGCGGTGGAAATCGGCAAGCGGCTGGGGGCGCGGGTGATAGCCAGTGCGCGGGGGAAAGACCGGCTCGCCGTGGCCAAGGCAGCGGGCGCCGATGTGGTTATCGACGCAACTGCGCCAGACTTGAAGGAGACGCTGCGCAGCCTGGGGGGCGTCGACGTGGTCTATGATACGGTCGGCGGACCGGCCTTCGACAAAGCCCTGAGCGCCTGCAAGCCAGACGGGCGGCTGCTGGCGATCGGCTTTGCCTCGGGCCATGTGCCGCAGGTGCCGGCCAATGTGCTCTTGGTCAAGAACCTTACGGTGACCGGATTTTGGTATGGCGGCTACCAGAAGACCTTCCCGACCCTCGTCGCGGACAGCATGAGCCAGCTTTTGTGCTGGTATGCCAACGGAGGGCTGGCGCCCCACATCTCGCACGTTCTGCCGTTCGACGCTCTGGCTGAAGGGTTGGACCTGTTGCGCAACCGCACCGCCACAGGAAAGGTCGTCATCAATGTGGCCTGAGGCCTATTCAGCCGCGAGTGCCAGCGCACCGTTCATGTAGGCGCGGCGCAGTTCGGCCAGCAATGCCTCGGCCGGCGGCCCGCTCAGCGTTGGCGCGGCATAAAGGCAAACAGCCAAGCGCCCAAGATCAGGCAGCGCGCCCCGCGTTTCGATGACAGTGGTGCCAACCGGCATGTTGCCGCCAAGCCGGGCCGAAATCGCAAGGTCAGCCGCCACCGTCGCTTCGATCGCCTGCTCGCTTTCGCCGTCAAACGCCATTTCCCAAGCGAGGCCAGCCTTTTCCAGCGCGGCCTGCACGCTTGGCCGAAAGATGCAGGTGTCCTTGAACCCCAGACGTAACGGTCGCCGCTGCCAAGCCGTGCCACCTTCAGCGCCGATCCAGACAAGATTTCGCCAGGCCAGAATTTCGCCCCCCGCATCGGGCTGTGCCTCGGTGGTGATGATCGCGTCGAGGCTACCGCGCGCGAAATTGTCCTTCATCAAGAGCGTGAAGGACGACACCAGATTGATCCGAACGCGCGGGAATTGCGCCGCCAGGCGTTTCAGGATGCCGGGAATGGCCGGGTAGACAATGTCGTGTGGCACGCCCAGCCGGATCTCACCCTCGAACGACCCGCATGTCATCCGCGCCAACGCCTCGTCATTCAACGCCAGCATCCGCCGGGCGTAGGACAATAGCTGCTCCCCCTCCGGCGAAAGCGCCATCCGCCGCGCGGCCCGGATGAACAGCGTCAGATCAAGTGCCTCTTCCAGCCGCTTGATCTGCATCGAGACGGCAGACTGGGTCAGGTTCAACAATCCTGCTGCCCGCGTCACCCCGCCAGCCTCGGCAACGGCAACAAAGCTGCGCAGCGCGCTGAGGTCGAGGGTCCGCTGCATCATCAATCTCCGTGATGAATGGCTCAACAATCATTCGTTTTCATTGTGTCAAAAAGTGAGTCATTTTTCAACAGGATTGATTGAAACCCCAAAAAGGATCACACACCATGAACCGATCCGCATCCCATACCGTCTCTCACCACCCCAAATCAACGCGGCGATCGCTGTTCGCTGTAGTCCGGGCCGCACTTGAAGTGCGGGGCCAGCGCGCGCATCTGGCGAAACTGGACGATCACCTTTTGCAAGATGTCGGTCTTACTCGCGACGACGCTGAAGCCGAGGCGGGGCGCCCAATCTGGGACCCGCCATCACACTGGTTCAAGTAAGTGGAAAGTTGTTGCAGGAATCTGCAAGCGAAGCGCTTGAAATGCGAGGCTTGCCTTCCGATATTGGCCGCATGTGGTCACGCCGGTTCCCCGGCGTTGCCCTTAGGGACAACATCGGAGGCTTCACATGGCTCAATATGATACGATCCGCAACGTTGGCGTTGGAGCCCGCGCTGCGATCGACGAAGGGCTTCGCGCCCATATGAACAAGGTCTACGGGCTGATGTCCGTGGCGATGCTGGTTACCGCAGGCGTTGCATGGTCTGTCGGCACCACTGATCTGCTGAACTTCCTGCGTACAGCGGACGGCGGCATGACGATTTTCGGCTGGGTGATCATGTTCGCCCCGCTGGCCATGGTGTTCGCCTTCGGCGCGCTGATCAACCGCATGTCGGCCGCGGCCGCGCAGCTGTTCTTCTACGCCTTCGCGGCGGTCATGGGCCTGTCGCTTGCCTGGATCTTCAAGGTGTTTACCGGCGTGTCCATCGCGCAGACCTTCCTGATCACGTCGATCGCCTTCGCGGGGCTGTCGCTGTATGGCTACACCACCAAGCGTAACCTCAGCGGGATGGGCACCTTCCTGATGATGGGTCTGATCGGCCTTCTGGTGGCGATGGTCGTCAACATCTTCCTCGCCTCGTCGGCGCTGGCTTTCGCGATCTCGGTGATCGGCGTTCTGATTTTCTCGGGCCTCACCGCCTATGACACGCAGAACATCAAGAACACCTACATCGAGCACGCGCAGGCGATGGATCAGGAATGGCTCGGCAAGTCGGCTATCATGGGTGCGCTGAACCTCTACATGAACTTCATCAACCTGTTCATGTTCCTGCTGCAGTTCATGGGCAACCGCGAATAATCCGTTCCTGACATCATCTTTGAAACCCCGGCCAGACACCCTCTGGCCGGGGTTTTCTTTTGCCGAAAGCGTGACCGCGTGTCATCTGTCGGAGGGGTCGTGCCTGCGCTAGTATCGTGACAATCGAGTCTGCTTGGGGTCAGCCATGCCACCCACCCTTTCACGCCGGATGCTTCTGGCCAGTGCCACCGCGATGATGGCGATGCCTTTGCGGGCTGAGACGCCCACCATCCACGTGGTCAAGGATCCCGGCTGCGACTGCTGCCGTGGCTGGGTAGATCACCTGACTGCGGCCGGCTTTGCCACCACGGTGGAGGAGCGTGACGTTGAAGGCCTTGCCGCCTACAAGACGCAGCTGGGCGTACCTGATGCGCTGGTGTCTTGTCACACCGGCAGCATTGCTGGGTATGTCGTCGAAGGTCATGTGCCCGCTGCGGACATTCGCCGCCTGTTGGCCGAAAAGCCTGATGCTGTAGGCCTGACGGTTCCCGGCATGCCCTTTGGCTCACCCGGCATGGGTCCCGAGGCACAGCGCGAGGCTTATGACGTTCTGCTTATCAATCGCGACGGCACGTCCTCGATTTTCACCAGTTACGACGCAGCCTGAACGCTCGGAACATTTTCGGCATCCATTCAGTTTTCGGCTGAATCATGGGAAACGGCGGCGGACGCGCTCAATGCCAGTAGCGAAGACCGTGCAGCCTGAGCACAGATATGCACTTCTTGCGCCGAGCTGTGTTTTCCCACAGCCCCGATCGGCACGAGCAGCACCGGCCAGACCATCAAGGTGTCGCGCGACGACAAGAAAGCATGCGACCTTGCCTGCGGCGACCGCGCCTAATGCTGCTAGTCCCGTGCCGACACGCGCCGCGCGGCTCGGTCTCGGGTGCAATGACACTCGCAAAAGAAAACCGCGCCCGGAAGGGCGCGGCTTCGAAACCTGAAGAATTCGGCCGATCTTACTTGATCTTGCCTTCCTTGTATTCGACGTGCTCCCGCTTGACGGGATCGTACTTCTTCACGACCATCTTTTCGGTCATGGTACGGGCATTCTTCTGGGTCACATAGAAGTGCCCAGTGCCCGCCGTCGAGTTCAGACGGATCTTGATCGTGGCTGGCTTTGCCATAGTCGCTTCTCCTGCATCGGCGACCAACGGCCCCCGGTGAAATGCTTGAAGCCCGCCTTTTAGCCACGAGGGCGGCAGAGTCAACAGCCAAACGCCAAGCCCCAGCAATCATTAGAGGCAGCCCAGCCGGTGCACCGGTTTTGCTGCCTTCGCGGTCTGGTTTCGGCCGGTAAGTCGGAAAGATGCGCGGATGACCTGTAAGCCGGATTTTGTCCAAGGGGTTGCCCCCTCTGGATGACCATTCCTCTGCCGACCGTGTTACCACGGCGGTCAAGCTGCCAACCCGGGCCTCTCGGGCGATGGCGTCCCTGGCAAGCGGTATCCCTGGCTTGCGCCCGGACCTACTGCCGCGAGGCCCCTATTTGGCATTGCTCCGGGTGGGGCTTGCCGTGCCGGTCCTGTTGCCAGTCCCGCGGTGGGCTCTTACCCCACCGTTTCACCTTTACCCTTGCGAACAAGGGAAGTCTCTTCTCTGTGGCGCTTTCCCTGGGGTTGCCCCCGCCGGGGATTACCCGGCACCCTTGCCTTCTGGAGTCCGGACTTTCCTCGGAACTTGCGCCCCGCGGTCATCCAGCCATCCGCGCGCCGCCGGATTATGCTTGCCCTGCCCCGCCGTCAACGGAAAAGCGTCGCGCCAGATCAGCGGCCAGTGCGCGGTCGGTGGCGTCAATCGGGCCCTTGGCCCAAGGCCGGAACCGCAGCCTGAACGCCAACAGCAAAAGCGCCTCGTCCGTGCCGGGAAAGCCGAACGTCCGTGCAGATGTGACGAAATCGGCCTGGTCGTCGCCCGGCTCGGGCCAGACCGACAGACCGGCCTGCGCAAGACGTCGCCAATCGAACCTAGGACCGGGGTCGGCCTTGCGGCCGGGCGCCATGTCGCTGTGGCCGATCACCGCCTCGGGCCGGATTGCCCAGCGCGCCAAAACACCCTCCAGCAGGGCCTCCAGTGCCGACATCTGCCGCGCGGCAAAGGGTTCATCCCCCTGGTTGACCAGCTCGACGCCGATCGAACGGGAATTGACGTCATCCCGCCCTCCCCACACCCCTACCCCCGCATGCCAGGCCCGTTCAGCCTCGTCTACGAGGCTCAGGACGGTGCCGTCCCGGTCGATCAGGTAATGCGCGGACACTTCGGCCAAGGGGTCACACAGCCGTTCGAGCGCGGCTTGGCAATCGGGCATGGCGGTGTAATGCAGGACAACCAGTTCAGGTCGCTGCCCGCCCCGCCGCTCGCCAAAGTTGGGCGAGGGGTGGGTCAGGCTCACTGCAGCGCGGTGCGGAAAGGGCGCGGGTCCCAGGTGCAGGCAAAACCGTCGCCGTCGGGGTCGACGCCCAGACGGTCACGCTCCGGCCCCCCGGCTTTCAGGAACTCCTGCTGCGCGATGTCGGGCGAGGTGAACTTGGCGCAGGCCGACGACGGGTCGCGATTCACGTTGCGCCGCTGATGCAGCTGCACGCCTGGCGCGTGTTTGGTCGCCAACGCGTATTCCACGATGTTCGGCCCGGTATCGCCAGGACGTTGCGGCAGCTCTGTCGGCTGCACCACGACGTATTCCGCCCGGTTCCGAGCGATCCGTTCCTTGTCGCTTTCGATGCTTTCGCGGCTGGACACAGCACCGAAATCCTGCTCGTCGGACATGCCGGTGTTGTTGTGGATCATCTCGCCGGACTCTTCCTTGATCCCGGCGGGTGCGCCGCCACGGGGGCGATTCGTGCTGTCGGGCAGGCCAACATCGGCACCGATTACGCCGCCCTGAATCCCGCCAGGTGCAACCGTCGGCACTGGTGCCTGCAAGCCTTCGGCCCGATCAATCGCAGCGGCCGCGGCGGCGGGATCAAACCCCCCGCCCACCGGAGGCACCACGACCGGCATCGCCGGGGCCGCCGAAGGCTGCGCCCCACGGATATAGGAGTTGTAATCCTGAAATCCGACCCCAGAGCCTGAATCAGGCACCGTCGGCGTGCAGGCCTGCAGCGCCACGGACGCCAGCATCACGCCAACAAGGGGGCGAAGAAAGTTCACGGTCATCACTGCCTCTGGAACACTGCTTTTCGCGCCCATTACCACCATTTGTCCGGCTTGGCCACAAAGCCTGCGGCCTTCTCCAGCACATGGGCGTGATTGAGAAGACCGGCCTCGTCCCAAGGCCGCCCGATCAATTGCAGGCCCAAGGGCAGGCCCTGCCGATCGAGGCCGACCGGCACGGCGATACCCGGAAGACCGGCAAGGTTTACGGTCACGGTGAAGATGTCGTTCAGGTACATCTCGATCGGGTCGGCATTCGACATCTCACCAAGACCGAAGGCCGCAGACGGCGTGGCCGGGGTGAGGATGGCGTCGACCCCATCTGCAAACACCGTCTCAAAATCGCGCTTGATCAGCGCCCTGACTTTGCGCGCCCGGTTGTAGTAGGCGTCATAGAAACCGGCCGACAGCACATAGGTGCCCACCATCACACGGCGCTGCACTTCGGGGCCAAACCCTTCGGCCCGGGTCTTTTCATACATCTCGGTGATGCCGTCACCTGCCGAAAGCTTGGCACGGTGGCCGTACCGCACGCCGTCATATCGCGCGAGGTTAGACGATGCCTCGGCCGGCGCGATGACGTAATACGCGGGCAGAGCATACTTGGTGTGCGGCAAGCTGATGTCGCGAACCACAGCGCCCGCATCGCGCAGCATCGCGATGCCATGCTGCCACAGCGCCTCGATCTCGTCGGGCATTCCGTCCATCCGGTATTCGCGGGGGATGCCGATCACTTTGCCGCGAATATCTCCGGTCAGCGCCGCCTCGAAATCCGGCACGGGAATGTCCGCACTGGTCGAATCCTTCGCATCATGCCCGCACATCGCGCCAAGCATGATCGCCGCGTCGCGCACCGTCTTGGTCATCGGCCCGGCCTGATCCAGCGACGAGGCAAAGGCGACGATTCCCCACCGGCTGACGCGGCCGTAGGTCGGCTTGATTCCGACGATACCTGTGAAGGCTGCGGGCTGGCGGATCGATCCGCCGGTGTCGGTGCCGGTGGCGGCGATGCACAGGTCGGCCGCAACTGCCGCCGCCGAACCGCCCGACGATCCACCCGGCGTCAGCTTTCTGTCATCCACTTTCCACGGGTTCACAACATCGCCGTAGCACGAGGTCTCGTTCGACGACCCCATCGCGAACTCGTCCATGTTCAGCTTGCCCAACATCACGGCGCCTGCTCCGAACAGCTTGGCCGTGACCGTGGATTCGTACTCCGGCCGGAACCCTTTCAGGATGTTCGAGGCGGCTTGGCTTGGCACGCCCTCTGTGCAAAACAGATCCTTGATCCCAAGGGGAATTCCGCACATCGCAGGGGAGTTGCCCGCAGACAGCCGCGCATCGGCTGCCCTTGCCTGATCCAGCGCGATATCGGGTGTCTTGTGAACGAAGGCGTTCAGTCCGTCGCCGGCATCCATTGCGGTCAGGCACGACATGGTCAGGTCGACCGCCGTGATCTCGCCCTTGCGCAGGGCGTCGCGCGCCGCAGCGATGGTCCAGGTGTTCGCGCTCATTCCACCACCTTCGGAACCGCAAAGAACCCCTCGCGCGCATCCGGCGCGTTCTTCAGCACGGCCGCCTGCTGGTTGCCGTCCGTAACGACATCGGCCCGCCGCTTCAGGCGCATTGGTGTCACGGAGGTCATCGGCTCCACCCCGGTCACGTCAACCTCGTTCAACTGTTCCATGAACCCGAGGATGCCGGAAAGCTGCCCGGCCAGCTTTGGCAGGTCCGCCTCATCCACCCGGATGCGCGCCAGCTTTGCAACCCTGCGCGCGGTGTCGATATCAATGGCCATTGGGCTTTCCCCTGTCGCTGCCTCGCCCATTTACAAAGCCGGGCGACGCGCTGCAAGCGACGATGGGCCGTTGTCAGAGGTCAAGCGAACCGAGCCTTTGCCGCGCGGTTGCACGGGCATCGAAATCTGCCACTGCCCGCGTGCGGACTGCCTCGCCGATATGTCGGCGCAATGCAGGATCTTCGAGCAGCTTGCGCAGGGCTTCGCCCATTGCCGAAACGTCCTGCTGCGCAACCAAAAAGGTTGTCCACGCCATCGGTGATCATGTCGGCAGTGCCGCCGATTTCGGAGCAGATCACCCCGCCAATCCGACTGCCATCGCCTCCTCCACGGCAACGGGCGCCGCTTCGCCATGGCCAAAGGTAGCACGAAGCCATCCAACCCCCCGCAAAACCTGCAAAACCTCGTCTTGAGAAATTGCCCTCAGAGAGTTGATCTCGGGCTCTAGCCCCTGTGCGTGCACCTCAGTCTCGAGGCAGGCCCCACCTGTTTCCCGATCTTTCAAAGGCGACGGTTTCCCGCCCATGACGACACCCCGGCCGCGAAACCGCTTGCGCTGCGGCGCAGCACGGGTTGTCTGGCGTCAACCCCAAGGAACGAGGCTTTCATGCAGATCACCTGGCTTGGCCACTCCGGCTTTCGTATCGAAATCGAATCAGCCGTTCTCCTGATCGACCCGTGGTTCACCGGGAACCCGATGTTCCCCGCCGACCGCCGGGACGAGGCGCTGGCAGGCGCCACACATATTCTTCTGACCCATGCGCATGGCGACCATGCCAGCGACGCCGCCGCCATCGCCGCCGAAAAGTTGATCCCGGTCGCCTGCATCCATGAAGTGTCCGAATGGCTGAACGCCAAGACGGCCACGAGGACCATCGGCTTTGGCAAGGGCGGCACCATCACGCTGAACGGCGCGCGGATCACGATGGTGAACGCAACCCATTCCGCCAGCATCGACTTTTCCGACGGCGGCCTGCTGCCGGCGGGCTCGGCTGCGGGTTTCATGATCGCGGGCGAAGGACACGTGATCTACGTCTCGGGCGACACCGACATCATGGCCGATATGGGCTGGATGGCAGAGTATCACCAACCCGACATCGGCATCCTGTCCTGCGGCGGCCATTACACGATGGACATGGACCGGGCGGCCTTCGCGTCGCGCAAGTACTTCAACTTTCGCACCGTGATCCCGTGCCACTACAAGACTTTTCCGATTCTCGCGCAGGATGCATCTGTCCTGCGCTCAGGCCTGCCTCCGGGGATCGAACTTATCGAGCCCGAAGTGCTGGTGCCACTCCGGTTCTAGGCCGGCATCATACCGCCGTCAGCGGCCCCCGGGGGCCGTCTCGGCACCGCGCCTGTCGCGAAAAAAGTCCCGCAGCAGGGCTTCGGCCTCTGCCGCGCCGATGCCGTCATAGACATCCGGGACATGGTGGCACTGGGGGTGGCTGAAGACCCGCGCTCCGACTGCGACCCCGCCTGACTTTGGGTCCGCCGCGCCGTAATAGAGCCGACCGATGCGCGCCGCCGCGATGGCAGCGGCGCACATCGGGCAAGGCTCCAGCGTGACGTAAAGATCGTGTCCGACCAAGCGCTCGGACCCAAGCGCCGCGCAGGCGGCACGGATCGCCAGCATCTCGGCATGTGCGGTGGGGTCGGCCAATTCCCGCGTCCGGTTGCCTGCCCGCGCCACGACCCGGCCCTCCGCTACGACCACCGCCCCGACCGGCACCTCTCCCCGCGCGCCCGCCGCCCGCGCCTCATCCAGCGCAGCCGACATGAACGACCTGAACCCTTCGCGTTGCTCTTTCATCAGTCCTCAAATATCCTTGGGGCTCCGGGGGTGGAAAACCGCCGGGGCTGGCCACCCCGCGCCCAAGGATGACGCCCATGGCCGACAATGAAAAGCCCAAAGCCCCGGCCCGCAGGCCCGCGATCAAGCCTGCCGCCAAACCCGCGCGCACGACCGACACGCCCGAGGGCGAACGTATCGCCAAGGTGCTTTCGCGCGCAGGCATCTCCTCGCGGCGCGAGGCGGAACGGCTGATCGAACTGGGCGAAGTGACTGTCAACGGCAAGGTCATCACCTCGCCTGCCCTGAACGTGACGGCCGGCGACAAGATCACCGTGCGGGGCGAACCCGTGGGCGCGCCGGACGTGCCGCGGCTTTGGCTTTACTACAAGCCCGACGGCCTTGTTACCTCTGCCTCGGATGAAAAGGGCCGCGACACCGTGTTCGACAACCTGCCCGAGGACATGCCGCGCGTGATGTCGGTGGGTCGGCTTGACCTGAATTCCGAGGGACTTTTGCTGCTGACAAACGATGGCGGCCTGAAGCGCCGGCTGGAGCTTCCGTCCACGGGCTGGCTTCGCAAGTACCGGGTCCGCGTCAAAGGCAACCCGACCGACCCCGAATTGGAACCGTTGCGCAAAGGCATAACGGTCGAAGGCGAACGCTTTCAGCCGATGGACGTTCGTCTTGACCGCCATCAGGGCGCCAATGCCTGGCTGACGGTTGGCATTCGCGAAGGCCGCAACCGGGAAATTCGCCGTGCGATGGACCACATCGGGCTGACAGTGAACCGCCTGATCCGGATTTCCTACGGCCCCTTCCGCCTGAACGAGATGAAGCCTGGCGAGGTTGAAGAGATTCGCGGCAAGGTGCTGCGTGATCAGCTTGGCTTGGCCGAGGAGGAAGGCAAACCCATCACCCGCAAGCCGCGCCCCGGTGCAAAAGGCGATGCGAAAACCGATGCGAGACCCGCGTCGAAATCGGACGCAAAGGCTCCGGCAAAGCCAGCGCGGCGGCCACTGAAACCCGGTGAAGGGCTCAAGACGTTGTCTGATAGCTGGCAGGCCGCCACCCGCCGCCCTGCCAACCCCGACGCGCCGCGCAAACCCGCGACGCGCAACACGGCCCCCCGCAAACCGGGCCCGCGCCCGGTCAAGCCGCGCAATTCCTGACCATCGCAACCCGGAAGAATACCGCACATTCTAGCCGCCGAGACTGGCCAGCCGTGGTGCCTTGGGCTAGGGTGAAGCCGTCGGATCAGGCAAAGGAAATCCAGCGTGTCGGAAAGCGGGATCAAGACCTTGTCCTTTGTGCTGCTCGTCGCGCTTATTCTGTATGTCGCCGGATCGGGAGGCATCTGATGGCCGAACGCTACGGCGGCAAATACAGCCCCACCGGCAATCGCCCCGCCCCTGGCACCCCCCGCCCGCAAGCCATCGCCGTTGCAAAACCGCGCGGCCTTTGGCGCAGCCGGGTGCTGTTCCTGTCGGCCTTCGCGTTTCTGTTTCCCGCCTTTGGCGACGACCCGCGCGACATGCTGATGGGTCTTGCAGCCGGCGGGCTACTGGTACTGTCAGCCTGGCTTACCCGGCAGGGGCAATATGCCGAAGCGGCCTACGAGACCCGAAAACTGGCCCGTCGCCCTGCGATCCCGCGCAAACTCTTTGGCGCGGTGCTGACTGGCGCGGCCTTGGCCGTGGGCGGCATCATTGCCGAGCCGGGCTTTCTTTACCCGGCCCTCTTCGCCCTTGTCGGCGCCGGGCTACATCTGCTTTCGTTCGGACTGGACCCGATGTCGGACAAGGGGATGGAGGGGATCGACGCATTTCAGACCAGCCGTGTGGCCCATGCGGTCGAAGAAGGCGAAAAACACCTCGCAGCGATGAGGGATGCGATCCTCCGCGCCGGTGACCGCCAACTGGAAGCCCGCGTCGACCGTTTTGCCAGCGCCGCCCGCAGCCTGTTTCGGACGGTCGAGGGCGATCCCGGCGACCTGACCGCTGCGCGCAAGTATCTGTCGGTCTACCTGATGGGCGCGCGCGATGCGACGATCAAGTTCGCCGACCATTACGCGCAAACCCGCGATACCCAGGCTCGCGCCGATTATGAGGCACTGCTCACCGACCTTGAAACCACGTTTGCCAGCCGTACCACAGCGCTTTTGTCCAACAACCGCACCGACCTTGACGTCGAGATTTCGGTGCTGCGTGATCGGCTGAAGCTCGACCATTGACCAGTAGAGGGATGCCATGACCGAGACCGTCCAATCCAGCGCCGCCGCCCTTCTGACCGAAGTTGAAAAGGTCACCGCCGTGATCCTGCCCGAACCCTTGGGAGAGATCGTGCCGCTTGAAGCTGCCCCTGCCGACAAGGCCGAAGCGATCAAGAAGCGGATGTCCGAGGTCGATCTGTCCAACACCCAGTCGATCATCGCTTTCGGCTCGGGTGCGCAAGCCGAACTGCAGGTCATCAGCCAGGCCATGTTGCAGGACGTCAAGAACAAGGATGTCGGCCCCGCCGGCGACAGCCTGCGCAAGATCGTCACCACGATCCGCGGCTTTGCGGTGGATGAACTCGACCTGCGCCGCGAGTCAAGCTGGTGGGAACGGCTGCTTGGCCGCGCCGCCCCTTTCGCCGAATTCGTGGCGAAATACGAAGATGTGCAAAGCCAGATCGACAAGATCACCGAGGAATTGCTGACGCACGAACATACGCTGCTGAAAGACGTCAAAAGCCTTGATCTGCTGTACGAAAAGACCCTAACTTTTTACAACGAGCTTGGCCTTTACATCGCCGCTGGGGAAGCGAAGCTGACCGAGGTTGATGGGACAATAATCCCCGCCAAGGAAGCCGCCGTCGCCGCAGCACCCGAGGCCGATCAGGTGATACGCGCCCAGGAACTGCGCGACCTGCGCGCCGCGCGGGATGATCTGGAGCGTCGGGTGCATGACCTGAAGCTGACCCGTCAGGTCACCATGCAGTCGCTGCCCTCGATCCGGCTGGTGCAAGAAAACGACAAGAGCCTGATTACAAAGATCAATTCCACCCTCGTCAACACGGTACCGCTGTGGGAAACCCAACTGGCGCAGGCGGTTACGATCCAGCGGTCGAAAGAGGCCGCCGATGCGGTGCGCGATGCCTCTGACCTGACGAACGACCTGCTTAAGGCCAACGCGGAAAACCTGCAACAGGCCAACAAGGTCGTGCGCGAGGAAATGGAGCGTGGCGTGTTTGACATCGATACCGTCAAGAACGCCAACGCCACCCTGATCGCCACGATCAACGAAAGTCTCGCCATCGCAGACGAAGGCAAGGCGCGCCGCGCTGCGGCAGAAGTGGAACTGACCAAGATGGAGGCAGAGTTGCGCGACACCCTCGCATCTGCCCGGGCGCGGACGGTTACTCCTGAAGCGAAAAGCTGAGCCAGTGGAGGTGTCACGGGCACTCCAGATCAGAACATTGATCGGAGGTGCGGCACTGGCCGCCCTTGCCGGCTGCGACATGCCCGTGGGTGCGCCCGCCACCCCGATGCCCCAGGTATCGATGGCTGCTCCCCCTGTCGAAACAGCCAAAAGCGCCTCCGCCCGGGCCTACTACGGGCAGGTGCAGCAAGCCTTGCTGTCGCAGGGTCTGCTTCGCACCGATGGCGGCGGCAGGGACACGCCGTTCACCGACCGGATGCTGGCCGACAACTTCGTCCGGGTTGCGCTGTATGACGAATACTCACGTGAAGGCGGTTCCTTCGTCCGCCAGGAAACCGAAAGCCGTCTGCGCCGTTGGGAAATTCCGATTCGCGTCGGTCTTCGGTTCGGAGCGTCGGTCCCGCTGGACAAACAGGCGACGGACCGCGCAAGGATCGCAAGCTATGTCGCCCGCCTGTCTGGGCTTACCAACCATCCGATGCGCATGGACGACACCAACCCGAACTTCTGGGTCTACGTCGTTTCCGAGGACGAACGCGAGGCGCTTGGCCCGACGATCCGCGCAGCACTACCGAACCTTTCGCCTGGCGATGTGTCCGGGATAACCGCCATGCCCCGCTCGACCTATTGCCTTGTCTACGCACTGTCAGAGGGCAACTCGGGCGCTTATACGCGCGCGTTTGCGGTGATCAGGTCTGAACACCCGGATCTTCTGCGCTTGTCCTGCGTCCATGAGGAAATCGCCCAGGGCCTTGGGCTTGCCAATGACAGCCCGCGCGCACGCCCTTCGATCTTCAATGACGACGAGGAGTTCGCGCTTCTGACCGATCAGGACGAAATGATGTTGCGCATCCTTTATTCCCCCGCCCTGCGCCCCGGCATGGGAGTAGAAGAAGCGCGTCCCGTTGTTGAAACCCTCGCTCGTCGCCTCAAGGGCGGCGACAGTTGATCCGTCGCAAGGAGTGCAATCATGGTCTTCGATTTTCTCAAAGGCGAATTTATCGACGTCATCTCTTGGCTGGATGACACGCGCGACACGATGGTCTGGCGGTTCGATCGCCACGATCAGGCGATCAAGATGGGTGCAAAGCTGACCGTGCGCGAAGGGCAGTCTGCGGTTTTCATCCACGAAGGCCAGTTGGCCGATGTGTTCGGACCAGGGCTTTACCGGCTTGAAACCAACAACTTGCCGATCCTGACCACGCTGCAGCACTGGGATCACGGCTTTTCGAGCCCTTTCAAATCCGAGATATATTTCGTCAACACCACGCGCTTCAACGACCAGAAATGGGGCACCAAGAACCCGATCATGGCGCGCGATCCAGAGTTTGGCCCAGTACGCCTGCGCGCGTTTGGCACCTATTCGATGCGGGTCGGCGATCCCGGTAAATTCATCCAGGAGATCGTCGGCACCGATGGCGAGTTCACCTCGGATGAGGTGAGCTTTCAGGTGCGCAACATCATCGTGCAATCCGCCAGCCAGGTGCTGGCAAAATCCGGGATCCCGGTGCTGGACATGGCGGCCAACACTGCCGACCTTGGCAAGATAATCGTTAATGCGATCGCGCCGCTGGTGGCCGAATACGGCCTGACGATCCCAGAGTTCTATATAGAAAACATAAGCTTGCCGGAAGAGGTCGAGAAGGCTCTGGACAAGCGCACCTCGATTGGCGTGGTCGGCGACCTGAACCGCTACATGCAATACAACGCCGCCGAAGGCATGGGCCAACCCGGCTCGGCGATGGGGGCTGCGATGGGCGCCGGCATGGGCGCCGGCATGGGAATGGGCATGGCACAGAACTTGGGGCCGTGGGGTGCGTCACCGGCCGCACCGCCTGCACCGCCACCCGCGCCACCACAGGCACCGGCTGCGCGTGTCTGGCACATTGCCGAAAACGGCGCGACCAGCGGCCCCTTCGCCGAGGCCGATCTGGCCGCGATGGCGGCATCCGGCAAACTGGGCCGCGCGTCGATGGTCTGGACAGCCGGTCAGGATGGCTGGAAGATGGCCGCCGACACCGATATTGCCCGCATCCTTGACAGCGTCCCGCCGCCGCCGCCCAAGCCCTGAGCCAATGAACGTCACCGAGGAATACCGTTGGCCCTGCGAACAGTGCGGGGCGCAACTGCGCTTCGCGCCGGGGCAGACGGAACTGACCTGCGACCATTGCGGCCATATACAGACCATTCCGGCAAAAAGTGCGGGCCGCCGTGCCAATGCTTTGGAAGAGCATGATCTTGCAAAAGGTCTTAAGGATGACCTACCGGCCAGCGCTATGGCGGAGGTGCGCACCACATCCTGCCCGAACTGCGGTGCGCAGGTGGAATTCAACGGTGCGACCCATGCCACGCAATGCCCGTTCTGCGCCTCGCCGGTGGTGGTCGACACTGGCACGCAGCGACACATCAAACCGCAGGCACTGGTGCCCTTTGCGCTGACCGAAGTTCAGGCGCGCCATGCGATGACAGCGTGGCTGGGCAGGCTTTGGTTCGCGCCGAACACGCTGCTGGAATATGCGCGCAAGGGGCGCGCGATGACGGGGATCTACGTTCCATTCTGGAGCTTTGATGCCGCAACCCGGTCGCGCTATACCGGGCAGCGGGGCGAGTATTATTACGAGACGCGCAGCGTTACCGTGCGCGTGAACGGCCAGTTGCAGGCCCGCCAGGAGCAGGTGCGCAACACGCGCTGGTATTCCGTTTCAGGGCGGGTTGCCCGCAATTTCGACGATGTGCTGGTGATGGCCTCGACCAGTCTGCCCGCCCGTCTGGGCGAAGAATTGACGCCGTGGGATATGTCGGCGCTGCAACCCTATAGCCCTGAATACCTTGCCGGATTTCAGGCCGAGGGCTACACCGTGGCGCTTGCCGAAGGCGATGCGCGGGCCAAGGCAAGAATGTCGGATGTGATCGTTAGCGACGTCCGCCGCGACATCGGCGGCGACGAGCAGCGCATCGGTTCGGTCGATACGAATTGGTCGGAAGAGACCTTCAAGCACATCCTTTTGCCGATCTGGACGGCGGCCTACAAATACAATGGCAGGAGCTACCGCTTCCTTGTCAACGGGCAGACCGGCGAGGTGCAGGGGGAGCGGCCGTGGTCGGTGTGGAAGATCGCGTTCGCGATGCTGCTGGTGGCCGCGCTGGTGCTGGGCGTGGTCTACCTGAGCGAGCCCGAAGCGCTGGGCCTGCAGTCACCGGACTGGCTGAACGGCTACTAGTCGGACTTGCGCTTGAAGAATAGTTGCCAGCCCGCATAGGCCGCTGCCGCAAGGAAAAGCATGCCCCAGAGCGGGTCTTGCAGCACGGCGAATTCGACGATCGCCCATCCCAGCGGCAGCGCCACGGTCAGCACGCGCACCCACATCTTGCCGAAGAAGGGATCGTCCGGGTCCAGAAACTTCATCACGAATCCCCTATTCCGTGGCATTATCGCCCTAGGTCAAGGGAGGCCGACATGCCCGAAATTGTCAAGGATTTCCAAGGACAAACCGTCATCACCACGTTTGAGATGACACCCGCCACCGCGTTCGACCTGCTGGAAGCGCTGGAAGCGGCATACCGAAACTGCATCAGCCGCCAGCCAGGGTTTCTGGGCGCGGGGCTGCACATGAACGACGCCCGGACGCGGATTTGCAACTATTCCAAGTGGCGCGCCCGCGAGGATTACCAGGCGATGCTGCGCGCGCCCGAAATGCGCGAGCGCAACCGCCACATCAACGAGCTTTGCCGGGGGTTCGAGCCGGTGATGTATGAGGTAACAGGGGTCTTCTAGACTGCGAAACTAATCTCGGCGCAGTGGGGCAGAGTCACAAGTCGCAGTTGAACTGGAGAGCCAGCCTGCATTCAGCGTTTTCGCAAAACCACCGTGGACTTGGGCAAGCCTGCGAACCGCTCCGTCCAGACAGCAGAACCGGGAAACATCTCGGAAAGATTGGATTTGGAGATGACGGTCGTACCCTTGATCATGTCGCACCATGCTGGAAGCTTTTTTTCCCAACCCGCGATCAAGCGACGCTTCAGGAACGGTGGGTAGAACCACCAGAACGGCATATTAGTATGCGCCTCCATCGGAAACCAGATCGACGGCGTCTGTACCCAGTACGTCGGGGCGAGCCTCTGGATTTCTCTGGCCATACGTCTCTGGTTCTCTGGACCGCCAACATGCTCGATGACACTGTTGGAGAAGGCGATATCGAAGCTGTTATCCTCGAACCCCGTCTCACAAGCATCGCCCGCGACCAGGCGGATCCGGTGGTGTGATGGCGTCAGTTCAGGCGGTATCGCCTCGGGCAGATTGAGAATGGTGATATCCAATGGAACGGGCACTTCATTCCAGAACTTCGCCACTCCCCCAAGGTCGATGATACGCTCACCGCCTTTGAGGTCCATCTCGTCAAGGAATCGCTTCATCCGGCGCTCGCGAGTTATCTGCGAGAAAGGCCGCTTTATTGCTTCAAGAGAATTAAAGACCAAATATCTCAATGAAATTACCCACTGAACAATTCACCAATGCACTTATTTTACTATTATGCCATGTAATCTCGTAGGCTGCAACGATGCATCATAAGCTCGGGTGGACGGCGGTCTGGACCTCGGCGAGGTAGTCTTGGGGAATCCCTTAAGGCAGCAATGCCATTTGCATTTTGCGGGCTTTCAAGGTTTTCTGGGCGTGTAGTTCTTACCGTTCTTAGCCCTGCGGCCAGTCAATGTTGATTTCCCTTGTCCTGCCGCTGGCTCAGGCCAGCTTTCAAAGAGCACCCGAGCGGATCGGCCAGACGGATTCGGTGGTAGGCGATGTCATGCTGTTCGGGGTCTTTCTGATCGTTCTACTGCTTCTCCCTTTGCTGCTGCGCTATCTGGCCAAGCTCGCCGCGCCCGTCGCGCCGCGCCAGGGGCGGCGGTCTGAGAATTACATCGTCGTCGACGGGTCGAACGTGATGCATTGGAAGAACGAAACGCCGCTTATCTTTACGGTGCAGGCGGTGGTAAACGAATTGAAATCGCGCGGTTTCACCCCCGGCGTCGTGTTCGATGCGAATGCTGGCTACAAGCTGTCTGGCCGTTACATGAACGAGCGCGATTTCGCGACGCTGCTAACCCTCCCGCAAGATCAGGTTTTCGTCGTGCCGAAGGGGACGCCGGCCGACCCGTGGATCTTGGCCGCAGCGCGGGATTTCGGGGCGCGCATCGTGACGCGTGACAGGTATCGCGACTGGGCCGACGACCACCCCGAGGTGGCCACGCCCGGCCATCTGGTGCGGGGTGGCTACAACACGGCGGGCGAGCTGTGGCTTGAGCCGGCGAAGCCTGCGGAGAAGGTGCCCGCCTAGCGCCCCCGGTTCGACCGCTTGCCGCCGCGCTGGCCGGGGCGGCCGCCGGTGGAGCGGCCTGCCATCTTGACGGCTTCCTCTACCGCCTCTTCGACCACCGACTGGCGGGCGAGCGGGTCGTCGGCGATGGCAAGTTCCACCGCCTCCAGCCGTTTCACTTCGTCACGCAGGCGCGCGGCTTCTTCGAATTCGAGGTTTTCGGCGGCCTTGCGCATCTGGGTGCGCAGCGCGTCAAGATGGGCGGCGAGGTTCTGACCGACCATCGGCTTGTCGATCTTGGCGGTGATGCGGGCCTGATCGGTGTCGCCTTGGTAGATGCCCAGAAGCACATCCTCGACGTTCTTGCGGATTGTCGTGGGGGTGATGCCGTGAAGGGTGTTGTAGGCGACCTGCTTTTCTCGTCGGCGGTTGGTTTCGCCGATGGCACGTTCCATGCTGCCGGTGATGCGGTCGGCGTACATGATGACCCGGCCTTCGGAGTTGCGCGCGGCGCGGCCGATGGTCTGGATGAGCGAAGTTTCCGAGCGCAGGAAGCCTTCCTTGTCGGCATCGAGGATCGCGACCAGACCGCACTCCGGAATGTCCAGGCCTTCGCGCAGGAGGTTGATGCCGACCAGCACGTCGAAGGCACCAAGCCGAAGGTCACGCAGGATCTCGATGCGTTCGATGGTGTCGATGTCGGAGTGCATGTAGCGAATGCGGATGCCCTGTTCGTGGAAGTATTCGGTCAGGTCTTCGGCCATGCGCTTGGTCAGCACGGTGACGAGAACGCGCAGGCCCTTGGCGGCGACGCGGCGAATCTCGTCGAGAAGGTCGTCTACCTGCATATCGACAGGGCGGATCTCGACCTGTGGGTCGACAAGACCGGTGGGCCGGATAACCTGTTCGGTGAAGACGCCGCCGGTCTGTTCAAGCTCCCACGCGGCGGGGGTGGCTGAGACGAAGACGGATTGCGGGCGCATCGCGTCCCACTCCTCGAACTTCAGGGGGCGGTTGTCCATGCAGCTGGGCAGCCGGAAGCCGTGTTCTGCGAGGGTCATCTTGCGCCGGAAGTCGCCCTTGTACATGCCGCCGATCTGCGGGACTGAAACGTGGGATTCGTCAGCGAAGACAATGGCGTTGTCGGGGATGAATTCGAACAATGTCGGCGGCGGCTCGCCGGGGGCGCGGCCGGTGAGGTAGCGGGAGTAGTTCTCGATCCCGGCGCAGGAACCGGTGGCGTCCAGCATTTCGAGATCAAAGGTGGTGCGCTGTTCGAGACGCTGAGCTTCCAAGAGCTTGCCCTCGGCGATCAGCTGGTCGAGGCGCTGCGTAAGTTCGATCTTGATGCCCTTGGTCGCCTGCGCCAGCGTCGGGCGCGGAGTTACGTAGTGGCTGTTGGCGTAGATGCGAATCTGCTTGAACGTGTCGGTCTTGGCGCCGGTGAGGGGGTCGAATTCGACGATGGATTCCAGCTCCTCGCCAAAGAAGGAAAAGCGCCAGGCACGGTCTTCGAGGTGGGCGGGCCAGACCTCGAGACTGTCGCCGCGCACCCGGAATGCGCCGCGCTGGAATGACGCTTCCAGCCGCTTGTATTGCTGGGCCACGAGTTCGGCCATGACCTTGCGCTGGTCGTAGCTTTCGCCGGTGATCAGGTCTTGAGTCATGGCGGAGTAGGTTTCGACCGAACCGATGCCGTAGATGCAGGACACTGAAGCCACGATGATCACATCGTCGCGTTCCAGAAGCGCGCGGGTGGCCGAGTGGCGCATCCGGTCGATCTGTTCGTTGATCTGGGATTCCTTCTCGATATAGGTATCTGTCCGCGCGACATAGGCTTCGGGCTGGTAGTAATCGTAGTAGGAAACAAAGTATTCAACGGCGTTGTCGGGGAAGAAGCCCTTGAATTCGCCGTATAATTGCGCTGCCAGCGTCTTGTTCGGCGCAAGGATGATGGCGGGGCGCTGGGTCTGTTCGATAATCTTTGCCATCGTGAAAGTCTTGCCGGTGCCGGTGGCGCCCAGAAGCACCTGATCGCGTTCGCCGGCCAGCACGCCTTTCGTCAGTTCGGCGATCGCGGTGGGCTGGTCGCCCGCCGGCTGGAACGGGGTTTGCAGCACGAAGCGCCGCCCGCCTTCCAGCTTTGGACGCACCAGAACGTCGGGACGTTCACTGAGGGCGTTGATGTTGTTGTGCGGCATGGGTCACCTTTGGGCGCGGAGCGGCGCGAGACTCGGTTGGCGCGACTCGGGCAACCAGTGAGATTTGATCTGTTTTTGTTCCTTTACAAGCGGTGAACTGCCAAAATGTGCGAAACCGTTGCCGATATCGGTTTGAGCGGCTAATGCAGCACCGGGGGTGACGGCATGGGTGACAATATTGATACGCGGGCTGTCGGCCTGGATACCGCCTTGGCGCTGATCCGCTGGCTGACCGGTGCGGAGAACTTGCACTACGGGCTGTGGACCGGGCTGGACGTGAACGCGGGCAACCTGCGGGCCGCACAGGATGCTTATACCGACCTGCTGTTCGCTGAACTGCCGCCTGGCAAGTTGCGTATTCTGGACATTGGCGGCGGTGCGGGCGAGACGGCGAAAAAGCTAATCGCGCTTGGCCATCAGGTGGAGATCGTCGTGCCATCGGCCTATCTGGCCGACTGTTGCCGCCGCAATGCTCCGGGTGCTACGGTGCACGAGTGCCGGTTCGAGGATTACACTGGCACCGGGCCGTTCGACCTGTGCCTGTTTTCCGAAAGCTTCCAGTACATCCCGATGATGGACAGCCTCCCGAAGTGCGCGGCGGTGCTGACGCCTGAGGGCCATGTGCTGATCGCCGACTGCTTTCGTACCGATGCCTATCTGGGACGGGCGGACCACGGGCCGCAGCCGGGTGGCGGGCACCGGCTATCAACATTCCGGGCGGCGCTGTTGTCCAACCCGTTCGACGTGCTGTCAGAGCAGGACATCACGGATGCGGTGGCACCCTCGATCGACCTTGAACAAGGGCTCTACAACCTGATCGGCACCGGCTTCACGCAGGCCGAGCGGGAAATGAAGGCGCGCAAGCCACTGGTGCACTGGAGCCTGACCCGGCTGACGCATCTGTTCCTGTCGCGCAAGCGCCGGGAAAACCTGATGCAACGTCTGACGGAAAAGCAGCGCAGTAGCGACGCGTTCCGCACCTACAACACCTATCTGATGGTCAAGCTGGTTCGCAGCCAGCCAAGACCGAGCGAAGGTTAACATGGTGGCTACAATTTTAGAGGTATTCATGCGCTGTTGACGCAACTTTAGGTTGCATAGACCCACTGTATTCGGCACACTAATCCTGCAAGCAGTACCTAGGCTGTCGGCTGACCCCGCCACACCCCACACCACTCCCCGAGGTCAGCCGACAGTTATCTTGCCGTCCGACCGCGCCGCAAACTGGTGCTTGCGCTTTGTCCCCGGCTTCGGAATAAAGCAGCGAAACCCCGGAGGTGATCCATGCGCGCCCGCATCTACCAGCCATCCCGCACCGCCATGCAGTCTGGCACCGCAAAGACGCAAGACTGGATGCTGGAATTTGACCGCACCGCCAGGGACATCGACCCTCTGATGGGCTGGACCTCGTCGGGGGATACCCAGTCGCAGGTGCGCCTGACCTTCGAAACGCGCGAGGCGGCCGAGGCCTATGCGACTGCGAAGGGCATCACCTATGACGTGGTCTTGCCAAAGCCGCGCAAGCCGGTGATCCGCCCGCGCGGCTATGGCGAGAACTTCGCCACCGACCGCAAGGGCGCCTGGACGCACTGACCCATGCTGACGATTGGACGCGAAAGCCCGCTGGGGCCGGATCTGACGCTTTTGATGGCGCGCCACACCGCTGACATGCACGCCGACACGCCGCCGGAAAGCATCCACATGATGGATGCGGGCGCGTTGGCGGTGGCTGACGTGTCGTTCTACGTGATGCGCGATGGAACCGAGCCGGTTGCAATGGGTGCCTTCAAGCGGATCGACGCCAGCCACGCCGAGATCAAGTCGATGCATGTTCTGGCCGAGGCCCGCGGGCGCGGCCTGTCGCGCCGAATGCTGGAGCATCTGGTCGCCGAGGCGCGCGCAGCCGGGTTTTCGCGGCTTAGCCTGGAAACCGGGGTCCAGCCCACCTTCGTGGCCGCGCGTACGCTTTACACCAAGGCCGGGTTTCACGAATGCCCGCCGTTCGAGGGGTATTGGGCGGACCCGAACTCGATCTTCATGACGAAGGTGCTTGCCTGATCGCGTTCCCTGCCGCAAAAGGTGGCGGCGCGGGCTCATAGCTCAACTGGATAGAGCAAGGACCTTCTAAGTCCGAGGTTGGGGGTTCGAGTCCTCCTGGGCCCGCCAGTTTCCGGCAGGTGGCTGCCGTCCTCGGGGCCTGGCGCCAGTCGGACGGCGTTGCCACGGACATCAAGTCTTGGCCGACGGCGCGCCCCCTTCGAAGCGGTTGCCGTGGCGATAATCGCAGGGGGCTTCTTGCATTTGCAGATGGAGGCCGGTGCCGGTGTAGGGATGGGCTCGGGCGAGATCCTCGTCGAAGTCGATGCCAAGTCCCGGACCGTTCGGCGGGATTATGTAGCCGTCTTCCCACGCTATCGAGTTGCGGATCAGTTTCTGGTGGAAGGCGCCGCCGGTCTCGATCGTCTCGGCGATCAGAAGGTTCGGGATCGAGGCGGCGAAATGGACGTTGGCCGCCCATTCCACCGGGCCTGCATAGAGGTGCGGCGCCATTTCGGCGTTGAAGATCTCGGCCATGGCGGCGATCTTCTTGGCCTCCCAAATACCGCCGACCCGGCCCAGCGCCGGTTGCAGGATCTTGACGCCACCGGCGCGGAGAAGCGTGCCGAACTCGGCCTTGGTCGTCATGCGTTCGCCGGTGGCAAGGGGAACGCGGACGGATTTCGCGACCTCGGCGAATTCCAGAAGATTGTCCGGCGGGATCGGTTCTTCATACCAGAGCGGGTTGTAGGGTTCCAACTCGCGGCCCATGCGAATGGCGCCGGGGGTGGTGAACTGGCCGTGGGTGCCGAAAAGAAGGTCAACCCGGTCGCCCACCGCCGCGCGGATCGCCTTGCAGAAGGCGACCGAGCGGGTGATGTCGGACATAGCGGGTTCGTGGCCGCCACGGATGGTGTAGGGGCCGGCGGGATCGAATTTCACGGCGGTGAAGCCCAGATTCATGAAGCGGACGGCGGCTTCGGCGGCAGCGTCGGGGTCGACCCAGAATTCGGCCGATTCCTTGCCGGGCTCGGGGTAGAGGTATGTGTAGCTGCGAATGCGGTCGTTCATCTTGCCGCCGAGAAGCGCCCAGACCGGACGGTTCCGCGCCTTGCCGATGATGTCCCAGCAGGCGATCTCGAGCCCGGAGAAGGCGCCCATCACGGTGGGATCGGGGCGCTGGGTGAAGCCCGAGGAATAGGCTCGGCGGAACATCAGCTCGATGTTTTCGGGGTTCTCGGCGGCCATGTGACGTTCGAACACGTCTTCGATCACGGCGATCATCGCCTTTGGCCCCACGGTCGAGGCGTAGCATTCGCCGTAGCCGACGATGCCGGTATCGGTGGTCAGTTTCGGAAAGATCCAGTAGCGCCCGCCCCAGCCGGGGAACGGAGGGGCCACGACGAAGATCTCGAGATCCTTCAACTTCATGCGTGGTCCTCCGGGTTGCCGGGGCAAGCGGGGGTTTCACACCCCCGTACCCCAGTGGGATATTTCCGCAAAGGGAAAGCTAGACCCGCTGAAGCGAGCGGTCAGGGCTGAATGCGACATGAGGTGACGTTTCACGCGTTTCTTGTGACGCGGAGCCGGGGACCGAGGACATGCAGGCCAAGGCAGACCAGCATCAGGGCGGAGGCCACCAAGAATGGTGCGCCGGGTGCGAAGACGGGCGCGCCGTCCCTGGTGAAGTGCGCAAACACTGAGGTCATCAGGAGCGGCGAGGTGATCATTGCGATGGCGTTGAGGCTGGAGAGGACTCCCTGAACCTCGCCCTGCGCATCGGCGGGGGCCGACCGCGAGGCGATGGCCTGCAAAGCGGGTGTCACCACCCCGCCGAGCGCAGTAACCGGGGTGATGGCGAGGGCGAGGGCGGGCGAGGTGACGAGGCCGAGAGCAGCGAGCGTGACGACGTCGACCCACATGCCATAATGCGCCGCGCGGTGTTCGCCGAATCGACGGATCAGCGGGCCGACCAGAAGCGCTTGGCCGACCGCGAAGGAGATGCCGTAGACCGCGAGAGAGATGCCGACCATGCCGCTGTCCCAGCCGAAGCGGGACTGGCCGTAGTAGGCCCAGATCGACGGGTAGACGTTCATCGCGGTGCCGAGGATCAGGAAGCAGGCGAGCGTGAGGCGCAGGCCCGGCAGGCGGGCCACCGCGCGCAGGGCGCCAAGCGGGTTGGCGCGGGCAAGGCTGAACCGGCGGCGGGTGGCGTCGTTCACGGTCTCGGGCAGGACAAACCAGCCGAAGGTGAGGTTCGCCAGCGCCAGCCCTGCCGCCACGAGGAAGGGCGCCCGGGTGTCGATGCCTGCAAGGAGGCCGCCGATCACCGGGCCAAGGACGAAGCCGATACCAAACCCTGCGCCGATCAGGCCGAAACGGCTGCCGCGCTGGTCGGGCGGGGTGATGTCGGCGATGTAGGCGGTGGCGGTCGCATAGGTGGCGGCCGTTATGCCGGCCACGATGCGGGCGGCAAGGAGGAGCCAGACGGTTTGGGCGGAGGCCATGACGAGGTAATCGAGGCTCATTACCAGAAGCGACAGCAAAAGGACGGGGCGGCGTCCGAACCGGTCAGAGAGCGCGCCGATGATCGGGCCGAACAGGAACTGCATCACCGCAAACGAGGTGGCGAGGACGCCCCCCCAAAGCGCCGCCTCGGCGAGCGACTGCCCCGTCACCTCGCGGATCAGGTCGGGCATGACCGGGAAGATCAGGCCGATGCCGATGGCGTCGAGCGTGACCGTGGCGAGGATGAAGACGAGGGCGAGGCGGGGGTTGTTCATTACGGCTTTCGATTTGTGCAGATCATGGCGGACCATAAGGCAAGAGATCGGTATGTATGTTGGAAATGTGCAACTGCGTCAGAGATGGCCGACCCGAGTAAGAAATCCGCGCAGGTGGGAAGCAAAGTCGTCGGGCTGGTCAAGCGAGGCGATGTGGCCGGAGCGCTGCATCAGTCTGAACTCTGCTCCCGGTATCAGATAGGCCAGTTCGCGCTGCATGTCCGGCGGGGTGGCTGCGTCATCGCTGCCGGCTATGACGAGGGTTGGCAGGCGCAGGGTGGCGGTGGTCTGGTAGAAATCGCTTCCCGCGATAGCTGCGGCAACGCCGATCCAGCCTGCCGGATCGGTTTGCGATAGAAGCGCACTCTGGGTGGCGAGGGTGGCGGCTTGACGCCAGCGATAGCCGAGGTTCTGCGCAAGTGTCGCGTCGAGGATGGCCGCAATGCCGCCGTCCTGCACCGTTGCGATGCGCCGCTGCCAGATGTCAGGCGTGCCGAGCCTTGTGCCGGTGTTCGACAGGACCAGCCCTCGGACGAGATCGAGCCGCTTGACGGCAAGGCCCTGCGCCACCAGCCCACCTGCGCCAAGGCCTGCGACGACCGCCTCGGCCACCCCGAAATGCGCCATGATCCGTTCGCAATCGCGGATCAACGCGCCCATTGTATAGGGCGGGGGCGGCACGTCGGAACCACCGTGGCCGCGCAGATCAACACGCAGCACGCGCCACTGGGCAAGCCGGGCAACTACGCCGTCCCAGACCGTCAGATCGGCGCCGAGGCCGTGGATCAGTACCAAGGGAGGTGCTGTGGGCGGACCTTCGCAGACCGCGTTCAGGCGAATGTCATTGAGGTAGACCAGCATCCCTAGCCAAACCGCTCCAGCACGCCTCGAAAGAGGGCGGGGTCGACGTTGCCGCCCGAGGCGGTGCAGATGACGGTGTCGCCAAGGCCATCGGCAAAAAGTGCAGCGGCAAGGGCGACTGCACCGCCCGGTTCAAGCACGAGACCGAGGTGGGAAAACGCGAGGGCCACGGCGTGCAGCGCCTGTTCGTCGGTCACGCTGAGCCCTGCCCCGGCAAGCCGTTGCAGAACGGGAAAGGTAAGGGTGCCGGGCATCGGTGTCAGGATCGCGTCGCAGACCGATCCGGTAGCAGCCGCATTGCCCAGACGCTGCCCTGCGGCCAGCGACCGCGCCATATCGTCAAAACCGGCGGGTTCAACGGTGCGGACCTGCATGCCGGGCGCGCGAGCCTGCAGCGCAAGTGCGATGCCGGCGGACAGCCCGCCACCACCGCAGCAAACCAGAACCTCGGCCTCGGCTATGCCGGCCTCGGCCGCCTGCGCCGCGATTTCGAGACCGACGGTGCCCTGCCCGGCAATAACCTCTGGCTCGTCATACGGCTTGATCAGCGTCAGGCCACGATCCGCCGCAAGCGCGGCCCCCAAGGCATCGCGGTCGGTGCCGCGTTCGTAAAGCTCCACCTCTGCTCCGTAAGCACGGGTGTTGGCAATCTTTACCGCGGGCGCGTCGGACGGCATCACGATCACGCACGGACTGCCGTGCCGGGCCGCCGACAGAGCGACCCCCTGGGCATGGTTGCCGGACGAATAGGCGATCACGCCTTGCGCCCGTGCCTTTGGCGGCAGGGCCGACACCGCGGCCCACCCGCCGCGAAACTTGAAGCTGCCGGTCAGTTGCAGCGATTCCGCCTTTACGAACACCCGCCGTCCAGCGATGCGATCAAGAAGGGGGGCGTTCAGAAGCGGTGTCACCCGCGCATTGCCGTGCAGCCGATGGGCGGCAGCTTCGATCCGCTTGATGTCCGTCATGTTACTGCCTGCAGGAAGGAATGTATCGCCGCAACCGCCTCGGGTTCGTCGAGAAAGGGGATATGCGCCCGGCCCGGCACCTCGGCGAAGATCATGTCGGGGCGGCGACGGCGCATTTCGGCCGCCGTCTCGGGCGTGAGGAGGTCGGAGTTCGCGCCGTGGATCAGGGCCAGCGGCAAACCGGCGAGCGCGTCGAACATCGGCCAGAGGGTCACGGGCGGGCCCTGGAACGCTTTCAGGAAAGCCTCGCGAAGCGTGGGGTCGTAGCGCAGGCGCAGGCCGTCGGGGGTTTCGACCGACAGGTTGTGCGCCTCCTGCAGCCAGCGGTCCATTGTCACGCCGTCGAAGCCCGGGCTACGCGAGAGGCGTTCGGCAAAGCCGGCGTAGGTGCCGCCCGCAGGGATGCGCCCGACGTAATCGACGATCCGTGCCAGCCCGGCCTGCCCGATTTCAGGACCGACGTCGTTCAGGCACAGGCCAAGCACGCGGTTGCGCGCCACCGCGCCGAGGACCATGCCGATCAGCCCCCCGCGCGAGGTGCCGAGGATCGCCCCCTGCGCAAGACCGAGGTGATCCAGAAGTGCCAGCGCATCCTTTCCCTCACGCTCGACCGTGTAGGTCCCGGGGCCGGACCAGCCGCTGTCGCCGCGCCCCCGGTAATCCATCCGGATCAGCCGGACGGGCGGCAGATGCGGGACCAGATAGTCGAAATCGGCCATCGTGCGCGTGAGGCCAGCAAGGCATAGAAGGGGCACGCCTTCGCCTTCGTCGCGGTAGGCGATCCGGGTGCCATCGTCTGCGATGAAGCTGGTCATGCGATCACCGAGAGCCGTGCAAGATCGGGAATGATGTGGTTCGGCCCGTGCGGCAGGCGGTCCATCGGGGCCGCGTCGCGGTTTACCCAGACCGTTGCAAAGCCGAACCGCGCAGCACCGGCCACGTCCCAGCCGTTGGACGACACGAACAGCACCTTGTCGCGCGTCACCGCCATCCGCTGTTCGACCAGCGCGTAGACCTGGGCGCTTGGCTTGTAGACGCCCACCTCTTCGACCGAGATCACGGCTTCGAAAAGGTGGGCCAGACCGTTCGCTGCCAAGGCCGCCGCCAGCATCGCTGGTGTGCCATTCGACAAAGTGCCGAGGCGAAAGCCTCGGTTCTTCAGCGTGGCCAGCGCCTGGGCCACTTCGGGAAAGGCGGGCAGCCGGTCGTAAAGCGCAAGGAGGCGGCCCCGCAGCGCGCGGTCGCTGACGTTCAAGGCTTCCAGCGTCCAGTCCAGCGCCTCGGCGGTCACCTCGGCGAAGTCGGCGTGCGCGCCAAGGAGGGTGCGCAGCCAACTGTATTCAAGCTGCTTGCGCCGCCACGTCGCGGCGAGGGCGGCCCAATCGGCCACCAGCGGCCCCGCCTCGGCAGCTGCCTGATGGACGGCTCCGGCCACGTCGAACACGGTGCCATAGGCATCAAAGACCACGATCTTGCGGTTGGGCATGGGCTTTTGCTCCCTGCGGGTTGGCGCACCGTGGCACGGGCACGCCACCTGCTGCAAGGCATAGGCAATCCAATGCTTGTGGCGGGCGAGGGCTGGCTTTAGATCACGGGCGCGGCTTTGGGGACAGGCAAGATGACAGACATCAGTGGAAACATCGAAGACCGGCCCCGATCGAAAGAGGTCGGCGCCTTGCGCGGGCTCTTGCCGTTCATGCGGCCTTACCGTGGGATCACGGTTCTTGCAGCCCTTGCGCTGACGCTGACCGCAGGTGTCAGCCTGATCCTGCCGCTGGCCGTGCGCCGGGTGGTCGACGGGTTCAATTCGGGCGATGCGGCCCTTCTGGACCAGTATTTCGCCGCAGCGCTTGGCATCGCCGCGCTGCTCGCCTTTGGCACCGGGCTTCGCTACTACCTTGTCACCCGGCTTGGCGAACGGGTAGTAGCCGATATCCGCCGCGCATTGTTCGACCGCGTGCTGGGCATGTCGCCCGCCTTCTTTGAGCGCATCATGACTGGCGAAGTCCTGAGCCGGATCACCACAGACACCACGCTGATCCTCTCGGTGATCGGATCGTCGGTTTCGGTTGCGCTGCGCAATGTGCTGATGCTGCTGGGCGGGCTGGTCTTGTTGTTCCTGACCTCGGCCAAGCTGACAGGGCTGGTGCTGCTGATAGTGCCGGCAATCGTGGTGCCGATCATCGTGCTGGGCCGCAAGTTGCGGCGGCTGTCGAAGGAAAATCAGGATTGGATCGCATCGTCCTCGGGATCAGCGTCGGAGGCGCTGTCGTCGGTGCAGACGGTGCAGGCCTTTACCCACGAAACCCAGACGCGCAGCGCCTTTGCCGATGTGACCGAGAAATCGTTTTTGTCGGCCAAGACCCGTATCGGGACGCGGGCGGTAATGACGGTGATCGTGATCTTCCTGACGTTCACCGGCATCGTGGGCGTCTTGTGGATCGGCGCGCGGGATGTGCGGGCCGATGTGATGACGGTGGGCGAGTTGATCCAGTTCGTGATCTATGCCGTGATGGTGGCCGGGGCCGTGGGCGCGCTGTCGGAAATCTGGGGCGAATTGCAGCGCGCGGCGGGGGCTACCGAACGGCTGGTGGAGCTGCTTCACACCGACGATCCAGTGAAAGACCCGGCCGCTCCGGTTGCCCTGCCCCGCCCGGTGCAAGGCCGGATCGCGTTCGAGGACGTGACGTTCCGCTATCCCGCGCGGCCCGAAACCTCGGCGCTGAACGGGATCAGTTTGGCGGTGAACCCCGGCGAGACGATTGCGCTGGTTGGTCCGTCGGGTGCGGGCAAAACCACGATCCTGCAACTTTTGATGCGGTTTTACGACCCGCAGTCGGGGCAGATCACGCTGGACGGTATTCCCTTGACGGCGATGACACGCGCCGATTTCCGATCTGTGATCGCGCTGGTGCCGCAGGACCCGGTGATCTTTGCAACCTCGGCACGGGAAAACATCCGCTTCGGGCGGCCCGGGGCGACGGATGCGGAAGTTGAGGAAGCCGCGCGTGCGGCGGCGGCGCATGACTTTCTTGCGGCCCTGCCGCAGGGCTATGACAGCTATCTGGGCGAACGCGGCGTGATGCTGTCGGGCGGGCAGAAGCAGCGGGTGGCGATTGCGCGTGCGATCCTGCGGGATGCCAAGATCCTGCTTCTGGACGAGGCGACGTCTGCGCTGGATGCCGAAAGCGAGCGTGCAGTGCAGGCTGCGGTGGAACGGTTGAGCGAGGGGCGCACCACGCTGGTCGTGGCGCACCGGCTGGCCACGGTGAAGCGGGCCGACCGGATCGTGGTATTCGACCACGGACAGATTGCGGCCATCGGCACGCATGACGCGCTGGTGGCGGAGGGCGGGCTTTACGCGCGGCTGGCACGGCTGCAGTTCACCGACGGCACGGTCTGAGGTCACGGTCTGACGTCACGTTGACTGCGACAATCCGGCTTGGCAAACCGGGGTTGAATCCCCATCTTCGCCTGAAGCCCGCGCCAAAAGCGGGCACGCCAGGGGAGGAACGGAATGAACGCTTTCGCCAATCGGAGCGATTTGCAGGCCATTGAAGGCGAAATGCCTTGGGCCGAGCGCGGTCAGGCGCGGTCGATGTACGAATTCCTGTCTCGCGCGCACGATGCGCACGGCGCCCGCCCGGCGATCAGTTTCCAGTTGCTGTCCGGCCCCGGCACCAAGGCTGAAACCGTCACCTGGGGCGAATTGCACCGCCAGGTGACGCAGGCGGCCAACCTGTTCCGCCACCTTGGCGTCGGCGAAACCGATGTCGTGGCCTACATCATGCCGAACGCGCTGGAGACGGCGATCACCCTGCTGGGCGGCGCGGTGGCGGGGATCGTCAACCCGATCAATCCCCTGCTGGAGGCCAACCAGATCAGCGCCATCCTGCGCGAGACGAAGGCCAAGGTCGTGGTCACGCTGAAGGCGTTCCCGAAGACCGATCTGCCGCAGAAGGTGGCCGAGGCGGTGAAATTCGCACCGAACGTCAAGACCGTGCTTGAGGTGGACCTGTGCCGCTACCTTTCAGGGCTGAAGCGCTACATCGTGCCGCTGATCCGCCCGAAAAACCCGGCCAGCCACACCGCGGACATCAAGGATTTCCGCACCGAGATGGCCCGCCACCGCGCCGACCGTTTGGATTTCACCGATACCACGCAAGACCGCGTCGCCGCATATTTCCACACCGGCGGCACCACTGGGATGCCGAAGGTCGCCCAGCACAAAGTGTCGGGCATGGTCTACAACGGCTGGATCGGGTCTCGGCTGTTGTTCAAGGAAACCGACACGGTGCTGTGCCCGTTACCGCTGTTTCATGTGCTTGCCGCGTATCCGGTGATGATGTCGATGATCGCCGCTGGCGCGCATGTGGTGTTCCCCACCCCACAGGGCTACCGGGGCGAAGGGGTGATGGACAACCTGTGGAAGCTGATCGAGCGCTGGAAGGTGACCTACCTGATCACCGTGCCGACCGCACTTTCAGCGCTTATGCAGCGGCCGATCAATGCCGACGTCTCGACCTTGAGGAACGCGATTTCAGGGTCGGCCCCCTTGCCGATCGAGCTGTTCAACCGGTTTGAAAAGGCCACCGGCGTGCAGATCATCGAAGGCTACGGGCTGACCGAATGCACCTGCCTTGTGTCGATCAATCCGCCGGGCGGCACCAAGAAGATAGGGTCGGTCGGCCTGCCCTTTCCCTATACGAACGTGCGCATCCTGACCTCGCAGGGCGCCATCGGCTTGCGCGAATGTGCGGTGGACGAGGTCGGCGAGATCTGCGTGTCGAACCCCGGGGTCTACGAGGGGTCGACCTACACCGAGGCCGACAAGAACCGCGAACTGTTCGCCGAGGGTCGGTTTCTGAAGACCGGCGACCTTGGCCGGATCGACGCGGACGGATACTTGTTCATCACTGGCCGCGCCAAGGACCTGATCATCCGCGGCGGCCACAACATCGACCCCGCGATCATCGAAGAGGCCCTGATGGGGCATGAGGCGGTGGCCTTCGTCGGGGCGATCGGCCAGCCGGATGCCCATGCCGGCGAGATCCCGGCTGCCTATGTCGAGTTGGTGGCGGGGGCGACCGTTTCGGTCGATGATCTGCTGGCCTATGCCACGCGGCACATCGCCGAACGCGCCGCGCAGCCGAAATACATCGAGATCCTGCCGGAACTTCCGAAGACCGCCGTCGGCAAGGTGTTCAAGCCAGACCTTCGTAAAAGCGCCATCACCCGTGTCTACGACGCGGCGCTGTCGGAGGCCGGTCTTTCCGCGAAGGTGTCGGGTGTGGTCGAGGACAAGAAGCGCGGTCTGGTCGCCAAGTTGGCGAAGCTCGGCCCGGTCGACGATGCCGCCGTGTCGGGCCTGCTCGGCCAATTCAACACCCCTTGGGAGTGGGCCTGACTGAAGGCCACCGCAACTTTCATTTGCAGGAATCGAGCCGTCGCGCGAACACTGGTGCAGTAACGCTTTCGTGAGGCTATCAGAATGATGGGTCGGATCGGATTGGCGATTGCCCTGCTTGCAGGCTCCGCCGGGGCGGTGGCTGCGCAACAGTCGGAGGTGCTGTTTTCGCACAAGCACTGGCAGGTTGAAATTGTCGGCTGGGATGACGGATCGCTGGGCTGCGTCGCGGAAGTTTCTGCGCCGGGAGAGAGTTTCTCGATCTGGACCTTCCCGGACGAATCCGTGCAGTTGCAGTTCTATTCCACCGCCTGGGCGTTTGATGACGGGACCACCGCGGATCTTGAAGTTCAGATCGACCGCCGGGCGCCGTGGAACCTGACCAACGCCGAGCTTTACCAGAATTCCGTGCTGTTCACCCTGCCCGACGACAGTTCGGGTGTGAATTTCATCGTGGAGGTGGCGCAGGGCAACCGGCTTTTCCTACGCGCGGATGACGGATCGGACGTGCAGAACTATTCGCTGTCGGGATCGCGCGCCTCGATCGACGCGCTGATCGAGTGCGGCGAGGTCTTGTCGGGCAAGTCGGCCAACCCGTTCAAGTGACGTGGTCTCAGAGGGTTTCGGTATCCATCCAGATCGTGACCGGCCCATCGTTCAGCAGGCGAACCGCCATGTCCGCGCCGAAGATGCCCTTCGCGACCGGCACGCCTTCACCGGCAAGGCGGGCACTGAACGCTTCGTAAAGCCGCTTGCCCTCAGCCGGCTCGGCGGCGCTGGAAAACCCCGGCCGATTGCCGCGCAGGTCGGCGGCGAGGGTGAACTGGCTGACAACCAGCGCCGCCCCGTTCACATCGCGCAACGACAGGTTCATCCGGCCACCATCATCGCGAAATATCCGCAGCTTGGCGATCTTGGCGGCCAATCGCGCCGCTTCGGCATCGCTGTCGCCCGCCATCGCGCAGACAAGGATCAGGACGCCCTGCCCCACCTCCCCCACCACCTTGCCGTCCACCGAAACCGATGCTTCGGCAACGCGCTGGACGACCGACCTCACAATTCGTGCGCCCAAGGTGGGTTGGCGCCCGGCCGGCTGACCGTCACTGCCGCGGCCCGCACGCCAAGCCACAGCGCCGCATCAAGCACCCCGTCGGACACCGCAGCGATGCCAGCCTTGGTCAGCGCCTTGGCTTCGTGCAGGGCCGCCAGCGCGCCGGCGTTGAACGTGTCGCCCGCCCCCACCGTATCGGCCACCGTGACGGGCACCGCCGCCACGAAACGGTCTTGCGTCGCAGTCACCGCGCGCGCACCTTTGGCGCCTTCGGTGATGAACACGATCTTCGGGCCGCGGGCGAGGATGCTGCGCGCCAGCACCGTCAGATCGCCCGGGCCTTCCAGCCAGTGCAGGTCTTCGTCCGACAGCTTGACGATGTCGGCGCGCGCCACCATCCGCTCGATCCGCGCGCGGTAGGGTGCCTCGTGCCCTGCGATGAAGCCAGGGCGAATGTTGGGGTCGATCATGGTGACCCGCTGCGCACATTCGCGCATCTGCAAGGCCTCGTAGGTGGCTGCGGCGGGCTCGTGCACCAGACTGATCCCGCCAAGGAACAGCGTCTCGACCGAGGGGGGAAGTTCGGGCAACTGGTCGACCGACAGCATCCGTCCCGCCGTTGCCTCATCGTAAAAAGCATAGGTCGCCTGGCCGTTCACCAGCTTGACAAAGGCGACCGTGGTGGGCCGCCCCGACCGCGCCAGCATCGACGTGTCGACGTTCGATGCCTTCAGCGTATCAGCGAGGATTTCGCCCAGCATGTCGGTCGAGACGCCCGAAAAGAACGCCGATGGCGCCCCAAGGCGGCCAAGCGCGATGGCGGTGTTGAACACAGCCCCGCCGGCATAGGGGGCAAAGCAGGCCTCCCCCAGCGTCGAGGTGCGCGGGAGCATGTCGATCAGGGCTTCGCCACAGCTGAGAATCATGTCGGCCTCCTTGGTGTCGCGGTTCTTTAAGCACGGCATCGCCACATCGCAAACACCCGATATCGGCGCGATAAATCTGCAGGGCCGGGCGGCGAGCGTCCTCGGTTTTGCTCCGGCGCAAGACGCGATGCCGGCATGTAAGCGATCCTTTCACTTTTGCGCAACCCAACGGAGAAAGGACTTACCCGATGGTTGAAATATCCCAAGGTGCCGGTTTCTGGCCTTCGCTTTACGAGCCCTTCCGTCTTGCCGGATCGCGGCTGGCGGACTGGCTTGCGCCCGCCTCCGAAGCCTCGCAGGACAAGGGCGGCTACCGCATCGCAGTGGCACTGCCGGGCGTGCCGGAGGAAGACATCCACGTGACGGTAGAGGACGGCGTGGTTCAGGTGAGCGGCGAGAAGAAGACCTCGTGCGATGCAAAGGGCGAGACCTGGTATCTCAGCGAGCGTCAGTTCGGCACCTTCAGCCGTTCGTTCCGCCTACTGGCGGACGCGGATGCTGACCGCCGACAAGAAGGACGCGGTGGTAACGGTGACGGTTCCAAAGCGGCCGACCGACGCGCAGGCCAAGCGGGTGCCGATCAAGAAGGCGTAAGGTCAGGCCACAAAGAACCCGGAAAGGTTCTGCCGAACCCGGTCCAGCGGCGTCGCACCACTGGTGTCTGGAACGAACACCTCGCCGGTGATCGCTTCGAACGCGCTGATGTAGACCTCCGCGGTCTTGGCGATCATCTCGGCAGGAATCTCGGGCACGGGCTGGGTGTAGGGATCGCAGCGTGCCGCAACCCACGCCCGGATCACATCCTTGTCGAAGCTGGGCGGGCGTGTTCCGTCACGGAAGGCCGCCTCATAGCCTGACGCGATCCAGTAACGGCTGGAATCAGGCGTGTGGATTTCGTCCGCCAGAAGGATGCGGCCGTCGGCATCGGTGCCGAATTCATACTTTGTATCGACGAGGATCAGGCCGCGGTCCGCAGCCATCGCCGCCCCCCGCGCAAAGAGGGCAAGCGCCTTTGCAGAAACCTCGTCCCATTGGGCCTGCGTCAGTAGCCCCTGGGCGATGATCTCGGTCGCCGTCAAAGGCTCGTCATGGCCCCCGTCGAAGGCCTTGGACGTGGGGGTTATGATCGCATGAGGCAGCTTTTCATTGTCGCGCAGGCCTTCGGGCAGCTGGTGCCCGTACATGTGGCGCGCGCCCTTGCGATACTGCGTCAGAATCGAGGTGGAGGTGGTTCCGGCAAGATAGCCGCGCACCACGATCTCGACCGGCAGGATGTCGACGCGACGGCCAAGAACGACGTTTGGATCGGGATAGCTGACGACGTGATTGGCGCAGATGTCGGCGGTGTGGTCGAACCAGTAGCGCGCCAGTTGCGTGAGCACCTGCCCCTTCCAGGGGATCACCGCGAGGATCTGGTCGAAGGCCGAGATCCGGTCGCTGGAGATCAGAAGCCGCGTGCCGTCGGGAAGGTCGTAGCAATCGCGCACCTTGCCGAAATACGGGTTCGGCAATTCCGCGATGCGGGCATGGGGCAGCGTGCGGGTAAGGTCGATCGTCGAAGTCATCGGGCGGCTCCGGCAGGATGACCGCCTTCTTTGCCGTCAGCCCCCTGATGTCAAGCCGGGCAGTTCAGCGAGCCGCGCATTTCACCGCTGTCGCCTTGCAATGTCGCGTCGCGCAGGGTGCAGCCGGTGACGGCAGGGATCAGTTCGATCATCGTGGCGCGGATCGCCTGATGGTCGCCGCGCACGGCATAGCCGAGGCGGATGACTTCCACCCTTTCGTCCTTTTGCAGCACGACATACTGCCGTCCGTCGCGGCTTACTTCGGTTCGCGTTGCGCCGAAGAATTCCGGTGCGGGCGAGGCGCAGGCGGACAGGAGGAGGGCGAGGGGCACGGACAGGATTTTCATTCCGTGAGATTGGCAAAGCGAGGTTAACGGCGGGTTAATGCCAGTTGGGGTCCAGACTTTGCCGGGCGGGGAACCTAAAGTCCGTGCCACCCGTTCGTATGGGAACCGTTAGAAAGGCTACCCAGATGACCCGCACCTTTGCCCTGTTGCCGCTTCTTGCCATTCTTGCCATCGCTGCCTGCGAAACCGTCGAAGGTGCCGGCCGCGATCTTGAAGACGCGGGCGAAGCCATCACCTCAGAATCGCAGGAAGCTCAGGCCGGATACTGACCGCTGGCCCAAGGGGTGGGGTAGCAATCGCCCGCAGGCTCGCTAAACTTGCCGCATCTTGGGCGATCCCCGCCCCTAAGGATCACCGAATGCCGAAAACCAACTTGCCGCTTCTTGCCGCGATCCTCGGGCTGGCGGTGATGACAGCCTGCGCCCCGCTTGTTGTCGGCGGTGCCGCAGCCGTGGTGGCCGACGAGGCGATCGAACAGCAAAAGGGCGGCGACGGTCTGTTCTGACCGCAACTGTCACGCCGCCCGCAGCACGGCGGCTGTGCGGCTGTGCGGCTGAAAAGCCGCTCGGCCTCGTCGACTGCACGGACAAGGTCGGTCTGGTCTACCTCGGCTTGCAGGCGTTCCAGCGCGGCGAAGCTGGCGTGAAGCTGCGCCGCGCCGATGGTGGCGGATGCACCGGCGGCCTCGTGGCACGCGGCGGTCAGCACAGGCACGCTTTGGCCAGGTGTGGATAGCGTCGCGAACACCCGCTCCATGTCGACCAGATAGCTGCGGATCGCCTCCGCTGCACCGTCAGGCCCCAGCGCCTGCCGCAGTTCGGAGAGGCGGTCGCGGCTGACCAGCGGAAGCAGCGTCATTGGAGCCGCTGCCGTTGCCGTGCCGCCGGCCAGCGCCTGTTCCAGATCCGCGGTCCTGATCGGCTTGGTCAAACAGCCGTCCATTCCAGCCTCGCGGAACCGTTCAATATCCGCAGGCAAGGTATGCGCCGTCACCGCAAGGATGCGCGCGCCTTTCGACGGGCTCTCGGTGCGAATGAGGCGGGTTGCGGTCAGGCCGTCCATCACCGGCATCGAGATGTCCATCAGCACGGTATCGAACCGCCGCGAGGCGGCCTGTCTTACGCCATCTGTGCCGTCCACGGCCAGCGTCACCTGGTGCCCGAGGTGGCGCAGCATTTCCTCCATGACAAGGCGGTTGGTGGGGTTGTCCTCGACCACCAGAATATCAAGCGCGGCTGCGCGGTCGGGCCTGTCTGGCGGGGCGAGAGTCGGCGACAGGGGATGAACCGCGAGGCGCAGGGGAAGTCGCAACCAGAAACAGCTGCCTTCACCAAGGCGTTGTTGCATAAGTCACGCTTGAGGCAAGACGGCCCCTTACCCCTTCATGATCATCAGCCCACGCGAATGATCTCGGTCGTGCCGAGCGCCGAGAAGCGGTTCATCAGTGCGACACGGATCTGGATTTCGGCGGTTTGGCTGTCTGGGTGTCTTGCTGCGATGCGTTCTCCGAAGGCTTTCAAGCAGCGCATCTTTGCTTCGATCCGGCTGCGGGCGTGGTATCCCGTCCAGCGCTTCCAGAACGCCCTGCCCTAGTGCCGGGTGGCGCGCAGGGTTTCGTTTCGCGCGATTGCGGCGGGGCAATCCTCTTTCCAAGGTCGCCCGTTCTTGCGGATCGGAATGATCGCGGTGGCCTGTCGGTCGATGATCGCCGTATGGCGGCGTCGGGTGTCATAGGCACCGTCGGCGGTCACCGAGCTGATCTCCTCGCCTTCGGGGATCTGGTCGAGCAACTCCGGCAACACGGGGCTGTCGCCGTCGCTGCTGGGAGTAAACTCCACCGCTCTGATGTCGGATGTGGCCGTATCCATGGCCAAATGGACCTTTCGCCATTGGCGTCGGCCTTGAACGCCGTGCTTGCGTGCCTGCCATTCGCCATCGCCCAGGAACTTAATCCCGGTGCTGTCCACGAGCAGCTTCAAGGGGCCATCGGCACGGCGATACGGGATCTGGACGGCCAGCGTCTTCTGCCGCCGGCACAAGGTCGTATAGTCCGGCACAGCACAATCCAAGTCTGCCATCTTGAGCAAGCTGGCCACCATCCCGGTCGTTTGCCTGAGCGGCAGCTTGAACAAGACCTTGATCGTCAGGCAAAACTGAACCGCCGCATCCGAGAATACCGCAGGCCGACCAGGGCTGCCGTCATGCGGCGCGAGCCAGCTCATCTCCTTGTCTAGCCAGATCAACAGTGACCCGCGCTTGCGGAGCGAAGCAGTGTAGCTGGACCAGTTCGTCGTGCGATAGCGGGCGGGTGATGGCTTGCTCATCCCACCCGTCTAACTGCATGGATTCATGATGTGAATCCTTCGCAGCCGGAGTTCTGCAACAATGCCCCTGAGATCTCAGCCATTTCATCGAGGACGAGCAGTGTCGAGTTTCTGGCTGCGGCTACACCCTCAAGCCAGTTGGCCGTCGCGCGCCAGCTCCCCATGAGCTGCGGGCTGCCCCGGACTGAAGCGGCCGCTCTCAAGATTGTGGACTTTCCACAGGATGAGATGCCGCGCAGATGGAGACCGCCGCCAAAGTCCAACTCCAGAAACTCAAGCAGCGGTCCGGAAAAGGCCAGAGACACCGCCAGAAGGAGCAAGGGATTGCCGTTGCAGCTCGGTGCCAACTTAATCTTCCAGTCTTCAAGAGTTCCACGTGCGTGAATTTGGTCAGCAAGGCACGTCAGAGCATGTTCTACTGGAAGCACCTCGATTGATCCGACAACACGGCCAGAACCGAGGACAAAGTCTGACATGGTCTGATCCGTCCAACCGAGCCGACCGGCAGTCACCAAATGGCGGACCGGCGCCTAGTCAGCGATCAGCGCGCTTACTAGTTCACCCTGTCCCTTAACGCGCGGCACGCGCAGTCCGAGCCCTTGCAGAATTGCCAACACAGCAGATGCCGACTTGCTGAGCATGCTGTCGAAGACCGGAAAGGTGTGCCAGTTGCCATGCCGATCCTGAGTCTCGACCAAGCGGCCCCAGTTCTTTGCGATTGGGTCGCAGAACAGTCCCGAGACTCGCAATGGTGAGCAGATCCGCTGTGGCTCGTTTGGGGCGACCTCGAGGTAAATCCCGTCAGGCAGCAAGCTGAAGCCGACCGGAATGCCATCCTGATCATTGATGTGACCCAACGGCTCTTGGCCTATGAAGGCGGCTTCGGGGATGATGATGTGCCTGTCCATTACGGCACCAACGCGAAATTGGAGTGGCCGCAGCACATCAGTTCAAAGTCAGGGGAAGGACTCCAGGGCGAACATTGCGCTGACCTGAAACGTGGTCTCATGCTCGATCAGGTCCGCCAGCCGCCACCGGGTGGTTCCGCCCCCAAGTTTGTAGCGCTTCGGGAAGGTTCCGTTGCGGACCCAGCGCCAAATCGTGTCGGTGGATACGCCGTATCGCTCGGCCACTTGTTGGACCGAAAGGTAGAGAGTTTGAGGTTAGATGGATATGTTCATTTTACGCCACTTTGTTGGAATTAAGGGCGTCAAGACAGATCTGCCTTAACCCTCGACTCTATAGCAACGGCGCGGCAGGAATGACGGCTGAGTGGGCCTGGATCGACGCACTCGCTGTCAATTCAGCAATGTGTTGCTGGTTCGCCACACTTATTGATGGGCCTGCTCAGGCGGCTGGCTAGTCGTATCACCTTTCCCCACCGGTCGCTGGAAGCAGCCTTGCTATTCGAACTGCATGGCGAGAATGGTTTCCGATCACAAACTGATCAAGGTTCTCAGGTGGGGTCTGTCGACTTGGAGAGAGAAATGCCCACGCAATATTGACAGATCTCCCAAAACCCGACGCGCACACGATTGTAGCTCAGATGTAGCCCACACGGGCCGGCGAAAACAATCCGCGCCGGGATAACATATAATATTTATTGAAATCAGGTATTTAATTGGTGCCCAGAGCCGGAATCGAACCAGCGACACGCGGATTTTCAATTGGTCCTGAATGGCCCACATACCGCCACATACCGCCACATGTCACCACCTTAACCGATTGAGAAATATAGTGGTCTCGGCACCAGACGCCACATATGCGGTCATACCCGGTCATACAACCACATGGGGCAGCCGCACCCATACGCTACCCAAGGTTTGGCTCCTTCGTATCGATCGGACCAACTTCGTTGGCGACCTCCGGTACAATACTGCCGGGAAGTCGGGAGCCGAACGCGGCACCCTGGCGTGTGACCCAGGAAACCACGCTTTGGTGGGACAGCCCAATTTCTGAGCCGGACTTGTTCTGTTGCGGTAAAAGATGTCGCGCTCTAAGGTCGCTCATCGATTACTATCGCACTGGGCTTTATGGCTTTTCTGAACTTCCTCAGACCGAAGGCCGAAGACAAAAGGCCCCTACTCGAGCAGTGTCTGTCAGTTGATCTGGAGGTCAACCCAAAGACCATCGAGATCTTTGACATGGCTGCGGTGCGGTTCGGCGATGGGCCTGCGGTTGTGGCGCCCAAAGGCAACATCAAACAGGGGCTCGACCAACTCGAAAAAGCGCTTGCGAAAACCCCGCACGTACTTGGCCATAACATCCTCCGCCACGATATCGAGCACCTTCTGGCGAAGCGCCCGCGGCTGGCCGCAAAGATGGCCGCCCCGATCGATACGCTCTGGCTCAATCCTCTGGCGTTTCCGCGCAACCCCTACCACCACCTTGTGAAGCACTATCATGACGGTCGCTTGCAGGCGGGGCATGTGAACGACCCCGAGCGTGATGCACGGTTGGTCTTCGAGGTGCTAGAAAACCAGATCAAGGCGCTGACCGAGATTGAGGTACAGTCGCCAGAAGCCTTGCTGGCCTATCATTTCCTTGCAACCCGCACGGACCGCGCTGGAGGGTTCGATGCGGTCTTCAAACATATCCGCAAATCGCCCGTGCCTGATCGCGCCGAGGCGCTTTCGGCGATCAGAACGCTGCTTGAAGGCAAGGCTTGTGACGCACAGATCGGGGCGGTCCTTGAGAAGCTGTCCGACCCCAAAATGGGCTGGCCGATGGCATATGCCCTTGCCTGGATCTCAGTTTCGGGCGGGGAGTCCGTGATGCCGCCTTGGGTCCGGGCCAGCTTTCCTCAAGCCGCCCTTCTCGTGCACGAATTACGCGATACCAATTGCGGCGCTCGCGCATGCGACTGGTGCGCAAAGATGAACAACCCGAATAGCGCGCTCGAGCGGTGGTTTGGTTTTGCTGGCTACCGTCCCCAACCGGCGCACACCGACGGAAGGCCCCTGCAAGAAGTCATCGTGGCAGAAACCATGCAGCATGCGAACGTGCTTGGAATCCTGCCAACTGGCACCGGAAAGTCGGTTTGCTATCAGGTGCCGGCACTTAGCCTCTATGAGAAAACCGGGGCGCTGACGGTGGTCATATCGCCGCTAGTGGCGCTCATGGTCGACCAGGTACAGGGGATGGAGCGTGCAGGGATTTCGTCCGCCGTGACGATCAACGGCATGCTTTCGATGCCCGAACGTCAAGATGCACTTGATCGGGTGCGGATGGGCCAAGCGGCGATCTTGCTGATCTCGCCCGAGCAGTTGCGCAGCATCTCGATCCGTTCGGTGCTGGCACAACGCGAAGTGGGTCTCTGGGTCTTAGATGAGGCGCATTGCGTCTCGAAATGGGGGCACGACTTCCGACCTGACTACCGCTACATCTCTCGCTTCATTCGTGAATTCTCGGGCGACACAAAGCCCGCGCCCGTGCTTTGCCTGACGGCTACAGCCAAACCCGAGGTAGTCCGCGACATAACCGAGCATTTTCGCGAGCGTCTAAACGTCGGACTGGAGTTGTTCGACGGCGGTGCCACCCGTACAAACCTCAAGTTCTCGGTGCTGGCGACTGGCAAGGAAAGCAAACTTGGCGACATCCTGACCGCCGTTACAGAGCGACTGCCCTCGGGCGAAAAATCGGGGGCTGTGGTCTACTGTGCGACCCGCAAAGAGACAGAGCGCGTTGCCGACTTTCTGAAAAGCCAAGGGCTGGCAGCAGAACATTTCCACGCAGGCCTGACGGCCGAAGAGAAGCGGACTGTTCAAGAGCGCTTCCGCGTGGGCGATCTACGCGTGATTGCGGCCACTAACGCCTTCGGGATGGGTATCGACAAGCCCGATATCCGTCTCGTCGTCCATGCCGACATCCCAGGGTCTCTTGAGAACTACCTACAAGAAGCGGGTCGAGCCGGGCGCGACCGGGCACCTGCCGAATGTGTGCTGCTTTATCACACGGACGACGTTGAGCGGCAGTTCACCCTCACAGCGCGGTCACGCCTCGAACGCCATGAGATTGGCGCCATACTGAAGGCACTGCGCCGCATCGACGAGCACACCCGCAACAGCGGCAAGGTCGTGGCAACGCCCGGCGAGATAGTGCGCGAAGAGAAGGATCGAGAGTTTGTGCGCGACAGCGCCACGGATGACACACGCGTCAAGACTGCCGTTTCTTGGCTTGAAGAGGCGGCGCTGGTCTCACGCGAAGAAAACCGGGTGCAAGTCTTTCCGTCTTCCCTCCTGGTCCGCACACTGGAAGAGGCCAAGGCCCGGTTGAACGGGGCGGACATCACCCAGGCGCGCCGTGAGCAGCTTCTGACCATCGTCGAACATGTGATGAATACGCCCGCAGATCAGGGCATTTCGACAGATGAGCTGACTGGCATCAGCGGGCTTTCTCACCGGTCGCTGAGCAAGGCGATGGCGGATCTGGAGACCCTTGGCATAGCGCGCAATGACATTGCCATTACGGTCGCGGTTCACATTGGAATCGAGAATCAATCGAGCCAGCGCCTGGTTCGAGCAGTGCGACTGGAAAGGGCACTTATTGCGCGGATGCGCGAACTTGCTCCCGAGGCTGATATTGGCGATCGCATGCCGCTTGATCTCGCGGCGGCCTGCCAGCTCTTGCGCGGTGAAGGGCACGAAGATGCTAGCCCGCATATCCTTGACCGCCTTCTGCGCAGCATCGAGCGGGACGGGCGCGACAGCGATGGCGGGCGTGGCAACATCCGCCTGCGGAAGTTGTCGAGCAAGACACTTGAGGTGGTCTTGCAGCGATCATGGCGCGTTGTCGAGCAGACGGCTGATGTGCGCTGGATGGCAGCAGAGAAACTTCTTGAATTCCTGATAGGCAAAGCGCCAGCAGGGGCCCGCGGCAAGGACATTCAGGTCGAAACTACCATCGGCGACCTCCTGGGGGCATTGACCGGGGATGCCCTGGTCAAGTCATCTGGCGTGAAGGACATGACCAAGCTGATGGAGCGCGCGTTACTGTGGCTGCACGAGCAGCAGGTGATGACGCTTGGCAAAGGGCTGACCGTCTTTCGCTCGGCGATGACCATCTACCTGAATCCGGGACGTTCAGGCTTTGCCAAAAAGGACTTCCTGCCCCTCGAAGAGCACTATCGCGAACAGACTGTGCAGACCCATGTCATGGCGGCCTATGCCGAAAAGGGTTTGGAGCAGATCGACGAGGCTGTGCGCCTTGCCGAAGACTACTTTGCCCTCGATCAGGACAGTTTTCTGCAGCGCTGGATGCCAGGTCGCAACGTGGAAATCCGCCGCCAGACCACTGGCAAGGCCTGGAAGCAGATCGTTGATGACCTGAGCAATCCAGTCCAGCAGGAGATCGTCGCCGATGATCGCGAAGCGACCAATGTGCTGGTGTTGGCTGGGCCTGGGTCAGGCAAGACGCGGGTTCTGGTCCATCGCATCGCCTATTTGCTCAGGGTGAAACGCGAAGACCCGCAGGGAATTCTCGTGATGACTTACAACCGGCACGCAGCGGCCGAAATTCGCGCCCGCCTGCGCAAGCTGGTCGGTGAGGAGGCTGCGCGCGTCACCGTGTCTACCTGCCACGCTTTTGCGATGCGGCTGGTGGGAGCAAGCTTTGCAGGCGAGGCAACGGAACAACAGGATTTCGACGCGGTCGTGGCGGAGGCAGTGCGCCAGATCAACGGAGAAGGGCTAAGCCGATCCGAGGCTGAGGCACAACGTGAGGCGCTCATCCCGGGCTATCGTTGGATCCTGGTGGACGAGTATCAGGACGTTGGCGAGGTCGAATACGCGCTCATCGCAGCCGTGGCCGGGCGCTCTCTCGAAGATCCCGATCAGCGGCTAAGCCTCTTTGCTGTGGGCGACGACGATCAGAATATTTATGCCTTCAAAGGGTCCAAGGTCTCGTTCATTCGCCAGTTCGAAGAAGACTACCGCGCTAAGCCTAGCTTTCTGACCGAGAACTACCGCTCGACCCGCTACATCATCGACGCCGCAAACCAAGTCATCGAATCCGCTCGCGCGCGCATGAAGTCGGGGCACCCGATTACTGTGGACAAAATGCGCAGCCTTGACCCGGGCGGTGGAGCGATGGCGAGCTACGACCCGGTCGGCAAGGGCCGTGTGCAGTTCCTTGATGTGGCGAACGACGACGTTGCACAAGCGACGGCAGCGGTGGACGAGCTTGTCCGCATCTCGCGTCTTGACCCTGACTTCAGCTGGGCGCGCGCGGCAATCATTTCTCGAGACTGGCGGCGACTCGGTCCGGTGCGTGCCTATGCCGAAAAGCTGGGGCTGCCCGTCGAAATGGCCAACGAAAAGCTCCCGAGCATCTGGCGCCTTCGCGAGATGCAGCGCTTCGTATCCGGCTTGCGTAAGCGCCAAGCAGAGATGTTCACGATCCAAGGCCTTCTCGATGTACTCAATGAGCAATCGTCAAACCGCTGGATCGATCTCATTGCGGAAGGGATCGCAGAACTTGCGCGCGAACTCGGCAAAAAGACGATCCCCGTTCCCGATACAATCGAATGGCTTGCCGAATGGGCGCGGGATGTCCGTGGCGGGCAGCGTGGACTTTTGCTGCTGACCGCCCACCGCTCCAAAGGGCTCGAATTCGACCATGTGGTGATACTCAACGGAGGGTGGAAGACGCTTTCGCAAGGCGAGGATGGCGAAGCCCCTCGCCGTCTCTTCTATGTCGCCATGACCCGCGCCCGCCGCAGCCTCGCAGTGGTAACCAGCGGGGAACATGCCTTCGTGCGGGCGGACAGCGACAGTGAAGTTTTGCGCAAGGTTGAAATGCCGCGTCGGATCGATCTTCAAGAACCAGACCAGTACCAAGTGCCAGATCAGTCCTCGGTTGATCTTTCCTATGCCGGTCGGCTACCCAATACGAACCCGACACATTTCGCAATAGCCGCATCGCAGGTCGACGACCCGGTGACCCTGGAACTGCGTGAGGGAAAATGGATTATCCTAGACCGCGATCGCAGACCGCTCGGTCGTATGGCTGGAAACTGGGCACCACCCTCAGCAACCCGTTTGGTGTCAGGCAAGGTGGGCGCAATCGTGCGCTGGCGCAAGACTGACAGCGAGGAGAGCTACCAGACTTACATCAAGCAAGAGGAGTGGGAGACGGTCTTGCCGGAGCTCGTGTTCCGCAGGAGTGGGCAAAGTTGATATGGCGGCGTCCCTTGCTCGTGGTAAACTAAGCTGGAAGCAAGCAAACTTCCCCCATCGCAGGCACGGTGAAGGCCTAGGTTGGCGGACAGCGGACGTTCGCCGCAGATGCGCAGGAACCGCCCACTGAAGTCATAAGCAGACGTTCAGCAGCCCGAGCTGCCTCACCCTACCAGATCCGGCCCTAGGAATGCGTTGTAGACCTTCTCTGCCGGTGCGATGGGGACATAAATCTTTGCGGACGACGGCGAACTCCTGCTTGCGTTGGACGGAGCAAAGCCGAGTAGTCTGAAGCTCAGCAACGGGAGGTGGGCCGCCGAAGAGCAGGGTGGACGAGCAACGCGCAAACCGTAGTGATAAAAGGAACGACAAAGCGCATCCTGGAGTTTGCAGACGGCAGAGTGTTGTGCAATGCTCTCCCTGACCCATTGGAAAAAGGGAAAATATTGAATGGATTGGACAATCTTCGGCGTCGTGGTAGCGGTTTTGGCCTTAATCTCCGGTTGGTTTTGGTGGTGGAAGCCGAGTGAAGCAAAAAAGGATGAGCGTTCTTTAGGTAATGTAAGTCTTGGAAAATACTCAGAAAGTGGAAAGGTTTCCTCGGAAGTAAAAATTATAGAAAACTCTACCGGAAATGCTGGAAACATTAGGCTTGGGACCGGTGCAAAATCAAAAGACATTGAAACAAAGTTAACAGTAACAAAGTCTGACTAATATGACGAAAAAGTCATCGGTCGAGCTAGGCGCTTTCTCAAAGTCAGGAGACATTAGTGTTACCCACATCGAAAACTACGGGCTGCAGATAAGCGACGAAAAATTACAACTTCTGTTCAAGCTACTTGAAGAGAAAAGTGAAGCACGAGCCTCCCGGACAGTCGGAGGAAACATGACAAAGCTGTTCGAGGCTGCACTAGAGAACAGAGATACAAGAGCAATCTCGGAGCTAGTGTTATGCACAGACACTTCTGCTCTTGGAGCAAAAGGATGTGAGGCGGCAGTTCTACTTGGCGACGAGGAGCTGATGCGAACTTGCATTAAACAACTAACCGAGCCGGAAGCGGATTTCTGGATGGCCCGTACTGATCTGCTATCGGGCGAACACACGAGTGCGATAACGATTTCGCTTGCGGCGCTCGATAAGACCAAACCTTCAAGTCTAAGCATTTCGCTCTGTCGCGGCATAGCAAACGCATTGAGTGATCTTGGACTCTGGGAAGAAAGCATGACGATACTAAGGTCGCTCATGGACAACGATTTGGTTAGCACGAACAACGTTCTGCTGGTGAAAGTGCTGACAGACTTGTTTCGAGCTAGATGTCGGGCAAGCTTGAGTGTTCAAAGGATATCTGACAGCGTCGAAGAAATTGTTTTTGAAGAAGTTGATCAATGGCGAGAGCAAATTTTTTCATTGGAGCTAAAAAAGTGGGCACTAATCTGGCAACTTGAAGGGTCAGATCTGGCACCCCGTGCAGCCACTGACATAGATCTCAGAAGAGTGAGAAAGATCAACGACAGATTTCATAATCGATTTTCTCCTATGATAATGAGCACGATCGAGGCTTTGGGTCTTCTTTGCGCTGACCACCAAGATATCGCGCATGACAAATTGACGAAAGTAGTGAAGGAGTCCAAATCGCAACCCTACTGCTACTACCTAGCCTTCGAGGCGGTTCGTATCGCACAACGATACATTGGTGTCGAGTGCCCGCTAGTCTTGGCCAACAAGAGTCTAGTTGCACGTCAAGAAACCCAAGCTCAGAACGTTCGCAAGCTCCTTGCAGAGTCTTCGACGATGGGAAAAGTGTTGAAGACAATTCAGGCTATACAATAGAAAATGAACTTAAAGAAAATAGAAGATGAACTTAAAGAAAATAGAAGATGTTGGACTTGGTGACCTTCCGCCAACTATTGCTGGAGATGTGTTAACCGCATTTGATAGCGAGAATCGCAAGTTCAACAAGTTTTGGCAGATAACACTCAAAGTCACCGACGCTTGTGCACTTCGTTGCAGCTATTGTACGCAGTACGTTAAGAGCGGCGCAGTAGAGCTAACTCCGCGCTTTCTAAATGGCCTGGTTGATCTATTAAAGACCAGATCAATTGCGCAAGGCTACCTGTTGACCGGGGGTGAGCCTCTGCATCACCGAAATTTTGAAGCTATTTTGCGCCCATTTTCAGAAAGTTCCGCCGTATTCGACGTGAATACTTCTTTGGCCTCCAGCCGGAGAAAAGTACAGTGTTTGCTTAATGCTTTGCCTCGGACGATCAGATACTCGATTCACTCAATGGACGCTGAAGAAAGTAGGAACTTCAACGGAACGGAATCTTGGGAAACCGTCATATCAAATGCCAGAATGATTGCTGATAGTTCCTTAAGACCTCCTAGAGTGGAGATAAATACGCACGTTTCGAATACGAACTTCCGGTCAACCGTTCAGCGTCTCGAATGGATTTCGGAGGTGCTAATGCCCGACGACATAAATATCTTTCCTGTATATGATCTGAAAGAGATGCAGCTGGACAAGCGGCATGCGGAAGAATTCTACTCATCGGTACTGCCTGCAATTATCGATCTTGCGGAGAATAGGAAGTTTGCGGGCCTAAAGACGCGCGCACTTCGCTTGCTCGGCGACCCAAGTCGATATGGAAAAGAGGGCCCAAAGTATGTGAACCATTCAAGCAATTGTCACGCTGGTCGCTCCATCCTTTATATTGACAACTTCCAGGATGTGTATGCGTGTGTTTCACAACAAATTCACAGAAAGAGTGATGGCGCGCTTCACTTGGGCCATATCAACGAGCCCAATGATCTCATCGACATTGTCGATGGGCAAGACCCAGGTGGATTTGATCCCAACGGAAATGCTGTTTGTTCAAGGTACTGTCCTTTGTTCTTCTCTATGGTGAATAATTTTGTCCGATCACTTTGATAGGTGTGTTCTCTTCTTGACGGAGCAATTGCTCGTTCACAATACTAGCGTACCAAATCCGTTCAAGATCGTATTCGTTCACTCATTAGGTGGACTCCCTGAGTATTGTAGCCCTGTTACTTTTTCTCCGTTGCCACCTAGCGGCGCAACAGTTGAAAAGGGTTTTCACAGCAGCCTCACAGCTGCGTACAATAATAATGATTCTGTACACGACGGGGCCGTGGGCTTCGAATACTCTGAAAAAGGAGAGTATCTGAGACTGTATGCATGGGGCATTCGCCTCTTCCCCCCAGACTTGAGCACCGAGCGCCACTCAAACAGGGGCATGGCGTTCAACAGTGCTTTGCACTTTTCTGCCGTCCCAAGAGTGTTACGAGTGATTTTGTTTAAGGGCCGACAAGTTGAACAGTTTTCCGATGGTAGTTTGCGCCAAAGCTAGATTGTGAGAGCTTTGGCCATGTTCAGATTTTGCAAAGTCTCGGAGATTCTGTAAAGTTGGTGCTTTTTTGCCCAGAGAGTTTGCGGCTTAATCGCTTTGTGTCCGTCCATTGAGCCCGCCCTGCTGGTTGGTGGCAGGTGTTGTTTCGTTGCTTGGGCAGTGTAGTGCAGGGGTATCTGGCGTAGTTTACCGGCTCATCAGACCGCTCGCGTAGCGGGTGTCCGCAATGAGGTTTGCGAGCGCGTTACGTTCGTCTTGGACTGGTTGGCCGCCTAGGGAGAAATGGTCGATCACAGTGGGCCCGTGGGCGGCTCTCCGCGACCGCAGCTCCCGACAGTACCATTGACACATTGCGCATTATCAGACGAATCACGTCAGGAAGGGAGTCGGGCGTACCCTCCCGGCCTTGTGCCACAAATCGCCCCATACCGCCACATATCGCCACATGGGTAACGGTGACAAGCGTCTGAAAATCTGAGATATTTCTGTCTTGAGCCCGTGAGTTCGGGTGATGGACAGATTATATATCTCGTATGAAACAGAAACTCACATCACGCTACATCGAGACCGTGAAGGCACCCGGCCCGAAGCGGCTCGAAGTGTACGACCAACTGCTTCCGGGATTCGGTGTTCGCGTGTCGACGACCGGCAGGAAGACCTGGTTCTGCTCTGCGCGAACCAACGGCCGCACTCAGCGCGTCAAGATCGGAACCTATCCCGCGGTTGGTTTGGCCGATGCGAGAGAACGTGCCCAGTCCATTTTGCACGACGCTCAGCTCGGCATCACCCCTCCCGAGAAATGTGAGACACTGGGCGAGACCATCCCGATGTTCATTGCGATCTACGCCAAGCCACGCAACAAAGGGTGGCTTGAGCAACAACGCCTGCTGACGCAGAAGTGGGTGCCACTATTCAAATCTCCGCTCGATGAGATCAGTCGCCCTGACGTCGTTCGCGTTCTTGATGCGATCGTTGCCAGCGGTACACCCGGGCGCGCCAACCACGCGTTGTCCGCCCTCAAGAAGCTAATGAATTGGGCACTCGATCGTGGGATGATTGAGGTTAACCCTATCGCTGGCCTGAAACCACCGACCAAACCGCGTGCCCGTGATCGTGTTCTGACCGACGGGGAGCTTGCCCGCCTGATGGATGCCGCGAAGCGTGAAGGATATCCGTTCGGGACGATCGCACAGGTGTTGCTGTTAACTGCACAGCGCCGCGGCGAAGTCTCGGGCATGAAATGGTCATCGATCGACTTTGAGACCGGAGTGTGGACGATCCCGCGCGAAAACGCCAAGAATGGCCTCGCGCACGACGTACCGCTCTCAGTGTCCGTTCTCGACCTCCTACGCAGCGTTCCCCGCTTTGTCGGGTCCGACTACGTGTTCACGACGACGGGCAAGACCCCCGTGTCGGGCTATGGCCGCGCCAAAGACCGGTTGGATGATGCCGTTGGAACCGAGGGCTGGTGGTACCATGACCTGCGCCGCACGGCCGCATCAGGCATGGCGCGCATTGGCGTGTCACCACACGTTATCGAGAAAGTTCTCAACCACAAGTCGGGTATCATCTCGGGTGTAGCGGCGATCTACAACCGGTACTCTTACAGCCTGGAAAAGAAATCTGCGCTGGAGCAATGGGGCGAATACATTGCCAAACTATAGCCGCTCTTGAGATACATACTGAGGCATCCAGGCCGAAAAGTGCATTCTGATGACAAGCGAAAAATTACCACCAGCGATGATCACTTTACGAGATGCCGGAAGGCTGATGGCGTCCGTGCTTCTCGATGGAGATGTTCCTCAAAACTTGTTCGATGGCAATCATGAGCGAGAGTGCTCAGAAATCCGGAAGGTCCTAATGGACGCCTTTAAGAGCGAGTACGTAGGGTTTTTCCTCGATCAAGATGGCGATGATGCTCACCGGCCGAATCCGGAGGATCTCAAACATTTTGCAAGCGGGATCAGCGCGTCCTTTGACAAAATGACTTTGGGGGCAACCCCTGGCGAAGTCTGGAACGTTGAGGTCAACCGATACGATCTTCTCGCGTTTATCCAAATGCAACTCAGGGAAAGGCAGCCGAGATCGGTACGGGAGCTTGATGCGGAGTGCTTGGCATGGTTGGTCGATCAGATGCAGCGAGGTGTTGATCAGCGGAAGCCTTATTTCAAATCGAATGCAGCTCGCAGGTTTGGCACAGCACACAAGCGCTTCGAAGAGGCTTGGAAGAAGGCGATCGGAGTAACAGGCAAGGTCCACTACAGCAGACCTGGCCGCCCGAAGAATCCTCAAGAAAATCGAAGCATAACCTAATTTTTTCACTCTTTTTCCGAGCGTGCATGCTGTGCGTACCTGTCCTCACCAACAACGATGAGGACGAAATGCAAGAAATTCTAACCGACTACGAGGGCCTACGCCAGATCGGCATCACGTTCTCTCGTGAGCAACTGCGGCGCCTCGAGCTGACCGGAAAGTTCCCGCTCCGATACCAGCTTGGTGCAAAACGCCGAGCCTGGCGATTGTCCGAAATCGAAGCTTGGATCGCCTCACGGCCGACGGGCCCTTCGCCGCGTGATGGGGACAGCGATGCGTGATATCAGCAAGCGAACCTTCACAATTACTAATTCTATGTTGTCCGGCGACAAAAAGGTTGTCGGCCAGGAATACATCCGGCGGGGAGCCAAGGTCCTGCTACTTCATGGAATTGATGAGGCTGGGAGTTGCCGATGCGGGGGGAAGTGTAAGTCTCCCGGAAAGCATCCAATCAGCGAACTGTTTCCGCATGGACACAAGAGTGCAACGAAGGACCAAATTACCTTTAATTCGGCGCTGCGCAAACATCCTGACGCAAATCTAGCGATCGTTTTGCCTGAGAATCTTGTGGTGCTTGACTGCGATACGGCCGAAGCGGTGGATGCGCTGAAGGCGCTTGGGATGCCCCTGACCGCCAGCGTCAAGACTTCGCGAGGAATGCACTTCTACGTTCGAACAAGTACTCCAGATATTTTCAATGCGCTCAAAATTCCGAACTTGGACGTCAAAACTTCGAATGGCTATGTGGTCGCCCCGCCAAGTCGCCATGCAAGCGGCGCTATCTACCAGTTCAATCAAGGTGAGACGAAGATTGCCTCATGGACGGCCCCCTCAAGCCGGACGACGACGAAGAAGGCGACGCTACTACCAACAAAGGGAATCCCCGAAGGGTCTCGAAACCAACGACTTACCAGTGTGGGTGGGTTCCTACGAGCGCAGGGCTTTGCTGAAGCGACAATCGCTTCGGCGTTGCTGGCCGTAAATGAAAGCGAATGCCGCCCCGTGTTACCAGAAAGCGAGGTCCGACGCATAGCTCAGAGCGTAGCCGGCTATGACGTGGACCCGGATGACTACTTCAAGGCGCTCGATGACGTTAAAGTTGAAGAGATTGAGTGGCTGCTGAAGCCGTACATAGTGCGAGGCGCGATGACGATCCTCGATGGTGACCCGGGTCTTGGTAAGTCAACGTTCACGACCGGCCTGGCGGCGGCAATCACACTAGGTAGGTCCCTGCCCTTCGCAGAAATTATGAAGCCTGGTCGGGTCCTCTTCATGTCGGCCGAGGATGACCCGGGCCGCGTCTTGAAACCAAGGTTGCTGGAAAACAGTGCCGACATCTCTCGAATTCGAATTCAGAGCGAACACTTTACGCTCGATCAGCTTGGCGTCTCACGACTTCGAGAGGAGTTGGACGGAAATCCAGTCGATCTGGTTGTGATAGACCCCTTGATGGCCTTTATGGAGATCGGTCTGAACTCAAACAGCACCAACGATGCTATGCACTTCATGATGGACCTGGACAAAGTCGCTCGGGATTACAACTGCGCAATCCTCGTAGTCCGCCATTTGCGAAAATCTGGCGGCGACAATCCAATGGCACGCGGACTAGGATCGATCTCTATCAACGCAAGGGTGCGATCAGCTCTGGTCCTAGCCCGCCACCCGGATGACCGCGAACTTCGCGCCGTGGCACACTACAAATCCAGCTATGCGAAAGAAGGACCAACGGTGCTCTTCGAGCTGAAGGCATCAACGTCTGGCTTTCCAAAGATATCTTGGAAGGGCACGGACGACAGTCTTACTGGCGAACATCTACTGCGGGAGCCTGATCGAGCAGACCGAGGACGCCCGCCAAACGAACTGGAACACGCCAAGGTATTTCTGCACGAAATACTTCGGTCCGGCCCGCGTGAGAAAACTGAGATCATGCTGGCGGCTGATGCAAAGGGCATCACTGAGGCCACCTTGCGACGTGCACGCGAAGACATCGGCGTTGTCTTCGCAAAGCGAGGCAAGCAATCGTGGTGGGAGATACCGATCCGATAGGTGCTCACAATATCATGTACATATGAATTGTGCACACATGGCATTTCCCGGCGCGTCCCTGGCCTGACGGTTTAGATTCTCCTGGTATTGGCATATCATTCCCAGGAAGGCCTAAGCGTTTACTAAGCCAGGGACACGCAGGACATGGCTATGACGCAGCACCTACCCACGGACGAACTCCGGCATATGGTCGAGGTGCTAGTGGCGGGCGGAACCCCCAATAGGACAATCGCGAAGGCGCTCGACATCGGGATGAACACGCTTCGCCGCCACTACAGCAATGAGCTGGATCACGGCCTTGCGACGGCAAACGCAAAGGTGGTGCGGAGGCTATTTCGCCTAATCGAGCAGGGTTCAACCCCAGCCACAATCTTTTGGCTTAAGGCCCGCGCTGGCTGGAAAGAGGGACAAGTGGTCGAGGTCGCGCAGAAGGCAGAACCGGCCTATAACTTCTCTGCCCTGACCGACGCTGAGAGGGTTGAACTAAGGGCTAAGCTTGAGGCTGTTATGGGTCGAACGCACTGAGGAGAATACCATGGGTCGCTATGACGAAATGCTGATGTGTCATGTTTATCGGACTGCCTACGATCCCGTGGCAGGTGTGGGCATTGTACATATTGGCGCCGCCGAATGCGCGGACATGAGCGGCTGCATCCACCACTTCCAGCCCGACCGCCCGAACATAAAGCAGATCGATGTTATAGCCGGCGGTTTCCCTGTCACTAAATACGTTCTGGCCTACGACCGATGGGTCGCTACGTATATCCCGCCACCGCCCCGTCCGGCTCGCGAAAGGCGTCAGCCAGCGGTCGTTGCCGCCCATACCGACCGTGACGGGAATGTGACTCCTGACTAGCGCCTCATGCAAGCAAGCGCCCAGGAAACTGCGAATGGCGTTTCTCACCCCCCCGTTGCCGATAGGTTTCGCTCCAGAGGCCCTAGGATTGCCGTATGCACGCCCCGAAGGGATTTCCCGCAACGATACCAGGGCGCCGGAGAAGCGCCTGTAGGGCCGCTCCAGCAACAGTAGCACGCTGTGATGTGACGGTTTAGCGTTCCGGCAGCAGATACTGAACTGCAGAGAGTCGTTGGAAACGATGCCGCGCGGCCAGGCCGCCATCAGCCGTGCACGTGCAGTCCGAGTCGCCTGTGGCGCCGAATGAACACATCGACCAACCGACACGCGGATTTCGTATGGCTCTGCCGCAACCCAAGGTTGACCTAAACACTGAGTCCGACCAAGAAGTTGTCGTCCGAATAGAACAGCATACGCAATACTCTGGGTTCCGTATGGGTGACGGCTTTCAAGATTGGGATAGCTGCCCCCTTCGCATGTCATCTACGGATGTCAGCAGTAACTCCAAAAAGTCCAGTCGATTGACCTTTGCACCTTGCCGCTTGGCGAGGCGAGAAAGCTCTCCACTGCATTTCTGATACCGCTACGGCGCCAGGCGACCCCGTCTTGTCGGCTTTGAGTACCTCAACTCGACATGACAGAAGTTGGCTTGAGGTGTCTCGCTACTTCGAGGCCAGCTTTCGAGCGGCTACCCTGCTGCATCATAAATGATCAAGACGGTGCTCTTACAGATCTTCTAAGTACCGCCATTTGATCCGGCCTGAATGCAATTATCTTGGCGTAAACCTGAGCCTGACGATAGTCTGTATCGAGGGTCGCAAGCGCTGGAAAAAAGGCACGACCGGCAGTACGTCGAACTATAGGAGCGAAGTCTTTGATGCGATTTGACATCCGCCTGGGCAATGGTCTCATCGTGCCGATGGTGTCCACTTTTCAGGATGCCGGCGAAAAACTGCAAGAATCGATTAATGAGGATCAAAATGGAAGCGTCTTTGGCAACGTTTGGAATTTGGCAACGGCGTTTGTGCTCGCTGGTATTGATTGGCCCGGTTGGATCTCTTGGCACGCGGCACTTCGAAAGAAATACATCGGACGACTGATCGGTCAGCCACAATATCGCGATGCAATCTGGAGCTCAGAAGCTGAGCGTAAGAAAATTATGTGGGATCGATTCAACACATCTATGTCTTTAGCGCGCACTGGCTATCTTCCTGAAGGCGTTTATCATCCGCAATTTCTTGAGGGTACGCCTGCGAAACCGAGTTTGCTTAGGAAAGCCGCTGCCAGTTCGGACCTTTCGAACGAGGCTCTTACGGAGTGGTTTCTATGCTCCTATGCTAGTCAGCAAGTCAGCAGAGGAGCGAACCCAAGCTTTGGATCAAGCTCGTGGCAGTTGCTGCGTCGTTCTGGGCTCATTCTAAGCGGTCAAGACGTACCCATTCAGGCAATACTTCGTGATATGTCGATGTCAGAATTGCGTCGGACCCAAGAGGTGCTTGGGATGCGAGCTGAAAGAAGTCTCGCCATGAGTGCTGCGCGCATTCTCGAGCTTGCGTTGGACAAGGAAAGGGCGGTGCGTAACGCGATAGCTCGCGCAACTAGTTGCCGGAAATTCTCAATGATCCAACCCCCGGCAGGAGTGCCGTGGGACGATTTCCAAAGCTGGCGGCAGCAAATCAAAGGCATGGCGAGAACAATTACTGATCTATTTTCGGGTGTTCTGCGCCCGTTTTCCATGGACGGCACGCACTTAACTTCTCTTTCTTGACTTTGTGGGGTCGGTCGAATCGCCTTGCGAAACCATGATTACGGTGCTTGCCAGAGCGCAACTGAGAAGAGGACGGTAAGCGTTTATTAGGAAATGCTGCGCCTCCAAATTCTAACCACTAGCCACCTTGATCCTCGATCGCCAACTGCCGGGTGCAATGGTTCATCCACCGGCAACAAGATGCTCAACATCAAATCTTAAATGGCGAATTCCGCGAATAGTGCGGTTGTTGAGTGGTGGTCGGACGGGTCACCCCATCCGAGCAACTCCATGACGCATGCCTCCCCAAAACATTCGAGGCGATACTTAGGATTGTAAATGCAGCCCTATACGGGTGGTAGCTGCGCGACCTGATGCCAGCATGTAGTTTTTTTTGTTGGGACTGCCTCACGGGGCCGCTACAGATCCACGCGTCCACTTTCGCGTAAAGTTCTGTAAACGCCTTCGAAATCGTCTGGCATTCTCGATGGATCATCAATGTCGCCGTCCGGAACGTAAATTGCCGTGCCTGCCCGAGCACGGGTTAGAAGCACACGATAGGCATTCAGACGAAACTGCTGCGCATCGATGTTCTGCAGAAACTGCCACCTGGGCGCTCGCATTTTGCGAGGCATCCATCCTTTATCGCCCCAGATCAGGTCATTTCCCCACGCGAGGCCCGCATAGTCGACCTCGAGACCCTGGCAGACAAACTCGGACAATGGTACCTCAAGGGCATTCGACGATCGAAAATCGCCGGCTGGCCGCAAGAACCAATGTACGACCTGCTCCAGTTCGTTTGATCGAGGCGATGGCGGGATGCCTTCCGCAATCAACCGCGTCGCACCTGAACTCGCGAGCAAACCCACACGGTGACCGCCACGTCGGCGCGCTTCGAGCCAGCTCTTCATCCTGGGCAGACTGCGCGTGATATAGGCAGGGGGAGCGTCCATGCGATGGGCGATCGCCGCAGCGGAGGCTGCGTCACTGGCCAAGAGCGATGCGACCCATTCGCCGTGAAGACTGTTTCGATGCGCGCGCAGATTGGTCCTCAAATGCAGATCGGACTCAACGATCACTTCCAACGCTTCAGCGCCGTCCAAAAGGCCGCTCAAACCACCTTGGCCGCGCAGCACCTGCTCCGACACATGCGCCGTCCAGTCCGGCACTTTCAGAAGTGCTTCGCCCCAAAGCCGCAGTCCGCCTTCACCACGATTGATCTCCTGTCCCGGTCCCACGAGGCAAACCAAACAGGCCCAATCCAGGCGACCCAAGATTTCTAGAAAGAGCTCTGCCTCTGACCTTTCGCGACCTAGCAGCTTAAGGCCAGTCTCGGCGTCCCAGGCGCGCTGTGCTTCATCGAAGACGATGACGTGCTCGGGTGGGCGCGAAGCTGGACCGTCGTGGTCCTTCAAATATCCCAGCAGTGTCCGCAGGGCCTGTTGGGCCTGACGCTTCGCCTCAGGGGCTTTTATCCCAAGCCGATCACGCGCGTCTTCAGATATTGCGGACTGAAGTACCTGCACCAAAGGTCGGTTTCCACTTAGAAGAGCAGAGGGCTCGCCTGCAACACGCCCAGCCAATCCCGAAAGCACCAATTCCAGACCAAGTAAGGTCTTTCCCGAACCTGGCTCGCCAGTCACAAAACACACGACCTTTGATCTTTCCGTTCGGGCGTTTTCGGCGATCTCCTGTAGTCTCGATGATGTCCGCTCCAGCGCCTCTGCGGGCGCGTCAGCACGACCCACCTCCTTGACCCCATGTCCAGCATAAAGGGCTCGAGCGGCTGTCACGATATCAGGCGTCGGGCTGTATGATGAGGCATCGAAGTCCCGCCAATTAAGTTGAGTACCGCTCGCGATACTAGACACAGACCGCAGCACATCGCCGAGTTGTGCAGCGTTGACCGGCATACAGGCGCTCACATGGTCCACAAATGTCAAGCTGACGTCATACTGAGCGTCCGGAGCGCGTTCAGCGCACAAGATTGGCACAATTCTGAGTGACTTTGACCCAGAGTGGAAATCCCGCAAGCACAGTGCATAGTCGACGGCCTGATCGATGTCCGCGGAGCCGAAGCGTGACGAGCCGATCTTGAACTCAATCAACACAACCATGCTATCGATGAGAATGATGGTATCGATCCGCCGACCCAGGCGCAGCAACGGCAGTTCGAGCATGATGCCCCACTGGCCACTGTCGAGGGTCCTAAGCGAATTCTTGAGTAGGTCGACCTGGACGCGCCAAGCGCGAATTTGATTGCCATCATCGCCGCTGTGTTCAGTGCCCACACGAGTCGCCAAGCGACCAACAATTTCCTCCGTACCGGTGCGAAGAAACTCAGATACGCTTGATGCGAAATACGATTTCGTTGCCATGCTGAGTTGCTACCGCGTTTTCTAGGTGTCGACCATACGACATCTATTTCAGGCCCAACGAGAGCGGACCGAGCGGATCTTGGCGGTCTGTCGATGCCAGCATCCAAGATTCCTTTGTCCATCTCCCTGACGATAGGCTTCGTGTCTCCCCAACCTCGCCAACCTCTGATTTGATCTACAATACGGGCGGACGGCTGCCGTTAGCACGCGGAGCATGGCATCAGGTCAGCACCACCAAAGCCGTCTTTGAGAAAATGGTCCCGCGCCCGGCAATACTGCAAAAATACTGGCGCTAGCCCGATCCCCTTAGGGGGCCAAAATCCCCGGCGCGGTCGAGTTGATCGCCGCTGCCGCCCGCCTTACCTCCTTCGAACCCGGAGAGGCCTAGGGTCAAGCTAGTTCTCCTTCATAACCTGAACAAGATGGTTGCGGCGAGGGCGACGGCTGAAAGGAAGACTTTCGGACCCCTATCGTATCGGATGGGCGATATCCTCGAGCAGGCCATCGGGCTCGAGCCAGCGCGCTGGACGCGCGCGAACAGATGCGTGTAACGGCATATCTCAGGGCGAACGACTGGGAGAGGTTGCGGGCGACGCGATGAAGGCGGACGCGACGCGGGTGTGGCGGTATCGAAGGGTTCAAGAGGCTGCCCGTTGAAAGCATGTCAGATGAGCAGATTCCGGGTGCGACACCATAAAATGGAGAATTCGGGTTGGCAGAGACTAGATGCTGTGGCAATGATGATCAAAACGAGACCGGGGAGGCCCATTAGATGACATACCAGCAACGGGTCGTTGCTTGGGTCACTGCGTGTTTTTCAGCACCAGCTCGAGTAGATGTGGCTGAGCGGTCCCACCGGTTTCTTGAAGAAGCGCTTGAGCTCGCTCAGGCGACTGGATGTACAAGGCAAGATGCAAGGCTGATGGTCGATTATGTCTTTGATCGGCCCACAGGCGCACAAGAGCAAGAGATCGGCGGCGTTATGGTCACACTGGCTGCTCTCTGTAACGCAATCGAACTTTCGATGGACGATGCTGGAGAAAAAGAACTGGCACGCAACTGGGAAAGGATCGAAGCGATCCGGCGCAAGCAAGCATCAAAGCCCGCTGGTTCACCTTTGCCCCAACGTGTTGAGAGTCGTCATCATGCATCGGTGTTTGAATGATACGTTTTCCCGCGACAGTGCGGGGTTCCCTGAGTGATTGTGTCGTTCGGGACCGCGCGCCTGAAGGAAATATGTCTCGTGTTGAATGAGGCCGAAACCGCCTTGGGTCCGCTGAATGCCAAGGAACTGATAACGATCATTGCTGACATTGAGGCGCAAGAAAACGCCGAGGAGATGTTGGTTTTCATGGACAGTATCGCTCAAATTGCCGACGGCCAAACCCTGGTAGTTTCTTTTGGGAGCCATTGCCACGCGCGCTTTGTTCCTGTGGGCACGCGGTTTCAGCGTGGCGGGGCAGACCATGTTGTTTGGTCGACGGTAGAGCGGTTGAAGCTTATTGCGATAGAGGTGCCTGATGCCAGCTGATGGTGGGCAAGTTGCCGATTGGTTCTCCAAACCGGGTGATGCCATTTGCGCCTTAATGCATCGTCGAGGTGTCACATCCGACGATTTGGCTGGACGGCTAGAAGGTGGACTGAATGAAGTTCGAGGCCTTCTGGAAGGCAACATCCGAATAGATGCTCGTTCGTGTGAAGTGCTCAGCGAACTTCTAGGTGGAAGCCCGAGCTTCTGGCTAAAGAGGCAAACGAATTTCGATCAGGCCCTTGAGAGGGCCGTGACCACTGCTGCGGAGCACCCGGACGATTGGTTAATCAACGTACCGATGCCTCGCTTGCCAGGTCGACGGTCAGCTTCACCCGAAGCGGTCCGCGAGGAGGTGCGCCGACGTATGCTCTTCTACAGTGTACCGACTCTCACGAGTTGGGAGCAGCGATATGGCAGGGTTTGTACTGATACCCATTTTCGACGCTCTTTAAGTTTTGTACCGCTGGACTCGGCGGTTCTTCTTTGGCTGCGTCGCGGAGAAATTGAGGCGGATTTGGTTCCAACACAGTCTTGGTCGCCCGCGCGACTGAGAGAACGCTTGGAACAAATTCGGCACCTCACCAAGATCAATCATCCAGCGCGTTTCCTTCCAAAGCTCCGCGCAATATGCGCGGAAGCAGGTGTTGCGGTCGTTGTTGTAAGGACACCAAAAGGGTGCCACGCCAGTGGCGCAACTCGCCTAGTTTCAGCAAACAAAGCGATGATTCTATTGAGCTTCCGGCATCGCGCCGACGATCAATTCTGGTTCACTGTATTCCATGAGATTGGACATCTCCTTCTTCACGGTGCCGATACATTCGTCGACAGTGACGAAACGCCGAGTGATGATCTTGAGCAGCAAGCAAATGACTTCGCCCGGCAATGCATCATTCCGTCGGAGCGCGAGCCTGAATTTCGTCAATTGAAGGCTGAAAGAGAGGCAATCATCCGCTTCAGTGTCACGGCAGGAATTTCTCCCGGCTTGACCATTGGTCAAATGCAGCACCGCAAGATGATTGAACATAGTCAGATGAACTTCTTGAAACGTAGATGGGCATGGGAAGACATCGATCACGCCAGCGTCTAACACCTATCCCTTGAAGTGTACGAACTGGACTGGTGATTTCTGCCAATTGCACAGAGCGTCCTCCAGAACAGCCATGCCTACTTGCAGATCGGCATCAAGACCATCGAGCATCAGTTGGAGTTGCGCAGGCGTAGAGTTTGCGTTTGCATTTCCTATGAAGAGCAGTTTCGCGCCTCGACTTGGCCCTGTTGCGCCCTGCAAATAGGCGTAAAGAGGTTGCATCGGAACAATGCGGTATCGGGCTAGGAGCATCAGGTAATCAAATTTTGCAAGCCGACCGAAGCTCGGGATATTCAGCGAGTTGTACAGTGCGTCAAACTGGTCGTTTGGACCATGCGCTAGGACGCCTTGATAAAACGCCTGGTGACCTGGTGCCGCAATCAGGCTGACATACTCACGAATGACAAAGCCAGTCGACCTGTTGGAGCCTGGCCGAAGGCTCTCGTACTTCCTGTGGTTCCCAAATTTGCCCCGAATACTAGTCCAATTTGCGGCCAGCCATGCATCGAACACGACCGCGTTTCCGGAGACAGATGGCCAGTCCCACAGACCGTTGCCTAGCATTCCATAGACGTCTTGTAGGCGCCGCCATCCACTGTCGGCGGGCTTTGCAAAGTGCGTCATGAGAAACACGAGCCACGCAGCCTCGTCGAGATTGCCGTTAGATAGGTGAAAGGCCACGGCATGCTCAGGATTGAAGAGTGCATCATGCGGGTCCGCCCTGCGTGGTGAAGCGGGACGCGCTTGGATAAGCCTGTAGTAGTCTTCACGCCGGACGCTGGCGACGATCTGAAGCACCAGAGTATCGAGCGCTCTGGGGTCCAGAACGCCAGGCAACGGTCGTGTTAGAGATGAGTGTGCGAGAAGAGCAGCGCGGATTTGCTGCTGTTGCGCGTTGCGTGTCGGCCAAGTCATTTCGTTCCTCGATCGGTTGATTTGACCGTGTTACTTTTGTTCGTTGCTGGACGCTCAATGACAAACGGAAGATAAACTGGATCGACAAACGCCGACTTCAAGGCTGTCAAGTCCTCGCACCGTCGCCTTCCCCAATGCACCTGCAGTAGCCGGACGATATCGGCCCAATACGGGTCTGCGATCGCGTCCTCTGCGCTGAAACTCTCTCCACTTCTGATACGTTTTTCAGCTTCGATGATTATTGGCACAAGCTTAAATGGGTCGCCAGGGGGCATCTCCGGCATCTCATTCGGCTTCTGATGTCCTTCACTTGTGTATTTCGTCACTGCGTCGACATAGTCTTCATATATATGCATAGAGCCAACATGGTGCATATAAGTTCCAAGCTTCACCCCAAGTCGACGCGCGAACATTTCGTGCAGCATTGTGAAACAGAAGATGTCATGTGGCAGGCCCCAGTATGCATCATTTGACCTCATAGTAGTTGACATGTGAAGTTCTGCACCCCGGAGATGTAGCTGCAAGGTAGTCGTGCAGGGAATCTCTCTCTTTTCGACAGCAATGTCATCGGCGTCAAAAAGCTGGATCACAGCGCGACGACTTCCTGGTCTTTGAGTGAGCAGTTCAATAACATTTTCGATCTGGTTTATTTTACCGTTCTTTCGAAGCAGTCGCGGACCATATGCGCCCTGAAGTATTCCATCCACAGCATCGTGCTCGTATCGAGGAATATATGGCTTGATGAATTCAAGCTGATCAGAGCCCGAGAGATACCACAGTAGTTCGCCGATCGCGCTGAATGGTTTTCCTCGATCCTCCGAGCGGCTCAATCGGGATCTTGGTTTATGAATTCTAAGGGTTACTCCCAGGCATTCGAGAGTACCCCCCCTAGTGCCACGGTTCGTCGAGCCCTCCGCCAGCAGTCTTTCATAAAGCTCGATCAAAACATCATCGAGGCTGTTACCGACTATCTCCATGAGGGAAATCTCTCTGCGCGAACCGAATGCCGGTCACTCAACTCCATGATGTTCTTCCGGTCTATTGTGGTCAAGCGAAGTTGTGACGATGCGCAGCGGTACTTGCGCAGTGCCCCAACATCCGCATTTGGGAATGCTGCTAAGCCGCGCGATCCGGGTCCGACCGGCCGCTTAGAACCTATTCTGTTGGAATACTCTCATCGTCACCGAAGCGGGCCAGATATGCACAATATCTTCCTTCGTCGACGGCCCTCCGCAAACAACGTTTGCCAATTGGAGCCTGATGAGAACGGCTTCCCAAGTTATCGAGGCAATTTGCGCGGGGCAAAGTTTTTCAACAGAATAGGCCGTGACCGAACTCTCAACGCCCATAGTCACGTTCATCTAGCCAACGATCTAGACGGAAGTCGCGAGCGGACGTCGCCAGAATCTGCGGTTGCACCTGGTCGTGTTCTGCTCGTTTTCGCAGACTGTCTTGTCCGCAGGTTAACGGGATCTGTATCGTATCACCCAAAACTGCGCCCAGCCAGGAACCAACCCCCTAGAATTCGAACCGAGCAATCTTGTAAGGTGTTGATTTTGTGAGATTTAAGTGGTGCCCAGAGCCGGAATCGAACCAGCGACACGCGGATTTTCAATCCGCTGCTCTACCAACTGAGCTATCTGGGCACCGTTATCTCCGGGTCTTTTCCGGAAGTGCGGGCGTGATACTGGACGGCGCATTGGCTGTCCAGAGGGAAACCGCGTGTCAGTGGGGCTTTGGCCGCTCTTCGCTTTCATCCTCGCTGCCAAGGTCAACAGGCTCACCGGCAACCCGGTAGCTTTCGTTCAGCCAGCGCCCCAGATCGACGTCCGCGCATCTGCGCGAGCAGAACGGCTTGACCTTTAGGTCGGTTGGTTTGCCACAGACCGGACAGGTCATTGGAGAGTCTCGGCCAAGGGCAGACGGTCGCGTTTGCGTATTAGTTCATAAAGCCCGAGCGACGTCCAGCCGGCGAGATTTGTCTCTGCCTCACCCTTGAACGCAGCCTTGATGACCTGATCGAGAATGCTGCGGTCGCGCTTCGGCATCGGGGCGAAGTCGGCCACCACCTGACCGCCAAGGCCGCGCAAGCGCAACTGCCGCGGAAGATCGCGGGCGGCCGCGATGTTGACCTTCAGGCTGGCCGCGGGAGAGGTGTCGGGCCCGGTGTTCACGTCGATTGCCACAAGCGCGCGGGTGGGTTCGATCATCATGTGCCCGCCCCCTGGCAGATCAACTCGTGGGTCGAGAAGCGCGTCAATCATCTCCAGCACGCCGTGCTCGGCAAAACCGCCCTCGTCGGTGACCATCTCGTCGGCCGGCGGGTCCATCCATTCCCGAAAGGCGATGTCGTGCGCATCCGGGCCGTCGACCAGAAGTTCCGGCCCGCCAGCGATATCGGCAAGCACGGCTTCGGCCAGCCCGCGCATCGCGGCCACATCCTCGGCTATCGCATCCTCTTCGGCCTCGGCACAGCCGGAGCGCAGGATCAGGCCAAGCGTTTCGGCTGCCCCTGCCATCTGATCGGATGCAATGGCCGTCAGATCGGTGCGGAGGTCTTCGTCCTTGATCCGCCGAGAGATGTTCAGGCCGGGCGCGTCGGGAGTGATGATCGCAAATCGCGATTTGAACAGCAGTCGGGCAGAGACGGGCGTGGCCTTGCCCGGCTCGGTCGGCCCGGTCACCTGAACCAGGAGGCGCTGGCCGGGGGAAATGCCGGAAATTTGGCGCAGAAAACCCGACCCGTGCGGAAGTTTGACGAAGATACCGCCCTGCCCCTTGACCGGCCGATCGGCGATAGCCCGGTAGATCGCGCCGGGCACCGGGGTATCATCGCCCGGATCGACGACAAGATCCTCAATCCGCCCGTCAACCAGCAAGGCGGCGGCGTTACGCTCGCCGATCTGATCAAGAATGATTACGCGGCCTATCATGCCTGCCTCCACAATGGGTGACCCGCGGCTTGCAGCAGGCTGGCGGTTTCGGCCAGAGGCAGGCCGACGATGCCGGTAAAACTACCGCTAATCCACGGGATGAAGGCGCCAGCGGCGCCTTGGATGCCATATCCGCCGGCTTTGCCCTGCCATTCACCGCTGGCAAGGTACGCGTTCAGTTCGAGGTCTGACAGGCGCTTCATCTTGACCGCACTTTCGCTTTCCCGCGTCCAGATCTGCGCCCCGCGCCGCACCGCAATTGCCGTGATCACCTGATGCCGCCTGCCGCCAAGCGCGGTCAGGAAAGCAGCAGCCTCGCCGGCATCTGCGGGCTTGCCAAGGATCCGGCGGCCAAGTGCGACCGTTGTGTCGGCGGCAAGGACGATATCGTCAGGCCCAGCTTCGACCGCGATCGCCTTCTCGCGCGCGAGACGGGCGCAGTATGAACGCGGGTGTTCGCCCCGGCGTGGCGTCTCGTCAATGTCGGGGGGCAGGATCGCGTCGGGTACAACCCCAATCTGCGCCAGCAATTCCTTGCGGCGCGGGCTGCCGGATCCCAGGATTAGGCGCACGAGGTTACTTGAAGCGGTAGTTGATGCGGCCCTTCGACAGGTCGTAAGGTGTCATTTCCACCTGAACCTTGTCGCCTGCCAGAACGCGGATGCGGTTCTTGCGCATCTTGCCTGCCATCACCGCGATCAACTCATGGCCATTTTCGAGTTCGACCTTGAATGTCGCGTTGGGCAGGAGTTCCTTCACGACACCGGGGAATTCGAGAATGTCTTCCTTGGCCATGGTCTCTCCAATAAGGGTTTCGCCCGCGGTTGAGCGCAGGCATCCGGTGGGGCGTATGCGCCCGGCCCGCGGGGTTTTCAAGTGGAATCTTGCGCGGCCGCCGGTAGACCTGCGGGCGCGGCCCGGTCAAATCGCCCGCATCCAGAACTGAAGGGCCTTTTCCGTCTCGGCTGTGTCGCCAAGGTCGCGCCAGCTGAAATGCGCCAGAACGTCCGGCAGGGGCTGGTAACCGCGGCCCTGCCAGAAGGCATCGTTGGTGCGGGCGTTTTCCGGCTTTGCCGGATGGTCGTCAGGGCGGACGACCGAGGCGAAGGCTACGTGGGTGCGGGCCATCTTGCGGGCGTGGGCTTCGCGCAGGTCGATGAACCGGTGGCCAAGGCCGATGCCGCGGTAGTCTGGCAGCAGGACCGATTCCGCGCCGTAGAGGATCGATGTGATCGGCAGACCGATGGCGCGGAGCGGGGCCGCGAAGGCGTCGGCGTGATCCTCCATCAGGGTCGATGTGGAGGCTCCTACAAGGCGACCGTCGTGGAAGGCCCCCACCAGAAGCGCGCCGGGGTTGTCGCGGTAGGTGTCGAGGTACTGGCGTTCGTAGTGGAGGGTGCCATCGTAGAGGTAGGGCCAGTCGCGGAACACGGTGATGCGAAGCTGGGCGACGTCGTCGAGCGCGGCCTCGAGGTCAGGGCCGGTAAGGGCGCGGACGTCGATGTCCTCGATGTTCATGCCGAGACCTGCCGGATCCAGTCGTTGAGGTTATAGAAGGTGGTGATGCGGGAAATCCTGCCGGCCCGCACCTCGAAGAAGGCGCCGGCGGGGAGGATGTAGGTCTGGCCTTTGGCTTCGGGCAGGCCGGGGTCGGTTTGCAGGTAGGTGCCGTGGACGATGAATTCGGCGGCGGCGCGGGCGCCGTCGTCGGTGGCGAAGAGCACCATGTCGGTGAGGGTCTCGCGGTAGCTGGTGCCCATGTGGCTGCAAAACTCGGCGAACCTTTCGCGGCCGATCCGGGGGGTGCCTTCGTTGACGCGGTGTTCGATGTCGTCGGTCAGGCAGGCGAGCATGGCTTCGGGCGAGCCTGCGTTGAAGGCCTCGTAGTAGCGGCGGATGAGGGCGAGGGTTTCGGCGCGCGGCATGGAGGCTCCCCTGAGGTTTGGGTGAGATTAGCCGGGTGGGCCGGGGTTTCCAAGGTGGGCGTGTCCCACCGTGGGACACTTATGGCACCTTCATGAATTCAATGGGTTAGTTTATTTGTTCAGGACTTTTTAACCTTTCGCCCCCGGTCACCCTCCCCCGTGAGGGGGAGGGAAAGCGAATGACTGCTTTCGGACCGCCGGTCAGAGGGCCGCGGCGATGGTCTCGGCGATCGGCGTCGTCGGGCGGCCGATCAGGCGGCTGAGGGTGTGGCTGTCATCGGCAAGCGCACCGTCACCGGCGCGGGCATCGCTGTCGGCCAGAATCTGCGCGAAGCCTTCGGGCAGGCCGAAACCGATCAGGGCGCTGGCGTAATCTGCCTGGCTCATCGGCACATAGGCAACCGGCTTTCCAGCCGCCTTTGCGACGGCGGCGGCGAAATCGGCACCGGTGTGGGCGGCGTCGCCAGCCAGTTCATAGGTCTTGCCCGTGTGGGCCGCGTCGAGCGCGGTAACTGCGATGGCCTCGGCATAGTCCTTGCGAGCGGCGGAATTTACCTGCCCTGCCCCGGCCGCGCCAATCATTGCGCCATGCTGGACGGCTGCACCAAGCGACCCGGTGTAGTTTTCGGTGTACCAACCGTTGCGCAGGATCGTGGCGGGGATACCCGCCTCGCGGATCGCGGCTTCGGTGGCGATATGGTCCTGCGCAAGGATCATCGGGCTGGCGTCGCCTTTGAGGATCGAGGTGTAGATCAGCCGTTTCACACCGGCAGCCTTGGCCGCAGCAATGACGCGGCGGTGCTGTCCGGCGCGGTCGTTGAAATCGTTGGAGGAGACGAGGACGAGCGTCGTCACCCCCTGCAACGCGGCGGGGTCGGCGCTGGTATAATCAAAGGCGCGCGCCTCGACGCCCAGATCGGCGGCCTTGGCCGGGTCACGGGCAAGCGCGATGGGGGCAGCACCCCGCGCCTTGAGGGCGGCGATGGCGAGGCGGCCGAGGTGGCCGGTGGCTCCGGTGATGGCGATGGTCATTGGTCTCTCCTGTCGGTTGACGAGGCAGAGATACGGGGTATACTTACGATAAGGAAGTACGCACAATTTTGTTAGTATACCGAAAGGCTGCACATCATGATGGACCGGACCGCACAGGACCTGCTGGAGGGCTGGAATCTGGGGAATGTGATGGCAGCGGATTGCCCGTCACGCGCGATCCTCAGTCATCTGACGAACCGATGGGGCACGCTGGTGATGGTTGCGCTGGCGACCGGGCCGCACCGGTTTGCCGGGCTCAGGCGCAAGGTGGGGGGCGTCAGCGAGCGGATGCTGAGCCAGACGCTGAAGGATCTGGAGGCTGACGGCTTTGTGCTGCGCACCGCGCATCAGGTGGTGCCGCCGCATGTGGATTACGAACTGACGCCCCTTGGGCGGCAGGCCGCGACGCATGTGGTGGCGCTGGTCGGGTGGATCGAAGGCGCGCTGCCGGAGATCTTGGCGGGCAAGATCGCGCTGGCGGCGGAGTGAGGGCCGGACGGAGGGGAGCGCCTGACCGCCGGGTGGGCGCTGCAACGGCAGTCTTGGGCGGTTTATGGGGTAGACGCTTCCGCCGTGGTTCTGCTGGTCAGGGGGCAGAAGCGCCCGCCCGAGGGGGCGGTCGGGTGCTGCCCGGCGGGCTTCGCCCTTGATTCCGGGCGAAAGGAAGCCAGGCGGTGGATGGCACCCTTTTTTCCGGGCTCAGGCGTCTGCTTCTTCCGTGGGGGGGCCGAACCTGGCGAGCATCCGGTCGCGAATCTGGTCCCTTGCCTGCCGGTAGGCGGCGAGTTTGGCGTCGCGCGTCTCGCCAAGGCCCGTGGGATCAAGGATCGGCCAGTATTCGATATCGAGGTGGTGGTAGCGCGTCAGTTCAAGCGCCATGCGCTGCGAGGCGGGGCTGAGAGCGACGATCAGGTCGAACTGGGAAAGATCATCGCCCCATTCCTGCATCTCCTCGAACGAGCGGGAGCGGTGGCGCGAAAGCTCGATGCCAAGCTCCTGACAGACCGCGACGGAGAACCCGTCCACCTCCATGTCGTTCTTGACGCCCGCGGACTGGACGTAGGCGCGCTGGCCATACATCTGTTTCATCAACCCTTCGGCCATTGGCGAGCGGACGGCGTTGTGATCGCAACAAAACAACACCGACTGGGGGAATTCGGCCAATGTCAGCCCCAGTGCAGGACGCAGATCAGGGTAAAGAGGCGGCGCGCGGTGTCGGTATCGACATCGGCCTTGCCTTCCAGCCGTTCGCGCAGGATCGAGGCGCCTTCGTTGTGGATGCCGCGACGGGCCATGTCGATCGCCTCGATCTGGCTGGGCGGCAGGCGTTTCACCGCGTCGAAGTAATTCTCGCAGATCTGGAAGTAGTCTTTCACCACCTGCCGGAACGGGCCCAGGGAAAGGTGGAACTCGGCCGCCCGTTCGCCATCTTCGCTGGCGATGTCAAAGACCAGACGGCCCTCGCGGATGGCAAGGCGGACGCGGTAGGGGCCTTCGGGATGCACGCGGTCGGGCTTTTTCGGCAGGCCGAAGACGTTGTCTTCCAGAAGGTCGTAGATCGCGACGCGGCGTTCCTGTTCGATATCGGGGGTCGGGCGCACCAGCCCTTTTTCGTCAATGTCGATGTGGCAGATGCGGTTCGTCATGGTCCTTGTCCCCCGGCGGCTTTGCCCTCATGCCCGAGCGGGCGGCGGTCGGTCAAGGCTTGGTTCCGGGGATCGGGGGCAGCGGTGGCGCATCGAGGCCGGCGAAGGGGTCGGCCCAGGCAGGGAGGGTGTTCAGGCGCGCGGCCCAGGCGGCGATGGCAGGGTGGTCGGCGATGGGCAGGCCGGCGACATCGTTGAAGGGCAGGAAGGTCGCCATGCGGAAATCGGCGTAGCTGGGGCGGTTGCCGGTGAGCCAGTCTTGGCGCGACAGGTGGGCGTTCAGGATGGCGGCGGCTTCGGTGAACATCGCGAGGCCTTCGGATATCTTAGCGTGGTCGATCGGGCCGAGGTGGTAGCGCTGCTTGGTGCCGCGTTCGAAATGCACCATGTCGCAGGCGCGGACGAAGGTTTCCTTGCCCCAGCTGATCCAGCGGATCATGTCGGGCTGGTCCCTGCCCTGCCGCCAGAAATCGGAGGCGGCAAGCTGCGACAGGCGGCAGGCGATGGCGTCGGTTTCCCACAAGGGCTCGCCGTCCTCGACGAGGATCGGGATGCGCTGGGTGGGGTTGAGGGCAAGGAAGCGGGCGGCGTGGTCGGGATGGAAGGGGGACGCCCATTCGTAAGCGACGGGGGCGGTCAGATGGCGGGCGACGGCGACCGCGAGGCGCGGGTTGGGGTTGCGGGAATGATAGAGTGTTGCGGTCATGCGCGGCCCCCTGCCCCGCAACGGTGGCGCAGAGCTGCGGCGATGTCACGGCAAAACGTCAGTCGTTCAGGCGGTCGAGGCGGGCGCGGACGGAGAGACCGTGGGCTTGCAGGCTTTCGGAGATGGCGAGGCGTTCGGCGGCGGGGCCGATGGCTTTCAGCGCCTCGGGGGTCATTTTCGCGAGCGTTGTGCGCTTCATGAAATCGAGGGTGGAGAGGCCGGAGGAAAAGCGTGCGGAGCGGGCGGTGGGCAGGACGTGGTTCGGGCCGCCGATATAGTCGCCGATGGCTTCTGGGGTGAATTGCCCAAGGAAGATCGCGCCAGCGTGGCGGATCTTGTGGCTGAGGGCGTCGGGGTCGGCCACGAGAAGCTCAAGGTGTTCGGGGGCGATGCGATCGGAGAGGGTGGCGGCTTCGTCGAGAGTGCGGACGGTGATCACCGCGCCATTGTCACGCCACGAGGCACCGGCGATGGCCCGGCGGTCGAGGGTTTCGAGGCGAGCCGCAACGGCTCGGGCGACGGATTGGCCAAAGGCCGCATCGGTGGTGATGAGGATCGACTGGGCAGAGGCGTCGTGTTCGGCTTGGGACAGGAGGTCGAGGGCGATCCAGTCGGGGTCGTTGTCGGCGTCGGCGATGACTAGGATTTCGGAGGGTCCGGCGATCATGTCGATGCCGACGCGACCGAACACGCGGCGCTTGGCGGCGGCGACATAGGCGTTGCCGGGGCCGGTGATCTTGTCAACGGGGGCGATGGTTTCGGTGCCGTAGGCAAGGGCAGCGACGGCCTGCGCGCCGCCGATGCGGTAGACGGTGTCGACACCAGCGATGCGGGCGGCGAGGAGGACGAGGGGGTTCACCGCACCGTCCGGCGTTGGGCATGTGATGACGAGGCGTTCGACACCGGCAACGCGGGCCGGGATGGCGTTCATCAGGACCGAGGAGGGATAGGAGGCGGTGCCCCCGGGGACGTAAAGACCGGCGGCGGAAACGGGCGTCCAGCGCCAGCCTAGGGTGGCCCCGGCAGCATCAGTCCAGCTTTCGTCCTGCGGTTTCTGGCGGGAGTGGTAGGCGCGGATGCGGTCGGCTGCAAGTTCAAGTGCGGCGCGGTCCTCGGCGCTGACCTTGGCTATTTCGGCGTCTATCTCGGCCTTGGAAAAGGCCAGCGTTTCGGGAGTTAGCGTCAGGCGGTCGAAGCGGGTGGTGAGGTCGATGACCGCCTGATCGCCCCGTGCGCGGACATCGGCGATGATGCTGGCAACGGCCTGATCGACGTCTTCGGCCTCTTCGCGCTTTTGGCCCAAGAGGGCCTGAAAGGCGGTTTCGAAGCCTGCGTCGGCGGCATTGAGGAAAACGGGCATCGGCGGCACCTTTCGCGGGATGGGGCCCAGATAGCGCGGCAGGGCCGAGGCCTCAAGGCAGGATGGGCGGCACGGACCGGCGGGGGCCCTTGCAGGCTATGGCCGGATGATCGCGAAAGGCCGCCTCAGTCGTGAGTTGGCACCTTGCCGGACGGGGCGCGGTAAGGGCGGGTCACGTCCTCAAGCCGCACTTCCAGCGCCTCGACATCCAGCGCCAGCGCCCCGTCGCCCGCAAGCGTGAGGGTGAGGCGACCGGTGCCGTCTTCGCCCGGCGCAAAGTCGAGCGACAGGAGCGACAGGACGAGATCCTTGTCGGCCCGGTCAAAGCCAAAGGTCCGAACCTTGAGCACGTCTTCAACCACAAGAACCGAGCGGACGCGTTCGTAGGCGCGGCCCACCCGTTCCGCCTCGACCCGGTCTTCCCAGCGGAAGCGGTTCAGCATTAGGGCGAAACGGCGGCGCTTTGCGTCGTGCTGCATCTCGGTGACGGGCAGGACAGCATCCTGCACCAGCGTCGAGATTACGTGCAGGTCATCGGTGTCGACCGCCACCAGATGCAGCGGAGCCTCGCCGCCTTCTTCGAAGCGCGCGTCGGTCATGCGACGATCCGCTCGATCTTGGCGCCGCAAGCGCGCAGCTTTTCCTCGACCCGTTCGTAGCCGCGATCGAGGTGATAAACGCGGGAGACGACGGTTTCGCCTTCGGCGGCAAGGCCTGCGAGGATCAGGCTGACGCTGGCGCGGAGGTCAGTTGCCATGACGCGCGCGCCACGCAGTTTATCAACGCCGGTGACGGTGGCGGTCCCGCCGTGAACGTCGATTTTTGCCCCCATCCGCAGCAGTTCGGGCGCGTGCATGAAGCGGTTTTCGAAGATCTTTTCTTCCAGCACCGAGGTGCCCTTGGCGGTGCACAGAAGCGCCATCATCTGCGCCTGAAGATCGGTCGGGAAGCCGGGGAACGGTTCGGTGGTGACGTTGACCGCCTTCACGCGCCCGTTCTTGCGGCTGACCTTGAGGCCGCGATTGGTTTGGGTGACAGACACCCCCGCCTCGTCGAGCTTTTCGGCGAAAGCGCCGACGAGCTCAAGCGTGCCGCCGAGGCATTCGACCTCGCCGCCGCAAATGGCCGGGACGAGCATGTAGGTACCAAGTTCGATCCGGTCGGTGACGACGGGATGGGTGGCGCCGCCAAGACGGTCAGTGCCTTCGATGGTGATGGTCGAGGTGCCTTCACCGTCTATTTGCGCGCCCATGCGGCGCAGGCAGCGGGCGAGATCGACGATCTCGGGCTCGCGGGCGGCGTTCTTGATGACGGTGGTGCCTTTGGCGAGGGTGGCGGCCATCAGCGCGTTTTCGGTGGCGCCGACCGAGACGAAGGGAAATTCGACGATGGCGCCCTTGAGGCGGCCACCGGGGGCCTTGGCGTGAACATAGCCGTCGCGCAGGTCAAGCTCCGCGCCCATCGCTTCCAGCGCTTTCAGGTGCAGGTCGACCGGCCGCGCGCCGATGGCGCAACCGCCGGGCAAGGACACGATGGCATGGCCGTAACGCGCCAGGAGCGGGCCAAGGACGAGGATCGAGGCGCGCATCTTGCGCACGATGTCGTAGTCGGCCGTCTGGCTGGTAAGGGAATGGCTGGACATGGCGAGGACGAGGCCGTCCTGCAAGCTGGCGACCTCGGCCCCCAACGATTGCAAAAGCTGCGTCATGGTGCGGATGTCGGACAGGCGCGGCGCATTGGTCAGCGTCAGGGGTTCGTCGCTGAGGAGTGTCGCGGGCATCAGCGTGAGGCAGGCGTTCTTTGCACCCGCGATAGGGATCACGCCATTGAGCGCGCCATTGCCGCGTACCAGTATCGAATCCATCTGCCCTACCCCGATTTTCCGGTGTCCCCGGGGCCTGCGTCATCCGCGGTCCGGGCTTTTGCCTGTGCCTTCCGTCGCGCCATATTGGCCTTCAACGCCGCCTTCAACCGTTCTTCGCGCACGTCAGCGGCGGAGCGCGGTTTTCGGGCCGACCCGGCGGCCCCTGTCGATGACGGATCGGTCGGTTGACGCATTCAGCCTGCATAGCGCAGCGGTGCTGCAGGGTCCAGATTGCTTGGCCCGGAGGGCGGTAGAGGTTACTGCTTTTGCGTGCGGAAACTTGGCGACATGCCCCTTGCAAGCCCCCGGCTTTGCGTTTAACACGCCCGCCAGAACGGGACGAGGCCGAACGCCTCGCGCCCCCGGCGCTGCAGTAGCTCAGTGGTAGAGCACTCCCTTGGTAAGGGAGAGGTCGAGAGTTCAATCCTCTCTTGCAGCACCATCTATCCAACTGAAAACAAATAGTCAGATTTCTCTTGGGCACCTCAGTTGCGTTACCCGATCATCCCGATTGCCTCACCTCTGTTTGCGCTGATGTCGCCCCCGACTTTTATCCGATCCCCAACGTTGGACCGCCCGAAGGCAGAGTTTTCCGGCTTCGCTCAGGGTGACGGGCTGTAGCGCACATCGAGCACTGGAACGTGAGCCGCGAGTACGTGTCGAGCACGGTTGAATCACGCAGCTTCTTGCCCGTGGCGAGCCGGTCGTGGACGAAGTCCATAGCCCATCCTCAACGACCAACTCGCTGTGGTTTGATCGGCGGCATCGAAACCGGCCAGCGGGTTGAATTGCTGCGGCTCATCGCTGGTCTTTCCGAGCCGAAGTGGGGCCAAATGAGCGGAGGGGCCAAGGTCCCGCCGACTTGCTTTCCCGGCTGCAGATCGGAATCGGCCATTTACCGAACAGTAATCGAGCCCTTGCCTGGGTAAGGCTTGCAGTTCGCTTCAGGGCACCTACTCTCGGACCATCAGTCGCAGTCTGCAGGGAGGCTATCATGCCAGACGGAAGCAATACGCTGTCGCGCCGCAGCGTCGTGGTGTCGGAGTTCACCAACAGCGTTCTCGACCCCGAAGAGCCGATGCTTGGGCCGGTCGAGAATGGCGGCACCATCATCGCCAATACCGCGCCGGGATGTTGGGGTCCGATGATCACGCCCAGCCTGCGTGGCGGCCACGAAGTGACACGGCCGGTCTTTGTCGATGGGGCCGAGGTTGGCGACGGTG